>JBHWTK010000102.1:0-127721 GCA_043427975.1 Chloroflexia bacterium | reverse complement strand
CGTTGGCGCTCAGCAGCTCGCGAACTTCCAGCTCGACCAGCTCCAGCAACTCCTCGTCATCCATCATGTCGACCTTGTTCAGGAAGACAACGATGCTCGGCACCTGCACCTGGTGCGCCAGCAGGATGTGCTCGCGCGTCTGCGGCATCGGGCCGTCCGGCGCGCTCACCACCAGGATGGCACCATCCATCTGGGCCGCGCCGGTGATCATGGTCTTGATGTAGTCGGCGTGACCCGGGCAGTCAACGTGCGCGTAGTGGCGGGCATCGGTCTCGTACTCAATGTGCGAGGTGGCGATGGTAATCCCGCGCTCCCGCTCTTCCGGGGCGTTGTCGATGCTGTTGAAGTCGCGTACCTTGGCCTGGCCCTTCATCGCCAGCACCTTGGAGATCGCCGCCGTCGTGCTCGTCTTACCATGGTCCACGTGACCAATGGTGCCCACGTTCACGTGCGGCTTTGTTCGCTCAAACTTTGCCTTACCCATTGTGATCCGTACTCCTGAACTTGCGTTCCAAAGGCCCGCTGAAGTTTCAGCGGGCCCAATTGCCCATTATACCGCGCTAATCCCGGTTCGCCTTGGCAACGAATTCGTTGGCGAGGTTCTGCGGCAGCGGCGCGTAATGATCGAACTCCATCGAGCTCATGGCGCGACCCTGGGTCATGCTGCGCAGGTCGGTGGTGTAGCCAAACATGCTGCTCAGCGGCACGAAGGCGTTGATCACCTGGGCGCCAGCGCGCTCTTCCATGCCATTGATCTGGCCACGGCGAGCGTTGATATCGCCGATCACATCACCCATGAAGTCGTCCGGGGTGATGACTTCCACCTTCATCATCGGCTCGAGGATGTCCATCCGACCCTTCTGCACCATCTCACGCACGGTGAGGCGGCCAGCGATCTTGAAGGCCATTTCCGAGGAGTCGACGTCGTGGTAGGAGCCATCCACCAGGCGAGCCTTCACATCCACGATCGGGAATCCGGCCTTACCGCCGCTCTGCAGCGATTCCTGGATACCCTGGTTGATCGGGTTGATGAACTCGCGCGGGATCGCACCACCAACGATGGCGTCCTCGAACTCGTAGCCGGCACCACGCTCCTGCGGAATGAACTCCACCACTGCGTGGCCGTACTGACCGGAACCACCGGTCTGGCGCTTGTGCAGGCCAACCACCTTCACCGGAGCGGTGATGGTTTCGCGATACGCAACCTGCGGGCGGCCAACATTGGCCTCCACGCGGAACTCGCGCATCATGCGGTCGACCATGATTTCGAGGTGAAGCTCGCCCATACCGCTCAGCACAGTCTGGCCGGTTTCCTCGTCGGTGCGAACGCGGAAGGTGGGGTCCTCCTGGGCAAGGCGGCCGAGTGCGGCGCTCATCTTGTCCTGGTCGGACCGGGTCTTCGGCTCTACCGAGATGGAAATCACCGGCTCCGGCACGTTGATGGTTTCAAGCACGATCGGGTCGGACGGCTCGCAGAGCGTGTCGCCGGTGGTCGTGTTCTTGAGGCCGATCACGGCACAGAGGTTACCGGCGGCAACTTCCTGTACTTCCTCGCGGTGATTGGCATGCATGAGCAGCAATCGACCGATGCGCTCGCGGTTGTCCTTGGTGCTGTTGAGCACGTAGGAACCACTCTTGAGCGTACCGGAGTACACGCGGGTGAAGGTAAGCGAACCGACGTGCGGATCGCTGGCGATCTTGAAGGCGAGGGCGGAAAGCGGCGCATCCGGATCAACCGGGCGCGTGATTTCCTCTCCGGTCTTCGGATCGAGGCCAGCGGTCGGCGGCAGGTCCAACGGGCTCGGCAGGTAATCCACAATGGCATCCAGCATCGGCTGCACACCGCGGTTACGAAGGGCGGTACCACAGAGGATCGGCACGATCTCGCTCTTCAGCGTCGCGGCGCGGATTCCCTCGATGAGGGCGTCCTTGCTGATTTCCTCACCCTCGAGGTACTGCATCATCAGGTCTTCGTTGGTTTCAGCCACGGCCTCCACCAGGAAGGTGCGGGCCTCCTCGGCCTTTTCCTGGTACTCGGCCGGGATCTCACCGATCTGGATATCGGTTCCAACATCGTTGGTGTAGATGATGGACTTCATATTGATGAGGTCGATCACACCAGCGAAGTCGGACTCGGCACCAATCGGCACCTGGACCGGAGCCGGCTTGGCCTTGAGGCGATCCACGATCATCTGCACAGTGCGATCGAAGTTGGCACCGGTGCGGTCCATCTTGTTGACGAAGCAGATGCGCGGCACGCCGTACTTGTCGGCCTGGCGCCACACAGTTTCGGACTGTGGCTCCACACCGGCAACGGCATCGAACACAACCACGCCGCCATCGAGCACGCGCATGGAGCGCTCTACCTCGACGGTGAAGTCGATGTGGCCCGGGGTGTCGATGATGTTGATGCGCGTGTTTACGCCATCCTTCTCCCAGAAACAGGTGGTTGCTGCGGAGGTGATGGTGATACCACGCTCACGCTCCTGCTCCATCCAGTCCATGGTGGCAGCGCCTTCGTGGGTTTCCCCAGCCTTGCGCACACGCCCGGTGTAGAACAGGATGCGCTCGGTAGTCGTCGTCTTTCCCGCATCGATGTGGGCGATGATACCGATATTGCGTGTGTTCTTGAGGGCCTCCATGGGCGTGGCCCCATTCGGTTGACTCATTAATCCTTATCCTCGCGAGGCACAGAACTGTGCCATTGCCTCTACCGAACAGCCTTGTTCGGTCCCTGCGTCCCGGGTGTTATCCCGAAACGGTGCTGAAGAGCGCCGGAGCGCGATGATGCGCGCAAGCCTGTGGCCTGCAGCACTCGGACCGGCATCTCCTGCCAGGGTCCAACCGTGTGCTAGACGCGGAAGTGCGAGAATGCGCGGTTGGCCTCGGCCATGCGGTGCGTATCTTCTCGACGCTTGATCGTGGCACCGGTGCCGTTGTAGGCATCCAGAAGCTCGTTGGCGAGCTTCTCGCTCATGGTCTTGCCAGCGCGCGCCTTGGACGACGCCAGCAGCCAGCGGAATGCCAGGCTGGTTCGGCGCTGACCTTCAATCTGCACCGGCACCTGGTAAGTAGCACCACCGACGCGGCGGGGCTTCACTTCCAGCAGTGGCGTGGCATTGCTGATGGCCTGCTCGAACACTTCAAGCGCATCGCGACCGGTGCGCTCCTGGATGGTCTGCAGTGCGTCGTACACGATGGTCTCGGCGAGACCCTTCTTGCCGCGCTGCATCACCTTGTTGATAAATCGCGCCACCAGCTCGCTGTTGTAGCGGGCATCTGGTGTGGGAATGCGACGTTCAACCTTCGATCGTCTGGGCATTGTTACTCCTGCCTCATTACCGGTTACTCGTCGGATCCGGATTTCGGTGCCTTCGAATCCCTAATGCAACCGGCGTTCATTGCGACCATCAAGCGGACCCTGCAAAAGGCCGCCTGGCCGCGTCATTTTCCACATGCCTCGGCGCATGCGCGCATCCACCGAAGACCGACAAAAACATCCAAAATACGTACTTCTCAGGTTCGCAAGGCGCAATAGCGGCTGAACACACGAAAAAGCGGGGGCAGCCAGTGAGGCTCCCGTTCCGCTCTTCGCAATCTCAACTCACTCAGTCCTGCCACACAGGCAGTACCACCCAGGTACAGGCACCACTGGTGCTAGGCCTTGGGCGCCTTGGCTCCGTACTTCGACCGCGCCTGCTTGCGGTTTTCTACACCGCGAGCATCAAGGGCACCGCGAACGATGTGATAGCGCACGCCGGGAAGATCCTTCACACGGCCACCGCGAATCAGCACCACACTGTGCTCCTGAAGATTGTGTCCCTCACCCGGGATGTACGCCGTTACTTCGACGCCGCTCGACAAGCGAACGCGGGCGATCTTGCGCAGTGCCGAATTGGGCTTCTTCGGCGTCATGGTCTTGACCTGCGTGCACACGCCCCGCTTCTGCGGCGCGTAGTTCGCGCTGCGGAGGGTGCCACTGTAGCGGCCCATGCTGCTGTTTGTGAAGCGCAGGGCTGGGCTCTTGGTCTTCTTGTTGACGCTCTTGCGGCCCTTGCGAACCAACTGATTGATCGTCGGCACGAAAAGCTCCTGTTCGTGATGGGTGTGATCGTGCTCAGAAGCTAGCTTCTGCTGCGAACTCACCGGACACGATACTCGTAACTACTGACACCCCAAGGCACAAGCAACTCAATTGGCCAGTGGGCATCATCAAACAATGCGGCCACTACGAAAGTGACCACGGCTATCAATAATACGTGCCGCGGAGAGCAATTTCAACCTCGCTCCCTTCTCGCCGATACCCGCCTGCAGCCCGTATAGACGATCTTGCTACCAATCCATATCGGCCTGAGGATGTCCCCTATTATCGAGGTATGTATCAGGTACGCAGGCAGTGTGAGAACGCCAACGAGGTCCTGATGCCACAACTCCGTCAGTAATCCCGGCACGACACGTCTCTTCCAGTACCAGCGCCACCAGGGGTTGCAGGTCTATGAGGACTAAAAAATCTCCTTCTTTCCGGAGCACCCTCCACGCTTGGCTGGTGCTGCCCCATGCCGTTCCCATTGTGTTTGTCCTGCTGGCGACAGCGGCTTTCGCGTTCATCGTCACCGGCGGGAATCCCGGAGCAGCCCCGCTTGCGAGCCTGCTGATCGCCATGCTCGGTGGCCAGCTCGCCGTGGGCGCGACAAACGAAATCGTCGATATCGAGCTCGACCGCGTCACCAAGCCGCACAAGCCACTGGTATCGGGCCTGGTCAGCACACGCGGAGCCTACTGCATGGTTGCCGTGGGACTCATGCTGATGGTGATCGGCAGCATGCGGTTTTCGATACTGGCTGGGATCCTCTGCGCGCTCGGCACCGGGATCGGTATTGCCTACAGCTTCTGGTTCAAGCGCACCATGTGGTCGTGGCTCCCATATGTCCTGGCTATCCCGTTGCTGCCGATTTGGGTATGGGTTGCCCTGGGAGATCCTCCGGCTGCAGTGCTCCTCCTCTACCCGATAGCCATTCCGGCTCTCGTTGCCGTTCATATAGCCCAATCCATCGCTGATATCGAGGGCGATCGCGCCGCTGGCATTCGGAGCCTCACCGTGCAACTGGGCTCGCAGGGGGCGCGGGTCGCCTGCTGGCTCCTGACCATCGCCTCGGTTTCCCTCGCTATGCTGTCGTCGCTTCTCGTGGCTCCGGACCCGAAATGGTGCCTCGTCACCGGTGCTGCAGCGATTGCGGTGGTAGGCGTCAAAATGTGGGCGTGGCATGACAACCCCACGATCGGGGAGCGAACCGTTTTTCCGCTCATCGCCATGGCAGTCGTCCTCACCGGAGTTGGCTGGACCGTCTCAGCCCTGGCATGAACGGAACACCGGGGTCAACGGCACTGCCGGCAGAGTGAGGTTGATAATCTGGTTGGTTCCGGCCTCGTTCTGCCGTATCCTGTAACTGGTCAATGATGCCCAATCAAATAGCAGCAAAAGCAACCCAAGGAGCACTCCAAGCATGGCGCAGCAGTTCAGGATTGGCATCAGTGGCGCGGGAACAATTGGCGAGATTCATGCCGGCGCACTCGCAGGCATCGAGAATGCGAGCCTGGTCGCGGTGGCTGAACCTCGTGAAGATGCCGGCAGGGCGTTCTTAGAAAAGTACGGCGGCACCCACTACACCAGTTACCCCGAGATGCTTGCCAATGCCGATATTGATGTGGTGATTGTGGCCACGCCTAGCGGGCTGCATCCCGACCAGGTAGTGCTGGCCGCCGAGCACGGCAAGCATGTGATCACTGAAAAGCCCATGGCGATTACGCAGGAAGGGCTGGACCGGATGATCCAGGCCACCGATGAGGCCGGCGTGCACCTTGCCGTGATTTTCCAGAACCGCCTCAGCGGCGATATGGTACGGGTGAAGCGCGCACTGGAACAGGGCGCGTTCGGCAAGCCGATTCTGGCGAACTACACCATGTACTGGCACCGCAGCCAGGATTACTACGATGCCAACGGCGGTTGGCGTGGCACCTGGGCGCTGGATGGCGGCGGTGCCCTGATGAACCAGGCAATCCACCTGGTCGACCAACTCCAGTGGATCATGGGCGGGGTGCAGGAAATCAAGGCCTTCACATCCACCCTCAACCACAGCATCGAGACCGAAGATACCGCGGCAGCCGCGTTTGTGTACACCAATGGCGCGCTTGGCACCATCACCGCGACCACCTGCGCCGATAAGGACTACCCTTTCCGGCTGGAAATCATTGGCACCGCGGGCCGGGCCACGCTCGAGCAGAACGCCATCACCCAATGGGAAGCCGACACGGCCCCGGAAGAGATCGAACTCACCGACGATGACCACCGGCTGGTGGACGAATGGGTGCCCAACGAGCAGTGGGGCCTGGCGCATCGCCGCCAGCTTCAGCTCATCCTCGATTGCATTGCGGAGGGCAGGCAACCGTACGTCGCCGGGCAGGAAGCCCGCGCAGCCGTGGATATCATCCTCGGCATCTACCGCAACGCCAACGGTTAGTCCACCCCGAAATCCTTCTTCGTTCTACAATCCCATCAACAGGATATTCGTGTTCGGAAAAGGCCTTGTCCCCTATGAAGTACGCATTTTTCACTGTCGCCTCCCCTACCGTCACACTGGAAGAACTGGCCCCCAGCCTCCAGGAGCTCGGCTATAACGGGTGGGAACTACGCGTGGTGGACGAGCCGCCCAACCCCAAGGGCATGGAGTTCTGGCACGGCAACAAGAGCACCGTGCCCGCCTCCACCTTTGCGGGCGAAGTCGCCCGGCTCAAGGCGTTGAGCGAGAAACATGACCTGGAACTGCCGAACCTC
Source organism: Chloroflexia bacterium (assembly GCA_043427975.1). GTDB lineage: Bacteria > Chloroflexota > Chloroflexia > Thermomicrobiales > UBA6265 > UBA6265. The sequence continues at coordinate 120,889 of JBHWTK010000102.1, read as the reverse complement.
GGCACCTACGTGCGGAGCGACGACGCCTGGGCGGATATCGAGCAGGCCGTCGCAAACGCCGTGGCCATCGGCGCGCCCAGCCTGCGCATCAATGTCCCGCAGTACAGCAGCGACCAGGCATTCATGCCGATCTGGAACCAGGCGCGCGAGGACTACCGGCGGATCGAAAAGCTGGTGGCAGAGAACGGCGTGCGGGCGCTGGTCGAAATCCACATGGGCACGATCTGCCCGAGTGCCAGTGCCGCCCGTATGTTTGTTGATGGCATGGATCCAAAGCACGTCGGCGTCATTTTCGACGCCGGCAACATGGTGTACGAGGGATACGAGAACTACCGCCTCGGGCTGGAAATGCTTGGCGAGTACCTGGCGCTGGTCCATGTAAAGAACGCGACAGTGTTCCCGTTCAAGACCCGACCAGATACCACCGTGGAGTGGCGCACCAAGTTCTGGCCGATGCACCAGGGTGTAGCGGACATCCGCGCGCTCATCGGCGCGTTGCTTGATATCGGGTACGACGGCTGGATCAGCTTCGAGGATTTCTCCACCCAGCAGAAGTTCCCGGACCGAACGAAGTTCAATATCGAGTTTGTGAAGCAGTTGCTCGAAGAAGAACGGGCGAAGAGGCAGTCAACCGAGGCACCGGAATAACCCCGCAACCCGTTAGGTGAAAGAGCGAGGCCAATGGCCCCGCTCTTTTGCGTCCTAGTCCTCATCAAACACTGGCGCAAATAACTCCAGTGCCGAACGCTGGCGGGACGAGATCGGATAGAGGGACGGATTCGCTTTCGGATATACCGCTGCCTGCTCCCACAGGTGTTTGGGGACGTGCGTTGCGGTACCAATCTCGATCCCGTGGGAAATCAGGCGATCGATGATCCATTCCGTCCTGAAGAGGTACACGTTGGTAACGACCCATGGCGTGACGGTATCAACAACAGGCGTGACATCCGATCTCTGGCCGGTTATCACAAGGTACACGTCCGGGTGGTCCGCGGGGTGGTCACTCTTCACCATAGCCAGCGTTCCATTGTTGCGGCTGGCGTACTGGACCTGGACAGAGCGATCCTTGAACGGTCCTGAGCGAAACCTCGCACGGCCCGGAGTCGGCTGCAACTCAATGTCGAAGATTCTGGATGCGACGAATGCGGCAATACTGTCCGGATGTGGCGCGCGGCCAATAAACCTCGCTATACCCTGGTCCGCTACGTTGCGAATTCGGATGAATTCGGCCAGGTAACCCAGCTTGTCCGAATCCATGTAGCAGCCTTCCCCAGGACGATCCCCACTAACCCTTCACGCCGGTGAGGGCGATGCCTTCCACCAACTGCTTCTGGAAGAACATAAACAAGATGATCAGTGGAATGGTGGCCAGGTTGGCAGCCGCAAGCATGACCGCTGTATTGGTGTTGTACTGGCCCTCGAACAGGGCGATCCCAACGCTGAGTACCCGCATGTCGGTGGAGTTGGTGATGGTGAGCGCCCACAGGAACTCGTTCCAGCTCCAGAGGAAGGTCAGGAACCCGAACGCACTCAACGCTGGTCGGGCCAGCGGCAAGTAGATATCCCAATAGATCCGGAAGGGATTGGCACCTTCTATCGCTGCCGCCTCAAAGAAGTCTCTCGGTATGCCAAGGAAGAACTGCCGCAACAGGAAGGTGCCAAAGGCACTGAACAGCAGCGGGATAATGAGCGCCTGGTACGTATCCAGCCAACCGAACTCGCGCATGAGGATATAGCGCGGCACGATGAGCACCTGGTCGGGCACCATCAACCCGGCTAGCAAGATGAAGAAGATCACTTCCCGACCACGGAACCGCAACTGCGCGAACGCGAACCCGGCGAGCGACGCAATGAACACGCCACCCAGCGTTCGGGCAATGGTTACCAGGATGGTGTTCAGGTAAAAGCGGCCAAACGGCACGGTTTCGAACACCTGCTGGTAGTTCTCCCATCGCCAGAACTTCGGGATCATGTAGTTGATGACCTGCGAGAGGCTGCCCGACGGCATAGGCCGGAACAGTTCCGGCATTGTCTTCAACGAGGTCAACAGGCTCCACACAAACGGGAACATGAAGATCACGGCAAAGGTCATCAGCATGCCGTGCAGCAAAATGCGGGAGATGTACCAGCCTGGTGTGCGTCTGTTCATTGGTAATGCACCCACCTTCGCTGCAACCGGAACTGGATGAATGTGAAGACGAGGATCAGCAGCAACAATACCCACGCGACGGCGATGGCGTATCCCATTTGCCCTGCTTCAAAGCCGCGTTCGTAGATGTAATACACCAGCGTTGGCAGGCGGTTGCTCGTGTCTACCCGGGTCATCACGTACACAAGGTCAAACACCTGGAGTGACGAAATCACCGCGATGACACTGAGGAAGAAGGTAGTTGGCGTGAGTAGCGGCACCGTGATATCGCGGAACTGCTGCCAACCGCTGGCGCCGTCGATCGCCGAGGCCTCGTAGTAATCCCGCGGGATCGCCTGTAGCCCGGCCAGGAAGATGATCATGTCGTAGCCAACGCCGCTCCAGAGCAACACGATCACAACGGCGAAAATGGCCGTGCCCTGGTGAAAGAGCCAGCTTGGCCCTTCGATTCCGGACTGTGCCAGCACCCCGTTCACCGGCCCGTACTTCGGGTCGAAGATCCATTTCCATATCGTTGCCACCGCCACCGGCATGGTAAGCACCGGCAGGAAGAAAACGACCCTGTAAAACGTGCGGAAAGCGATTTTGGAGTTCAGTGCTACGGCCAACCCGAGGGCGATGGAAATACGCAGCACGACATTGGGGATAGCGATGGCAAAGGTATTAAACAGTGCCTCGCCAAAAGTACCGTCACTAAAGATGCGGCGGTAGTTTGCGAGGCCATTGAAGACAGGGGGATTAAGCAGGTCCCAGCGGGTGAAGCTCAAGACAAGCGAGGCACCCAGGGCGATGAGGAAGAAGATGGTAAAGCCGATCATCATCGGCGAGATGAGCAGGTAACCCCATTTGCCCTGACTGGATTGGTGCGAGGTAGCATGCCCGCGGGTTATCGGTGCGGCTGGTGCGCGCATGTACGGTGCTCCTCCCCGGCTGCGCCATTGCGTGATGGTTCAGAATACCGCATACCCCGGCTCTGGTGAAACCGGGGCATGCAGCCTGTTCTCTATTGACGGAACGGAAGCCGGCCTAGGATTCCTGAAGGGTTGCGTTTACCGCGTCCTCAATCACCTGCGGCAGGTCTTCAACCGGTGTTTCGCCGGCGAAGCCCTTGTTCACTTCCTCGCCCAGCGTGCCCTGCCATGCCGGGCCAACCACCGGATCCTGCGGGATCACACCGTATTCGGCGGCATCCACAAATACCTGGGCGTTCATGCCTTCGAGGCTGGAAAGCCAGGTATCTTCAAGGCCGTTGTATGCCGGCAGGCCCATACCACTCTCTCCAAGGATGCGCTCGGCTTCCTCGCTACCGAGGAACTTGGCGAACTCCAGCGATGCACCAATGTGCTGGCCGCCACTCCATACCACGTTGCCGAGGCCGTGGATAACAGTAGCGCGCACCTTGCCCTTCGGCAGCGGGGCGACATCGATGTTCATTCCAAGGTCGTGGTACGTCTTGGCGCGGAACGACCCGCCCGGCAGCATAGCCACTACACCGCCCGGGAACAGCGTTTCCGCCACCGGGTTGCTTTGCTGAATATCGGGACCCGGGGTGAGGCCATCGAGGTAGAACTGGGTGACCCACTGCAGGGCTTCGCCAGCACGGCCATCGGACGCCACGATGCACTCCGTGAGTTCATCGTTCAGGTACCGGCCCTCGTTCTGAAGGACGAAGTTGGTGTAGTTCTCCTGGCCACCAAGGTTGAGGCCCACGCCGTACTGCCCTGCTGCCTCATCGGTCAGCTTCTCGGCCACTTCGCGGAACTTGTCCCAGTCCCAGGTGTCATCCGGGTACGCTTCACCGGCTGCATCGAAAATGTCCTTGTTGTAGAACAGCCCGATGGTGTCGTACTCGCGCGGCGTGCCGTACTGCACACCCTCGAAGTTGTAGAGGTCGAGGATCTGCTGCGGGTAGTTGGACTTATCCAGACCACCCTCGCCGAACACGGAATCCACCGGCACCAGGGCACCAGCGGAGGCGTAGACCGGGCAGTTGGCACTGTTAAGCCAGAACACGTCGAAGGCCTGGCCACCGGAAACAGCGGTTTGCAGCTTGGTCCAGTAATCGGCCCACGGTGTGAGCTGGATCTCAACGGTGATGTTCGGTTGAACTTCCTTGAACGCAGCGATCTGCTGCTCAATACCGGCCTGCTGGGCGCTATCCCAAATGCCGTAAGTGATGGTGACTTCCTCACCGTTATATGCAGGAACATCGGCAGCGGGGGATGCCGCAGGGCTGGCGTCCTGGGCGAAGCCCTGACGAGCCAGCATCGCTGCGCCCATACCAGCGGCAGATCCCTGGACAAATCCACGACGGTTGATCTTCTTCGAAACCATAAATCGTGCTCCTTTTTCTACGGTGCCCGGATTCGGGCACAGCGTATCTATTCCCGTGAGGGTACCCGCATTGTACCCCCGCGCCCGATACTTCACAAACAGAAGTGTCGGGAACGATCAGGGATTCGTGCATAACCTGCATAATTCAGGCCAACGCATCGCCAGTATTGGTATCAGATATTCCCACTGTTCCGATAGCAATTTGTCCCCAATGACTGCTGCACACGGCACCCGCGTCCCAGGGGTCAACGCTTTAACGCTCGGGATTAACCGCGCTGTCTAAATCTGTGCACCAGGACCTTATTAATGGTCATCGCGCGTTTATCGCCGCTCTCCTTCTGCCGCGCTGGTATACAATGCCTTTCAGCACAAGTCGCATTGAAAAGAAGGAAAATAGCGTGCAGAAACTCTACTCACGGCTGCTAACTATCGCCGTGGCTTTTCTGGTCGTAGCGTCAACCATGTTTGGGCAGGGCCCGGCCACCGCACAACAACCCACCCCTGGTTCGCGGGCGGTCATCGCGCACGGGGTCGACACCTTTCATGGCACGACCATGATGTGGCAAGTGGCACAGGTGGAAGCCGGAAACGACCAAAACACGGCTGCAGGCGAGGCGTCCACCGGCTTCGTGTATGCGAGTTCCGGCCCACTGACAATCGCGGATTCGACTGCTGGCAGGGGCGATTACCTGCGTGAAGGCGCCGCGTCCTTTCATCCCAGTGGTGCAGTCCAGCGTGTTGAGGGAGAGAGCGGCAGCACGTACACGGAGATATTTCTGGACAGTGAGAGCCTCGGAGGCACCTACTCCAGCAATGGTATCCAGACGCCAACCGGCACCCGTGCCGTGGAGCTCCTCAAGGTCGACTTGCCGTCAGGGGCGGCAGACTCGTATACCCCGGATAACGAGTTCGCGTTCCTGCTGCATGTGGCGAGCGGTTCAGTGACCTTGGTCGATGATGAGAACTCGTCGTACGACCGAACCGCCGGTGAATCGATCACTGTTACCGGCGCTGTCGAGATCACGGCAACGTCCGACGCGGTCATCCTGATCGCCAGTATCGGCCCGGAGGTTACTCTTCCTTCGCTCGATAGCGGCGAAACCGGCACGCTCACCATTGAGCAGTTCGATTGTCCGGCGGGCACTGACCCCACCTCGGATGCCAGCAGCTGCACAGCCGTGGTGGAGCCATGGTTCGTGAACATCCATCCGTCCGGCCGTGAGGATGACGCCCTGGATCTCAACATCCCGGATGACGGTTTCAACGAGAACGGCACATGGACGTGGACGGAGATGTCCGCTGGCACCTGGTACATCACACCGGCCGCGGCCGAGAGCGACAGCTTCCAGGTGGTGGTGACTGGTGCGACGGCCGAGGACGATCATTACAACGCCGAGATCACCGGCGGCGAAGAGACCGTCGTGAGCATCTACCTGGTCGGTGAACGCCCCACAGGCAACGGGTGGCTGGATATCATTCGGACCACGTGTGACGTCCCGCTTACTGATCTCACTGTTCCGGAAATGGAGAATTGCGCCCTCAATACTGACGGTCCGCCCTCGTTTACGCTCCAACGCGTCAACGATGAGTCTGTGCGCCTCGACGAGTCCAGCGCCACGCTGACAGATGAAGGTCATTACCGGGTTTCGGATCTTCCAGCCGGCGTGTATGTCATCTCGTTCAACATTCCTGATCAAGGCGATCTACGTGTTCGTGGTGACGTGGTAAATGCAGGCGGGATGCTGCGTTACACGGTCTTCATTGCACCCGAGGGCCAAACCACCGTGATCTACGCCGAGGGTCCATTCGACCCCAACACGGAGCCAGCGGCCACGCCGGAAGGCTAGCGCCACAGACGCAATGGGTAAACGAAGAAAGCCCCGGCAAATGCCGGGGCTTTCCTGTGCGGGTTACGAGCCCGCGCCGTCCACATCGTCTTCGGTAACGATCCCGAAGCCGGAGTGTTCGCCCGGAGCTGCCTCGGCGGCAATCACGCCAGCCTCCATCAGCTCACGGTAGTCGTCTTCTTCCGCAGGTTCCGCAACCTCGGTGCTGACACCCATCGCCTCCAGCGACGCCTGGTCGAGGGCACTCAGTTCCTCTTCCTTGCGCTTTCGGCGGGCATCGAAGCCCGAGCCGGCCGGGATCAGCTTACCGATGATCACGTTCTCCTTCAGGCCGCGCAGGTGGTCCACCTTGCCGTTGATGGCGGCTTCAGTAAGCACCCGAGTGGTCTCCTGGAACGACGCTGCCGAGAGGAAGCTGTCGGTTTCCAGGCTGGCCTTGGTGATACCCAGCAGCATTGGCAGGGCCGTTGCCGGCTCACCACCCTGAACGAGCACGTGGTCGTTCTTGCTGTTGAACTCAAAGCGATCAACTGTATCGCCTTCCAGCAGGTCGGTATCGCCGGGGTACTGGATTTGCACCTTGCGCAGCATCTGGCGGCAGATCACCTCAATGTGCTTGTCGTTGGTGTTCACGCCCTGCTGGCGGTACACCTTCTGCACCTCGTCGATGATGTATCGCTGGGTTTCCTCGGCACCGAGGGTCCGCAGAATCTGATGTGGGTCCTTGTTACCGTAGGTCAGCTGCGTGCCGGCCGTTACTTCGTCGCCGTCCTCTACCAGCAGCGTGTCATCCACGTTGATCTGGTATTCCTCGGTCTCGATCTTCCGCTGACGCACGTACAGCGTCGGGTCATCGAAGAAGAACTGGCCGTCGATATCGCTGAAGATGCGGTCATCCGCGTCGTTCTTCGCGATAACGGTCTTGTTCTTCTGTACCTCGTCGCCCGGCTGCACCTGCAGTTCAAAGCCTTCCGGCAGTTCCTGGCGCCAGCTGGTTTCGTCCTCCGAGCTGATGGTGAGCGTCGTTCCGGTATCGTCCCGCAGGATGGTGACCTTGCCCGGCCGGTTGGCCATGAGCGCAGCACCCTTCGGCTGGCGACCCTCGAACAGCTCCTCAACACGCGGCAGACCGGTCGTGATATCGGTACGCGCCACACCACCACTATGGAAGGTGCGCATGGTGAGCTGGGTACCCGGCTCGCCGATCGACTGCGCCGCAATCACGCCCACGGCCTCGCCCAGTTTCACCAGGCTGCCTGTAGCAAGGCTGCGGCCGTAGCAGAGCTGGCAGGCACCGTGCTCGGCCTCGCAGGTCATAACCGTGCGGATCTTCACCCGGGTGTCTGGGCCAGCCTCAATGATCTGGGCCACAACATCGAGCGTAGAGCCGTCTTCCATCTGCTTGAACTCGGTGAGTTCCTCGCCGCGAACGGCAATGATCTCTCCGGTTTCCGGGTGGACTAGGTCCTCGGCCAGGATGCGGCCAAGGATGCGGCTGCGGTACTCATCGTCCGAGTACGGCTTGCCGTCGGAATCCACGCGCAGGGCGAGCATGCCGTGGTCGGTACCACAATCCTCCAGGGTGATGATGACGTCTTGCGCCACGTCCACCAGGCGGCGGGTCAGGTAACCGGAGTCCGCGGTACGGATCGCGGTATCGGCCATACCCTTGCGGGCACCGTGGGTGGAGAGGAAGTACTCCAGCACGGTGAGGCCCTCACGGTAGTTCGCCTTAATCGGGATATCGATGATCTTGCCGTTGGTGTCCAGCACCAAACCGCGCATACCAGCCATCTGGCTGATCTGGTTCATCGAACCCTTCGCGCCGGAATCCGCCATCATGTAGACGGAGTTCTGGCCCATCAGGCGCTGCTCCACGTCGGAGGCGATCTGGTCGCGGGCATCGTTCCAGATGCGCTCCAGTTCGCGCAGTCGCTCCTCTTCCGAGGTCAAACCACGTCGCCACGCGGAGTCGATACGTGCGGCTTCCTCTTCGGCAGCTGCCACGATCTCGGGCTTGGTTTCGGTCATCGTCACATCAGAGAGGGCGATGGAGAGGCCACCCTTGGTGGACATCCGGAAACCGAGCGTCTTGATATCGTTGACGATCCTCGCGGTGTCGAACGGGTTCGTGTAGGTGCGGAAGCAATCCGCCACCACCTTGCGAAGGCCCTTCTTGCCGAGTGTTTCGTTGTAGTACTTGCCAAGCGAATCCGGCAGCACGTTGTTGAACAGGGCGCGACCAACGGTGGTTTCCACCATCTTTGTCTCGCCGCCGTCGCGATCGGTGCGCACGAAGATCTTGGCCTGCAGGTCGACCAGGTCGCTTGCGTAGGCGAGCTCCACCTCGCGCAGGCTTCCGAACCGCTTGCCCCAGCCTCGCGGCACAGTGCCGTTCATCCGGGCGTTCTCGAAATCGACCTCGCTGGTCATGTAGTAGATGCCGAGCACGATATCCTGGCTCGGGGCCACAATCGGATCGCCACTGGACGGGGCCAGCAGGTTATGCACGCTCAGCATGCGCTCTTCGGCTTCAGCCTGGGCAGCCTTGCTCAGCGGTACGTGCACGGCCATCTGGTCGCCATCGAAGTCGGCGTTGAACGCGGTGGTCACCAACGGGTGCAGCTGAATGGCTGAACCTTCGATGAGTCGCGGCTTGAACGCCTGGATACCGAGGCGGTGCAGGGTTGGGGCGCGGTTGAGGAGCACGTAGTACTCCTTAATCACTTCTTCCAGTACCTGCCACACCACCGGGTTCACACGCTCCACCAGGCGCTTGGCGCTCTTGATGTTGTGTGCAAACTCCTGGTCCACCAGCCGGCGCATCACGAACGGCTTGAACAGCTCCAGCGCCATGCGCTTCGGCAAACCACACTCGTGCAGTTGCAGTTCCGGACCAATCACGATCACGGAACGACCGGAGTAGTCCACGCGCTTGCCAAGCAGGTTCTGGCGGAACCGGCCCTGCTTGCCCTTCAGCATGTCGCTAAGGCTCTTCAGCTTGTGCTTGCCCGATCCTGACACCACGCGACCACGTCGACCGTTGTCGATCAGCGCGTCCACAGCTTCCTGCAGCATGCGCTTCTCGTTGCGGACGATGATTTCCGGCGCACCGAGCTCGAGCAATCGCTTGAGGCGGTTGTTGCGGTTAATCACGCGACGGTACAGGTCGTTCAGGTCGGAGGTCGCGAAGCGGCCACCATCCAGCTGCACCATCGGGCGCAGTTCGGGTGGGATCACCGGCAGCACGGTAAAGATCATGCTCTCCGGCTTGTTGCCGCTCTTGCGCAGCGCTTCCACAACGCGCAGGCGCTTGGTGGCCTTCTTGCGCTTGTTCTCGCTGGTTGCCTGCATGTCCTGGCGCAGTTCCAGCGCCAGCTCGTTCAGGTCGATCTTGGTCGTGATGAGATCGAACACCGCACCGGCACCCATTCCTGCCGTGAATACGCCGGGAGGCAGGATTTCGGTAAGTTCGCGGTACTCGGCCTCGGTGAGGATCTCGCGCTCGACCAGCCGCGTGACCGACTTCAGGATGTCGTCGCGCTGCTGCTCCTCGAGCTTGACCTTCTCCTCCATCGCGGCCTGGATCTTTTTGATCTCCTGGTTGGCCTCGTGGGTAATCAGGTCGCCCTCGGCGCCGGACATGGCATCGCCACCGGAACGAAGCTGGTCGGCTTCTTCACGGATCTGCTGCTGTCGCTCCTCGTACCGGTCTGCCGCCCGCTGCAGGCTATCGTCATTAACGGCAGTGCCCTTTTTGACGATGACCTTGCGCTCCCAAGTCAACTGCCGGTCGGAGGATTCGCCCTTCTGGCCCTCCAGGGTCGCCACGAGTTCTTCGTAGCTCTCCTTCAGTTCCTCGAGCTTCTCGCGCATTTCCAGCTCGAAGCGCTCGACCAGGCCGCTCGCGCCTTCCTCGACATCGGAGACGTTCGCCTGGGTATCCTGGCGAATGCGGGCGATTTCGGCCTCGGCTTCGGCGCGAAGCTCGGCGATTGTCTCATCGGACATCTCGCGGATTTCTTCGATGGTCCGGTCACGGGCCTCGATATCCACGTCGGTTACAAGGTAGCTGGCGAAGTACAGCACGCGCTCAAGGTTGCGCGGGGTGATATCCAGCAGCAGGCCGAGCCGGCTGGGCGTGCCTTTGACGTACCAGATGTGCGCGACCGGCGCGGCCAGGTTGATATGGCCCATGCGCTCGCGGCGAACCTTGCTGCGGGTGACTTCCACACCGCACTTGTCGCAGATGGTGCCGGCGTGGCGAATGCGCTTGTACTTGCCGCAGTAGCACTCCCAGTCCCGCGTGGGACCGAAAATGCGCTCGCAGAACAGGCCGCCATGCTCGGGTTTGAGCGTGCGGTAGTTGATGGTTTCGGGCTTCACCACCTCACCGCTGGACCATCCACGGATGGTCTCAGGGGAGGCAAGGCGGATGCGGATGGCATCGAAGTTGTTGACATCCAGCACCTGGCTCTTCTTGTCGCGGTCGCTGCGGGAGAATCCCGCGTTGGCCGGTTCCATTGCAGTGGTGGCGCCATACGATGTGTTAGTTGTTTCCATTGTTCCTCCAGCGTTCGCCACTGTTACTCAGCGCCCTTCTCGAAGCCGCTCAGGTTAATCCGATCCAGGTTGGTGAGGAGATCACGCGAGCTTTCCTCGTTGATATCCACTGTCTGGTCGTCCTCATTGATCACGTCAATGGAAAGGCCCAGGCTGCGGAGCTCCTTCACCAGCACCTTGAACGATTCCGGCACGCCGGCCTCGCCAATCGGCTCGCCCTTTACGATGCTCTCGTAGGTCTTCACGCGGCCGACAATATCGTCGGACTTGACGGTGAGCATCTCCTGCAGGATGTGCGCGGCACCGTAGGCTTCCAGCGCCCACACTTCCATTTCACCGAACCGCTGGCCACCGAACTGGGCCTTACCACCCAGCGGCTGCTGGGTAACGAGGCTGTACGGGCCAGTGGAGCGGGCGTGAATCTTGTCTTCCACAAGGTGGGCCAGCTTCAGCATATAGGTGATACCAACGGTGACCGGGCGATCGAATTTCTCGCCGGTCCGGCCGTCGTACAGGTCCACCTTGCCGTCTTCCGGCAGGCCAGCTTCACGCAGCGCCTCGCGGATATCTGCTTCCTCGGCACCGTCGAACACCGGTGTGGCTACCTTGTAGCCCATGGCATTCGCAGCCCAGCCGAGGTGGGTTTCCAGGATCTGGCCCAGGTTCATACGGCTCGGCACGCCGATCGGGTTGAGGATGATATCCACCGGCGTTCCATCCGGCAGGTACGGCATGTCTTCGATCGGAAGAATGCGGCTGATAACACCCTTGTTCCCGTGGCGACCGGCCATCTTGTCGCCTTCAGAAATCTTGCGCTTCTGGGCGATCATCACGCGCACGCTCTGGTTCACACCAGATGGCAGCTCGTGGTCTTCTTCAGCCTCGCGGCTGAACTGCTTCACATCAATCACCTTGCCGTGCACACCGTGGGGTACGCGCAGGCTGGTGTCTTTCACTTCACGCGCCTTCTCACCGAAGATGGCGCGGAGCAGGCGCTCTTCGGCGCTCAGCTCGGTTTCACCGCGCGGGGTGACCTTGCCGACGAGAATGTCGTTTGGGTGCACCTCGGCGCCAATGCGAATGATGCCGTTCTCATCCAGGTTGGCGAGGCTGTCCTCACCAACGTTCGGGATATCGCGGGTAATCTCTTCCGGGCCCAACTTGGTATCGCGGGCTTCCGCCTCGTGCTTCTCGATGTGGATGCTTGTATACACATCGTCGCGCACCAGGCGCTCGCTCAGCAGGATGGCGTCCTCGAAGTTGCCGCCCTCCCAGGTCATGTACGCTACCACCACGTTCTGGCCAAGGGCGATTTCGCCCTGGTCCGTGGAACTGGAATCGGCAATCACCTGACGGGCAAGCACGCGATCACCGGCGTGCACAATCGGCCGCTGGTTGATCGTGGTGTCCTGGTTGCTGCGCACGAACTTTCGCAGGCCGTACACCTTCTCGTAGCCATCGTCGGTTTCCACCACGATGCGCTCACCGGAAGCCGATTTCACGGTACCCGGCTCCTGGGCGACAACCACCTGGCCGGAGTCACGGGCCACGAAGTACTCCATGCCCGTACCAATGATGGGAGCCTGCGGCCGAAGCAACGGCACGGCCTGGCGCTGCATGTTTGCACCCATGAGGGCGCGGTTGGCGTCGTCATGCTCCAGGAACGGAATCAACGCCGTCGCGATAGAGATAACCTGCTTCGGCGACACATCCATGTAATTCACGTTGTGCGCCGGCACGGTCGGGAAGCTGTGGCCACCGGTAACACGGCGAACCACCACTTCGTCGGCAACAATGCGGTTCTGCTCATCCAGCTCGGTATTCGCCTGGGCGATGAGCTGATCCTCTTCGCGATCGGCGGAGAGGTAATCGATATGGGTAGCGGAGACCACAGGCTTGATGCGAACAAGCTTCGTGCCCGACTTTTCGATCTTCGCGACGTCGGCGGCAGACAGTTCGGTGCCCTTAGTGACGATAACCTCGCCATCCTCGCTAACCACATCCTCACGAACGATCTGGCCTTCCAGCGGGATCATCGGTTTGGCCGGATCGAGCACGGAGATCACGCGGCGGTACGGCGTTTCAATGAAGCCGTACGGGTTGATCTTGCCGTAGCTGGCCAAGTAGCCAATGAGGCCGATGTTCGGGCCTTCCGGGGTTTCAATTGGGCAAATGCGGCCGTAGTGGCTCGGGTGAACGTCACGAACATCCATGCCGGCACGGTCGCGGCTAAGGCCACCCGGACCAAGCGCGGAAAGTCGGCGCTTGTGGGTGAGCTCGGCCAGCGGGTTGAGCTGGTCCATGAACTGGCTGAGCTGCGAGCTTCCGAAGAACTCGCGCACGGCAGCCATCACCGGGCGGGTGGTGCTGATGAGTTCCTTCGGCTTGAGGGTCTCACCGGCCTTCTCGCGCTCCGGGTACATCAGGGTCATGCGCTCCCGGATACCGCGCTCCAGGCGCTGGAAACCGGTACGCACGTGCATCTGGATGAGTTCGCCCACCGACCGGATGCGGCGATTGCCAAGGTGGTCGATATCGTCGATCTTGCCCTGGCCGTTGTTGATCTTGATCATCTCGCGGATGATCGCCACCAGGTCTTCGTTGCGCAGCACGCGATCTTCCACGCGGTTGGCGGGATCGTCCTCGTGCAGGCGGGCATTCAGCTTGTACCGGCCCACCTTGGCAAGGTCGTAACGGCGCGGCTCGAAGAACAGGTTCTCCAGCATGTTGGCCGCGTTGTCCTTGGTCGGCGGATCGCCGGGGCGCAGGCGCTTGTACAGCTCAATCAGCGCCTCTTCCTGGGTGCGGGTGTTCTCGCGCTCGATGGTGGACGCCATGTACCGGTGGTCCGGGTTGGTATCCACAGCCTCAACAGCGGCAAGCAGGTCATCGTCTTCCACAATGCCGACAGCGCGGAGCAGGATGCTCACCGGCATCTTGCGCTTGCGGTCGACCTTAACGGAGATGACGTCCTTGTTGCTGGTCTCGAATTCGAGCCAGGCACCGCGGTTCGGGATGAGCTTGGCCTTGGCCAGCGACCGACCGGTGGCCGGATCGATGTCACGGTCCAGGTAGACGCCCGGGCTGCGGACAAGCTGCGATACCACCACGCGCTCGGCACCGTTGATAATGAAGGTGCCGTCGCTGGTCATCATCGGGAAATCGCCGAGGAAGATGTCTTCATCGGTTTCCACACGAATTTCGCCGTGCTCGGAAACGGATTCGAGCCGGGCACTCACACGCAACGGCGCGCTGAAGGTGAGGTCGCGTTCGCGGCAGAACACCTCGGCCACGCGCTGGTCGGTCTTGGCCCGTTCCTTTTCCGGTCCATCCGGCATACGGGTCCAGTAATCATCGAACCGGGGATCCGAAATAGTGAGCTTCAGCTTCTTGTGATGATCCTCAATCGGGGAGATCTCTTCGAGCAGCTCACGCAGCCCTTCCTGGACAAACCACTGGAAGGATTCCAGCTGAATGTGCACCAGGTTGGGGATTTCCAACACGAGGGGAATTTGAGAGAAGGTTTTGCGGTTGATACCCACATTGGACGCGACCTGCAATACCGCAGGATCGTGCACCATGGAGGCATTCCGCAGATCTGGTTGGACAGCCATTCACCGTTCCTTTCATGCCGCCGGATTCGTAAAGCCGAGGGACATGAGATTGCGGGCAAGCGAGGAGGGATCGCGCGCCCGGACCTACGTATGAAATTGGAATGAATCGGTGAGAGCTATGCGAAGCTGTATCAGGGAGTCACGACCCGTTCGTTCTGCACACCACGACGAGAAAGGAGACGCACTGCTCCCCTCCCAAAATCCCTGTCGTTTTTCATGGTATGCTCGCCGCAACGTGTCGCCCAGTCCATACACTCTCCGCGCCTTAACCGCCTCGCACGAAAAGTGCCGCGCGGTCAATACGCGAACCTGTATGATACGCCATGAACGTACTAGGTGTCAAGGGCGATTCGGCACTGGTTTCTGCATCAACTGACACACAAGATACACGAACAGCAGCACGGTGGCGAGTACCAGCATCCACACGGTAGTGTTATTTTCCAGCCATCCAAAACCAAGCACATATCGCCAACCGGTCCACGTATCGTTGGAGGGCCACACATAGCGTAAAGCTATGTTTGCGAAAACCAGCGCATTCACTGCGGCAGCATAGCGCCAGTAACGGGCATCCAGCACGGCCAGCAGCAAACTCATGCCAAGAACCGGGAACAGGTAGCGCTCGTGCATGCGGGTAGTCACCAGGAAGAACCCGAACATGAGCACATTGCTGGCGAGCACCAGCGTGATTGCACCTTGCCAACGTCTGAGCAGTGCCCAACTCACTATTCCCACAACCATTGCGAACAGGAGGAGGCCGACCGATTGGCGGCTGAGGCCCAGCAGCCACGGTACGCGGTCGTCTGGCGGCCAACGAAGCGGGTCCAGCGCACCCCACAGGTTATGTGCTCCCAACGAACTGACCGGGTAGAGATCCGCCGAAGCCCTGACGCGATCCACCAGGCTCCAGCGTCTCCACTCGCCGGCGATACTCATATCGAACGGCGCGATGATCATTGCCATCGTCACCAGGCACGCCGTCGCAGTCGCCGCCACGTCCCTCACCCATTGCACGGGTGTGCCCCGCCCCTCATGCCACCACCCGGCAAGCAACGGCAGCGCGAGGAGTGCATACTGCGGCTTCACCAGCACGCATAACGTGAGCACGACAAATGCCCACGAATATTTGCCCCGAATCGCCATCGCAAGCGCAACCAGCGCAATCGCCGCGCCGATGCCGTCCGTTTGCCCCCACACACTCGCCACGAAGATCGGGGCCGGCATGCACCAATAGGCCAGGCCCGCGATCGCTCCGTGCCGTTCCGATCCGAGATACACACCGATCTTCCACAGCACCAGCGCCAGCAGCGCATCGAAACCGGTTACCATTCCGCCAATGACGGCGGTGTATCCAAGGCTGTAGAAATCGATTCCAGGATAGACAAAGTGCGCCAGCTCCCCAAGAAGCTTGAGGAGCCACATGTCGCCCGGGAGGTGGTCTGGGAACGCACGGCCATCGTCGACGTAGAACCGCTGAATGGGCTCGTGAACCAATCGCCACGTCCAGTGGCGGTAAACCGACGCATCGTAGCCGTGCGCCGGAATGGCCAGCAGGGCCAACCGCGCCAGCGAACAAAGCACAATAAACCCAAGCATATTTGCAGCAGTACTGGCGCGCGAGGGCGCGATGATTTTGCGGGCAAGAGCAAGAGGGACCATGCGTTCTCCGTCTCGTCATTTGGGTTCCGTTGCAATGGTAAACGCAATCACGCCCAAAATCTGTCGTATTGCCGGAGGGAAACAATGATGCGGGTTCAGGAAAAGGCGTTTGATATCGGTCGTGCCATCGGCAAACACCCGCTGGCGAGCCGATTGTTCTGCCTGGTGGAGCGCTTCCTTCCATTGCAGCGGCTGGCCCGCTCCGGCACAATCGTGGCCTTTCGCCATCCCCGTCCGTCCTTCGATCCCCACATCCTGGTGGTTCCCACTGTCCCCTTCCCTTCCCTGGATGCTTCATCCCTCACCATCGCCCGGAAGTCCGCCATCCTGTGGGAGATGGCCACCGTGGCACGGTCCCTGGCCGATCCAGCGCCGGCACAGTGGCAGATGGTGATAAACGGCGGTGTGCGGCAGGATATCGGCCAGGTGCATGGCCACCTTATCCGGGCAGAGGGCGATAGGACGGCGACCGGGTGGACCCTGCGTGATCCCCGTCTTGAATCCGAGGGGTGGGAGTCGCTATTCGATCGAATTCACCAAGCCACCGGAGTACCCGGGAACGGCTTCAGCGTCACCTTCCGCTTTGCGCCGAATAATTGCCTGGTAGCGTCCTTCTCCGAGTCGGCCCGTTCATGATGCTGGGTATGGGCGGTGGTATACTCCCTTGCACCGCAGAGGCGATGCCAGGCCCTTGGCCGTTTGTGGATACAACCGTACAAATCGTTGGTAGTAGCGTTCCCGCGTTAGCCAGCATGGACCAAATATGAACCTTCGCAATTTGCGATTGTGGCTGAAACCCGGCCTGCAGGTAAAGCGCTGGCTGGCCCTGTTCGTGCTTGCACTCATCGTCATCAGCCTCGGGCTGGCTATGG
Source organism: Chloroflexia bacterium (assembly GCA_043427975.1). GTDB lineage: Bacteria > Chloroflexota > Chloroflexia > Thermomicrobiales > UBA6265 > UBA6265. The sequence goes on along the minus strand of JBHWTK010000102.1, from coordinate 103,854 downwards.
GCGCGGCCTGGGTTTACGACAACTACAACTTCCCGAAGAAACTGCAGCCCTACGTCGAATGGCTCACCCTGCAGCACGTTGGGCACCCCTGGCGCGAACTGCTGATTGTGGGTTTCGGCTTCCTCTTCTTCGTCTTCACCCTCTATAAACTCTCCTCTTCACTGATCACACCCGTTCTCGAGGCCAACACCAGCGGCCGGGACTGGGCCGACATCCTGAGGGAGGATCGGTTTGGTCGGAACAAGCCGAAGTTGAACGTTGTTGCCATTGGCGGCGGCACCGGCCTGAGCGCCCTGCTGCGAGGCCTTAAGCTCCACGACATCAACCTCACGGCCATCGTCACTGTCGCCGACGATGGTGGATCCACCGGCCGCATCCGCAACGTGTTCAATATGCCCGCCCCGGGCGACATCCGGAACTGTCTCGTGGCGATGGCAGACGACGAAAGCCTGATGGGACGCCTGTTCCACTATCGTTTCGACCGCGAGGGTTCTGAACTCGCCGGGCACGCCTTCGGTAACCTCTTCATCACCGCCCTCACGCAGGTCACCGGCAGCTTTGAGCAGGGCGTCATCGAAAGCGCAGCAGTGCTGAAGGTGAACGGGCGTGTGCTGCCTAGCACGCTCGAGAACATCACCCTGTGCGCACAGATGGAAGATGGCCAGGTGGTTAGGGGCGAAAGCGCCCTCTCGCACGATAGCGACCGGATCAAGGAGATCTTCCTTGAGCCCGCCGCGCCAGAGGCCTACCAGCCGGCGCTCGCTGCCATTCTCAATGCGGATCTCATCGTTATGGGCCCCGGCAGTCTGTACACCAGCGTGGTCCCGAACTTGCTTGTCGAAGGCGTGCGGGAAGCGCTCCGGTGGAGCCGGGCAGCAACGGTGTATGTTTGCAACGTGGCGACCCAACATGGCGAAACCGACCATATGGGCTACGAGGAACATATCGAGCAGATTGTCCATTACGTCGGCGAGGGTGAACTGGATTACAGCGTGGTGAACAGCCACACGCCCGATGCCAATGCGATCCGTCCCGAGTGGCAGGTAGAAGCCGTTCAGTACGACGGCAAGGAGCAGTCCGCCTCGGGCGTGCGCATCATCGCGGCCGACGTGGTGAACGACAAGAATCCCCTCCGCCACGATCCGGTCAAACTCGCGGAGGTGCTCATCGCTCTGGCAAAGCGCCACAAGGCGGCCAGCTTCCCGCTGGAATATTCCGAAACGGCATAGTTTTCCCGACAGTCTTAGTTCGTGAAGCGCGTCACGAACCGCTTGTGTCTTGGTAAACTACGGGCAGAAGTACATAGCGCTTCGGCAGGAGCATCATGTGTGATGCGCCCTGCAAACCTCACAGGAGGACCCAATGACGTATCAGATCGGTATTAACGGTTTCGGTCGTATCGGCCGGCAGGTTTTCAAGGCAATCCACGAAGGTGGCTTTGGTGATCTCTTCGAAGTAGCCGCCGTAAACGACCTCGCGGATAACCACACCCTTGCCCACCTGCTGAAGTACGACAGCACCTACGGCATTTTCGATGCTGAAATCACCGCCGATGAGGATGGCATCACCGTTGACGGCAAGAAGATCCGCGTCTTTGAAGAACGCGATCCCGGCAAGCTCCCCTGGGGCGAGATGGGTGTTGAGCTCGTCGTGGAGTCCACCGGTCGATTTACTGATGCAGAAGCTGCCCGCGCCCACATCGACGGCGGCGGAGCAAAGAAGGTGATGATCACCGCGCCCGCCAAGGGCGAGGACATCACGATTTGTATGGGCGTTAACGAGAGTCAGTACGATCCCGCCACCCACCACATCGTCAGCAACGCCAGCTGCACCACCAACTGCCTTGCACCGGTCGCCAAGGTTATCAGCGATACCTTTGGCATCGAGCGCGGCATGATGACCACCGTGCACTCCTACACCGGTGATCAGGTCCTTCAGGACAACATTCACCGCGACCTGCGACGTGCCCGCGGTGCGGCCCAGAACATCATTCCCACCACCACCGGCGCGGCCAAGGCTGTAGCGCTGGTACTGCCGGAACTGAAGGGCAAGTTCGATGGCTTCGCCCTGCGCGTGCCGACCCCAACCGTCTCGATTGTCGACTTCGTGGTAGAGACCACCAAGCCGGTAACTGTTGAGTCCGTGAACGAGGCCCTCAAGGCCGCGGCGGAATCCGAAGAGCTGCAGGGCATTCTCGGCTACTCCGAGGAACCGCTGGTGAGTTCTGACTATCGTGGCGACAGCCGCTCCAGCATTGTCGATGCGCTCAGCACCATGGTGCAGGGCGAGAACATGCTGAAGGTCGTGAGCTGGTACGACAACGAATGGGGCTACAGTTGCCGCGTTGCCGACCTGTGTGCGCTCATGTGTGAGGCTGGCTTCGAGTCCTAGCCGAACACGTAACGTTATCGGGTGTGGCCGCGGCCACACCCGAACCTGTCTCAATCACTCCAATGAGGCACCTCCATGACCAAACGATCGATGACCTCGGCAGATGTGCGCGGAAAGCGTGTCCTCTGCCGCGTTGACTTTAATGTGCCCCTCGAGAACGGGGAGATCACCGACGACACGCGCATCCGCGCGGCCCTGCCAACCATTGAATGGCTGGTCGACCATGGCGCGAAGGTAATCCTGTGCAGCCACGCCGGCCGTCCCAAGGGCAAGGTCGTGGAAGAAATGCGCCTCGCCCCTGCCGCCACGCGGCTTGGTGAACTGCTCGGCAAGCCAGTCACCATGGTGCCGGAAGTTACCGGCGACATCCCTCAGGCCGCCATTGCCGGGATGCAGGATGGCGACGTCCTGCTCCTGGAGAACCTGCGCTTCGACCCGCGCGAGGAAAAGAACGATCCGGGCATGGCCAGGGAACTGGCCGACCTCGCAGATATCTATGTGAACGATGCGTTCGGCGCCGCCCACCGGGCCCATGCCAGCACCGCCGGTGTGGCCGATCACCTGCCCGCGTACCTTGGGTTGCTAATGCAGAAGGAAGTCGATTCGCTCGGCAAGCTGCTCGATAACCCGGAGCGCCCGTTCGCGGCCATCATCGGTGGCGCCAAGGTGAGCGACAAAATCGCCGTGCTGGAGAACCTGGTGAGCAAGGTGGACCACCTGCTCATCGGTGGTGGCATGGCCAATACCTTCCTGCTGGCGCAGGGCAAGGAGGTCGGGAACAGCCTTGTGGAGGCGGACAAGGCCGACCTCGCGAACACGATTATCCAGGCCGCAAGGGACGCCGGTGTGGAACTGCACCTGCCAACCGACGCCGTGGTCGCGGGCGATATCAAGGCCGAACGCGGTGACGTCGTATCGGTCGACGCGATCCCGGAGGACCAGTCGATCTTCGATATTGGGCCGGAAACCGCCGATGCCTATGCCCGCGTGATCACGGGCATGAAGACGGTGCTCTGGAACGGACCGCTCGGTGTGGCCGAGAATCCGGCATTTGCCGGTGGCACGCGTGCCGTTGCCGAAGCGGTGGCAAAGGCCGACGGCTACACCGTCATTGGTGGCGGCGATTCTGTGGCCGCAGTGGAGCAACTCGGCTTTGCGGACAAGATCGACCATATCTCAACCGGCGGTGGTGCCAGCCTCGAACTACTGGAGGGCAAGGACCTGCCCGGTATCGCCGCAATCCCGGAGGCCGACTAAATGACTCCCCCTCTCCTGCTTGGTAACTGGAAATCGAACACATCGTATGCCGAGGCGGAAGCCCTGGTGAAAGCTGCCATTGCCGCCAAGAAAGCTGCGGGCGAATCGGTATGGGTTGGCGTTACGCCTCCCTTCCCTTGGCTGAAGGCCTTGCGCGCCACCATCGACGCGCAAGGCAGCGACGGCACCCAGGTGTGGATGGGCGCGCAGACCTGCTCCGCCACCACCGCCGGTGCCTACACCGGCGAGGTGACCGCCGAAATGCTGGCCGAAGTGGTGACATACATCATCGTCGGGCATAGCGAACGCCGCGCGTTGTATGGCGAAACCGACGACGTCGTGCGCGAGAAGCTGACCCGCGTACTCGAGCAGGATTTGCACGCTGTGTTGTGCGTGGGAGAAGTGCTCCAGCAGCGTGAGGCTGGTGAGGCAAAGGATGTCGTCCGGCGCCAGCTACTGGCTGCGCTCGAAGGCTTCCCGGAGGACCGGCTATATCGGCTGGTGGTGGCCTACGAACCGGTGTGGGCAATCGGCACTGGTGTGGCAGCCACCGCCGATGACGCCGAGGACATGTGCGCCTACATCCGCGACGTGCTCGATGAACGATTCGGCGATTCCAGCTCCATCATCATCCAGTACGGTGGAAGCGCCAACGAGAAGAATGCCGCCGAACTCCTTGCCAAACCCAGTGTGGGCGGCTTGCTCATCGGTGGCGCAAGCCTGAAGGCGGAGGCATTCGCCGCCATGATCGAGGCAGCCGCAGGAATCAACGTGGACTAGGCGGTATGGCTGCGGGCGCGTTGTATTTGGCGCGCCTGCGGTGCTACGCTTCAAACCTGCACGCGATGACGATAATGCACGCATCGCGCACCGGCACTGGACACGTACAAGGACGAACAACCCGTGGATATCGCGATCAATATCATGATGATCATCATCTCGGTGGTGCTCACGTTCCTGCTCCTTCTGCAAACCAAGGGCTCCGCTTTCGGCGGGCAGTTCGGCAGCGGTGGCGAATCGATCCAGCGCACGCGCCGCGGGTTCGAGAAAACGCTGTTTCAGTTCACCGTTGGCATTGCTGTCTTTTTCGTCGTCATGGGCATCATCAGCAGCGTCGCGCTCAGCTAGGAATCGTGCACAGAAGGCGGTCAGTGGATATACTTTCCATGGCCCCGGCTTGTGAAAACAACCTGGCCTGGTGAAACGTCCGCGGCGATCCCACAGCAGGAGGAACACACACATGATGGGACTCGGTTGGCAAGAACTTGCCATTATTCTCGTTATCGTTATCGTGATTTTCGGCGCCGGCAAGCTCCCCGAAATCGGCTCTGGCCTTGGTAAGGGCATTCGCGGATTCAAGGAAGAGTCTGGCCTCGGCGAAGACAAGAAGTCCACCGACGCGATTGACCATGGTCGTTCGCAGACTGCATCCACCATCACTGAAACCCGCGAGCCGGTCGTTGAGGAGAGGGTGATTCGCGACAAGGGCACGCGCGCAGACGAAATCTAGCGCACCACCCGCCCACTTCTGTGGGTCGTTACATACCACCAGCGGACGTACCGGGATGGGCGAGGCTCATCCCGGTAGCTTTTTTCGTGCAGAAGCGATGCCAAGGTGGCATCATTGATCAGGCGCATCTGCGGCGCATCCACCGTCCTCAATGAAACCGGAAGAGCATGACAGAGACGACGCCACCAACGCTACCGGCCCATGACATTGCCCATACCGATACGGCCTCCGAACCACGTCCCGTCGAGAAGAAGAAAACCGGCGCCCTTCGCGAGATCATCGAGACCGCGTTGCTCGCGGTGCTCATCTTCGTCACCGTGCGCGCAGTGGTGCTGAACTTCAAGGTCGATGGCACATCCATGCTGCCAACACTCGAAAATGGCGAGATGATCCTGGTGAACCGCAATGCCTACCGCGAGCTCGACCTTGGCGATTTCGTGGACTGGCTCCCCGGCGTTTCCGAAAAGGACTGGTTCACCATTGTGGATTGGGGCGAACCCACCCGAGGCGACGTGGTGGTCTTCACACCACCGGAACCCGGCGACCAGAAACCGTACATCAAGCGCGTCATCGGCCTGCCTGGCGACCATGTGCAGGTGACGGCCAATGAGGTGCTGGTGAACGGTATACCGCTGGACGAGCCGTACATCGGCAACTACCGCAACGATTGCGAGAGCGTTTCCAACTTCCCGTACTGTGATGTCACGGTTCCGGAAGGCCACTATTTCGTCATGGGCGACCACCGCAGCAACAGCCAGGACTCGCGCTACTTTGGCGTTGTCCCTGAAAATCGGATCATTGGGAAAGCGTGGTTGGTGTACTGGCCCACGGAAGAATTCGGTACAGTAGATCATCCGGAATATCCGGAGCTCGCGCCCTGACGGGTGTACACTAGGGCCCTGTGAAAGGAAGCGCCGTGATCGAAGCCACCGTCGAGAGCATTCGCGTAAGTATGGTCACCCAAAACCGGGTGGTGATCCTGCGTGAGGTTGGCGGCAGCCGTCACTTGCCAATCTGGATCGGGTCGTACGAGGCCGAGGCAATCGCGCTGGAACTTCAGGGCGTGGCCCCTACCCGGCCCTTACCCTACGACCTGGTTTGCACCATGCTGGACGAGCTGGGAGCCGACCTCGATCGCGTGATCATCACCGATCTTAATCACAAGGTGTATTACGCCAGCATCGTGCTGGTGGTGGGCGATCGCACCATCGAGATCGACGCCCGCCCCAGCGATGCCCTGGCGCTCGCCATTCGCAGCGACGCCCGCATCCTCATCGACGATGCGGTCATGGATGCAGCCGGGATCTCAATGATGGAAGAAGGAACGGTCGATCAGACCGAATCCGATATCCTCTATCCCGGCGCACAACACGATTCACCCACCAGTGAACCCGATTCATCAACAGACCTGGGCGTTTTCCGCGATTTCATTAACTCCCTGGACCTGGATGACTTCGACAAGGGTTCGCGCGGTTCGTAAGGCGCACGTCTCTCCTTCGCACATGCACGGCGCCTTAAGGAAAGACACATGGAAGATTTCGACCAGATCAAGCACATGGTACTGCGGCAGCTTAACCGCTGTGTGGTTTGCCACCGACCCTACGAGGTAACCGACATCACATCGGTGCAGCGCAAGCCCGGCGTTTGGACGCTGATGGTGGAATGCGAGCAATGCCGCAGCCGGAACTACATTGCCGCGGTTACCGCCGATGGCAACGCCGAGGACGCCATGCTGGAGGTACGTTCGCTCACGCAGCGTGCCATGCGCGCCCACGGACGCGACACCGAAGACGACGATGACACCATCTACTCCGAGGCTCCGGCTACCGGCGAGCCTGTAACCGCCGGCGATGTCGTGGATCTGCACGACTTCCTCCGGGATTTCGACGGGGACTTCGCGCGGCTTTTCCGCTCCAGCTAACAGCGTACGCTGGTATACTCTGCATGGTAGAAGTTCGCGAAATGCGCACTGTTGCGCCTCATTCACCGGTGCAGCAGGGAGGAGTCCCGAGTGGTTCAGTCGAATCATGCACATGCACCCCGGCCCGTACCCAGTCCTTTCACTGGCCGGCAGGACATCGATCTTGATGTCGTCCGCGAGATGCTCTCGCACTTCACGTACAGTGATCACGAGGAAGCCCAGGAGCTGATCCTGCCGGCTTGCCAGGAGATCAACGAGCATTTCGGCTGGGTATCGCCCGAGGCTGCAGAGGTTGTTGCCGAGCACCTCGGCACAACACCAACTCGCGTGTTCGCGATCCTTACGTTCTATGCAGATTTCCGCACCGCACCACGTGGGCATCACCACATGCTGCTCTGCCACGGCATGAGCTGTTACGTGATGGGCTCCAGCAAGCTGGTGCAAACCATGCAGGATCAGTTCGGCGTAGCCGATGGCGATACCACGGCGGACGAGCAGATGAGCGTCCAGGTCGCCAACTTTTGCCTCGGCGTGTGTGATCGCTCGCCGGTGGTGAAAATTGATGATGTATACCATGGCCACGTCACGCCGGAATCGCTCACCGAGCTGGTGAACCGGGCGATTCAGGGCAAGGAAGCCATGCAGCAAAGCGAGGCCACCAATGGTTAGCGCGAAGCCTAGCGAACACCTCACAAAACTGACCAGCAAGGATGAGTACCTTGCCTTCCGTGACCAGGCTCGCCAGAAATGGGAGTCGATGTGGAACGGCGATTCCACGGTGGTGTCCGTAGGAGTCGGTTCGTCCAGCATCGCCAAGGGCGCACTGGAAGTGCTGGAAGAAGCGCATCAGGTAGCTGGCAACGCCATTGTGCGCGAAGTTAGCGGCAACGGTGCCTTCTGGATGGAGCCGTGGGTGGAAGTAAAGCGCCCTGGTTCCCAGCCGATTGTGTACGGGCCGGTCACCGTGGCCGATGTTGCCGGCGTTATCGCCGGTGAGCGCAATGACCTCGCTGTGGGCGTTCGCGGTGATGCGCCGGAAGGTGATATCCTGCCGCTGACCGCCTTCAAGTTCTTCGCGCACCAGAAACAAATCCTCACCCGAAATGCCGGTGTGATTGAACCCGATTCCATTGAGGACGCCATTGCCCGTGGGGCCTACGATGGCTACTTCAAGGTGCTCTTCGAGATGAGCCAGGAAGAGGCCATCGCCGAAGTCACTACTGCCGAGGTTCGGGGCCGAGGGGGCGGAGGTTTCCCGGCCGGTATCAAGTGGGAATCCGGCCGCAAGGCCACCAATACGCCCAAGTTTGTGGTATGTAACAGCCACGAGGGCGAGCCCAACGTGTACAAGGACCGCCACCTGCACGAGTGCGACCCGCACCGCGTGCTGGAAGGCATCCTCATCGCCTGCATCGCCTGCGGCGCCGAACGCGGCTACAACTACCTCGGTGGTGAGTACCCGCTCGGGCTTCGACGATTCCGTAAGGCCGTTGCCGATGCCGAACGCCTCGGCCTGATCGGCAAGGATGTGCTCGGCTCCGGCAAGAGCGTGGCCATTCGGGTCCGCACCGGTGGCGGTGCCTACATTTGCGGCGAAGCCTCGGCGCTGATGTACTCCATCATGGGCGTACGTGGCCAGCCGCGCACCAAGCCACCCCGCTCGGTCGAAGAAGGCCTGTGGAAGCGCCCAACTGTAGCCAACAATACCGAAACGCTGGCCAACGTTCCGGACATCATCGTGAACGGCGGCGCGTGGTACGCCAGCCTTGGTACCGAGAAGAGCAAGGGCACCAAGCTGATGACCATGCAGGGCCCAAGCAAGCTGCACGGCGTGGTGGAGGTCGAGCTGGGCATGACCATGAACCAGCTCTTCTACGACATTTACGGCGGCATGCGCGATGGATACTCGTTCAAGGGTATCCAGACCGGCGGTGCGTCCGCTGGCCCGATCGTTGAGGACGCGTTCGATCGCCCCATTGATTTCGATTCGCTTACCGATATCCACGGCATGCTCGGCTCGGGTGGCTGGGTGCTGTTCGACGATAGCGTATGCGCAGTCGATATGGCCCGCTACCTCACGGCCTTCAGCCGCTACGAAAGCTGCAGCAAGTGCGTGCCGTGCCGCCTCGGCAACCCGGCCCTGGTCGAGATCCTCGACCGTATCCGGTTCGGCCGCGGTTCGCTGGAGGATCTGGCGCTCATCCGCCGCACCAGCCAGCACATCATCGACCTCAGCCTGTGTGGCCTGGGCCAGGTTGCCCCGGTGCCGCTGGTCGCGTTCATGGATGTGTATGAAGAGGAGTTCCGCCAGCACATCGTGGATGGCCATTGCAAGACGGGCACCTGCCCGATCTCGGCAAAGCCGGCCCACGAGGGAATCCTGGCAGAGGCCGCCGCAGACTAACACTGCAAGCAATGCAACGGGCCGCGAACTCGAGTTCGCGGCCCGTTTGTCGTTAAGAGTCCTGTTGAAACAACCGTCAACTCTTCGCCGCCGGGACGAGGCGTTTGCGAAACCTCCCTGCCCCCGATGCGGCAAGGATCACCACACTGGCGACCACCAGCCCGCCACCAAACAACTGGAGCGCATCCAGTCGCTCATCAAGCACCAACCAGGCGATGACGGTTGCCAAAACCGGTTCTAGGGTGGCGATGGTTGCAGCCTCGCCCGCAGGCAGCCCGCGCAACCCAATGGTATAGGTCACAAGCGGCACAACGGTGAGTACCAAACCGGCAAAGAGCCCGGGCACAACCAGCCCCAGTGGTGATGCCCACTCGGTCGGCGACACGAGAAGCTTCACGACGATGAGGCCGACGGATCCCACTACAAGATGTCCGAGGATGATGGTGTCCGACGACACCCGCGCAAGTAGTGGCTTCACCTGCAGCGAGTACGAGGCATACGCGACCGCAGACGCGAAACACAGCAGCAGCCCCCACCCGTTGGCGGCGATCGCGCCCGGTGAATAGATACGCGCTACCAGCGCGCAGCCCGCGAATGAGAGTGCCAGCGCGGCAATATGCGTTCGGTTAAGCCGTTCGCCCAGCCAGAGGAACGCCCCCAATGCCACGAGTGACGGCGCGAGGTAGAGGATGAGAGTCGCGACGGGAACACTTGTGGCCGAAAACGCATAGATCAGCACCAGGTAGAACCCGGTTACAGCCGTGAGGCCCAGCAGGGCTATCCGGCCCATGTCCGCCCTGGCGGGAAGCTCGATCACCCGGCCCTTGAACCGTAACCAGGCGTACAAAACCACGCTCGCGACGGTGCCGCGCAACGTGACGATGGTGATTTCATCAAGCGCAAACCAGTCCCGGAACAGCGCATACGCCGTTCCGAGACTGGCCCAACACATAGCCGCTATAACCACCGTACCAATGGCACGGCTGCGACTAACGGTCATCCCAGGTCGATCTCCTGGCCGATCCCCTGCTCCCTGGCTGCCTTCACCGCGTACGCGGCCACGGTCATATCCTGGACCGCGTTCCCCACCGATTTGAAGAACGTCAACTCTTCCTCGCTGGTACGGCCCGGGAACTCCCCGAGCAAGAGCCCGCCAAGCTCACCGGCGATAGCCGATTCCTGTAGCGAACCATTCTGAAGCGGAATAATGAGGTCGCCGGTTTCAGCGAGCGCATGCTCCTTCATATCCACAACGATCCGGGCCCTGGTGACAAACCCTTCGGGTGTCTCCTGCATCTCGGGCGTGAACGATCCCACACCACTCACGTGGGTGCCGGGCTTCACCCAGCTGGCGTCGAACACCGGCTCCTTCGAGGTGGTGGCCAGGCAAATGATGTCGGCGTTGCGCACCGCCTCTTCGCCATCGGTGGCAAACGAAAGCTTCCCTGCCAGTTCCGGCCAGTCAGACTCTATAGCGGCCCGGAAGCGCGGGTAGGAACTCTCGAACTTGTCCACCACGGTGATAGTGGCGATATCTCGAACAGCAGCCACAGCCGCCGCCTGGGTGACGCCCTGGGCGCCGCCGCCAATCACCACGAGGTTGCGTGAATCCGTCCGGCTCATAAGGTCGGCCGCGGCACCGGAGACTGCCCCGGTTCGCAACTGGGTCAGGTAGGATCCGTTGAGCACAGCTGAGGGAACGCCGGTTTCGGCATCGGCCAGGCAGACCATCGCACTGGTGACAGGAATGTTGCGTTCACTGTTGCTCTGGAACACCGACACCACCTTGAAGCCAAGCGCATCGAGTTCTGGCAGGAACGCTGGCATGAGCAATGTGACATCTTTTCCGGGATTAATGTCCAGTCCAAGACGCAGCGGCACGTCTGCGCGCCCCTTATAAAGTTCAACGAACGCGGACTTCACCAGTTCGATGCATTGCTGCATGGTTACGACCTGGCGCAAATCATTGCGGGAAAGGGCAAGCATGGTCCAACTCCGGGTTCAACTGCGGTAACGTAAGGGCAGTGTACGGGGAAGGTGGGCTACTGGCAACATACGTACGTACGCACCCCGGCGATGACATTCTGTCGATGGCCCGTTCCACGGTAAATTTCGTCGGTGCGCAAAACCCTCGCAAACCCGCTTGATTACGGTGAAAATTCCTTAGAAGTTTCGGACGTTCATAGTGTACTTTCGCTCTGTACGAACGAACGATGACCCCTAGACAAGGGTAGCCAGGTTTACTACAATCGAGCGGACGGGGGAGAAGCTGTCGAGACAGAAGAACTGGTTGCTATGAGATGGGGATCCGGCAGCCAGTTATGTCATCCGCTTGCCGCCTCTCACCATTTTCCTTTGTGTGAAGGTTTCATCCTATGGCAGAGAAGAAACGGCAATGCGGAACATGCCGGTTTTTCGTTGAATCTGAAACAGGTGGACACGGCAAGTGCACGCATCCCAAGCGGGATAAGGCACTGCGAGAAATGGTGTTGCTCCGCCCCAACGAGCTCGGCTGCCGCACCCGCTGGGGCACGAGCCTGTGGCAAGACCCCACCGATGACAGCGAGCCAGCGTCTCCAGAGGTTCCGCAGCAACCCGCACTTCCCGAACCCATTGCCGCCCACATGCACTACGACGACGAAGTGACCTCTGTCTCCATCGCCGGCAGCACGTCTACCCGTCCGTCGTTCGACGACGATGTCGTCGATTCCGGTGCAGTTGCCCCCGGAATGGGCTCCTGGAACGACTCCCTGCAAGACGAACGCCGTCGGCTGTTGATGAACAGCGACCGCGATGCGCTCGCTGGTGCCCGCAAGCGCCATATTGAGAAGCAATCGCGCCAGCGCGAACTGGTACCGTTCGCCGACGAAACCATTGAAAAACCCAAGGCCGAAACACCGGCTGTTGCTCCAGAGCAAGGCAGCGAACCGGAACCACCGGTTGCATCCACCAAACCCGTGTTCCCTCCCGATGACTATGTGGAGGACGAACGATCCTCGGAAACGGATATCCCGGTTCATGAGGACGCTCTAGTGGACGACGGGTTGCGTCCCGGCGCTACCCGCTCGCCACGGAGCCGCCGGCTCATGCGGGAAACGAAATCCCCAAAAGACCATAAGGCGATGGGACTTGGCCTGCCCGCTGAAATGAGCGTGACCTCGAATAACCCGGAGAAGCGCGAGCAGTGGAACTCGGTACCGCTGGTAACGCCGGGCATCGACCTGCCGTTCGCCCGGCCCTCGGAAACAAAACCATCCACGCCACTGCGCATATCTGCCAGCATGGCGCCGATGGCCGCTCCGACCGCTCCCGCGAGAATCGTTTCGCAGGCCCGGGAGGTGAAATCCGAAGGCCGCCTCCGGGAGGAGCGTGCCCGCCGGCAGGTGGCTGTTCCCCTTGCCGATGACCTTCATGACAACCAGGAAGAGCAAGCGGACGCACAGCGTCCGGATGTGACAGGCCGTCCACGCCTGAACCACGCACCCGAACCCGCGGCACCTCCGGTCGAGCGACTGAAGACGAGCCCGTTGCGGGGCTACCACCCTGCAACAAAGGCAGCAGCGCGAACACAAGGGCATCGGGAAGAACGCGACCCCCGCCAGCCGATCCGTACGACCGATGAACCTGTACAGGTCGAAGGGCCATCGAAACAGGCTCCAGTAGATGTGCAGCCTCCGGTACAGGCGGGCCTTGCCGATCGACCGGTACAGGTAAACCGTCCCGAACGGCAGGTCCAGGCAAACCGCCCTGAACGGCAGGCGCAGGCAAACCATGCCGAACGGCCGATGCGGGCGCAGCAGCGGCCGGTGCCGGCCCGTCAGGAGGACATACCGTCCCGGCGGCCACAGCCGCGAATTGAATCACCTCAGCGTCGGCCCCTGGTTCCGGTCCAGGAATCAACGCCGTTCGAGCGCCCGCCCATCACCATCGCTCCCGATGTGCCCCGCGTCTGCGGAATGTGCCGCAGCTTCCGTCCGAGCGGCGTCGAGGGCCGTGGCAGCTGCACAAATGCGTTTGCCGGGCCGGTTCAGCGTGTGGTGCATGCGGACGATATGGCCTGCCAGCACACGTTCGGCAGCTTCTGGCTACCAGCGGACGAGGAAGTGTGGCTGGAAGAAATGCACACACCAGATGAGCCAACCCCGCGGGTGGATCGCATGCTCGCCCGGCGCAAGCAGCGTCCTGCTCCGGTGCTTCCGGACCTGGAGGAGCTGACCTCCTGACAAACCACCTGTACGAACGTTTGATTTGACAAATGAGGCACAAATTAATCGCCTCACACAACCAAAAGGAGTAGACTCAAGAAAGCAATACATGGTTGGCTGGAACCATTGCTGCGGGAAGGGCAAACGCCGCCCATGCCCGATTTCAACCTTTCACGGTTCCGCTTTCCAAACTGCTCACCTACCTTTGACACCACGGGATCGTGCACCTGCGCACGGAGAGCTCTGGAGTATCCATGGCCACGTTCGGCGAAACACTACGACAAGCCCGCGCTCACAAGAACGTTACGCTTCGTGAAGCAGAGGCCGATACACGCATTAATCGTCATCACCTGGCAGCGCTGGAAGATGAGAATTTCGATGCGTTGCCACCCAAGATTTACTCTCGGGGAATTGTCCGTAAGTACGCCGATTACCTTGGCCTGGATGCGGGCAAGGTGCTGGATATGTACCGCGAGGCCGATGGCTCGGCCCACGATATCAACCCAGTCCACCACACGCCCACTGAAATGCCACGCATGTGGACCCCGAACTTCGCAATTGTGGCCTTTGGCGTTGTGCTTTCCGCCATTGTGTTCGCCTGGGGCTACAGCATCTGGCTCTCGCCACAGGCTGAGCTCGATACCCTGCCAACTGCAACCACAACCACCCTTGCTGCCACCCAGAGTGTGGATACACCCCGGCCGACCGCACCCGCGGCTCCTACCGCCGTTGTCACCGCGCCTCCTGCAACAGAAGCACCGGTGGTCAATGCCGGTGGAGACAACCAGAACAACGAACAAACCACCGCACCTGTTGAACCCACCGTCTACCGCACCGGTATTGGTGTAACCGTTACCGCGGACACCACGGTCACGGTCGAGGTAGATGGCAAGGTCGTATTTGATGGCGTGCTGGCTGCCGGTTCCGCCACCGATATGTTTGTCGGCACCGATTTCGTTGTTACCACCGGTAATGCCCCGGTCACCTACCTGATGAACAGCTGCGGCCAAACCTCGCAGAGCCCAATGACCACACCGTCGCTGGCATTCAGCGCCTCGGAACGCTCTTGCCCGGCACCAACGGGCAACTAACCCAAATCAGCCCACCAGGGGGAGAAGAACAGGGAACCTGGTCCAGTAAGTGGACCGGGTTCCCTGTTTGCATTGGAATAGATTATCGGCGGCGATCCCGGCGCACAGAGATGCCAATTGCGCGTGGCAGCACCCCGAAAATGGCTGGCGTCTGGGTGGTGACGTCCCCATCCAGCTGGATCGGCTGGGGCCTGTCACTTTCTACCCGGATTGTCCGCGCCTTCCGCTGGATCACGAACGACGAATCCCGCAGACCTGCCAGAGGGTTGGCCGCCTGCGCCACCACAAACGCCAGTTCATGCGGCTTTGTTGCCGTCACAATCAGCACGTCCAGCTGGCCATCATCCGACCGGATGGAATCATCAATCCGGAACGCCGGGCTGATGACGGAGGAGCCATTGGCAATGAGCACGAGCGGCGACATCACCGCGTGTTCCTCATCGTCAATCGTGATGCGGAACGGGCGCGAGCTATCCCATACAGCACGCAGGGCGGAGGGCACGTAGGCCATCCAGCCAATGCGGCGTTTAAGGGACTCATCAGTCGTATCGAAAATCCGGCTGTCAATGCCGGTGCCGGCCATATGGAGGAAATAGTGCTCGTTACAGGTGCCAACGTCCATTTCGTGGATATCGAACGGCCCGAACGCGAGCGCAGCGGCGGCCGAGACGCTCTGCGGGATACCCAGTTCCTGCGCGATGATGTTGGTTGACCCGGCAGGAATGATGCCCAGCGGAATGCTCCGCCCTTCCAGGGCAGCGGCAACTTCGGATACCGTGCCATCACCGCCGCACGCAATCACGCCATCCGCATCAGCACTCATCTCCTTGGCCAGCACATTGGTGGACACGTTCCGCCGTGTTTCGTAGATACGCAGGTTTACGCCGTCGGGAACCCATTGGCCGAGTGCCGCACGAATCTGCATGTGATCGGTGCGGGTATTTGGATTAATAAACACCACTACGGTATCGCCATCGGCGTACCGTCGCTTCCAATCCCGCGAATGGGCCGTGTGAACGTCCGCCATCAGGCCATTTCTTCATCTGGCCCAAAAACCTTGTCCACAATCTCGTTCGCCAGCCAGGTGGCGGCAGCGGTAAGGATCAATCCGAGGATACCGCGGGCAACATTCTTGATCATGGTGTGCTCCTGATGTGCGTGAATAACCGGACCTACGATGATTGTATCCGCAACAGACCCGCCCCGTGCTACGGGCGCGACGACGAGGCCAGCAGCCCGAGCGGAAACAGGATGACGACCGCCACCATCAAGACATCGACCATGGTGAACGGTCCCACGAGCTGATAACCAAACCCCGGCACGCGTGCAAGGGCATCAGTAACGAGCGCCGTAGAGCCAAACACCACGCGCCCGATCCACACGCGGTCGGTGACGCCCAGTAACAGCATGATGGTGCGTACAACCACAATCGTGGCCCCCACGGCATACGCCACCAGGATGACTTCCAGTGCCACCTTGCTACGGGCCTCGTTCATTCGGCGCCGTTGTTGGGGATGCTGAATCACTCCCTACCCCCGCCGGTCACCAACCCCGCCACGCGAGTGATAATTTCGCGAGCGAGGTCGCCCTTGCCCATCTCGGGCAGGCTCTCCGGCTCCGGAGCACCTGGCTGAAGAATTGTGGCACGCGAGGTAGGAGCGCCAATGGTAGCAACGGCATCATTGGCAATAATCATCGCCAGCCCCTTACGCTCCAGCTTCTCCTGCGCGTTCGCGAGCAGGTCTTCCGTTTCGGCCGCAAACCCCACCTTTATCAACCCCGGCCGCTCCACACTCGCGATAATATCCGGGTTTTTCACGAGGGTGATCGTCTGGCTATCCTCGTTATCCACCTTCTTGATCTTGCCTGTCGCTATCTGCTCAGGGCGAAAATCGGCCACCGCTGCCGCCATGATGAGCACATCGGCGTCACCAGCAGCCTGGTCGACTGCCGCCTGCAGCTCAAGCGCCGACGTGATGCGGGTGGTCGGGATCCCTGCCGGGGCAGTGGGAACAGTGGGACCGAGAATAAGCCGCACCTCGGCGCCGGCGTCGATCGCGGCCTGCGCCAGCGCAATCCCCATCGTGCCGCTGCTGCCGTTGCCGATAAAGCGCACCGGGTCGATTGCCTCGTGCGTGCCTCCCGCCGTGATGATCACCGTGCGGCCGTGCAGTAGACCACCTGCACCAATGGCCCGACGAATCTCCTGTACGATCCGCTCGACCGGAGCCATACGGCCATCACCGTGAGCACCGGACGCCAGCCTGCCCGTTTCCGGGTCGATCACCCGGGCGCCACGCTCCACCAGTGTCGAAAGGTTCGCCTGGGTGGCCGGGTGGTGCCACATGTGGTGCTCCATTGCCGGCGCCACCAGCACCGGTGCCTGCGTCGCAAGCAGCACCGCACCCAGCATATCCTCGGCAAACCCGTGCGCCATTCGGGCGATGGTGTTTGCGGTTGCTGGGGCAACAATGACGGCCTCGGCGGTGGCCGCGAGTGTCACGTGCCCGGCCGTTTCTTCCTCCCATCCCTCGAAAACCGAGGTATGGACCGGGTTGCGCGTGAGTGCCTGGAAGGTGAAAGGAGCTACAAACCGCTGCGCCGCCTGGGTCATCACCACATGCACATCGGCACCAAGCTGCACCAGCTTGCTGGTAAGGTCCGCCGCCTTATAGGCAGCAATCCCCCCGGTAACACCCAGCACAACCCGTTTGCCGGCAAGTGGCTCAGGCATGGGCGATGTCCTTGAGCGCTGCTACTGTGTGCTCGATATGCTCATCAGTTATCTGGTAATGGGTCACCAGCCGAACACCACGGTCGCCCATACTGGATGCCAGGATGCCACGCTCCTTCAGCGCCCCTACCACGTCAGCCTGCGGCTTCACTGTTTTGAAGATCACCAGGTTGGTCTGCACGGTATCTATATCGATGCGGTAGGCAGGGTACTCGGCAATCGTTTCGGCAAGGACACGGGCACGCTGGTGGTCTTCCGGCAGGCGCCCAACCATTTCGTCCAGCGATACCAGCGCCGCAGCAGCCAGCACACCGGCCTGCCGCATGGCCCCGCCCAGCATCTTCCGGTGCGCCCGCACACGCGCCACAAAATCGGCTTCGCCAACGACCATCGAGCCAACCGGCGCCGCCAGCGCTTTGGAGAAGCAGAATTGCACCGAGTCGGCATGCCGGGCAATCTCTCCCACTGGCACACCGAGATACGCGGCGGCATTGAATACTCTCGCCCCGTCCATATGGACCGGAAGCCCGTGCCGGCCGGCGAGCGCCTTCAGATCGGCAAGGTATTCCTCCGAAAGCACCGTGCCGCCACACCGGTTATGGGTGTTCTCGATTGCGATTGCGGCCGTGGGTGGAATGCCAGGGCCTGCCTGACGGATAGTCGCCTCGACTGCCTCCAGGGGAAGCGTCCCATCGGCGTTCGTCGCGATCGTGCGAGGAGTGATTCCACCGATAGCGGCAGCCCCGCCACCTTCGTACCAGAGGATGTGGCTCTGGTCGCCAATGATCACCTCTTCACCCCGACTGCAATGCGCCAGCAGGGCGGTGAGGTTGCCCATAATTCCGCTGGGCATAAACACTGCCGCCTCCTTGCCCATCAGCTCGGCGCAGCGACGCTCCAGTTCGTTAACAGTGGGGTCCTCGCTGTTCTGGTCGTCACCCACCACCGCCTCGGCCATTGCGGTACGCATGGCATCCGTCGGTGTGGTGACGGTATCCGAGCGGAGATCGATATATCCATCAGTGGCAGAAGCTGCGAAGTTCATCCGTGTACGCTCTCCGTCGTGTGAGTACTGCCACGCTATCCGGCAGGGACAATAATGGAATCCGTCGGTGTTGGTACGGGTGCATCCGGCTCTATTGGTTCGATCGGCGCCGTCGGCGTCACTACGATCTCTGCGGGCGCCGTCGTGGGCTCGATCTCCGCAGCTGGGATGTCGGTCGGTGGAACCTGTGTCGGTGGCACCTGCGTCGGTTGCTCCACCGGCTGCTGCTCCACAGGAGGTTGCTCTCCATTCTCAGGCTCATTCGGCTCGATGGGAACCTGTTCAACCGGAATATCAGTCGGAGCCGGACTTGGAGTTGGCTGGGCCTCCTGTTGCGAGTTAAAAACGGAGGGCAAACCCATCCCTTCGCCGTCCATCAACTGCCACGCTCCCCAGGCCGCAACGCCCAACGCACCAATCAGCAGGAGCGCCAGCAGGCTCTTGAAGGCGCTGTTGAGCCCGGCTCCGGCATCATCCTGGTACACCGGCTGCTGGTACACCGGTTGATGCGCAGCCGGCGCCGCCTGTGCCGGCATCAGGGTAGTGGTTTGCGCGGTACGCGCCGTACCGGTGGAGGAAAGAGCATTACCTACAGCCTGCTTCATCGCCCGGGCACTGCCAAACCGGCGTGCAGGATCCTTGGCAAGGCTCTGGGCCACCACCGCATCAATCGCCGGCGTGATGCCGTGTTCGGGCAGCCGCGTGCCCGGCGGGGTGAGTTGCCCGTTGATGTGCTGCAGCATCGTCTCCCGGCTGGACCGGCCGGTGAAGGGCAAGGTGCCGGTCAGCATTTCGTACAGCATGACTCCGGTGGCATACAGGTCGGCCGCAGGTGTCAGCGCCAGGCCCTGGGCCTGCTCGGGCGCCATGTAATCGACCGTGCCAATGGTGAGGCCCTCGCCCGTGAGGCCGGCCGAACCCGGCACATCAGCAATACCGAAATCGGAAACCCGCGCCACACCATCGTTACCGATGAGGACGTTCTGCGGCTTGATATCGCGGTGCACAATCCCGGCGGCGTGGATGGCCTGCAGGCCATCAAGCACGTGGCCGATGATGCGGCGCACCTCCCGTATTGGCATTGGGGCCGATCGCTGGATCAGCGATTTGAGGTCTTCGCCGTCGACGTACTGCATCACGATGTAGAGCGTGCCGTCCTGCTGGCCGAAATCGTAGACGTCTACCACGTTGGACTGGCGCACGGATGCCGCCACCCTGGCCTCTGCCCGAAAGCGCTCGACAAACACCGGGTCGTTCGCCAGGTGAGGATGCAACATCTTGATGGCCACCGGCCGATCCAGCCGCTCGTCCCGACCCAGCCATGTGGTAGCGTGGGCTCCCTCGCCAATGGGCGAGACCACGCGGTAGCGGTCGGCAAGCAGGCCGGGGTGGTTGTTGTTCTGGACTGGGGGCACGTGCTTTATCCTGACAGGAACACCGCGACTTTTCTTTGTTCATGATAGTACGGTTGCGCGGTGCGGGTTCCTCTGCGATCCTGCCAGCGGAGGAACCCAATGTCGCGCACACGCCTGCCACTCGATCCATTCACACGCAATGTGTTGCTCTGGATGTGCGTGCTCATTTCCGCCAACCAGCTTTCCTTTAGCGCCAATACCCCGGTTATTGCCCAGTACGCCGAGAGCTTTGGCGTCAGCATGACCGCCATCGGATTCACCTTTGCCATTTACGGCCTTGCGCGGCTGTTGCTGAATATGCCGGCCGGAAACGCAGCCGACAGGCTTGGCCGCAAACAGGCATTGGCGATTGGCGGTGCGCTGACAGCCATCAGTTCCGTTGGCTGCGCGCTTGCCCCCAACTACGAGTTGTTCCTCGCGGCCAGGTTCGTTGGCGGAGCCGGAGCTGCATTTGTGCTCACCGGGGGCCAGATTGTGCTGGCCGACATCGCACGCCCCGATAACCGGGGCAGGTTGATGGGTGTGTACCAGGGCGTGTTCCTGATGACCGCTGGCCTTGGGGCCATTCCGGGTGGATGGCTGGCAACCCGCTACGGCATTTCCTCCCCGTTTTGGGCATCTGCCGTTATGGCCGGGCTGGTAACCGTGATCGCGCTCATGTACGTGCCGGAAACGCGCGGCCATGCCAACCGAAATCGCGCGGTCGATACCGCCGCAAATCCGCTCAGTTTCCTGCAGCAAATCCGTGTGCTGGTGCGCAGCGAGGGCCTGCTGCTGATCAGCATGATCGGGCTGGTAGCTGCGTTCGCTCGCACGGGTGGCCTGTTCAATGTCATCCCACTCATGGCCGAGAACGACCTCGGGCTGAACCCAACCCAGATCGGGCTCGGGCTAGGCATGATCAGCATCGTCAGTCTGCTGTTCGTATGGCCCAGTGGCGTACTGGTCGATTCCATCGGCCGTAAACCGGTGCTGGTACCGGCCACCATGCTCTCCGGCGTCGGCTTCCTCTTCTTCGTCGGTGCCGATGATTTCCGCTCATTCCTGGTCG
Organism: Chloroflexia bacterium; assembly: GCA_043427975.1. Classification (GTDB taxonomy): domain Bacteria; phylum Chloroflexota; class Chloroflexia; order Thermomicrobiales; family UBA6265; genus UBA6265. Next base: position 82,830 of record JBHWTK010000102.1, on the reverse strand, counting down.
CCTGCTTTATCTGGTCGTGTGCCGGAGGGTTTTCCGGTGGAGCACCGGGTGCCTATGCCGCTGATATGGCACCGGCCGGCATGAACGCCGCCGCCATGGGCCTGTACCGGGCGCTCATGGACGTCGGCTACGTGGCCGGACCACTGGCGATTGGATTTATGTCCGACGTGTGGAGTGTTCGCACCGCCCTGGTCGTTACGGCGGCGCTCATTATTGGCACGTCGATCCTTTTCGCCCTGCGCGCGCCGGAATCCCATGAGGGGCTCGGCAAGCAGGTACGCCCTACACCAGCCCCTTAAGCTCGTGTTTGCGGGCGCGCTTCGCTGCCTTCTTCCGTTTCATCGGCAATGAGAACGTGAACTCGGATCCCTCGCCGGGAGTGCTTTGGACCGTAATTTGCCCGCCGTGCAGGCTCACGATATTGCGCGCAATGGCAAGCCCAAGCCCGGTGCCCTCGGTGCGGCGAGCCTTGTCGGATTTGTAGAAACGCTCGAAGAGCCGCGACTGCTCCTCTTCCGGTATGCCGATGCCGGTATCGCGCAGGCACACATAAATAGTGTTCTTCTCGCGCCAGGCGCGCAGGAACAGCGAGCCACCCGCCGGCGTGAATTTGATGGCGTTGTGAATGAGGTTGATCAGCACCTGCTCGATCCGGCCGACGTCCACGGCGATATCCGGCAAATCCTCTGGGGCGTCCACCTCAATAGTGAGTCCGGCGCGTTCTATCTGCTGGCTCATGCGGTCGGCACTGTGCCGGATCACCTCGCGGATATCGACATGTTCTAACCGAAGCGGTGTGCGTCCCGCTTCCAGCCGGGCAAAGTCCAGCAAATCCTCTACCAGCGTGTTCAGCCGGTCGATTTCGCCCACGATGCGGCCGAGGAAATCCATGGCGATTTCAGGCTCATCCACCGCCCCGGCTTCCAGTGTCTCCACCAGGGCACGAATCGATGTCAACGGTGTTCGCAACTCATGGGACACGTTGGCCACAAACTCTCGACGTACTGTTTCCAGCTGGCGGACCTCGGTGACATCACGCAGCACCACCAACCCCAGCCGCTGGCTGGCACCTTCTACCACGCGCGCCATCACCTGGATCACCTGGTGTTCGAGCCCGTGCTCTACGGTGGCCGACGATTTGTCCTTGCCTTCCAACGCTCGCGTCAGCACGCGTGCCATCTCATAATCTCGCGCAGCCTGAACAAACGGTTTATCGAGCGCTTCCTGCTCCGTGAGACCCAGCATCTCCTCGGCAGCAGGATTCAGGCGGAGCACGCGCCCGTCCTGGTCGGTCAGCACCACGCCGTCGATGAGGCCTTCCATCACCAGTTCGAGGCGGAAGCTGGTCTGCTCCTGCCGTTCGCTTACCTCGGCGAGCCGGTCAGCCATGCGGTTAAAAGCCCGACCGACGTTATCGACCTCACGCACATCGTATGACGGCACCTGAACGGAAAAATCACCGACGGAGATCCGCATCGCCTGGCGCATCAGGCTCTCGAGCGGGCGCGATATGCGGCCAGCCAGGTACCAGCCAGCAGCAATGGTCGCGATGACGGACGCCACTACCGCGATTGTGATAGCCGCGCGAGTCGACCCTACCGCCTCCTGTACCTCTGTCGTCTGGACCGAGATCCGGACTACCAGTCCACTGGAGTCGGGCACCGGCACCGCGACGTACAACGCATCGGTTCCGGTTGTGTCGCTCACGCGGCGGTGACTGCCGTAGCCCTCGGCGCGCGCCTGGATCACTTCCGGTCGATCGTTGTGGTTTTCCATTTGCGCCGCGGAGGCTTCCGAATCGGCCAGAACCACCCCGTTGGCATCAATCAGCGTAAAGCGCTCGTTGGAGAGGAGGGAGAGCTGGTCGACCAGCCCCTGCGGATCGTCGCGCACTGCCGCCTCGTCGCGTGAGATAGAGAGCGCAGCGATTTCGGCCTGGGATCGGAGGCTGGCACGGAGATTGGAAACCTGGGTTTGCTCCGCGGCGTTACCGAGCACAAAATAGAGAACGGCCAGGATACACACGGAAACCGCTACAAAGAGCAACGCCATGCGCACCCGTAGCGAGCGGGGCCAGTAGGAATGCAGGCGGCGAAGCAGGGCGCTCACGCGGTGGCCTCACCGGTATCCGGCACGAACCTGTAGCCCGAACCACGCACGGTACGCAGCATCTTCGGCGAACCGGGTGTTTGCTCCAGCTTCAACCGAAGCCAGCGGATATGCACATCCACCGTGCGGGTATCTACGCGGTGTTCATAGCCCCATACCTCGCGCAGCAGCGCCTCGCGGGTCATCACCATACCGGGATGCCTGGCGAAATACACCAGGAGATCGTATTCCTTGGGGTTGAGTTCGACCGGCTCACCGTTGAGGGTCACGCTACGACCGGCGAGATCGATCTCCAGCCGACCGGCCCTGAGCAGCGATCCCTCCGTCACCACAGGCGATACCGGCCGTTCACGAACGGGCCTGTTATCCATGCCCACACGGCGGACAATGGCTCGCACACGGGCCACCAGTTCGCGCATGGCAAATGGTTTGGTGATGTAATCGTCGGCACCGATTTCCAGGCCAACGACGCGGTCGATCTCGTCGCCCTTGGCAGAGAGCATCAGCACCGGCACATTTGATTCCGCCCGCAGTCGCCGCAGAACTTCCAGCCCGTCGATGCCGGGCAGCATGATATCCAGCAGCACAACATCCGGGTGTTTGCGCGCCAGGTCAATGGCTTCGTGCCCGGTGGTAGCCACCAGCACGTCAAAGCCTTCGCGCTTCAGCGTCAAGGCAATGGCATCACGAATGTTCGCCTCGTCGTCGACGATTAGCACCGTGGGACGTTGGGGTTCTGCCATTGCGTCGTCCTTCCGCCAGCACCCGGCGACCTATCCTGCCGACCGCCCGTACTCATGTACATAGTTTGCCAGCCGCGCGAGCTGGTCCGCATCGGTTTCCGGATTGATGCCATGACCCAGGTTAAAAATGTGCCCGTTGCGGCCCCCTGCCTGCTGCAGGATATCGTGCGCAGCGCGCTCCACGACCTGCCAGGGCGCGAACAGCAAGGCTGGATCAAGATTCCCCTGAATGCCCTTGCCGTCGCCGATTGTGTTCCAGGCATCCTCCAGCCGGATTCGCCAGTCCACACTCACCATGTTCGGGTTTGCATCGCGGATGGCACCCAGCAGGTGATTGGTGCCGGTGCTGAAGTGGATGGAGGGCGCCTTGCCACACAGTGCATCGAAAATGCGCGCCGTGTACGGCAAAACGGATTGCCGGTAGTTCTGCTCGTCCACCAGCCCGAGCCAGCTGTCGAACAGCTGCACCACATCGGCACCGGCATCCACCTGGCCCTGTACATAGAGTTCGGTCACCCGGGTGAGCTTGTCCATCAGGGCGGCCCATACATCCGGGGCACCGTACATCATCGCCTTGGCCTTCGGGTATTCCTTTGTCGGGCGGCCATCCACCAGGTAGCAGGCGAGTGTCCATGGAGCACCTGCGAACCCAAGCGACGCTGCGCGATCACCCAGCTCGGCCCGGAGTATCCGCAGTGCCTTCAGCACGTACGGTGTCCCCTCTTCCGGCCCAACTACCCGCAGGGCCTCTACATCGGCCATCGTCCGAATGGGATTGGCGATCACCGGGCCGACTCCCGGTTTGATCTCGAACTCCACGCCCATGCCGTCCAGCGGCAGCATGATATCGGCGAAGAGCACAGCCCCATCGACACCAAACCGGTCGACGGGCATCAACGTGGCCTGCACTGCCAGTTCCGGTGTGTGCGCGAGTTCGATAAACGAGTGCTTCTTCCGTAGTTCGCGGTACTCGGGCAGGCAACGGCCGGCCTGGCGCATGAACCACACCGGCGTGGTGTCTACCGGCTGCAGGTTCGCCGCAGCCAGGAATCGCTCTCGCCCGGTCATTTCAGCTATTGTCATGGGTTATTGCTCCTCACTAAGCCATGTTGCGACGTCTTTGGCGTGATAGGTAATGATCTTGTCGGCGCCAGCCCGTTTGAATCCGAGCATGGTCTCCAGCACAATGCGCTGTTCGTCAATCCAGCCCTTGTCGGCGGCCGCCTTCACCATGGCGAACTCCCCCGACACGTTGTAGGCCACAATCGGCACCAGCGTGCGATCCTTGGCACTCCGGATGATGTCCATATACGCGAGGGCGGGCTTGACAATGATGGCATCGGCCCCTTCAGCCAGGTCGATATCGATTTCCCGCATTGCCTCGCGACTGTTTGCTGCATCCATTTGGTGGGTGCGACGGTCACCGAATGCCGGGGTACTCTCGGCTGCTTCGCGAAATGGACCGTAATAGCCGCTGGCATATTTGGCGGCATAGCTCATGATCGGGGTGTTCACGTAGCCGGCATCGTCCAGCGCGGCTCGCATGGCAGCAACCCGACCGTCCATCATGTCGCTGGGGGCCACGATGTCTGCCCCGGCCTTCGCATGGCTGACCGCCGTTTTCGCCAGCAGCGGCACGGTGAGATCGTTATCCACCACATCGCCGACCAGGATGCCGCAGTGCCCGTGGCTGGTGTATTCGCAGGCGCACACATCGGTGATCACCAGCATGTCCGGTGCATGCCGCTTGATTAGCCGCACCGCGTTCTGGACAATGCCGTTATCGTCAAACGCGCCCGTCGCCTGATCATCCTTCGTGGCCGGGATGCCAAACAGCAGCACCGCCCCGATACCAAGTGAGCGCAGGCTATCGATCTCCCCCGCAAGGTGATCCCGCGAGAGCTGGAACTGCCCCGGCATGGAACTGATTTCGTTGCGAATCCCCTCGCCCTCTATCACAAAGAGCGGATAGATGAGGTCGGATGCACGCAGGTCGTTTTCCCGCGCAAAGGATCGCAGGGCCGGAGATTGTCGCAAGCGACGGGTGCGAATAAAGGTCATGGTTGCTTCTCCAGATGGCCACCGCCGAAATAGCTGACCAGCGCCGCGACGAGGCCCGGCACGGTCGATTCACCGGCCATAGCGTGCACGGGCAAGCCGTGCTGGCGCATGGCATCGGCGGTTGTTGGCCCAATGGCCAGCATGGCAGCGCCGCTCAAGGCGGGAAGATCGATACCGACGAGATCGAGGAACGCTGCAACGGAACTTGGCGACGCGAATGTAACCGCCTCGAACTTCCCGGCCGCGATATCGGCACGCAGGCTGTCGGGCATCTCCACCGCCGGGGTGTTCCGGTAACCGGTGAGCACGGTGAGTTCGGCCCCGGCTGATGAGAGCAGGTCGGTAAGCTCCGGGCGGGCGATATCGCTGAGGACACAAGTCACGCGCTTGCCGCGGACCCCTGCCTGCTCCAGCTCCGCAGCAAGCTGCGCCGCACCCGGGCCGTCGGCCACCAGCGCCGGTTCCACCCCTGCCTCGCGGATTTCATCGGCAGTCCCCTCGCCGACGGCGGCGACCGGCGTTTGAACCTTGGTCCAGTCAATCGCGGGGACCGCGTGCTTGCTGGTCAGTACCAGCCAGTCGGCATCCGGCGGCAGGTCTACTGGAACAGTTTCGATCGCGATCGTCGGGAGCACGTCTACCTGCGCACCAACGTGCGCCAGGCGCTCTTGCATGGCATCGATATGGGAGCGGGAGCCGGTAACGAGGATGCGTCGATCCTGCAGCGGCCGCTCCAGGGCAACACTCGTCCACTTTGGCACCACAACCCGCATCATGTCGTCGGCAGCTTCAAAGGCGCGGTCAACCGCACCGTCCACTGGCCATTCGGCGTACATGCGTTCCAGCCGGGAGCCATCGTCCGAACCCAACATGCCCCAAAAGCGAACTGTCGCGATGCCGTGCATATGTTCGATGCGGGCGTGCGCGCCGATCGGCGTGCTACAGCCACCGCCTACGCCTCTCAGGAAGGCGCGTTCCACCATCACAGCGGTACGGATATCGGCATCGTCCAGCGCCTGAACGATATCCCAGGCAGGATCCGGATCAACCCGCGTTTCGATGGCCAGCGCGCCCTGGCCTGGGGCGGGACAGCTGACATCTACCGGTAACAGCGTGGTGATCTGGTCGTCCCAACCCATGCGCTTCAGGCCAGCGGCGGCGAGGATGACGGCATCGAAATCGCCTGACAATCCCTTGCGCAGGCGGGTATCGATATTGCCGCGCAGCTCCCGTATATCGGCATCGGGCCGAACCTGGAGGATCTGCGCAGAACGTCGACGGCTGGATGTACCAATGACCGGGTTGGGCGGCAGTTCTTCCAGTCCCACACCGTGGCGGGATATGAGGGCATCGCGCCCATCCTCCCGCTGCGGGAACGCGGCGATCGCGATACCGTGCGGCGCAAGGCTCGGAAGGTCCTTGGTGGAGTGCACAGCAAGGTCGACCTCATTTTGCAGCAATCGCACCTGCAATGCAGACGTAAACACGCCGCGTCCGCCGATCTGGCGCAGCGAGCTGTGCTTGTCGATATCGCCTTCCGGCTTGATGGTCACCAGTTCGGTGTTGATGCCTGGCCAGCGCTTGCTCAGCAGGCCCTGTACCGTTTCCGCCTGCCACAGCGCCAGCGCGCTGCCACGCGTACCAATGCGAAGGGTACGCGGCTCCAGGTTGTCGGGGGAATGAGAATTGCGCACACAGGTCCTCGGGGAAGGCTTCCATGAAAGCCCAGAGTATTGCTTCCATTCTAGGGAGATTCCGCCGGTGAATGCAACGCGGGTCGGTTGCCCGGGTTCCTCAAGTATGCTATACTTAGTAATAAGTCTCAGGTAGTAATGATTAACAACAAGTGAAAGGAGTGACATATGCACGGATTCGATACCAATATCGAGAAGGCCACCCTGGAGAACACGAACTTTCGCAAGGTGCTGCACACCACCGAGTTCCAGCAGCTCGTGGTGATGTCCATCCCGGTTGGCGGCGAGATCGGCCAGGAAGTTCACGACGAGAACGACCAGTTCATCCGCATCGAGGCCGGCCAGGCCGAGGCGATGATCGACGGCCGCAAGATTACGCTGGGTGACGACGACGTCATCATCATCCCCAAGGGTGCCGAGCACAACGTGGTGAACACATCCTCTTCCGAGGACCTGAAGCTGTACACCATCTATTCGCCACCGCATCACAAGGATGGAACGGTTCACGCCACCAAGGAACAGGCGGACGCCGACGACGAGCACTTCGACGGCAAGACCAGCGAATAGCACGTCAGCGTGGTGCAGGAGTGGTTCCGCCCGGTGCGGCACCACTCCTTTTCCGTTTTCCATCGGGCTTGACGTGTTTCCTATAGTTAAAAAAGAGATCGCCCAATCCGCGTCAAACGGGACAGGGGCGGTTCAGGAAATACATTGGGAAGGAGCCCACGGATACGGCGGCACGGCCCCAAGGGGGGTGTTGCCCCATGAATACTCGTCGGCACAGCCACGTTCCACCCCATATATTCGAGGCTGGAAGTTGAGGCAGCCTGTGCTATACTCAGGTGTCTCGAGCGCCCTGGCGCTCACTTTTGCGTGCATCAGTGCGACGATTTGATTTGGTTCTGGCGCATAAACGGGCACCCTCTCGCAGGTACGGTGTCGGCCACGGATCGCCTAATTTGAACGCGCTGTTCAAGATAAGGGCAGGTTTGTAGTAAATGAGCGAACAGACGAAGTATGCCGTCATCGAAACGGGTGGCAAGCAGTATCGCGTAAGTGAAGGCGACAAGATCACCGTCGAGCGCCTCGCTGCCGAGGCCGGGAGCGATATCACGATCGATCGTGTGCTGCTGCTGGGCGGCGATGGTTCCACCCGCATCGGTACCCCGGTTGTTGATGGTGCCAGCGTGACCGCCACGGTCATTGAGCACAATCGCGGCCAGAAGATCGAAGTTTTCAAGTACAAGGCCAAGAAGCGCTATCGCCGCCATACCGGCCACCGACAAGAACAAACCCGATTGACCATTACCGGTATCAACGGCTAGCCTTCGCGGCTGATAGAAAGGATCCACAACCATGGCCCATAAGAAAGGCGCCGGTTCTACACGAAACGGTCGTGATTCCGAGGCGAAACGACTTGGCGTCAAGCGCGCCGATGGCGAGTTTGTGCGAACGGGCACCATTGTCGTGCGCCAGCGCGGTACCCAGTTCTGGGTAGGCCAGAACGTTGGTATCGGCAAGGACCACACCATTTACTCGCTGATCGACGGCGTTGTCCGCTTCGAGACCATCTCCCGGCAGAAGCAGCGCATTAGCGTGTATTCGCCGGACGTTTATCCCATTGGTGGCGCCAAGGAGCTCCTCACCGAGTCTGCCGAAGCAACCGCCGCCGACTAACCCTGGCTTAAACCAGTACAACGGAGAAATCACCCATGAAGCCGGGAATTCACCCGAACTACGTTGAGACCACAGTCATTTGTAGCTGTGGCAACACTTTCCAGACACGCGGCACCAAGGCGGAACTGCGCGTCGACCTCTGCAATGTTTGTCACCCGTTCTACACCGGTGAGCAGCGCATCGTCGATACCGCCGGCCAGGTCGAGCGCTTCACCCGTCGCATGGAGGCCGCGGCCGCCACTGCCGGTGTGAAGACCAAGAAGCAGAAGCGAGCCGAGGAACTGGCCGCCGCACGCGCCCAGAAGGAAGCCGAAGCCGCTGCTGTCCGCGAGGCTGCCGCTGCTGAAGAGCGCGCGAAGCGACGTGCCGAGCGCGAGAAGCGTGAAGCCGAGGAAGCTGCCCGCGCCGAGCGCCAGGCTGCTGCTGCCGAGGCGAAAGCCGCTGCCGAAGCTGCCACCGCTGAAGCCGAGGCTCCCGCAGAGGCCGAGGTTGCTGACACCGCAACTTAAACCGACGCCGAGTAATCGACAAACAGAAACCCCGGGGCACCTTGCCCCGGGTTTTTTTGTGCGTTCTTGAATCTGGAGGCTACTCGTCGAGGGGAAAGAGCGCCAGTGGCAGCGACGGTGGGCGCGAAACCTCGCTCGGTCGCGGCTGCTCGTCGAGAAAGCTTGCCTGCTTCAGGCTATGTTCTTCCTGGTGAACAAAGCGCACGAAGCGCATCACCAGTTCCTGTCCACCCTCGGAGATATCGCGGAACAGTTGCAGCATGCGCCGCTCGTCTTCCGACTCGCGGGGGATCAGGGCCTTGTCGATCAGCCCGCTCGCCTTCATCAGGTCCGACCGCGACGCGCCAAGTGCCCCCGCCAGTTTATCCAGGGTATTCAGGCTAGGCTCGCTGCCACGCCCCCGTTCGATATCGCACACATAGCTGCGGCTCAGGCCGGCGGCATCGGCCAGTTCGCGCTGGCTCATCCCCTGCTGCAATCGCGTTTGCCGAACCCACACCCCCAGCAACGACCCTACAGACGGTACCGGTACGCTGGTTGTGGATGGGCGATTGCGGGCCATGGCCGCTCCTTTGTTGTGCTGGTGCCGACAACGTACCCTCAGGATACGACAAAATGGACGTTTCTGCCGTACCATTTCGCCCGATTTTACGTTACAGGTGGACGCTGAACCCGTACATCGCCTGTTTGGTATTTGCCGTAGCGCAATCCATACTTGAGCAAGTTCGCTCACGAGGGTGAACGGTATGGCAACAAGGATGCAGGGAACATGGCAAAGCGTTACGCGATTATCGGCGATCTCATAGCAGAAACCCGGCAGGGCACCGTTGTGCCCGGCGGCGGTGGGGCCATTGCGCTGGTCCTGCGCGAGATGGGTGCCGAGGTAACGCTGCGCAGCCGCATCGGTACTGATGCGAACGGAGACGCCGTGGTAGCAGCGCTCAAGGCCGCCCGTATCCATCCCGGGAACATCGATCGTGTCGAAGGGGGAACCAGTTCCCAAACCCGGCGAGACGACGGGTCGATCACCGACTGGCGGGAAGGCGTGCTGATGACGAAAGGTGGCGTGATGGATATCTATGCCCTCTTCGGCCACAGCGCGCTCATCCTGGACTTGCTGGACCAACCACTCCGCCATTTCCTCATCGACCTGCCCGCCCACACCGACGGCAATGTGCGAATGCTCACCACGCTGACCCACCTCGACCACCTCGACCCGCGTGCGGACGAGCTTGACGTCGCCATGCGCTGCGACACGATCGTCGGGACCGAGGCACAGTTCGCCCGGCTCACTGGCCAGGAACGGGCAAGTAATGCACTGGGGCTGATTTTCGACCGCATGCCCCTTACCCACCTGCGTGCAGCGGTGGCAATTACATCCGATGGGCTGGAGATTGTTGCGCGAGATACGCGGGTACTCAAGCCAGTGCAGGATGCCGTTCCAGAGCTTCTCCTGCCACAGGTTGTCGCCGGAATAGCCTGGGGGATGGCGCACCACGCCGAGTGGGATGCGGCCGCCGAAGCGGGCCTCGACCCAGGGTCTGTTGCCTGAGTCATGAACCCGATTGTCCTTTCCCCACCGGATCCGCGAGCCCAGCTCACCGCTCAGGTAAAGATGCTGGCCGCGCGGAACGGCCTCAGCGTGTCCGCTGTCACGTCAGCCGATCCGTTCGACGGGCTCGCCGAGCACCTGGTGCAGCATATCGATGCTGGCCACGTGGAGGGGATGGACTGGTTCACGAAGGATAGGGCGCGATTCTCCTCCGACGTACGTAACCTGCACCCGACCGCCAAATCGGTGATCAGCTTTGGTCTGTCCTACTGGAGCGGACCGGTCGAGAAGCCGGTCGATGGTGTGGTGCGCGGTCGAATCAGCCGCTATGCGTGGGGCCGCGACTATCACCGCATCATGAAGCGTCGCTTGAAGGCGTTACACGCTGACCTCGAGGACCATCTTGGCGAAAAGCTGGATGTCCGCATCCTCGTCGATACCGCGCGTATCGTCGAACGCGCCGTTGCCGCCCGCGCCGGACTCGGTTGGTTCGGCAAGCACAGCAATATCATCGTGCCCGGCAACGGCAGCTGGGTGATGCTTGGCGAGATGATCACCGAACTCGACCTCCAGCCGGACCAGCCGCTGGACAAGAACTGCGGCCAGTGCCATATCTGTATCGATAACTGTCCCACCAACGCGATCGTGGATGCGTACACCATCCACGCGCCGCACTGCATCAGCTTCCTCACTATCGAGGAACGGGGATCGATCCCGCACGAGCTTCGCCCACTGATGGGCGACTGGGTGTACGGCTGCGATGTGTGCCAGAACGTATGCCCCTACACCGCTGCCGCCAAACCCGTGGACGAACCGGAGATGCAGCCGGCGGCCATCAATAACCAGTTCCCGGATCTCCACTGGCTACTGCACATGACCGATGAGGAGTTTGGTGAAACGTACTTCGGCACACCGGTGCCGCGAACCAAACGCCGCGGCCTTGCGCGTAACGCCGCCATTGCGCTGGGCAATATCGGTACGGTTCAGGATGTCCCGATACTGGTTGAGGCACTCCGTTCGCACGACGAGCCACTGGTGCGCGGACACGCCGCCTGGGCACTGGGGCGGCTAGGCGCCCAGGCGGAACTGAAGGCCTGTGTTGCGTCCGAGAGTGATCATTCGGTACTGGAAGAGATCACGCTGGCATTGGCCATGCCCGCGCGTTAACGCGAAATGCCCGGCGAGGATTGCTCCTCACCGGGCTGTCCACATCGTGGTTACTTCACCAGACTAGGCGGCCTTGCCAGCCTTGCCCAGGGTGCGCTGGCAACGGGTGCAGATGTTCAGGCGAACACCGATGCCGTTCACAATGATGCGCTTCTTGTGCACATTCGGGCGAAAATCGCGACTGGTGCGTCGCTTGGAGAAACTCACATTATTGCCGAAGGTCTTCGCCTTACCGCATACATCACACTTCCCGGCCACGGGCTTGCTCCCTTCAAATCATTCTTCAGGCGCAGCGACTCGGATACATACTCGGCCAGAGACGCGCGTTCTTCAGGAATCTCAATACACGATGCGCTATTGGGCACCATAAGGCCGCCGTCTGCGCGGCGGTACAACGCAGAATCGTAGCACACCCGGGGCGTTCCCGCCACGACCAGTATCCCACGCCCTCCACGAAATTCGCCTATAATTCGCCAACGAATCGCTCATCCCACGCTTCCCGCATGAACGTCAACGAAAGGAGCGTACACGTGTCGTCTGCCATGCCTTTGGATGAAACACCCACACCCGCCGGACGGGTGGAAATATCTGATAGTGCCATCATTGCCGTTATCCACGAAGCCGTGCTTGCAAGCTATGGCGTGGTGGAACTCGGGCCACGCGCGTTTCAGTCGCCTATCCTTCGCCGCCTGCGCCGCAACGATCCCGGCCGGGGCATTAGCATCTCGCAGGATGACGAACACCTGCAGATCGAGCTCTCGATTGTCGTCGAATACGGCACACCGATCTTCACGGTGGCCCAAAATGTGATGCAAACCGTCAAGTTCCAGGTGGAACGATTGCTCGCCATGACCGTGGACCGCGTCAACGTGAATGTTGACGGCCTGCGTGTCAGCACACCCAATGAGAAATCCTGATGACAGCACGTACCCCGGCCGGCCATGTAACCTGGAACGGCGAACAGCTCCTGGAGGCATTCACGTTTGCCTCTCGCCTGCTCACGCATCATCGCGACCGGGTGAATGCGCTCAACGTCTTTCCGATCCCGGATGGTGATACAGGTACCAACATGGCCCTCACCATGAACGGCAGCCTGGATATCGCCGTCAAGGCCAATGCCACCAATACGGCGGGCCACCTGGCCGACCGGTTCGCCTACGGTGCGCTTATGGGTGCGCGCGGCAACAGTGGCGTCATCCTTAGCCAAATCTGGCGCGGGTTTGCCAACGGCCTTGAAGGCGTAGTGGTCATGAGCGGCGCCGACCTCAGCCGCGCGCTGGATGCTGCCCGGGAGAAGGCGTACAAGGCAGTGATGCGGCCCGTCGAGGGCACCATGCTCACGGTCATTCGCGTGGCCGCAGAAGAAGCCGTGAAGGGCACGACGCCCGAAAGCACCGTCACCGAGGTGCTGGAGCGGGCGCTCGCCGGCGCGCGCCAGGCGCTGGAAGCCACACCAACCATGCTGGATATCTTGCGCCAGGCCGGTGTGGTAGATGCCGGCGGCCAGGGTGTGGTGTACCTGCTCGATGGCATGTACCGCTATGCACTGGGGAACACCACTATCGACGAGGACAGTTCGGTTGAACAGGTCGGTGCAGAGATGGATTTCCTCGATAACGTTGCGGAACTGCACGGAGAGGATCCATTCGGTTACTGCACCAACTTCATGGTGTTCGGCGAGGGCATCGATTTTGAAGCTGCCCGCGAGAAGTTCAACACCATGGGGCAATCAATGGTGGCCGTCGGCGATGACACCATTGTGAAGGTGCACATCCACACCGAAAACCCGGGCGAAGTGCTGGCATACGCCCTTACGCTCGGCGATCTCGACCAGATCAAGATCGACAACATGACGTTGCAAACCGAGGAACTCAAGGGGCAGCGCTCACAGGCCGCCGGGGCGGATTCCGGTCGCCCGGCGTGGGCCGGATCCGACCTGCCAACCGAAATCAACGGCGATATCGGCATTATTGCCGTGGCTGCCGGCGAGGGGCTCTCCCGCGCCCTGCTCTCAATGGGTGCGAACCTGATTGTTGCTGGCGGGCAGACGATGAACCCCAGCACCGAGGATCTGTTGCAGGCTGTCGAATCGCTTCCCACCGCGGACATCATTATCCTGCCGAACAACAAGAACATCATTCTCGCCGCCAACCAGGTGCTGGAGCTTACCAGCAAGCGCGTACGTGTTGTGCCAAGCAAGTCCGTACCTGGCGGGTTAGCAGCACTCACCGCCTTTTCGTGGGACACCGACCTCGATACCAACACCGACGCGATGACCCGGGCCCTCAGCACCGTCGGCTGCATTGAAGTCACCACCGCAGTGCGGGATGTGGAACTGAACGGCGTGGATGTAAAGGAAGGCCAGCTCATCGGCCTGGTCGATGGCGACCTTGTTGCCTCCGGCGAAGGGCTGGATACCATCCTGCAATCCACCATGACGATGTTCCAGGAATCCGAGCCGGAACTGCTGACCATCTTCACCGGTGAGGACGCCACCGATGAGTCCACAAGCATCGTTCAGGAGACCGCCGAATCGCTCTATCCCGATGCCGAAATCGAGGTGGTGGAAGGCAACCAGCCCCATTACCAATTCGTGATTGCGGTAGAGTAGTTCCACGGAGAAGCGCCCGGTATTTCGCGGGCGCACCTGCATTGCACAGGAGAAACCTGGTATGAGCACCACACGAACTGTGGCGATTGTGACCGATAGTACGTGTGACCTCCCAAAGGAGGTTGCGGGGCACCATGGCATCACGGTAGTCCCGCTGAATGTCCACTTTGGTGAAACGGTATATGCCGACCAGGTGGATATCACCACCGATGAGTTCATGGAGAAAATGGCCTCGTCCACGGCACTGCCAACCACCAGCCAGCCAAGCGTTGGCGCGTTCGAATCGGTGTTTCGGACAGCAGCCGACGAACAGGGTGTGACCGACATCGTGTGCGTGTCCATTTCTTCCAAGTTGAGCGGCACGTTCCAGAGCGCTTCCATCGCCGCGCAAAACCTGGCCGGCACGCTTAATGTGGAAGTGGTCGATTCTTTCTCAGCAGCTGCTGGCCTCGGGTTCCAGGCGCTGCGTGCCGCCGAACTGTCCGATACTGGCGCTGGCGCGAAAGAGATTTCCGAGACCCTTCGCAACGAAATCAACCGGTACCAGGTGGTCTTCTTTGTAGAGACACTGGATCACTTGCGGCGTGGTGGACGTATCGGCAAGGCCGCCCAACTGGTCGGCGGGCTGCTGCAGCTCAAGCCGCTGTTGCGCCTCGACGAAGGGGTGATTGTGCCGTTCGAGCGCACCCGGACCCGTTCCAAGGCGATTGCAGCCCTCGAGGCCTACGTCAATGAGGCCGGGCCGATTGATGCCCTGTCCGTGCTGTACAACACCACTCCCGATGACGCTACGGCGCTGGCATCCGCTATCGGCGTGCATACACCGGAAAAGGATGTGACGCTATCAAAGATCAGCCCGGTAATCGCAACCCACATTGGTCCGGGTGTGTTGGGTGTGGCGATAAAGGAGCAGGCCGGTGAGTAGCAATCGTAAGGTTCAGCTGGTAACCGATAGCACAAGCGATCTGCCCATGCATTACCGTGAAGAATTCGGGGTGCATGTGGTTCCGCTGTCCATCAATATCGGTGACAAGAGCTACCTGGATGGCATCGACCTCACATCGCAGGAGTACGTGAAACACCTGCGCACGGCAGACAAACTGCCAACCACGGCCCAGCCCACGGTAGAGCAGTTCCAGTCGGCATTCCAGGCAGCGCTGGATGCCGGCATGGATGTGCTGTGTATTACCATTTCATCCGGGCTTTCCGGCACCGTGAACTCGGCCCGGCTTGCCGCTGAGCAAATCGGCTCCGATCGCATTCGCGTCGTCGATTCCCTGGCCGCCAGCATGCAGCTTGGCTGGCTGGTCATCGAAACCGCGCGTGCCATTCAGGGTGGTGCGGCGCTGGAAGAAGCAGAAGCGGTAGCGCTGGCGAACCGCGACAAGGTGTTCTTCTTCGCCCTGCTCGAAACACTGGACTACGTGTACAAGGGTGGCCGCATCGGCCGGGCCAGCCACATGGTTGGCTCTGCCCTCGGCATCAAGCCCATTGTGGGCCTTCACGAGGGCACCGTGGTGCCGTTGGAACGGGTACGCACCTGGAAGAAGGCGGTGAACCGGATGCAGGAACTGGCTGCTGCCAGGGGCAAACTCCTGGATGTGGCAGTGATGCATTGCGATAACCTAGACGAGGCAACCCGGGTGCTGCAAGAGATGAAATCTCGCTTCCCCGATGCGAACTACGAGATCGTTTTCACGGGAACAACCGTTTCCACCTACGCGGGTCCTGGTGCCGTTGGCCTGATGATCCGCGTCGAATAGTGCTGTGACCGCTGCCCGAGCAAAAACCGTTACTCCACCCCAACGCATCGATGACGCGATCAATGCGTTGCGCGCCGTGTGGCTGGATGGTGAGGACGCCGGCCGAGCGAATGTGGCAGCAATAGACGCCCTGGGCATCGTGCGGCCCCATCTCCCCACTTACGAACTCCAGCGTGAAAACGACCAGATTATCGCCGCCTTGAGGACATTGCCTGGCGAGCGTGAAGCCCGGCGCACGACCGTGCAGCGCATCGCGGAACGGCTAAAGGTCATGCGGGGGGAACTGCTTGCCGCAACCCAACCGGTGGCGGAGAAAGGCAAGCTGAACCAGGCGCTGGGAGAAAAGCGCGCTGGCAGGCCACCCGCGCCAAAGAAGCCGGTTATATCCGAGCCGATCTCACCGGACGCCCTGCTGACATCGCTGCCGGGAATGGGCGGCAAAACCGTGAAGCCCTACAACGAGGGCCTGGGAATCTTCACGGTGCAGGACCTGTTGCAGTTCATGCCGCGCAAGCATATTGATTACTCCAAAAGCGTCGATCTCAGCGATCCGTTGCAAATGCGGGGCGAAATTGTGCTGCGTGGCCGCATCAGCAACCTGCAAGTGATCCGCGCCGGCACTCCACGGGTCCAGGCCCGGCTGGTAACCGATAGTGGCTGGATGCGGATCACGTGGTTCAGCACCTATATCGAGAAACAGCTGCAAGAGGGCACGGAAATCGTGGTGGCGGGCACCGTGCAGCCCGGCCACGGAGGCCTTCAAATGAGCAACCCGGAGTGGGAGTACGTTGGCCCAACCGGCGTGTTCCAGCAGGATGCCTTGGTGCCGGTCTACCCGCTCACCAAGGGAGTCACGCAGAAAACGCTGCGCAAGCACACCCGCTACGCGCTCGACGCCACTGCCAACAAGCTGGTCGACTGGCTGGGCGAGGCCCGTCCCTACATCGACGACGATGTCTGGAACGTGCTTCCCGATATCCACCGGATGTACGAGCACATCCACTACCCGCCGACACTGGCCGACTTCACGCAAGCCCGGAAACGGTTGCTCTTCGAGCAGTTGCTGCTGTTGCAACTCGGCATGGTGCAAACCCGCACCCGCGCCAAGCAGGCGGATGGGGTTGCCTTCCATGTCTCCAGGGAGGACCTGGAGGGCTTTATTGCAACGTTGCCATTCACCCTCACCAGTGCCCAGCGACGCGTAGTTGCCGAAGTCATGGGTGATATCAGCACCGATTCCCCCATGACCCGGCTTGTGCAGGGCGATGTGGGGAGTGGCAAGACGGTGGTGGCGGCGATCGGTGCCTGGGCAGCGTGGCGGAACGGTTACCAGACCGCGGTGATGGCGCCGACCGAATTGCTGGCCGAACAGCATGCCTCCAGCTTCGCAAAACTCTTTGACGCACTGCCGGAAGATCAACGCCCCACGGTTGCCCTGCTCACAGGGTCAACCCGTGCGGCCCCGCGACGGGAGATCCTTGAGCAACTGGCCGGTGGAGAAATCGACATCATTATCGGAACGCACGCGCTGTTTACCGAAGACGTGCTGTACGACAAGCTCGGATTCGTGGTGATCGACGAGCAACACCGCTTTGGCGTGAACCAGCGTGCCGCCCTCACCCGGAAAGCCATCGGTTACCAACCGCACCTGCTCTCGATGACCGCAACGCCAATCCCGCGCACCCTCAACCTGGTCCTCCATGGCGACCTCGATGTGTCGGTAATCGACGAGCGCCCGCCGGGACGCATTCCCATCAGCACATCCAGCTACGTGGGACCGGAACGGGTCAAGGCCTATCAGCTGGTTCGCCACGAGGTGCAGAAGGGCCACCAGGTGTTCGTGATCTGTCCCCTCGTAACGGAATCGGACACCATTGTGGCGCGCGCGGCAGTAGAAGAGGCCGAGCGCCTGCAGAACGAGGTCTTCCCCGACCTGCGGATCGACGTGCTCCACGGCAAGATGAGCGGCAAGAAAAAAGACGAGATCATGAGCCGCTTCCGCGACCGGGAGTTCGACATCCTCGTCTCGACCTCCGTGATCGAGGTGGGTATCGATATCCCGAACGCTACCGTCATCATGATCGAGGGAGCCGACCGCTTCGGCCTCGCCCAGCTGCACCAGTTCCGGGGACGTGTCGGCCGGGGTGGCAACAAGAGCTATTGCCTGCTGTTGAGCGATGACGCAAGTGCCGAGAATAACGCCCGCCTGCAAACCATGGTCGCGACCGACGACGGCTTTGTGCTGGCGGAAAAGGACCTGGAGTTGCGTGGCCCGGGCGACTTGATCGGCACCCGCCAAAGTGGCCTGCCCGAACTGAGCGTACTGGACCAGGGTTTCGATACCCGCATCCTCGATCGAGCCCGGGAAACGGCTGAACGGCTGGTGGCCGATGACCCCCAGATTAGCGAGGCACGATTCCCGCGACTCAAGCGCCAGCTTATCCGGTTCTGGCACCATCGCGAGGCAACGGTAGCACCCGCATCCTAGAAGAGGCTTTATCCATGCGCATCATCTCCGGTTCTGCCCGCGGTCGGCGGCTCAAAGGTCCACCGAACCATGGCACGCGGCCAATGACCGACAAGATCCGCGGGGCCGTGTTCAACTCACTTGCCTCGCTGGGGGTGTATCCCGATCGCGTGGCCGATCTGTATGCCGGCACAGGGGCCATCGGCATTGAGGCGCTCAGCCGTGGCGCAGAACACGCCGATTTCGTGGACATGGGCCGGGAACCGGTTGCAGTGATTCGCGAGAACCTGAAAACCACAGGCTTCGCGGGGAAAGCCCATGTCCATCAGATGAGCGTCATGACGTTTATCGAGCGGGCCACCACGCCCGCCGACCTCGTCTTCCTCGATCCACCGTACGCCGATCCGGAGATCATTCCGACGATGGAAGCGGTAGCTGCCTCGAAATTGGTACAATCAGGGACAATTGTTGTATTAGGGCACTCACCTCGCGTTTCGCCGCCAGACGCTATCGGCAAGCTGGAGGCATTACGGCACCGGTGCCACGGCGACACGTGCTTCTCTATCTATGAATATGGAGAAGAACCGTCTCCCAAGGACGATGCATGAACCTGGCAATCTACCCCGGCAGCTTCGATCCGCTTACCAACGGCCACCTCGATGTGGCGTTGCGGGCGGCCCGGCTTTTTGATCACCTGGTGCTGGGCGTGTACGAGGGTTCCCGCAAGCAGGGAGCGATGTTCACAATTCCGGAACGCGTGGCGCTCGCGCGGGAAGCACTGGAGGAATGCGGCGACCCTCTGGCCCGAAAGATCGAGGTAACGCGCTTTTCTGGCCTTGCGGTCACCTATGCCCGCGAACGCGGCGCGATCGCGCTGGTGCGAGGGCTGCGGGCGGTTTCTGATTTCGAGTACGAATTCCAGTACGCACACATGAACGAGCACCTGGCGCCGGATATCGAGGTTGTCTCCCTCATGACCAGTTCGGCGACATCGTTCATCAGCTCCAGTTTCATCCGCGAAGTCGCCAGCCTCGGCGGCAGGCTGGATGGGCTGGTACCGGAGAGCATTGAACGCGCATTGCGGAAGGCTACCGGCCAGGTCCCGCAGGATGCCGGATTAGCACAGAAGGAAGTGACATCACGATGAGCCAGCAGCCCACTCGCATTCGCAACGAGCAGGAAAGCGCGTCCGACCTCCTGTGGACCATCGACCAGCTGGAAGACCTGGTCAGCAACGGCAAACGCGTGCCCATGAGCCGGAAGGTCATGGTGGAGGAAGACGAGTTTATTCGCTTCCTGGAGGATATCCGCTCCAATATCCCACTGGAAATCCGCGATGCCAGCCGCCTGCTGAAAGAGCGCGAGCGCATTATCGGCGAGGCGCAGGACCAGGCTGCGCGAATTGTGGCCGATGCCCAGCGTCGGGCCCAGGTGCTGGTGAGCGAGCACACCGTGTTGGCCGAGGCCCGGCAACTGGCAGAAGAAGAACTTCGGCTGGCCGAACGCCAGCGTCAGGAAGAGCGCGGCCGCATGGAAGTGTTCTTCCTGCAGCAAATTACCGCCATCCGCAATTCTATGGTGGCCGTTATGGCAAACATGGAAGCCACGGTCGACGAAAACCTGGCCGCCCTGGAACGCGCTGAGGCCGCCATCAGCGGCAGCCCCGACGAACCGGCCCGGTAACTGGCATCCCGCCGGCCCCAGGTCGTATACTTTGCAGGCTACGCCGATACGTGTATTCGGTGTGTCTTTGTGCGTGTGCCAAAGATAGCTGTTTGCACCAGGCGATGATTGATAACGTGAACAACGACCATTCTGCTCCAGTTACGCTGCACGATGACCTGGTACTCAAGGTGTCATCCATGCTGCTCGACGATGTCGGCAGCACCCGCTCGGTAAATGTTGAACTCTCCAGTTTCCCGCTTGATGACGACCTCACGGCGGAAGATGTTACCGCGCAGGTTCGCCTTACACGGCTGAACACCGGTATCCTTGCGCAGGGCTCGGCCGAAGGCCTGGTGGAGATGGAATGCGTTCGCTGCCTCAATCAGTACGAGCAGCCATTCACTGTTCGATTCACCGAGCAGTTTCGGCAAACGGCCGCCGTTGCCGAGGGTCGCGGGTTTGTCCCCCCTTCGGATGACGAGGTGGACGAAGAGGGTGACAGCGAACTCGCATTCGAGATCAACGATGCCCACGAACTGGATTTAACCGAACTTCTCCGCCAGTGGATCCTGCTGGCACTGCCAATGAACCCTGTATGCGGGCCAGATTGCCCGGGGCCATTGCAGATTGAGAACGACGAGAGGGAATCCGCAGATACGCGCTTTGCGGCGCTACAACACTTGCTGGATAACGAGGAGCAATAGCCCCTCGCAACCTTGAATCGCCGGGGTGGCGATACACGTAGCCAATGCCGCACGGTGCGGCAGTACAGGAGATCTGAACATGGGTGCTCTTCCCAAACAACGAATCAGCCGCGCTCGTCAGGGCAACCGCCGCCGACACCACTTCATTGCTGCACCGCAGATCCAGCCGTGCCGCGAATGCGGTGCGCCGAAGCTGGCCCACCACGTGTGCCCGACCTGCGGCAAGTACCGCGGTCGCCAGGTTATTGAGATCGAGACTCGCCAGCGCGCCGCCGAGTAAATTCGGCCCGTTCGTTTCGGTGACAACAGGCGGGAGAGCTTGCTCCCCGCCTGTTTCTTGTGCGTGCCACCGGCGTGTCCCAATGGGACACCGGCCCGCAAACTCCGGTATTATGAGCCATACACACGTCGATGTGGCCCCTTGTTCCCCTCACCGACCGCCGCATCACCCTTAAGCAGGAGTAACCATGCCCAACGCCGCGATTACTGGATGGGGCTATGCCGTACCTGACCGGGTGCTGACCAACGCCGATCTGGAGAAGATGGTAGAAACCAGCGACGAATGGATTGTGTCGCGTACCGGTATTCGCGAACGCCGTATTGTCGGGCAAGCCGATTCCACTACCTCGCTGGCTTCCCTTGCCGGTAATCGCGCAATCGAGAAGGCAGGGCTGCAGCCCAACGATATCGAGCTGATCGTTGTGGCGACTGCCACTGCCGATGATTTCCTCGTCTCCCAGGCGTGTATGGTGCAGGCGGCTATCGGCAGCAGTGCCGCAGCGTTTGATGTTGGCGCGGCCTGTGCCGGGTTCGTTACCGCCCTCAACGTGGCGACTCAATTCGTAAACGCTGGTGTGTACCGGCGGGCGCTGGTGATCGGTGCCGATACCCTCACCCGCTATATCGATTTCTCCGATCGCAGCACCTGCATCCTGTTCGGTGATGGCGCCGGCGCCGTGGTGCTGGAAGCCAGTACCGAGGAGCGCGGCCTGCTGAGCGCCGTCATGGGGGCCGATGGCAGCGGCGCGCAACACCTGTTCGTTCCCGGCGCTGCCCGGTTCGCCCCGGAAAGCGCCGATATCTTCCCGGATGCTCGCCCCCACCTGCAGATGAACGGCCAGGCGGTGTTCAAATTCGCCGTCAACGTCATTGGCGATTCGTCGGTGGAATGTATCGAGAAAGCCGGCATGACGCTGGACGATGTGGACATGCTCATTCCTCACCAGGCAAACATCCGCATCATTGATGCGGCAGCCCGCAAACTGCGGTTGCCAATGGACAAGGTGTGGGTCAACCTGGATCGATTCGGCAACACATCAGCCGCCTCGGTGCCAATCGCGTTGGCCGAAGCGGCGGACGCAGGCAAGCTCCACGAAGGCGATAACGTGCTCATGGTGGCGTTTGGGGCCGGGCTGGCATGGGCTGCCGGGCTGGTGCGCTGGGGTGTTAGTGGCACCGCTCATGCGGCACAATAGGCTATTGCAGTACGTTTCCGGGTCGCGCCGTTGAGGGGCGATCCACGATGCACCTTGACAGGATATGGAGGTACGGATGACTGACGAGCAGAGGACGCCGGTAGCGGTTATCACCGGCGGTACGCGCGGAATTGGCCTGGCCATTGCCGAACGCATGGCAGCCGATGGATACGATCTGCTCCTCACCTATCGTGGCGACTCCGAAGCAGCGGAAGCAGCCAAAACCACACTTGCTGGCAGCGGTCGCCGTGTAGAAGTCGTCTCGGCCGATGTCTCCACCGCCGAAGGCGCCAACGCAACCATTGATGCCGCGATTAAGGCGTTTGGCCATATCGATGTGCTGGTCAACAATGCCGGCATTACGCGTGACAACCTGATCATGCGGATGAGCGAGAACGACTGGGATGCCGTTCTCAGCACCAACCTCAAGGGCGCATTCCTCACCTCCAAGGCGGTTGTCCGCCCGATGCTCCGGCAGCGATCCGGCCGCATCATCAATATCACCAGCGTGGTTGGCCGCATGGGGAATGCAGGCCAGGCAAACTATGCCGCCGCCAAGGCCGGCCTCATTGGCCTCACCAAAACGCTCGCCAAGGAAGTCGGCAGCCGTGGGATCACCGTAAACGCGGTGGCGCCCGGCTTTATCGATACCCGCCTCACCGATGTGCTCCCCGACGACCTGAAGAAGCAGCTACTCGATGCCACTCCACTGAACCGGTTCGGGACGGTGGAAGATGTCGCCAACGCGGTGGCCTTCCTGGCATCGGACGGTGCCTCGTTCATCACCGGGCAGGTCCTCTCGGTCGATGGCGGCATGAGCATGGCGTCCTAGCCGGTTCGGCATGGAGCCTGGGAGAACGCGCATGTTCAAGAAAATCCTGATCGCGAACCGGGGCGAAATCGCATTGCGCATCTTGCGGGCATGCCGCGATCTCGGCGTGCCCGCTGTGGTGGCATATAGCGAAGCGGATGTCGATTCGCTCCCGGTGCGCCTCGCCGACGAGGCGGTGTGTATCGGCCCGGCAGCGGTGGCCCGCAGTTACAACAACATCCCGGCAGTAGTTACCGCCGCACTTGTGACCGGCTGCGATGCCATTCACCCCGGCTACGGATTCCTGGCAGAGAATGCCTACCTGGCCGAGGTTTGCCAGCAGGTGGGTGTCACCTTTATCGGCCCGTCGCCGCAGGTGATCGACAAGATGGGGAACAAGGCCGAGGCCCGCCGGGTGATGAAGGAAGCCGGCGTGCCGATGCTTCCCGGCACCCAGGGCATTGTGCCCACCCTCGCGCATGCTCGCGATGCTGCCCGCGAAATCGGGTATCCGGTGGTGATCAAGGCAGTTGCCGGTGGCGGCGGCCGGGGTATGCGCGTTGCCCACAATGATGCCGAACTGAGCCGCGGCTACCCCATGGCGCAGAGCGAGGCCGAGAGCGCCTTCGGCAACGGCGATGTGTACATCGAACGCTTCCTCATCAAGCCACGCCACGTGGAGGTGCAGGTGCTGGGCGATATGCACGGCAATGTGATTGCGGTCGGCGATCGTGATTGCAGCCTGCAACGCCGCCACCAGAAGGTGGTGGAGGAAGCACCCGCCCCTAACCTGCCGGACAAGGTGCGCAAAAACCTGTTGCGTACCGCCGAAAAGGGTGCCAAAGCTGCCGGATACTACAGTGCTGGCACGCTGGAGTTCCTGCTAGATTCCGATGGCCATTTCTACTTCATGGAGATGAACACCCGTATTCAGGTGGAGCACCCGATCACCGAGGAGGTCACCAGCCTCGACCTGGTAGGCTGGCAAATCCGTGTCGCTGCTGGCGAAAAGCTCAACCTTCGGGAAGAGGATTACCGCACCCGCGGCCACAGCATCGAGTGCCGCATCACGTCGGAAGATGCCAGCAACGACTTCAGGCCGAGCGTCGGCAAGGTGGAGACCTATGTTGCTCCCGGTGGACCTGGCGTGCGCATGGATTCCCACCTGTTTGCCGGCTACTCCATCCCGCCCTACTATGATTCGCTGCTGGGCAAGGTGATTACCTGGGGCAAGACCCGTGAAGAGGCCGTAGTCCGCATGGACCGCGCACTCCGGGAAACGGTGCTTACCGGCGTGAAACACACCATTCCGTTCCACCAGGAAATCATGGCCGACCCGGCATTCAAGGCTGCGGACGTGCACACCGGGTTTATCCCGGAGTTCTTCGCGCGCCGGGGCGATTCCCTGTTTGCTGATGATGTTCTCGATGAGGAGGACGCCCAATGACCGATAACAAACCCCTCTCCGCAAGGGCCGAGGTAACGACGACCGTACCGATCGACGCCAATACCGATGTCAAGGGCACCGTGCGCATTGCGCCGGCAGTGCTCATCCAACTGATCGAAACCACTGTGCGCGGAATCGACGGCGTGGTCGCCATCACGTCCCGCAAGGGGAAGAAGCGCGACGAGGAAATCTCGGGCAAGGCGTTTGATGACGGCAAGGTGCGCGTGGTGGTAGACGGCGACCAGATCGACGTTGATATCGCCATTACGCTGCATTCCGGACACGATGTCGCGTCCGTTGCCGAAACCATCCGTCGCGATGTCGGCGTGGCGGCGGGCCGCATGCTCGGCATGACCGTGCGATCCGTGGACATCTACGTCGACAACGTCGCAACAGGTGAGGCGTAAATGTCGTCGAATCCTGAAAAGCAGGCACCGAAGAAACGCCCGTATCAGGGCAAGAAACGTGGACCCCGCGCATTCGGCAAGGGTGCCTATATCGAGCGCTCGTCTGTGCGGCACCAGGGCCGCGTGCTTGCCATGCAAACCCTGTTCGAGATCGACAACTCCGAGCACGACGTGGATGAAGTCATTGGCCGCATCCGCCACGACACTACCATGCTGCCCGAAAGCGCCCTGGAAACCACCGACACCGACGAGCAGGCAGTGGATGATGTACCCAACGAGGTAGCCGACCACGCCGAGAAGCTGACACGGGGTACGCTTGCGGCCCTGGATCGCATCGATCCGGTGCTGGCGAAGGCTGCTCCGGCGTTCCCGATCGCGCAGATCGCAGCGGTAGATCGTAGCGTGTTGCGCCTCGCCATCTACGAGCTGTACTACCAGCCCGATGTTCCGGTTGGCGTCGCCATCAACGAAGCGGTGGAAATTGCGAAGCGATTCGGTGGCCCCAACAGCAGCCGGTTCGTGAACGGCGTGCTTGGTACCATCAGCAAACAACTCCCGGCACAGCGCGGGTAATCAGGTCGACGGCCCGCGTGGTTACGGGTATCCTTTCACCATCGAATATGGCAGGATGGAAACAACCTGTGAAATTCGGCTGTTTTGCGGCAACAACTGGCTGCCCTGCATACGTGAGCCTGGGCAGGTTGATATCAGGAGGAAGACCCTAATGGCAACTACGCTCGAGCGCGTTCAGGCGATCGTGGTGGATCGACTCGGTGTTGAGGCCGATCAGGTAACCGAGAATGCCGAGTTTATCGGCGATCTCGATGCCGATTCGCTGGACCTTGTTGAAGTCATCATGGCCATGGAGCAGGAATTCGACCTTGAAATCAAGGACGAGGATGCCGAGAAGATCCGCTCCGTTGGCGATGCCGTGCGCTACATCGACGAGCACGCTGGCGCCTAACCGCCCCGTCATTCTGAGCGAAGCGAAGAATCCCCGGCGAAGCCGCTTACGGTCGTGACGGGCCACAATTCGTGTATCATATGCGGGTGATTGAGCAGTAATTCTCTCAGTCACCCGTATTGTTTACTGCGAGCGAACGACCTTGCGGCCACTGCCTGTAAGAGGCAATGCCACGAGACCGTGGCAGCCGACGAACCGTGTATCCATCCTGGTCGTCCTTCAGCGTCGCTGAGATACATGGTCCGAACCTCGCGCCGGAACGTTCTCACAAGGAGCCTTCTACAATGGCGCGCTCAATAAGGAACTTCAGGCCGAAGTTCTCCCTGCCCAAACTTCCCGATGCAAACTCTGACGAGCCAGAGGTTTTTGAGGAGATGACTCTTCAAGAGCACCTTGAGGAGTTTCGTGATCGCATCATTCGCGTTTTCATTGGTTTGGTGCCCGCGTTCATTTTTGGGTTCATCGTCCATAAACGCGTCATCAAGCTTATGATCGAAAAAGCCCAGGTCGCAACCTTTGATATCCGGTCGCCTGTTGAGACGATGACATTATCGTTCAAGGTTTCCGCATACATCGCGATCGCCATTATGCTGCCATGGATTGTGTACCAGTTGATCGCATTCTTGGCACCGGGCATGACCCGCAAGGAAAAGCGATTTCTGTACTTGTCGCTTCCCTTCGTGACAATTCTCCTCGTGTCAGGGATGGTATATGCGTGGGCCATCGCCATCCCACGGTCAATGTGGTTCCTTTCCAGATGGAATGAGGGCCTCATCGACTTCGAAGGTATTGACGCGAACGAGACCACCAGCCTCTTCCTGCTTCTGATCCTGGGCCTGGGCATCGCCTTCCAGTTGCCTTTGGTCATTTTCATCCTCGCCAAACTGGGAATTGCCAGTCCGGCGAAACTTCGCTCTTGGAGAAAATACTCCTATCTACTCCTCCTGATTGGGTCTGCCGTGCTTACACCCACCACGGATCCGTTCAATTTGGCCCTTGTAGCAGTGCCGATGGTGCTCCTTTACGAACTTGGGATTATCTTGGGTGCAGTATTCGCCCGAACAACCGTTTCAGGCAGTTCAAATGAAGGTGCAGTCGGGACAAGCCCTCGAACCGACTGAGTGTGGCACGAGAGCAGGGTATATCATCACATCGGGCCGGTGGATCACTCCACCGGCCCGTTCTCGTCCCTACTCCAGCCCGAGTGCTCTCTCGTCCTTCGCGGGCACAAGGATCGTGTGCTCGTTGCGGTACGTCACCATGCCCGGCCCGGCACCCCGAATCTTGCGCACATTGCGACGCTGGGTAATATCCACTTCCACGTTCCCGGAATTCCGCGACTGGCTGTACCAGGCGGCGATACTTGCAGCACGTTCCAGCACATCCACCGCCGGATCATCCGTCGGGATGCGCGTGCGCAGGATGACGTGGCTGCCCGGCACTCCACGCGCGTGCAGCCACCAGTCCTCGGCGTGCGCGATCTCGAACGTTACCTGCTCATTCTCGCGTCCACTGCGACCGATGTAATACAGGTTGCCATCATCGTCCGTTAGCGGGCTCACCTTGCGGCTGGTCTGCTTCCTGCCGGCATGGTGACCCTTGTTCTGCTTGCCGCTGTGTTTGCCGCCCGTATGCTCGTCGAATTCCTGCCGAATGGCTTCAATAGCGGCAAAACCCTCGGCCTCACCGGCCATCCACTTCAGTTGCTCCAGGTAGCGCAACTCCGCAGTCGTGCTTTCAATGCGCTCCGGCAGTTGTTCCCCGGCCTTCTGGCTTTTGCGGTAATCCTCGAAGTATTCGGCAGCCACCTCTTTCGGGTCCTTGGCCGGATCGAGCGGAATCCGCTCCTCCCCTGCTTCCGTCGCCGCGATCAGTTCGGTATCGCCCGGCTGGATCTGCCACAGGTAGGCGTAAATAGCGTCGCCCCAACGACGCAGGCGCTCCACGTCCTTGCTGCGCTCGTGCTGCTGATTCAGGCTATGCAGGCGGGTGCTGACGCTCTGAATGGCGCGATCAATGTTCCCCACCAGTTGGGCCCGTCGCTGGGCATGGTCCTTGGGCGTCTCTACGCCACTTGCCGCCTGGGCCATCTCGATGGCGCGAGAGATGCTTGGCGCATCGACTTCTTCGGCTTCGGCCGCCAGGTGTCCCATTGGCAGTGCGCCGTATCCGACCGGCAGGTCGTCCCGCTCGTACACCTTGGGATCCCACGCGCCCGTCAGCAGCGGCTGATAGAGCCCACGCAATGTGCGGGCAAGCTCGCCGGCAGTATCTGGATGCACCTCCCCCAGCTTGACCTGCGCATCGCCAGTGGCGCGGAAGGCCACTTCACGCGCCGTCTGCGGGCTCATGGAGCGGAAGCCGCGCACCAGCACCTTGTCCAGCGCTTCCGTTGGTTTCGAGGTACGCAGCAGTTGCTCCATCGTTGCCGATGTCACCTGCCGCGGATCGGGCTTATCGGGTGGTGGCGGCAGTTCGTATGCGCGCTTCGGCAGGATTGGGCGGACGCGGCTCATGGATGGCGTCACGCGCTTGGCGCTCTCGCGCACCAGGCCGTCCTCATCCACCAGCACGAGGTTACTGTGCCGCCCCATGATCTCGATCACGAGATTGAGCCGGCTTACGTTGTCGCCGCTCCAGATATCGTCCGGATCGTCGTCCTCATCGGCCAGTTCCTCACCAGCCGGACCCATCCGTTTGGCGATGCTGAGCGTAACGATGCGCTCCAGCGGCGGTTGGGTGATATCGACGATGTAGCCGCCACGGACGAACTTGCGAATCAACTGGCTGAACGGCGTAATCAGGTTCGGGTCGGTACTTGGCATCGACGACACCAGGTGCACCCGCGGGTTCTCAGCACTAGCGCTGGCAATAAAATGTCGCCGCTGGCCATGCGCATACACCTCTGCGCCGATGGTCAGCGCATCTACCATTCCCAGCCGCTGGATGCGGCCGTCCATAATTGTGCGGCGCAGTTCTTCGACGACCGCCCCGGTTGTCAGTACATCAAACATGATCGGCTACCCATCAGACGCTGTTTCGCGGTATTCTCTTCAATCATCGCACTCCTGCGATGTGACCGCCAAACACCAGGAGCAAAGACCGTTGTCGAACCCGGATCAGTCCAATTACGATCAGAACGAGCATTTACAGCAGATGTACGCTGAAGGCAACAGGCTGATCGAGGACATCCGGTCCCGCAACGCTCCACGAATCTTCATCATTTCCGGACCGAGCGGTGTCGGCAAGGATACGGTGATCGAGCAGCTACGCGTCGCGTTCCCCAATGCACAGTACGTTGTCACCGCCACCACACGGCCCATGCGACCAGGCGAAATTGACGGCGTTCACTACAAGTTCATGACGAAAGCCGATTTCGTTGCCGGGATCGAGGCCGATGCCTTCATCGAAAACGCGCTGGTGTACGACAACCACTACGGTGTGCCGAAGCAGCCGATCCTCGACGGCCTGAACGAGAACCGCGATGTCATCATCAAGGTCGATGTCAAGGGTGCGGCCACGCTGCGACGCCTGATCCCGAACACCATCAGCATTTTCCTTGCACCGGAATCAATGGAAGCCCTCCTCACCCGCCTGCGCGACCGCAAGACGGATGATCCGGACGTGCTGATGAAGCGCTTCCGCACCGCCAGCTCCGAGCTCAACGAGGTCCAGGAGTTCGATTACGTGGTGTTCAACGAGGATGACCGGCTCACCGCTGCCGTGGAGGCGATCACAAGCATCGTGCGCGTGGAACGGCTGAAAGTTCACCGGCCAGATATCATCGTCCCCTAGGGAACGAACCTATTCGTCCACCGCCCAGAGATCCTCTTTCTTGTCCGGGATACGGTCGATGAAGAGGATGCCATCGAGGTGGTCGATCTCGTGCTGAAGCGCCACCGCGAGGTAGCCCTCGGCCTTGATGCGAACCGGCTTGTTGTCCATATCAATGGCTTTTACCGTGACATTCCAGGCCCGGGTGACGTTACCGGCAAGGCCGGGAATGCTGAGGCATCCTTCCGGCCCCGTTTGCTCGCCAGATGCCTTGACGATCTCAGGGTTCATCAGCATGAGACTCACTTCTTCGGTGCCCTCTTCCTCATCGGCCGGAATGTGCACCGTGATCAGGCGGATACTCTTGCCGATTTGCGGAGCCGCCAGGCCAACACCTGGCGCATCCAGCATGGTCTCAAACATATCTTCGGCAAGCTTGCGAATGCCGTCGTCCACCTTGCGCAGTTTCACTGCTTTCTTGCGCAATACCGGGTCGGCAGGGTCCGTAACGATTTTCAGGATAGCCATTAACCATTTACTCCACAGGCGATTATGTGGCCGCATATAGGCGGCACCACAGGCAATTCTACACCTACAGCATGCTCTCGGGGTCGATATCGGTCACCCAGCCTTGCCGCCGGGGAAGGTCGCGCAGCACGGCATCCATCTGCGTTGTACGCAACACAATCTGCCACTGGTATTGGCCGCGGATCTTGGCCACAAACGCCGGTGATGGGCCCAGCAACTCCATCTCGATGCGGTTGCGATAGGCATGGCTGGCGAGTGCCCGCGCCATCAGGCCGGCTTCCAGCGCGGCCGCTTCATCGCTATCCGCGCGATACACGAACCGCGCAAGCCGGTGCATGGGCGGGAAGCGGAATCGCTCGCGAAACGCTATCTCGTCGGCATAAAAGCGCTGGTAGTCGTGGCGGCTGGCTGCCTGTACCGCGTAGTGTTCCGGCGTGTACGTCTGGAACACCACGATACTGCCTGGCCCTCGCCTGCCCGCCCGGCCAGCCACCTGGGTGAGTAACTGGAACGTGCGCTCGGCGCTGCGGAAGTCCGGCAGGTAGAGCATGCTATCGGCCTGTACCACGCCGATGGTGGTGACGCGCGGCAAATCAAACCCCTTGCTCACCATCTGGGTGCCGACAATGATATCGACCCGGTGTTCTTCCGCCTGGTCGAGCAATGCCCGGAACCCCACCTGCCGCACGGCGTCGGCATCCCACCGCATCACCCGGGCATCGGGGAACCGCTTGCGTACCGATTCCTCCACCCGCTGGGTGCCCGCGCCCAGGAAATCGAGCCGCCCGCCACACTCTGGACACCGTGTGGGCGGCACCAGGCGATGATCGCAGCGGTGGCAGACCATCATCTTCATATCGGCGTGGTACACCAGCGGGATATCGCAATTCGGGCAGACAATGCGGTGCCCGTTATCCCGGCAGATCGCTACCGTACTCATCCCGCGCCGGTTCAGCAGCACAATTGCCTGCTCATTGGCCGCAAGTGACCGTTCAATCTGCGCCTGCAACTCCCGGCTGAGCAAATCGGCGTTGCCAGCCCGCAGTTCAGCCTTGAGGTCGATCACGCGCACTTCGGGCAATTCCAGCGTGCCGGATTGCGGGCTTACCCGGTGAGATAGCTCGTGCAGGCGATACTCGCCTTGCTGCGCCTTCCACATCGATTCTACCGCCGGGGTGGCTGAGCCCAGGACGAGTCCGGCATTGCACACCTGCGCCATTTTGATGGCGACGCTGCGGGCGTGATAGCGGGGGTCATTATCCTGCTTGAAGCTGGCATCGTGCTCCTCATCGATCACGATCAGGCCGAGCCGGGGAATCGGAGCGAAGAGCACCGAGCGCGGCCCCACCACCACGTCCACCTCGCCCGCAGCAATGCGCGACCACAGGTCGTACCTCTCGCCCTCGCTCATGGCACTGTGCATCACTTCCACCCGGCCGGGGAAGCGATCGACGAACCGGCGCACCACCTGCGTCGCGAGGGCGATTTCCGGTGCCAGCACCAGCGCGGAACGATTGTGGCGCAGGCACCATGCAACCGCGCGCAGGTAGACTTCGGTCTTGCCGGAGCCAGTCACGCCGAACAGCAGATTCGGCGTCGAATCACTCTCCTGCAGGGCCTGTTCGATGCCCCTCCATGCATCCTGCTGGGCTGGCGTGAGCGTCGGCACGGTACTGGCACGCGGCTCCGGCGCATCCCGGGCCGGCAGTTCCAGCACCTCGATAGCGCCCTTCTTCGCCAAGGGTTCGAGCGTCCCTGTGGCACCGTCTACCTGGGCCTGGAGATCAGCGAGCGGAATGAGGTCGTCACCCTCGGATTTCCGCCAGCGGTCGAGCTCGATGATGGCATCCAGCACCTGCCGCTGGCGGGTTGCCGTGGCTGTCAGCGCAACGTCGGGGTTCAGCAGCCGCACCAGCTTCACCATCGGCGTGCGCGGCACCCGGTTCTCGGCGCGCTGCCAGCGCATAATGGCGCCCATTTTCACCAGTTCGGGCAGTACCGACGTGAGCTTGCGGCCGGTGCGGGCGCGCAATGTGTCCAGGGTCAGTTCGTCCTCGGCCTGGAGCTCGTTGACGACCAGCCGCTGGGTTTCAGTCAGGTCAAGACCTTCCAGGTTGGCATCCGGATTGAGGGTGTAAACGTCTACAGCCTTCCACAACCGACCCGGTGGAAGGAAGAGGGCTGCGCTTGAGAACAGCGAGCCAGCCGTTTCGTGGCATAGCCACGTGGATAGCTCCCATTGCGTGGCTGTCAGGATCGTTTCCGGTTGTACCGGCTCGCCGATCGGTCGCAGGTTGAACGGGGTCTCCTCGGCGGAGTATCCGGCCACAAACCCCAGCACCAGCTTGTTGCGCAACGGCACGCGAATCAGCTGGCCTACCACCGGTATCTCGCCATCCTGCGGCGCCAGGTAGGTGAGCACGCCGGAATCGAGGTGGGCAGGTGCCCCCTCAACAGCGACGCGAATATAGGGTGGTCGGGCCGGAGATTCATGTTCCATGCGGCTAGTGTACTAGCCGGTGTTGCGAAGCCCGCCCGCAATGCCGTTCACTGCCAGCTGAAGCGCCTCGATCAGCTCCGGGTCGTCGTCACTGGCGCGCCACCGACGCAGCAGTTCGACCTGGATGAGCGAGAGCGGGTCCACATACGGGTTACGACGCTCGAACGTGCGCTGCAGCCGGGGATCGCGATCGTGCAATCGTTCTTCGCCGGTGACAGCCAGGATCATGCGCACCGTGAGTTCGTATTCTTCGCGAATCCGCGACCAGATGCGGTCACGAATGGTCTCATCCTGCACAAGCTGGATGTAGCGTGCCGCTATACCCATATCCGCCTTCGCGATGGCCATCTCGGCGTTGCTGAGCGTGGAATGCAGAAACGGCCGGTTCAGCCACAGGCGCTGCAGCTGGTCCAGCCCGTACTCGTCGATAGCGGCCTGCAGCGCCGTGCCGAGCCCAAACCATCCGGGCAGGATAATGCGGCACTGGGTCCAGCTGAACACCCACGGGATGGCGCGAAGTTGGCGGATATCGTTTGTTCCGGCCCGTTTCGCCGGGCGCGACCCCAGCTGCAACCGGGAAATCGCATCGATCGGCGTTGCCTGGTAGAAGAACGTGACGAAATCCGGATCGCCATACACCAGATCGCGATAGGTTGCCGCCGATACCTCCCCCATCCGCTCCATAATGCAGGCGAACGTGGCGGCTTCCTCAGGCGTTTCCTCGCCGCCATCCCAATCGCGGAGCGGAAACGATTTTGCGAGCACCGCGCCTACGGCCAGTTCTATCTCGCGATGCGCAATCTCGGGGTTGGCGTAGCGCGTGGAGATGACCTCTCCCTGTTCCGTCACCTTGATGCGCCCCTGAACGGTGTTGTGCGGCAGCGCCAGAATCGCCTTGTTGGTGGGGCCACCGCCCCGGCCCACTGCCCCACCCCGGCCATGGAAAAACATGAAGTCCACGCCGTACTCGCCAAAGAGGTCGGCAAGCTGTCGTTGTGCCTGGTAGAGTCCCCAGCTGGAAGCGAAATACCCTGCATCCTTGTTGGAATCGCTGTAGCCCACCATCACCTCCTGGACACCACCGCTGTCCTCAAGGGCAGCGCGGTATTCCGGCATTTCCAGCAACGCGTGCATGGTGGTGGCAGCGCGTTGGAGCGTGTGGCGCTCCTCAAACAGCGGCACGATCCGTATTCGCGCGTTCCGGCCACCCGTATCGCATAGGCCGGTTTCCTTTGCCAGCAGCAGTACCTCCAGCAAATCGGACGCCGTCTCACTGTTCGAGATGATGTAGGCCGGCACAACAGGCGTTGTCTGCTCGTTCAGGTGGTTGCGAATGGTGCGGAAGGTCTCCAGCACTTCCGCGGCAATATCCGGCACACCGGCTGCATGCTGGTATACAAGCGGGCGTGGATCGGAAATCGCCCTGCGTAACACCTCAACCCTGGTCGACTCGGGCAACGCCGCATAGTCGTCCTCGATCCCTGCATGCCGGAACAGCCAGTCCACTGTCGCTCGATGGCGGCTCGCATGATCGCGAATATCCAGGACGGCAAGGTGGAATCCGAAGACATCGACCAGGCGGATGATATCTCGCAGGTCGCCATTGGCGATACGGCCGAGGTGTTGCTCTCGCAGCGCCCGGTCCACGAGCCGCAGGTCGTCCAGCAACTCGCCAGACGTCCCGTATGCGTGCGGAGCGTTATCCCGCGTGGCCGCGAGGCGCTCGCGCATGAGCGTGAGCAGGTGGCGATACGGCTCCCCCTCGTTGTTCACGGCCAGGAAGGCATCCAGTTGCGGAAACATTGCGCCATAGCGCTCCAGCCGCTCATTAAGCAGCGGTGTTGGTGGCACCATCTTGTTGTGAACAGAAACACGCCCGGCGAGCCAGCGGAGGCGATCGTAGAGCAGGTCAATAGCCGCCACGCGCATCATCTGGAGCGCCTCAACCGTGACCTCCGGGGTCACGAACGGATTACCATCGCGGTCGCCGCCAATCCAGGACCCAAACCGAATAAACGATGGCACCGTCACCGGCTGGTCGGGGTACACATCCTCCAACGCTTCCTCGATATCCCGGTAGATACCGGTGAGCACCGGCGCCAGGCTGGCCCCGAAATAGACGAGTGTGGCGCGCAGTTCATCCTGCACTGTGGGCTGGGTGATGCGAAGCTCGTTGCTGGCCCACAGGCCGGAGATGGCCGAGGCCATCATCGTGCGCGCACGGTCCACCTCGCGCGGCAGGGCCTGGCGCTCGTCGAGGTCGCGGATGGTGTGGAAGATGCGCGCCAGCTTGTCGATGATCGTGCGCCGCCGGGCCTCGGTCGGGTGGGCCGTGAGCACGAACCGGATATCGGCCTGGTCTAGCATCTCCTGCATCTGCCTGGCGGAGACTCCGCGACGCGCCAGGGCGCCTATCGCCTCGTGGATCGAGCCACGCCGGGGCACATCCGGGTTCTCCCGCTCGCGCCGGCGGACCCGCCGGATGCGTTCGCTGTCCTCAACGAGGTTATTGAGCTGGAAATAGTTGGTGAAGGCACGGATGAGCATACGCAGGTCGTCGGAATCGGCTCCCTGGATAAGGGCGTCGAGGAGTTCACCGGCACCTGCGTCGCCGTTGCGCAGTCGCTTGCCGCCAGCGCGTACTGCCTCTTCCAGCGCGAAGGCATCGGCGCCCGCCGTCTCCTGGATCACATCACCGAGGATACCGACCAGCAAATAGAGGTCGTCCGAAAATGTGCGCCGTCGACTCCCTGTTTCGGGTACAACCTGCCGGGCCATGGCCACTCCGTGTTCACATCCGATAACCGCACGTGCACTGTACACTACCCCGAGGGCGTTTCTCAGGAATGGCCGGGGGTTCTCGCGGATGGGCAGGGTGACAAGTCATCACGTCTCACAGCCATGGAGCGCCTGGATTGTGCGACATGCACAGGCCCTGCTGCTCCTCACGCTGATGGCCTGTTCCGCGCTTGTACCGCTGGCGATGACATCCACCCGGTACACCGTTCCCGATGGCTGGCTACCCGATTCAGCCGATGCCGTACAGGTACAACAGCTTGGCGCGGAAGAGTTCGGCCGTAGCGACACTACCTACTATCTCTATTTCCATGATCCCACCGGCAAACTCGCGGCCAGCGATGCCGCGTTTGTGGAGCAGGTGCAGTTCGCCGTGCGGCCCTTTCGGGCGATAGATGGCGTCGATTCGGTCCTCACCTGGGGCACCACCCGCAACGAGGTCCTGAACAACATCCTGCTGTCCGAAGACGGGCGCAGCAGCCTGGCGGTGATCACCCTCAACGCACCTCCCGATGGTGATTTCGGCACTCCCGACTGGCTGCGTGCCAACCTCGCCCCTACGGAACTCGAGGTACGCCTTACCGGCCTTCCGATGGTCAGCAACGATTTCCGCACCGTTGGCCATAACGACCTCGTCCGGGCAGAACTCCTTTCCCTGCCGATTACGCTCGTGCTGCTGGTGGTGATCTTTCGCGGGGTGGTGCCGACGCTGCTGCCGGTGGCGCTGGCTGCAGGGAGCCTGATCATCACCCTGGCGGCCATGAGTGTGGTGGGGCGTCAAGCGTCGGTGAACGTGTTTACAGTGAATGCCGTCACCATGCTGGGGCTGGCAGTTGGAATTGATTATGCGTTGATCATGGTGAGCAGGTTCCGCGAGGAAATCGTCCATCGGCCCCTCCAGGAAGCGCTGGCGGCCACACTCTCCACCGCAGGCAAGACCGTGATCACCGCGGGTTCCACCGTGGCAATCGGCCTCAGCGGGTTATTCTTTTTCGACGTGCCCGCCGCCACGACAACCGCGCTACTCGGTGCGCTGGTCGTGGTGGCCGCCGTCGTCCTGGCGTTAGTTTCGCTGCCGGCGGCGCTGGTGGTGTTCGCGGGCCGCATAACCGGCAGCTCACAGCCCCGCAGGCCGGCCCGTCTGCTGCCACGCATCGAAGCAGTGCGCCAGCAACAGCCCTTTGCCACGCTGCTGCTCTGCCTGTGCCTGCTGGGTATCCTCACCGCCCCGCTCCTCGGGATCCGCCTCGTTTCGCCTGGCCTTGAGAACCTGCCAGCGGGTACCGAAAGCCGCTCCACTGCGGAACTGATCCAGCAGCAGTTCCCCCTCACATCGATCTCGCCAATCGAAATCGTGATCCAGCCGGAGCGCGGTTCAATGCTGGATTCCCGCAACCTTAACCGCTACCAGGACCTCACCGAGCGCATCGCAAAAGATCCGGACGTGCAGCGGGTGGAGAGCCTGTGGACGTTCGTTCCAGCCGGGTTCAACGCCAGCACACTGGCGACCGCGTTCACGCTCGAACCGGGCCTTGTCACCGCGAGCCAGCCGTTCCTTACACCTTCCGCCGCATTGATCACCATCTACCCGGTGAGCTCGCTCTCCGATGGTGAGTTGCACTCCCTCGTGCGCGATCTCCGAACGGACTTCGAACTCCACCCGGTTGACGGGCTCACGGTGCTGGTGGGCGGCCGCCTAGCGCTGGATGTCGACGTGCTCGATCACGTCGCCGGGCGCACCCCGGTTGTCATCACATGGGTGATCGCTCTCTCCGCCGCGACCCTGTTCGTCCACCTACGATCCGTGGTGTTGCCGGTCAAGGCGGTCCTGCTCAACCTGGC
Organism: Chloroflexia bacterium; assembly: GCA_043427975.1. Classification (GTDB taxonomy): domain Bacteria; phylum Chloroflexota; class Chloroflexia; order Thermomicrobiales; family UBA6265; genus UBA6265. The sequence goes on along the minus strand of JBHWTK010000102.1, from coordinate 45,564 downwards.
ATCCATGGGTGCGTCGTTCGGAATGCTGGTCTGGATCTTCCAGGACGGTCACCTCGCCGGACTGGTTAATGCGGAGGCGACCGGCACAACCGTGATGTTGGTGCCAGTGCTGATGTTCTGTTTCCTTTTCGGCCTCGGCATGGATTTCGAGGTCATCATGCTCAGCCGCATCCGCGAGGGCTGGCTGCAGCATGGCAATACCACCCGCGCCGTCAACGTGGGGCTGGAGCAGGCAGCAGGCATTGTCACCGCCAGTGCCGTGCTCATGCTGGCTGTGTTCCTGGCGTTTGCGTTCAGCGACCTGGACGTTGTGAAGGCATTGGGCATCGGCCTGGCGATTGCGGTGGTAATCGACGCCACAATCATCCGACTCCTCCTGTTGCCCGCCACCATGCAACTGATGGGACGCTGGAACTGGTGGCCGAGCCGGCGTTAACGCAACGAGGGTGCCGTCACTGGCACCCTCGTTATCGTTTCTCCTGAAGAGGATTTACCCTTCGATCTCGTGCGCGAACTCGCGCTCGGTCTCGGTAAGGGCCTCATCCACAATGGTGACCATGCGGTCGATCTCGTCCTTCGTGACCACCAGCGGCGGCGCGAAGTGGACGATGTTCCAGGTGCGGGTCACCAGCCCCTTCTCGAACACCTTCTTGCCGAGTTCGATGCAGAACTTGTCGTTCTTCGCCAACGGGGTCTTCTTCTCGCGGTTCTTCACCACTTCAAGCCCCTGCAGCAGGCCCACACCACGCACATCGCCGACTGATGGATGGCTTCGCAGCTCTTCCAGGCGCTCGCGCAAGTAGACGCCCATCTCGGCGCTGCGCTCCACGAGGTTTTCCTGCTCCATGATCTCGATGTTCTTCAGCGCAGCCGCTGCAGCCACCGCATGGCCACCAAAGGTGAGCAGGTGCCCCATGGAGATTTCCGGCTGGTTCTCGAACTCGGCGAAGATTTTCGACGAGGCGATGGCAGCGCCCATCGGCACATAGCCGCTGGTGATGCCCTTGGCGACGGTCATGATATCCGGGGCGACACCCATCTGCTCCATGCAGAACATGGTGCCGGTACGGCCAAAGCCGTTAATCACCTCATCGGCGATCAGGATCACGCCATGGCGATCGCAGATGTCGCGCAGCATTTGCCAGTACACAGGACTGGGCACGTGGATACCAGCCGCGCTGGATACCGGCTCGCCGATCACGGCGGCAACGGTTTCCGGGCCCTGGTTGATAATCTCCTGCTCCACGTAGCGGGCGGCCATGATATCGCCCTCTTCGCCCTCAAGGCCGAAGTCATTGCGATAACGGTTCGGGGCGGGCACATGGGACACGCCGTACATGAACGGGCCGAACCACTTCTCTTCGCGGCTGGCGGTGAGGCTCATGGCGCCCTGGGTCATGCCGTGGTAACTGCCACGGCGGGAGATGATCTTGTACCGCCGCGGGAAGCCACGCATGGCCTGCACCTGCTTGGCGATCTTGAGGGCCGTTTCCACCGCCTCGGAACCGCCGCTCACCATATACACCCGGCTGAGGTCGCCCGGGGTGATTTCGGCTAGCTTGTGCGCCAAATGAGCCGCCGGTTCATTGGTGTAGGCAACAGACGATACATACGCCAGCTTCTTCGCCTGCTCCGCCATGGCTTCGGCGATTTCCGCCCGGCCATGCCCCACGTTCACCACCCACAGGCCCGAGATTCCGTCGAGGTACTGCTTGCCGTGGATATCGGTAAGGGTCGAATCCTTGCCGGACTCGAAGATGGTGAGGCCATCCTGCTCAGCCAGGACATTCCACGCCAGCTGGTGCGGCCACACATGGTCTTTCGCCTTCTCGGCGAGCGCTTTCTTAACAAAGCCCAGGGAAGTCATTCCTGCTCCTGTTCACGTCCATACACCGGGCACCCAATTTGCCCGTGGCTGGTCCAATGAAGACACGTAGCCCAATGGTACGGGAGGTTGGTAACCGCTGCTACCCCGGCGATGCCCAGAGTGCGAACCCGGTTCCGAAAACGCCCGCCGGGGCATGGCAAATGCTATCCTTCATACCGTAGTTATGCCCGTCTTCTGGGCCAAATTGCCTTTCAGAAAGGATCGTGTTGTGTCGCAAGAGATGTCATCCCGCCTTGTCATCGACTATCGCAACGCCATGGATGGAGCGGTTGGTAGCGCCCATGGTGTCAGTGATGCCGAGCTGGACGATCTGCAGCAGTACATCAGCGAGCAGCACGCCCGCGTCAATCAGGAGCACGCCGAGAAAATCCAGCGATGGCAGGACCTTCCCGACGATATCGCCCTCGCCGACGAAATCGCCGCGTTCGCCAGGGAAGCGCGCGACGCATACGACGACTTCATCCTCATCGGTATCGGTGGTTCCAGCCTCGGCGCGATCGCCACGATCATGGCGCTTGCCCACCCGCACCGCAACCTTCTGCCGAAGGGCAAGCGGGTTGGCCCGCGCTTCTTCGTGCTCGATAATCCCGATCCGGAAAAGGTTCGGGCCACACTCGAGACCGTTAACCTCAGCCGCACGCTGGTGAACGTCGTTTCCAAGAGTGGCCAGACCGCCGAAACCGCCGCCAACTTCCTCGTGGTGCGTGATGCGCTTGTCAACGCCCTCGGACAGGAGCAGGCAGCGAAGCAGATCATCGCCACCACCGATCCGGAAACCGGTATCCTCCGCCAGATGGCCAACGAGCAGGGCTTCCGCACGTTCCCGGTGCCCCCGGGGGTGGACGGCCGCCAGACGGTGCTCAGCGCAGTGGGTCTTCTCCCGGCTGCCCTGGCTGGTGTGGATATCCACGGCCTGCTCGCCGGGGCCCGCGCCATGCGCGAGCGCGCCCTGACCGACAGCGTGCGCGAGAATCCCGCCTACCTGCTGGCCGCACTTTCCGTGTTGGCGGATACGAAGCACGACAAATCCATGCTGGTCACCATGCCGTATGCCGACTCCCTGTTCGGCATCAGCGACTGGTTCCGCCAGCTGTGGGCCGAGAGCCTGGGCAAGAAATTGAGCACCGATGACACCGTGGTGTATGCCGGCCAGACCCCGATCAAGGCGTTGGGCGCAATCGACCAGCACAGCCAGGTGCAGCTCTACACCGAAGGCCCGAACGACAAGCTGATCCAACTGGTGGCTGTTGAGGAGTATCGCGATTCGGTTGCGATTCCCGAGCCGCCGCATGCTGACCTTGGCTACATGAAGGGTGGCGAGCTTGGCCAACTGCTCAGCCGTGAGCGCCTCGCTACCGCGTGGGCACTTACGCAGGCCGAGCGCCCGAACCTCACCATCACCATCCCGACAATTGATGCTGGAATCGTGGGCGAGTTCTTCTACATGATGCAGCTGCAAACGGTCATGGCCGGGGCACTGTACCACGTGAATCCGTTCGGCCAACCGGGCGTGGAAGCGGGCAAGAACGCCACCTATGCGCTCATGGGCCGCAGCGGGTACGAGGACCTGAAGCAGGAGTTGCTGGCGGCTCCAGCGGATGCGGACAAATACATCTGCGCGCCGTAAACTGGTGGCACACATAACCGGGAGGGATTCTTACCCTCCCGGTATTGCCACGTCGGGAGTTCCATCACATGTCCACCAGGCCATTCATTCTACGCGTGATGGTTGCGACCCTACTGGTGATCGCGATCTGCGTCAGCGCGTACTTTGTCTGGCAGGTGCGTTCGATCCTCCTGCTGCTGGCAATTGGCATCCTTTTTGGCGCCGTCATTGAACCCCTCGTCAATCGCCTGCGCCGTATTGGATTCGGGCGTGGCCCGGCGTTGCTCACCTGGTACATCGTGATTTTTGGGGTCATCGGGGTTGCTATCTACAATTTTGCGCCCCTGCTTGGCCGCCAAATCTCGAATTTCGATGCTGCCATCCCGGATATCTTTGCCAACCTGCGCGAACAGGCGCTGAACAGCAGTAACGACACCATCCGCCGTTCCGGATTCCGGGCGATTGTCCAGATCGAGAACGCGTGGGACCAGTTCCGCAACGATCCAAACGTGAAGCCTGACCAGGCGTTCAACGTCGTCAATACGGTGCTCGGCTTCAGCATGAGCTTTATCTCCATGCTGATCGTTACGTTCTACTGGACCGTCGAGAAGGTCAGCATCAAGCGCTGGTTCCTGAGCCAGTTCCCGTTTGCGGTTCGGGGTCGCGCCCATGCCATTTGGGACGAGGTGGAATATCGCATCGGTGGCTGGGCGCGGGGTCAGTTGCTGCTCATGATCACGATCGGCGTGATTTCCGGCACCGTCTATTGGGCGATCGACCTGCGGTTCTGGCTTGCACTGGGCGTGGTGGCCGGTCTCACCGAAGTGATTCCCTACATCGGCCCCATCCTGGGTGGTGCGGTTGCGGCCATCGTTGCGCTGACGGACTCGCCGGAAAAGGCAATCCTGGTGGTGGTGTTGGTATTCGTCATTCAGCAACTGGAAGGCGCCCTGCTGGTGCCGCGCATCATGAAACACGCGGTAGGCATGACGCCGCTAACGGTCATTCTGGCTGTGCTGATCGGTAACCAGCTGGGCGGGCCTGCCGGCTCGATTATCGCCATTCCCATTGGCGCAGCCGTGCAGGTGATTGTGAGCAGCCTGTTGCGATCGCGTGAGAACGTGATTGATGCCGAGTTGAGCACGCTCAGTGTGCAGCCGATCTCGGCGAATCACTTCGATACTCCGTTCGTGCAGCCCGGCAAGAGCCGGTTCCCGTTGCGGTCCATCGAGAAGCCCGCATCATGAGCGATACCCGCCCGTTTGCCCACACAATCACTACGCTCTTCGACGATGTGATCGATGCAGAACATGTGCTGGCCCAGTTACGACGTAGCCAGCAGCCAGCATCGACCATTTCGGTGATCCTGCGTGAGGAAGTGCTGGAAGAGAACGACGACATCAACCCGTACCGTACCGTGCTCTCCGAAGTCATTGCCCGCAGCAGCCTGGAGGCGGCTGGCAGGTGGCTGGAGGGGCTGGCATCCGTCATCTTGCCCGACCGCGCAGCCTACCTTTCTGCTGGCCCGGTCGGCCAAATTCTCAGCACGGTTCGTGACACCATGAACACGATCGAGAACGATGACGAGTTCCAGGTGCCGGACCAATCGGAAATCCGCCAGCTTTCGCAGACCTTCCAGTTGTTCGGTTTTGAACGGCACGAGGCGCGCTATATGGAACAGCGCATCGTGGTCGGCTCGCCGTTTATTGCCATCACAACAACGGATACCTCCCAGCTCCGGCAGGTGTACCGCATGCTGCGCCGCAGCATGCCGGTGTATGTCGGCCTTGCCCGTACCGGGCAAACCGTATACCGGCGTGCGCAGGAGCTACTCGAAACCGGCCCGCGTGCCATTGGCACGGTGGTGATTGCCGATGCTGTCGCACCGCTGGACGAGGTATCGCGCACGCCAGGCCTGCAAGGCAGCCCGCGCGACCTGCGTGGCCGGCTCATCCGCAGCCGGTATGGCGAGATTATTGGGCGAGTCTCCGATTTGCTCTTTGAACCCAATGCTGCCGACTCACATACCGGCTTCAACCACAGCACGTTGAGCGACGACAAGTTCCTCTTGCGGTACGTTGTGGTTCGGACCATCCGGCGGCCGGGGCTCGGTCGCAAAACCATCGCCCTGCCGGGCGATCGGGTGGACGTGGTTTCCGGCGAACTGATTGCCAACGTTACCTACGAGGAACTGGTGAGCGCGCCGCGCTATGAGCAGAACGCCACCATGAGCCGGCAGGATGAAGCCACCATTCGGCGGCACTTTTCCGCACCGTTCTACTGGATTCCGGACTCGTAGAAAGAGCAAAAAGCGGGGGCTGTTGCCCCCGCCTTTGCGTTTCGGCTGGTTATGGCACCGCAAGCATGCGATCAAGCGCTACCCTGGCGTGCTCCTTCACTTCGGGATCGACGATCACCTGGTTCACGACCCGCCCTTCGACGAGGTTCTCCAGCGCCCAGAGAAGGTACGCAGGGTGAACGCGGTACATGGTGCTGCACGGGCAAATCACCGGATCAAGGCAGAAGATCGTCTTGTCCGGCATCTCCGCCTGCAGCCGCCGCACGAGGTTAATCTCGGTGCCGATAGCCCATACTGACCCGGATGGCGCCTTGCGGACCATTTCAACGATGTATTCGGTGGAGCCGTCGAAATCCGATGCGGCAACCACTTCGGCACGGCATTCCGGATGCACCAGGATGTTCACATCCGGGTACTCTTCGCGCGCCTTGGCAATTTGCTCCACGCTGAAGCGGGCGTGCACGCTGCAGTAGCCCTTCCAGAGGATGACACGGGCGTTGTGTAGCTGCTCTTCGGTGTTGCCACCCATAGGAAGCAACGGATCCCATACCACCATGTCGTCGTTGGAGATGCCCTTCTTGATGGCGGTGTTGCGGCCAAGGTGCTCATCCGGGAAGAACATGATGCGTTCGCCGCGCTCGAATGCCCAGTCGTACACGCGCATGGCATTTGACGATGTGCACACGATGCCGCCGTTCTTGCCGCAAAATGCCTTAATACTGGCGGCGGAGTTCATATAGGTAATGGGGACGATGCTATCCACACCCACCGAATGCAGCGTGTTCCAGGCGAGCTCAACATCTTCCGGCTTGGCCATATCGGCCATGGAGCAACCGGCTTCCATGTTCGGCAGGATCACCTTCTGGTGCTCGCCTCCAAGGATATCGGCGCTTTCGGCCATAAAGTGCACGCCGCAGAACAGCGTGAATTCAGCATCGCGCTGCTCGGCCGCCATCTGGCTCAGCTTGTAGCTGTCTCCCTGGAAGTCGGCGAACTGCACCACTTCATCGCGCTGGTAATGATGGCCAAGTACGGTCAGCCGGGTTCCGAGCTGCTGCTTGAGGGCGAAGATCGCGGCGTCCCGTTCGGCGGCCGGCATTTTGAAGTACCGGGTATCGATCTTTTCCTGGCGCTGAGGCGTTGTACCGTAGGTGAGCAGGCGATCGTAAGCGCCGACACTCTCCTCCGGCGTGCACGAGGCAACATCCATCTGCGGCTGATGGAACCAGGTGGTTGCTGTGGTAGCGTTATCGGTAGTCGTGGCCGTGGTGGGCCAGAGGGTTTTCGTCGGTGCTTGCACCATGTACGGTGGCTCCTTGCCTGATACCTGGCTTTCCGAGCGGCAATCGCCACGTCGTACAACCGATGGAATAGTATGGAATTCGTGAGTTAATGTCAATATGACACTAACTCAAAAGTGTTAACGCACAACCGGTGCCAGCGACTTACCTACCCTCGGAAATGCCCATGACAACGCCACGTTCAAACCAGACGCTTATCTTCGATGCTGATGACACCCTTTGGGAGTGCAACAAGTACTTCGAGGACGCCATTCATCGCTTTATCGATTTCCTCTACGCCGAACACCTGGATCGGGAGGAGATCCGTGAAGTTCTGGATACCTTCGAACGCGCCAACGGGTATGGGGCCCGCGCGTTTGCGAAAAGCATGGTAGAGACCTACCGCGCGCTTGCCACGGAGAACAACCCGGGCGATGAGGCGATCATCGAGCGGCTCGGCCTTAGCATCCTGGAACAGAACATGGAAACGATTGATGGCGTGCCCGAGACATTGGCTTCCCTGAAGCCACACCATACCCTCCTGCTCTTCACGAAGGGCGAGGAGCAGGAGCAGCAGCTCAAGATCAGCCGTTCACCCCTGGCGAACGAGTTCGCGGCGCACATTATCTGTGACGACAAGAAACCGGAAACGTATCGGGACATTGTGGATGGTTTCGGGCTTGAACCTGCCGATACCTGGATGATCGGCAACTCGCTGCGGTCCGATATCCAGCCCGCGCTGGCAGCTGGCATCAACGCGATCTACATTCCTAACCCGCACACATGGCATATGGAACATGTGGAGTTCGTGCACGAGCCATCGTGGCCGGGAACATACCTGAAGCTGGAGTCAGTCTCCCAGCTTACGCGCCAGTTCGCCTCAACCGGGGAGTAATCCCGTCACGCTATCCCACCGCTCGGTAAGGGAGGCGTGGAAGAGTTCCCAGCCGGCTGCACGATTCATCAGCCAGGTACGCTTCAGGCCATCATTATGTGCCCAACCGGATATGCGATCGTCCCCGATCTCGGTCCTGACAGGCCACCAGACGTCGTTCCCTATCAGCTCTGGCGTACCGGTAACGCGAACCTCCTGGTCCTGTCTCAGCAACGTCCGGATATCGGTATCCTGACCCGGCCCGGCGCGGAGGTTCCAGTCGCCATTGATCACGACGGTGGTGGATCCCGGGACAGCACCCAGCAACCAGTCGAGCATGGTTGATCCACCGGCAAGGGGCGCGCCCAGCACAAGGGTCATGAGCACCAGGAACACCGCCACCGCCTTGCGGGCGTTGCCGAGTTCCTTCTGTGCCCATCGGCGCACCCGCGATGGTTCACGTGGCGGGCGCTCTGGCAGCACCAGGTCAGGTTCCTTCCGGGGTAAAGTGGCCTGCTGCGTTACCGCGCTCACCCGGTTTGTCCCCGTGTCCGACGAGGGCCGTCGCCTGGGCCAGGAAAACCGGAACAGCGGTGGACTCGCCACCGCGTTGAATTCCTGGACGAACGTCATTACATCGGGATAACGCTCTTCCGGCGTGGGAACCACCGCGCGGCCCACTATCCGGTCCACCCAGGCTGGCAACTCCAGGGCCGGCGCAATGTGGGTCGGGAGCTCCGGGGCGTACTGCTGGCGAATACGAACAGTGGCGCTGTTAGACAGGTTGCCATGTTCGCTGAAAACCTGCCTGCCGGTAAGCAGCTCAAATACCACGCAACCAAGCGAATACACATCGGAGCGGGGAGTGACAATCCGGTCACTGCCGTGCTCCGGCGAGAGGTACGCGGCGGTACCCAGCAGCTTGTCGCCGTCACGAGGTGGGCCAATATGCGACTTTTGCGCGATTCCAAAGTCGATCAGCTTAATATCGCCCTCTTCGGTGAGAAAGAGGTTCTGCGGGGTGATATCGAGGTGCACATAGCCCAGGCTGTGCATATGCTCCAGCGCTGGGCCCAGCTGTGCCAACCACTTGTTGACAAGCGCGGGATGAAACGGGTTCTCAGGATCTAGCTTGTCGCGCAGCGTTTGGCCGTAAAGGCGTTCCATCAGGATCCAGGTGCCCTGCCGGCTATCGACCACATCGATCAACTCGACGATATGCGGGGCCTGAACCGCCTTCAACACGCTGGCCTCACGGCGGAACCGCTCCCGGCGTTGGGTATCGCCCTGGTATTCGGGCAGGAGCGTTTTGGCAGCAACCTCTTCACCGGTTTGGGAATCGATACCGGCGTAAATAATGCCCATTCCCCCACCGCCGATTTTGATATCGCTGATGTCATATCGATTGTTCAGCAATGTATCGACGATCACGCCATTTCTCGCTAAGGTGGATGGACTGTTGGACGTACGGAGCGGACGCGCATTCACACACAGGATACGGCATATGAAATCGCTCGGCGTTGGACTGGTTGGTTACAGGTTTATGGGTAAGGCACACTCCAACGCCTATAGGCAGGTGGGCGCGTTTTTCCCCGAGGTGCCCCAGCCGCGCATGGTGGCCATTGCAGGCCGGAACAAGGAGGCAGTTGCATCTGCCGCTGCCCGTTACGGGTGGGAATCGTACGAGACCGACTATCGCCGGCTCATGGAAAACCCGGATATCGACATCATCGATGTTTCCACCCCCGGCCACCTTCACCATGAGGTGGTCATGGAAGCATTTGCCGCTGGCAAACACGTGCTCTGCGAGAAACCGCTCGCCAACTCGCTCAATGAGGCGGCAGAGATGGTACGTGCCTGGCGCGCGGCAGGTACGGTCGGCATGATCAACTTCAACTATCGCAAGGTGCCGGCAATCATGCTGGCGAAGCAGCTGATCGACGAGGGCCGCATCGGCGACATCCGCAGCTTCCGCGCCCGCTACCTGCAGGATTGGCTGCACGACGCCAACGCCCCGATGAGCTGGCGGCTCCAGCGGGAGTTCGCCGGGAGCGGCGCGCTCGGGGATATCGGTGCCCACATTACCGACCTCGCGCACATGCTGGTCGGACCGATTGAATCCGTCACCGGCATGCTCCACACGGCGGTACCCTCCCGGCCACTCGAACGACCAACGGCAGACGCCACCCATGGCGACGTCACGGTCGACGACTGGGTCGGGTTCCTGGCCCGGTTCGAGAACGGCGCCACTGGTGTGTTCGAGGCAAGCCGGCTGGCCACCGGCCGCAAGAACCAGAATACGTTCGAGGTGAACGGATCGAAGGGGTCGATCACGTTCGACCTCGAGGACCTGAACCGGTTGGAGGTGTACCTGGATGATGACGACGCCCTTACGCGGGGTTTCCGCAGCATCCTGGTGACCGAGAGCGACCACCCACTGGTCGGTAACTGGTGGCCCAGCGGCCATATCATCGGCTGGGAACACACGCACATCCACCAGGTACGCGACCTGCTGCTGGGTGTGGAGCGTGGCACCAGCCCGGCGCCCAACTTCGAGGATGGCCACCGTTGCCAGGCCGTGCTGGATGCTGTTGAACGCAGTTCGGCCAGCGGCCAGTGGGAAACGCCCGTGCCTCTACCGGACTAAACGTCGATCCGCTTCACGCGCTTGCGGGCGCGGGCAAGCTCCACCCGCTCGCGTTCCGCCGGGGTCAGCATCGCCAGCGCGCCGGTGGTATCCGGGAAGGCAGCCAACCGAATCGCACGATCGTCATCGTGGTCGATTCCTCGCCGTATGCGGCGCACAGCGGCCCCACGAACCACAATCTGCTCCAGGCGGTCGATACTGTATTCGCCGCGTAGCGCCGGGTCGTGGGCAACGCCCTGCTCCTTCAACCTGGGCACCAGCGCTGCCAGGGTCCGGTCATCGGGTGGGGTTTGGTTGGCAGCATCAATGGCCGCCTTCACCAGGTCGGTGCGTTCCACAATGCGGCGCACCGCGCTCCACAGCGCAGGATCCTCGATAACAGCACCGGTCTGCTCAACGGTCGCAAGGGCCGCCACAATCCGCGGCGTGTTGCCGGATCGGATCGAGCGTTCCAGTTCGCCCAGTGCGCGGCGACGGTCGATAAGTTCACGCACGCGCTGCCGTTCCGATTCGCTCAGCCGTTGCCGCCCGCCCTCAGGCTCGTTGGTTACCAGCGGCTCCAGCGATTCCGCATCCCGGTTGCGCAGGTGCACGCGCACCTCTTCCAGCCATGCCAGGCGTTCGCGGGCAAGGTCGATGCGGCTGCGCATGGCATGAGGCAACGAGCGTTCATCATCGAATACCTCCCCGTCGAACCAGAGCATAATCAGCGTGTCGTCATCGGTTTCCAGTGCCCGCAAGAGTGATGGCCACTCCAGCGCCTGCAGTACCTTCACCAGCGATTCGCGCGTCGTATCGCCCAGGAGCGCCAATTCCCCCGAAACAGCGAGGTCCGCAAGTTCCCGCCGGTCGATGTTGGCAAGCGCCTTTTCCAGCCGCGCACGAACCCGGGTTCGATCCCGCGCCAGTCGGATTATTCGGCGGGTGGATTCCTCCAGCACCAGGTTGCGGTCTTCCGCCTCCCGGCCCAGTGCCAGGATGCCCGCATCGTCCTGATTCCGCGCCAGTGCCGCGATCTCTCGCTCGATCTCGCGCGCAGCACGCGCCTCTTCGTCCAGCACCTTGGTGGTATCGCGTCCTGGCCACCGGGTGAGCCGTTCAAGCGGTCGCACCACGACGTCTGTGACTGGTGGCTCAGGCTCGGTGTTCCACAGCGGTGGAAAGGGTGGGTGCGATTCGTCAACGGCAGATGCTGGCTCCGGCCAGGTTTCCGCGTAGTTCCGGGAATGGCGGGTGGGTTCCGCCTGGGCCTGGCCATAGAGCGCGCGCAACTTCTGAACAGCGGCCGCAACGTCGAGGTCGCCAGGTTCCACCTCGTTCACAGGGGGCGTGGGGATTGACGGCTGCTGAGACGGGATCGGTGCATGGGGCGGAAGGTTGGCGACATCAAACGCGTCGTCCAGCAACTGCTGGGCGCGGAACGCCTCTGCCTGGCAGCCCTGCTGCAGCAGGTGCAGCAGCGCCCGGCCGCGTTCGCTAACACGGTCGCGGGCGACGGCAAACGCTTCGGAATCCTGCGGCCCTCGCAGATCATGGACATCGAACAACAGGGCCCCGTTCGGCACATCGGTCCGGTGGCCAAGCGTTTTCCGCAGGTCGGGGGCGTCGTGCAGCACCATGGTGGAAACGAACATTACCAACAGCGCGAACGCATCCTGGTGGGCGGGAGTGCCGCTCCGACGCGGGTGCCGATACGCATGCTCTTCCACGTCGTGCACGCGCTTGCGCGCCCCCGGCCACTCGAGCGTGTCAAGGTCAACGCAAACAAGGTCGCCAGTGGGACGCAGCATGAGGTTATCTGGCGTAATATCGCCATGCGTAACGCGGCTGTCGCGCAGGCCGATGGAGAGGTCGCGCAGGGCCCCGGCAATCGCATCCAGCACCACCGTGTTGCTGTAAGTAGCTGCGCGGTCGATAGCCTGGAAGAGTGTGGGTCCTTCGACCCATTCCATCAGCACCGCAGGCATCTTGCGACCAACCAGGGTGATGCCTCCCCGCACCGGGTCGAGACCATGCGGAAAATAGCCACGGGCAGACGGCGGCAAACCGTCTTCCATGCTCTGGTAATGGCGCTGCCAGAAAATACCGTTGCCGTATTCGTGCGCGACACGCAGGGCGACGCGTTGACCGGTACTATCCTCCAAACAGGCCACCATGGCAGCCTGGCCGGATCGGATGATGGGCTGGCCTTCGGCGTCCAGCACGCCTTCATACCCGCCGGCAAGGAGTTCCGGAACGCGGCTGCCCAGAATTGCGTTTGACAGACGAGAGCGGCTCTCCACAGGATCCTTTCTTGCAAATACACGCATACGTATACACGTATTGACGCCGGAGTGAAAGTGGTAAAGTGTATGTACAGCCCCGGCACTGATGCCCTTTTACCCTACCATGGGGCTGAGCGCGAACATCGAAAGGCAGCCATACTTGCCAATGCGATTAACGACTAATGATAGAACGCCGGATCAGGCGTCGCGTTCCTCCGTTACTGAACCAGGCTGGCGCCAGGGTATGAGCCCTACCCCTGCGTTCAATGCGCCTGCACCCGAAATTGCCCGCCAAATCGCGGATATCGCCTCCCTGCTCGAGGATGTCGACGAGCGTTCGTCGCGCCGCCTCGAAGACCTTGCCAACGCCATTTCCAGCGAAAATGGCCGGCAGCGCTGGAGCGATGTCGACCTGCGCCGCGCGTTCAATACCGACCGGCTGGCACACGCGTTTGCGGTGAAGCACGAGGGTGGCTACGCGCCGAAACGGATTGAGATTGCTGACAAGCTTCGCAATGTGCTGGTGCTGGTGCCGATCCTGCTCACCTGGTTCGCGCTCGGAGAGGCCGTGCGCAACTACGGCAACTACGTGGAAGCGAACCCGGAATCGGAAGTGCCCTTCCTGGTGCTGTGGCAGAACGGGTTTAATGGCACTGCCAGCTGGCTCTCGCCCTCGCTCTCCCACGTCGCCTTCCTGGACGCCATCCTGATTGGCATCATCATTCTGCTTACCTTCTACGCCCATGGCCGGCGCGAGGAGCAGGAAGACATGATTGCGGATACAGCCAGCCTGTTCCAGGCCGAAATGGATAACGCACTTGCCGAGGCCAGCGTGCTACTCGCCACCGACCGATCCTCGCGTCCGGTTCGCCTGGCCGATGCCGTGGAGCGGATTACGGACAGCTTCGAGGAGAGCTCGCAGGCGCTGCTCAACCAGCTCCAGGTCGAACACGACCGTATGGAAATGCTGGCCAGCCGTCGCGAGAAGGAGTTCACCGATTTCGGTGTCTTCGCCACCGGCATGCGCAGCGGTGCCGAAGAGATGCATCGCATCCTCGCCGCGTTGCGCGACGTGAGCCATGGCCTTCAGCGATCATTGCAGGATCTGGCCAGCGACCTCGCCAGCTCCGGCGAACAGCAACGGGCGCTACTCACTGCGGTGACCAACCTGGAACGGCTCACGTCCTCCGCCATTCAAAACGACCAGGCGGCCACCCGCCAGTTGGCACAAACTGCGGCCCGCCTGGGAGAAATCGCGGAGAAAACCATCACTGGTGCCGATCGGGCCAGCAACGCCGGCCGGCTTGCGATGGAGGCGGTGCAGAACATCGGCACGCTTGCCCAGGAGATCACCACCAGCCAATCGCGCATCGATGAAGTGATCACGGCGCAGAACACCAGCAGTGCCGTGCTTTCCGAATCGCTCCGCTCAGGCGAGGCCCAGAGCGCGCAAACGGTGCGGCAACTGCAAGATATCGGCGCCGGGCTGGTTGCCTTGCAGCGCGAGTTCGCGGGCGTTGGCCAGCAGAACGCCCAGCAACTTCAGGCGGTGAACGCCCTGATGCAACGGCAGGCGGAAAGCGGCCAGGACCTTGCCACGCTCGCCCGGGAAATCGGCGGCATCGCCATGAGCACTGCCCAGCGCCAGCGTGAGGTGAACGACAGCCTGCAGCACCTCTTGCAGCGGCTGGATTCGGTGGCAAACGCGCTGAACCACCTCATCGCGCAGCAACCCGGTTCGATCCGCGTTGGCCAGGCCGAAGGGCCTGCGGAAACGTCGGACAGCCCGGCCCCGGCCCGCTGGAGCCGATCCCGCCCGTGACGGCCATGGATTTCCTACATCCACGCCACAGCCTGACCGGAGGCATCCATGCAACCCTACAAGCGTAAACGGCGTACGCGTCGCGATATGATCACGCTTGGCGGCTGGCTGTTCGCCGACCTGCTGCTGGGGCTTTCGCTGCTCTTCTTGGTTGCGAACACCGCCGGTTCCGGCACGCCGGAACCAACGCCCACACCGATGCCGGATTATTTCGCAACCGCCGAAAGCGAGATTGCATCGAACCAGTTGGAGAACCAGCAGACGGTGGTCGCGCTGGAGAGTGAGCTTGCTGATAGCGAGAGCGTCAACCTGAGCGCGCAGAGCACCGCTGACGCCCTTGCCACCCGCGATGCAATGAGCGCGTCACAGCGTGCCACGGCCGACGCCCAGGCAACCAGCGATGCCGTGGTAGCACAGGCGACAATTTCGGCGCTCAGCACCCAACAGGCTCAGGACGTCGCCAGCCAGGATCAGCTGAACAGCGATTACGCGACGACGGTTGCCGAGGCGACGAATGTCGCACTCCAGCTCCAGGCCCAGGGTACCGAGCAAGCCGAACTTGAAGCTGCGGCCACCCGCGACGCACAGTCGGGGGCCGATACCGATGCCACCATCGTGGCGTTACAACAACGCGAGGGCAATGCCGTCGCCACCACCGAAAGCGCGGAGGCCACTGCCGATGCCGCCAATAACGAGGTACTGGCCGCACAGGAACAGGCACAGCTCAACACGCTGGATCCCAACGCGGTGCCACAGGTGATCCAGGTGGATCTTGATGGCGTGGTTTCCGGCGACGAGGAGGCGGTGGACGAGGCGCGGGACGAGTTGCACCGGGTGCTGGATCCGTATGCGAACTCGGAGACCTGCCGTATCGGGTTCGTCCTGCTTAGTAGCCGCGCGCCCACAATCAGCCAGGGGATTCAGCTCTCCGACGCAATCGCCGACCTCATGGCTGAAGAGTTTCCGGACCTGTTACCTACGTCCGCTACCGGCGAGGAACCGGTGCTGGCCAGCGAATCCATTGCGCTGCCGAATACCACTCCCACCGGCGAAGTGGAGTTGTTGCTCTTCCTCAGCGCGGGATGCGAGCCAATGACGCAGCTCTCGCCGGTTCCGGTCGCCTACATCCGAGAGGCGCGGTGATAGACGGCAGCGGTTGCCTCTGCAGCAGCATTCCAGGTGAACATGGCGGCGCGTTCGAGACTGCGCCGGGATAGTTCTCGTCGGAAATCCTCGTCCGTGAGCAGCTTAATCATCGCGCCGGCAAGTTCATCAAGCCGCGGCTCAACGATCAGCCCGGCATCCCCGACCACCTCCGGCAGGCTGGTACGGTTGGCGACAATCGCCGGGACACCGCAGGCCATCGCTTCCAGCGGCGTCAGGCCGAACCCCTCGTACTCGCTTGCCGTGACATACCCGGTGGCGGCCTGGTACAGCGCCCGACGTTCCGCATCGGACACCCGGCCTGTGAGGACCACTCGATTCCCAACGCCAAGGCGATCGATTATCGGCTGCAATGGCGGGAAGACGAGTTCATTGCCCGAATGCGGTGCGCCGGCAATGATCAGTTTGGCGTCGTCCGGCAACTGCGGCAGGGCAGCGGCAAACGCCTCAATGGTGAGCGGCAGGTTCTTCCGCCGATCAAACCCGCCAATGTTGAAAAGATACGGCCCTGCGAGACCCCACTCCGCTACCACACGTTTCCTCGCCTCCCCGGAATCGTCGGGCCCAAGTGTTGGATCAGCCGCCTCGGGGATCACTTCAATGCGATCCGGATTGATCCCCATCACGCGGGCGATATCGGCTTTCGCCGCCTCGCTCGGCGCGATCACTACCTTCGCGCGGGCACTGGTGCGGGCCATCAGCCCCAGGTATGTCCGCATGGCCCGGCTGGCACGGTAATCGTCCAGCACCAGCGGGATGACATCGTGGATCGTCACCACCATTGGAGCCGGAGCAACCAGCGGCGCGCTCATCTGCGGCAGGTGAATCACGTCCGGTCGTCCGGCTTGCTTCAGGGTGGCTGGCGTGACGCCGACGGCATCCCACAGGAAGCGATGCAGTTTATGGCCCGGCGTCAGGAACCGCCCCTGTTGCGGCTCAATCAGGGAGACTTGTAACCCCAGCGCATCCTGGTTCGCAAGCAGCGCATCCGTAAGTCCACGAACGTAGGTGCCGATACCGCTGGCCGGCAACGCGAGGAAGCTCGCGTCGAAGGCGACATGCAGGGGAGAATCGGCGGCGTGATGTTTGCGATGCATCATATCGCCTCGTAGTATAGAGGGAATCACACGGTGATGATGCGTCTTCACTATCAAAGCGTAAGCTGCTATACTAAGTGAAGCGCAACGACGTCGCCCAAAGCGGCCTTTATGGAGGAACCAATGGCAAACAACACCGTAGAAGTAACCGACGCTACCTTTGAGAGCGAAGTGATCAACTCCGACAAGCCGGTGCTGGTCGATTTCTGGGCTCCGTGGTGCGGCCCGTGCCGCATGGTTGGTCCGGTGCTCGAGGAGATCGCCGGCGAAAACGACGGCGTGAAGATCGTGAAGGTCAACGTGGATGACAACCAGCAGTACGCTGGCAAGCTGGGTGTGTTCAACATCCCGACCATGATCATCTACAAGAATGGCGAGCCGGTGGACAAGCTGGTCGGCGCCATGCCCAAGCAGCAAATCCTCGATCGCATCAACCCGCACGTCGGATAGGTTTCGATCGTAAAACCGCCCTCCCGGAGTCATCCGAGAGGGCGGTTTCTGCTTTTCTGTAACATTTCCCGCGCTACCCCGTTTACCGTATGTGTACACACGAACCTAACGGAGCAGGTGAACGGGGAATGACATGCGGAGACCAGGCGGCGCGATCGCACTCGCCCTGCAACCGAAGAGCATACGGCACTCGGTGGCGGAAGACGTGCAGTCGGGCCCCGGAGCCATGACGCCGGCAGAGCAGGAGCTTCTGCACATCGAACGGGCGCAAGAGGATCCACGCGCGTTCGCGCCACTCTATGACACATACGCTGACATGGTGTGGCGATTCGCAATGAGTCGGTTAGGCGATCCGGAGCGCGCCCGAGACGTCACCAGCCAGGCATTCGTGAAGGCGATCCAGTCCCTTCCCCGCTTCCATCCCCGGCTCCAGGGTGACGGCACATCGTTTCCTGCCTGGCTGTTGACGATTGCCCGCAACACCATCCTTGATGAGCAACGCAAGCACCGGCCCGCCGCCGATATTCAGAGCGAACACCTGGAACGCACGCTCATCGGTTCATCCTCGCCAGAAACGTCTGCCATTCGGCGTGAACAACAACAACGCGTTCGCAAGGCGATTTCCAGGCTCAACCCGCAACAGCAACGAATGGTGGAGTTGCGCATCGCTGGATACTCCGGCAAAGAGATCGCCGAAATCATGGGGATGACGCTCAACGGCGTGCGCACCGCCCATTCCCGCGCCTATTCCCGGCTCCGTGACCTTCTCGCAGACGACATCGACGCCTAAGGAGCATTGACCATGACGTCTTCGCCATTCACCCCAGACGACAGCGATCTGCTCGAGTTCGCCGATGCCGTCAACGCGGGCAAGCATCCGCAACCGACAAACGATCTGGAGCGCACCTACCTGCATGTCCAGAACGCCATGCAAGGCGATCATGCCGCTCTTCCAGCCAACCTCAAGCATTCCACCTGGGAGGACGTAATGTCCACACTCGCAATCACCCCCGAACGACCCTTATCAAACAGGACACGGCGAAGCCTCGTTGCAGCGCCACAGAGCACCACGCCCCGACGTATGAGATGGAGTCCCTTGGCATCCGTCGCCTTGGCGGCACTGGTGGTACTAGCCTCCATTGGCATCTGGCGAGCAGCAACATACGACAGCGGACCTACTCCACCACCTGCGCCGTATGTAGCCGGACTTTCAACCACGGGTGAACCAACCCAGCTCGCCGCCACACCCGAGGACGTGGACACGACTGTTGCCAGCCGCTCTATCCCGATTGTGCAGAACGTGGACTCCCAGCCATTTGATGGCCCGGTGATCTGGCTCACGAACAATGGCGACGTGATGTACGACGATGGTGTGAATGCGGTGAAGACTATTGCAACAGGCGTTACTTCCGTCCAGCCTGGTATGCCCAACATCTTGCAGTTCACTACCGAAGGCGAGACAACAATCGGAAAAGATGGCAACCCCACCGGAAGTTACACCACGACGTATTACAACCTCGTCAGCGGAGAATCCCTGGTTGACGACGGCACATTCTCCTCCTATCTCGGCGGACCCAATATGTATGGGTCGCTGACCGTGCTTACGATTGCAGACGCTCCGAATCAATGGAGCGTCGTTAACTTCAAAACCATGGAATCCAGGTCGATTGCTGAATTGACTGGTGGAGCGTTTCCGTCGCAGGAATCAATCACTGTGAGCGTGGCCGATAACCACTCGGCGATCGCAATCGCAACCAGCCAATACGAATCAGAATCATCGTCTACGCTCATGCTCCAGTCCGGACTTCCTGGCGAAGTCGCTGTTATTCCGGCAGATTTTGGTGAGCCGACCTGGGTCTCCGTTCCGGAAGATATGCCCGCCGTTGGCAATATCTCGCTCTCGCCAGATGGAACCAAAATAGCTTTCATCTCTAGCGACAATTTCCGTGGCGGTTCGAATATGACTGTCTCGGTGGTTGATGTGGAGACCGGCGAGGAGCTTGTGCGAACTCAGCGAGTGGAATCCACGACGTTCAGTCACTTCCAGTGGGTCGAGGATGGCTCAGCTTTCGTGATCGTCGCGGATAAGACGGTTCAGAAATACGCCCTTGATGGATCGGACATGGCTATCCTCTTCGAGACTGAAGGAACGATTAACCAGATGCCCCAGTTCGGTGTGAGCAACCTGTTGCATTTGCAGGTGTCAAGTGAAGACCTCACCAAGTCGACTCCAGCTCCAGAGACCACCCAGTTCGTCATCCTGAACACAGAGACCGGAGATACGGTGACCGTCGAAGGGAATCCTTGGTACCGGGGTGCATCACACCCTGTGCAGTTATCGACGTCGCTCGCCCCGGTACCTGTCAGCCAGGATGGGCTGACCGCTGAGCTGGTTCATCCGCTTACCGGCGAGGTATACCCGGGCGTGGTTGCCAATGTGGATGACCCTATGATGCGCCCTGACTTCGAACCCGAAGATGGAGTGGGATACTACCCGCTGCAAACGGTGATCAGTGCACATCAGGCACCCGTCTCGGCTGTGGAGTTGGCAGATGGCAACCTGGCGATCGTAACAACGACCGCAGATTCGTTCGATGTCCGGACGGTTGAGCGGCCGGCAGGAGCGGAGAACCTGCAACTTGGGTTGTCTCCAGACGGACGTTACCTGCTCGTCGGTCCCAACTCGGGAACCGAGAACGAAACGCAATTCGTCCTTGACCTCACCAAGGGAAATACCGAGTGGGTGCATAGATCCCCCGACTCCCGGATACAGTTCGTGGAAATCCGCGACGAGCAACCGTAGCCTTCTATACCAGAACGGCCCGGTGGATTCCCTCCACCGGGCCGTTTTGCGTTTCTGTTTCACTCCTGCAGCGCGTTGAGTTCCTGGGCGAACTCGTCGACGTCGCGGAACTCGCGGTAAACGCTGGCGAAGCGGATGTAGGCCACCTCGTCCACCTTGCGCAGTTCGGTCAGCGTGATCTCGCCGATGCGGCTGCTGGCTACTTCCTTCTGCCCGAGGGCCATCACGTTGGCCTCGATGCTGGCGATAAGGTCGTCCAGCTGGTCCTCACTCACCGGTCGCTTCGTGAGGCTGATGCGCAAGCTGTTGCGTAGCTTGGACGGATTGAACTCCTCGCGCCGGCCATCCTTCTTTACCACCATCATCGCCACGGTTTCATATCGCTCATAGGTAGTGAATCGGCGATGGCACGATTCACACTCGCGACGGCGGCGAATGGCATCGCCGGAGCCGATATCGCGGCTGTCGATCACGCGGGTGTTATCGGTACGGCAGAAGGGACATTTCACGCAGGTGATCCGCTTTCAAAACGGCCCGGGCAATGCTGTCCGGGCCGTGACATTTCTCGATTTATCGTTCCCGCAGGAAGCGGATGATGGAGCTTTCGCTCTCCCAGTCCTCGCCCGGATAATCGGGCTGCTGGCCACCTTGCTGCTGGTACTGCTGGCTGGCACCAGCCGGCGGAGCCGACGGCTGCCGCTGCTGCGATTGGCTGTAGCTCGAGCCACCACCCTGCTGGTAGCCGTCGCCGAAGCCGTACTGGTTGTACACGTCGGGGCGCTCGTCGAAACCGGTTGCGATGAGCGTGATCAGCAGGCTGTCGCCCAGGGATTCGTCCACCGATGTACCGTAGATGATCTCGGCGTCGGGATCGGCAGCGGCGCGAATCACCTCGGCGGCCTCGCTGGTCTCGAACAGGGTGAGGTTGTTGCCGGCAGTGATGTTGTAGAGCACGCCCTTGGCGCCGCGGATATTCATCTCCAGCAGCGGGCTCTCGATGGCCTCGCGGGCGGCGTTGATGGCGCGGTCGGCACCCTCGCCCACACCGATCGCCATCAGGGCCGAACCGGCATCCTGCATGATGGTCTTCACATCGGCGAAGTCGAGGTTGATGATGCCCGGCTTGGTGATAAGGTCGGAAATACCGGCGATACCCTGGCGAAGCACATCATCCGCGATCTCGAACGCTTCGTTGATCGTGGTTTTCGGCTCCACCATCTCCAGCAGGCGCTGGTTCGGGATGGTGATGAGCGCGTCGACGACGTCCTTCAGCGCGGCCACGCCCTCTTCGGCGGCCCGCTTGCGGCGGCCGCCCTCAAAATCGAAGGGCTTGGTGACGACGGCCACGGTGAGGGCACCGGTCTGCTTGGCGAGATGCGCAACCACCGGGCTGGCACCGGTCCCGGTACCACCACCCATACCGGCAGTGATGAACACCATGTCGGAATCGCGCATGGTTTCGAGCAGGTCTTCGGTGCTCTCTTCGGCGGCGCGTTCGCCGATTTCCGGGCGCCCGCCCGCGCCGAGGCCCTTGGTGAGCTTGTCGCCAATGCGAACAACCTGGGCGGCCTCGCTGGTCATCAGCGCCTGGGCATCGGTGTTGACGGAAACAAACTCGATGCCTTCAACGCCGCTGTTCACCATGCGGTTAATGGCGTTGCCACCGGCACCACCGACGCCCACGACCTTAATCCGGGCATAGGAGTTCGCAAGCATCTCGCTGGATGCCCAGCGCGATTCACGTTTGGGCGCTCCCGAATCCGACTGCTGGCCCTGCCCAGGCTGCGAGGTCGGTGTTTGCTGTGCACGTTGTGGCTGCTGGCCTCGCGCCGGATTGTTTCCTCGGGATTGCATCGTCCCTTCACCACCCATACTGTCTAAGCGAAATTCCGGGTGCCCAACCGCACCGCGCGGAACGTTATCGAGGGTGTTTACCTGCCGGGAATCGGCACGTAAACGCTTGAAATACCCGCAAGTTTCAGGTATCCACAATGCCTGGAGTATAGCATATGAACGTACACCTCTAGCGCTTGAGGTCGTGCCGCTCCAGTGCCAGTTCGACCAGCCGATGCACGAGTTCTTCGAGGCCGATCCCGGCCTGCTCCCACAACATGGGATACATGCTGATGCTGGTGAACCCCGGCATGGTGTTCACCTCGTTGAGGTAGACCTTGTTCGTGCCGTGTTCCAGGAAGAAATCGACCCGGGCAAGGCCCGCAAGATCTAGCGCAATGAACGCGTCCTTCGCGATGCGCTCCATCTCCTGCTGGATGGCCGGCTCCACGTCGGCCGGAATAATCAGTTCCGCCGAATCATTAAGGTACTTGCTGGCGTAGTCATAGAACTCGGCGCTAGGGCGAATCTCCCCTACCCCGGATGTGATCGGCGCATCGTTGCCAAGCACGCCCATCTCCAGTTCCCGGCCGTTCACGCCCTGCTCCACCAGCACACGGCGGTCGAAATGCGCGGCTTCCCGCATGGCGGCACGGAGGTCATCGGCGTTCTTCGCCTTGCTTACGCCCACGCTGGAGCCCATATTGGCGGGCTTCACAAATACCGGGTACGGCAACTCCGCCTCGATACGCGCCACCACCTCATCCGGGCTGTTCTGCCATTCGCGACGGGTTACCAGCACCCATGGCAATTGCGGCACCCCGGCCTGGGTCAGGATCACCTTGGTCATGGCCTTGTCCATACCCACAGCCGAGCCAAGCACGCCGCTGCCCACATACGGCACCCCGGCGAGCTCCAGCATGCCCTGAATGGTGCCATCCTCGCCCATTGGGCCATGCAAGGCCGGGAAGAACACATCCACACCCTCGGTGGCAGCCTGCGGCATCAGCGCCTCGGCACCGGTTACCGGCGCTACGGCCTTGTCGCTGGTAGGAACAACGGCCTCCTCACCGGCATCGGGTTGAAACATCGGCGACTGCGCGATCAGTGCCTCCAGCGGGTTGTCACCGGCAATCCACCGGCCCTCACGGCTGATGCCGATCGGTACCACCTCGTAGCGATCGCGATCGAGCGCATCCATGATGGTACGGGCCGAGCGCAGCGAGACATCGTGCTCGTCGCTCCTGCCGCCAAATACCACTGCTACCCGAATCTTCTTGTCGCCGTTTGTCATCGCCTTGCTTTCGTATGTTCTGCGTGGCCGTCACAGCCCCGCGTTCATTTGATACGTCTTTGCGCGTCGGGGTTACCCGCCGGTCGATGCCCGATACCCGTGCACCAGGAGCGGTCCAACAGCGGTTATTGAGCCCGCGCCCAGCGTGAGGACCACGGCATCGGTATCGGTACCGAGTGCGGCGCGTACCGCCTCGGCAGCCTCTTCCGGCGTAGCGACAATCGTTGGCCTCGCCGCCATCCTCGCGCCGAGATCGGCGGACGAGATACCGTGCTCGTTCACTTCACCCACACCGTAGATGTCCATCAGGATCACGGTATCGGCGAGGTCGAGCGAAACCGCGAACTCGTCCATCAGCGACCACGTACGGCTGTACGTGTGCGGCTGATGCACCGCAATAATACGTTTGCCAGTGTAATGCTCGCGGGCAGCATGGAGCACCGCAGTGATTTCATCGGGGTGGTGGGCGTAGTCGTCGATGACGTCCACACCATTGACTTGGCCCTTGAACTCGAACCGCCGCCCAATGCCGCTGAACGATTCCACGCCACGCACGGCATCTTCCACTGTGAAGCCAGCCGCATGCAGCGCCGCAATAGCCACCACTGCGTTGCGTGCATTGTGCTTGCCCGGAATCTTGAGGTGAAGCTCGTATTCTGCCCTGGATGGATCAGTAAGGATGCGCTTGCTGGCGTCACCGCTCAGCGCCCAGTCGAACCCTTCGTCCTCTCCAAACGTCTGGACAGACAGGTCGTCGCGACCCAATGCCTGCACTTCGGCGATCACGCGCCGTGCGCCTTCGTCGTCGCCCGCAATGATCAGCGTGCCTTCCGGCTTGATGTTGCGCACAAATTCGACGAACGCCTGATCGTATTCCCGCTGGTCGGCATAGATATCCGGGTGATCAAACGCCACTGACGTGATGATGGCCACGTTCGGGAAAAGGCCGTGGAACGAGCGATCAAACTCGTCCGCCTCCACAACGAAATGTTCGCCATTCCCGGGCTCGGCATTCGTGCCGGTGGCCGCGACAATGGCACCCACCGCAAACGTCGGATCGGCATCCAACGTCCGTAGGGCGACACTCAGCATGCCGCTGGTGGTCGATTTACCGTGCGAGCCGGCGACAGCGATGCCGAGGCGCTCGCTGGCGGCCATGCCGAGCAGGTCGCCTCGCTTGATCACGCGGGCGCCATTGGCGAGTCCAGCATCGATCTCCACACTGGCATTGGCTGCCGCACGCTTGTTCGTGACGATGATGTCTGCCCGGGAGGCATACTCCGGGTCATTGTGGCCGATCACCACCGGAATCCCCATTTCGCGCAGACGCGCGGTCTGTTCCGATTCGGCAATATCAGACCCTGATACCTCGTAACCCCAGATCTTCAGGATGCGGGCAAGGCCGCTCATGCCAATGCCACCGATGCCGATAAAGTGGAACGTCGCTGGCGAAGGGGGCAAGTGTTCTGCCTGGCGGATGCGGGGGTTATCGGTCACGGACGGGCTCCTGAAGGTGTTCTACGCACTGGCGGAACTGGTTTCCGCGGTCGAATTCGTTGCGGAACATACCAAAGCTGGCAGTGCCCGGCACTAGCGCCAGCACATCGCCGGGCTGAACTTCGGCCTGGGCTGCGGCAAACGCCTGCTGCATGCTGCCGTATGGACCGTGATACTCCACGCCCCGTTCTTCCAGCATCCGTTGCAGCGCAGGTGTCACGGTGCCTTCAAGCAGGTATGGAATCACATCGTTGGCGGCTATCGCATCGGCAAAGGGTGTGAGGTCGGTCTGCTTGTCGGCACCACCGGCGATGATGCGAATCCGGCTCGCCGACCGCAGCACATCAATCGCGTGCACGGCGGCAGCCGGCGCCGTGGCAGACGTATCGTTGACGTACATCACCCCATCGATGGTGGCGATTTCTTCCAGCCGGTTCGGCACACCACGGAACCTGGTCAGGCCATCGCGAACCGCCCCGACCGGAGCGCCATAGGCAAGGCAGGCCAGGGCAGCAGCCAGGGCGTTGCGCGTGCCGTGCTCGCCCTGCAACGATAGCTGAGTTGGGAGCGGCAGTGTGTGCGTTTGCCCGCTAAAACGAAGGTGCAATCCGTCTGCACTGGCCCAGGCACCGTCACCCTTCGGCTCGTGCAGGCCAAACGGCAGGGACGTGCCGGGCGCTTCATCAGCAACGAGGCGGGTATCGTTATCATCGGCGTTGTAGACCACGAAATCGCCTGCAGATTGATGATGCGCAATCGTGCGCTTGGTAGCAGCGTACTCCTCGTAACTGGCGTAGGCGTCGAGGTGGTCTGGTGAGATATTGGTGATCACGGCCACATGCGGGCTCATCCCGTGCTCGTCCAGGGCTTCCAATTGCCAACTGGAAAGCTCGATCACCACCGGCTGGTCGGGCGTAATCGCATCGACACCGGCCAGCGCGCTCACGCCCATATTGCCGGCGAGAACAGCATTCGGTTTCCAGGCAGCCATGATCTCGCCGCACAACGTGGAAACCGTTGTCTTTCCCTTCGTTCCGGTGACGCCGAGGATCGGAGCGGCACAGCGCGCGAAATAGAGGCTCATCTCCATCTCAATGCGCACACCGCTCTCACGGGCAGCCTGCAGGTAGGGGCTCCAACGCCGTACACCGGGGTTGCGGATCACCACATCGGCGTTCTCGGGCCGGAAATCCGCAAGGTCGTGCCCACCGAGGTGGTAGGTGATGGGCAAGCCGGCAAGCTGGTCGATCGACGATTGCAGCTCTTCGGCGGGCCGCATGTCGGTTACGGTAACAATGCCACCGTGGCTGGCCAGGTATTTTGCCACGCCAACACCGCCCCCGAGGATGCCCAGCCCAAGCACGGTAAATCGTTTGCCGGCAATGCCGTCGGTCATCCAGCCGCTCCTACATCAGTGCCAGGGCAACGCCGAGCAACCCACTGATCATGCCCATCAGCCAGAAACGCAGGCTTACCTGCGTTTCACTCCAGCCAAGTTGCTGGAAGTGATGGTGAATCGGCGTCTTCCGGAATACACGACGGCCCTCGCCATATTTCCTGCGGGTGTACTTGAAGTAACTGGTCTGAATAATGACCGACACGTTCTCGGCAACAAACACAAACCCGACCACAATCATCAGCAGCCACTGGCCAGTCATAAAGGCCGCCACTGCCAGGGCCGACCCGAGCGCCAACGCTCCCGCATCTCCCATAATCACCTGCGCCGGGTTGGCGTTGAACCAGAGGAAGCCCATGAGCGCGCCGACCATGGTAAAGCAGAACGTCACCACCCCCAGCTGCCCCTGCAGGTAGGCGATGATGCCGTACGAGACAAAGGCAATGGCGCTCAACCCTGCTGCCAGCGTATCCAGGCCATCAGAGAGGTTCACCGCGTTGCTCATGGCCACAATCGCGAAAATCGCAATCGGGATATAGAACCAGCCGATGTTGAAGCGCCCGACGAACGGGATATAGATATGGGTCAGGCCCAGGCCCCACGGGTCGGGCAGGTGCATGACGAACGCCGCTATGGTGGCGATTGCGGTCTGCACAATCAGCTTGTACCGACCAGCCAGCCCGTCTTCCTGACCCGCCTTGTTCACCGACCCCACCAGGGTCGTCATATCGTCGACGGCGCCCAGGATCGAGGTGGAAACGAGCACGAACACTGGCAGTAACAATGAGAGGCGGCCATACAGGTTGAACACCACCGTCAACAGCACAACGGTGAAGATAATCATGAAGCCGCCCATAGTAGGCGTGCCCGTCTTGGACATGTGAGTGTCGCCCAGCTCAACACGGATTCGTTTTCCGATGTCGTGCTGGCGCAGCCAGGTGATGTACGGGCGCCCGACGATGATGGTGACCACGAACGCAAGCGCGGCAAGGGCCAGCGACACTGCCATGTTCTCACCGGCATCGGTCGGCATGATGGAAGAAGCGGCCAGGGGGAAGAAGATCATGCTGTTACACCCTGGCTCGGGCCAGTGCGGAGCGCCTGCACAATGGTGTCCATCTGCAGGCCATTTGCGCCCTTCAGGAGCACCATATCGCCCTTCTTCAGCTCACCAAGCAGGAAAGCGGTGATCTCCTCACGCTGGTCCGGCGTAAAGCGCACAACGTTCAACTCACGTCCCAGCGCGGCAGCGCTTTCCCGGGCGGCAGCGATGCTGATATCGGTGAGTTCCCCGAAGGTGACCAGCATATCCACCACTTCGCCGGCGCGACCGCCAATAAGCCGGTGTCCATCATGCGCGTGGCTGCCAAGCTCCCGCATCTCGCCGAGTACCGCGATGCGACGGGTGCCCGGAAGTTCCTTCAACAGGTTCAGGGCTGCCAGCACGGAGGGCGTGCTGGCGTTGTAGGTATCGTCGATCAGCTGGCTGCCACCCGGCCCTTCCACCAGCAACAACCGCACCTGGGTACTGCTATCCTGCAGGCCTTCCTGCATTTCAGCGATATCCATCCCGAATCCGTGCCCTACAGCCAGCGCCACCACCGCGATGGACACGCCTGGGCTGCCAACATACGGCACGGTAAGGAAGGTTTCCTCTCCCTCGATATTCACCCAGAACGTGATCCCCTTGAGCCCCTGCGATTGCACATCGTGGGCCCGGATATCGCCGGGGCCATCGATGCCAAAGGTGATCACCCGCGCTTTCGCCAGCCCAGCCATGGCGCGTACCCGGTCGTCATCGTGGTTCAGCACCACGAAACCACTTGCCGGGATCGCTTCGACCAATTCCGATTTTGTCTTCGCGATATTCTCAATGGTGCCCATCCGCTCAAGGTGAATCGGATAGACGTTCGTCACCACCCCGACATCCGGTTTGGCGATTTCGGCCAGCAGGGTGAGCTCGCCGAACGCGTACGCGCCGCCCATTTCGAGCACGATCACTTCGGCATCGTCCGGGCAATCCAGCAGGCTCAGCGGCAGGCCCACCTCGTTATTGAAATTGCCGGGGCTGCGGAATACCTTGTACCGTTGGCTGAGGACTGCAGCGATCGACTCCTTGGCGCTGGTTTTGCCCAGGCTGCCAGTGATGCCAATCACTTTTGCCGACAGGCGCCGGCGTTGCCACGCCGCCCAGCGCCGTAACGCGGCTCCAGGCTCGTCCACCATAATGAGCGGAATCGTGATTTCCGGATGCTGCAGTGCCCATTCCCTGGACACGATCGCGGCCACTGCGCCGTTCTCGATGGCGTTGGCGACAAACTCGTGGCCATCGTGCGCCTCTCCGCGGAGGGCGATGTACAGGCCACTCTTGCGGGGAATGCGCCTCGAATCACGCTCCAGTTCAAGACTGATCTCGCGGTCGGCAACGGGGCGGCTCAATTCGCCTCCTGTTGCTTCCAGGATCTGGTTCAGGGTATAGCGTTTCATCACGCTCCTCTGCGGGGCCTAATCAGCCAGGCGCTCAGCCACGCGCATTATTGCCGATCGGCTCCGGGCATTCATGTCCTGTTCCTCGGCTGATGGCTTCACCGGTTTACCGATGCGCTTCAACCTCGGGGAATGATCGCACACGCACACGGGTACATCAGGCGGGCATATGCAGGTGGCGCTTTCGCGGGCCATAAACTGCTTTACCATGCGATCTTCCAGCGAATGGAAGCTGATCACCACCAACCGTCCACCGGGCGCCAGCGCATCAACCGCCGCCACCAGCACATCCTCCAGCGCCGCGAGTTCCTCATTCACCGCTATCCGCAGTGCCTGGAACGTCTTCGTGGCGGGATGAATGGACTTTCCGCGCCGGCCGCCTACTGCCTGCTCCACCACACCAGCCAGATCGGCAGTGGAGGTAAACGGCGCCGTGCTTCGACGTGCCACAATTGTACGCGCTATGCGCCGGCTCTGTTTCTCTTCGCCAAAACGCCAGATGATATCGGCAAGTTCTCGCTCGTCGGCGGTATTGACCAGGTCAGCGGCGGAGATTCCGCGGGTGTTATCGAACCGCATATCCAGTGGACCATCGAACCGGAAGGCAAATCCGCGTTCCGCCTGGTCAAGCTGGAAGGACGAGAGCCCCAGGTCGAGCAGCACACCATCTACCGGTGGAATCCCATGCTCGTCCACAATGCGGGAGAGATTGCGGAAATTGTCATGCACGGGAATAAGGCCGGTTCCATACTCGCGCTGTTGGAGGTCCACAGCGCGGGCAATGGCGTCCGGGTCGGCATCAATGCCGTAGAGCGTGACATTGCCCCCGGTGCGTTGCAGGAGAAGCGAGCTGTGCCCGCCTCCGCCAAACGTCCCGTCAATGTACACGCCGCCAGCCTCCGGCTGGAGAGCATCTACCGCTTCCTCGAGCAGCACAGTGATATGGCTCATTGGTCGTCGATACTCACCAGTACCTGGCCACGGCTAACAGACTGCCCGGCGGTGACACCAACAGCAGCGATCACGCCATCGCGCTGGGACACGACCTCGTTCTCCATTTTCATCGATTCCAGGACACAAATGAGGTCGCCAATCGCAATCGGCTGGCCTGCTTCCACCGCTACTCGCAGGATGGTGCCCTGGCCGGGACTAAGCACATCCCGCTCGCTGGTAGCGGCCTTTGCGCCCTTTCCGGCCCGGCCGCGATGTGTTTTCTTCTTCTTTGCCGGTGCCGTGGCAACACCATGGTTAGCACCGTACACCTGCACATCGAAGCGGTGGCCATCCACCTCAATCAGCAGCGGCAGCGGGGCGTCCTCGTCCGGTCGTTCGGCGCTCTCCAGCCCCTGGGCGGGCTTCAGCGCTGCCAGAATCTCGCGCTGGTGGTCTTCCAGGAAGCTAGTAAAGGTGTTTCCCTGCCGGAAATCATCGGTCGCCAGTACCTGGCGGTGGAACGGCACCGTAGTAGGGGCGCCAACAATCACGTAGTCGTCCAGCGCCCGGATCATGCGCTGAATCGCTTCCTCGCGATTGCGACCCCAGGTAATGAGCTTGGACACCAGCGAATCGTATTTCTCCGATATGGTATCCCCGGCGTTGAGGGCACTATCAACCCGAACGCCAAACCCGATCGGACGCACAACCTGTGAGAGTGTGTTCGGGTAGGGGCGGAAATCGTCGGCAGGGTCTTCGGCATTAATACGGCACTCGATGCTCCAGCCATTCGGTTCCAGGCGATCGGTCTCGAAACTGCTGGGCTGCCCCATTGCCGCCAGGAACTGTTCGCGCACGATATCGTAGCCGGTCACCATTTCGGTCACCGTGTGCTCCACCTGCACGCGGGTATTCACTTCCATAAAGTAGAAGGAGCCATCCTCATCGAGGAGGTACTCGATGGTGCCAACATTTCGGTAGCCGGCGGCCTTAGCAAGTCGGATCGACGCATCCTGCAGCTGGGCCCGAAGTTCCGGCGATACAGCAGTGGAGGGCGTTTCTTCGATCAGTTTCTGGTGACGGCGCTGGATGGAACACTCGCGCTCCGGGAACGCGATCACCCGGCCCTGCGCATCGACGAATATCTGCACTTCGATATGGCGCGGATTGGCGATGTACCGCTCCAGGAACACATCCGGGTTGCTGAAATACCGTTCGGCTTCCCCGCGGGCACCATTGAACGCCGCCTCAAGGTCAGCCGGTGTGGCTGCTACGCGGAACCCGCGTCCGCCGCCGCCCGCTGTGGCCTTCACGGCAATCGGGTAGCCGATCTCTTCGGCACGGGCGCGCGCCTGGTCCAGCGTTTCTACAGCGTCTGGCGTGCCGGGTACCGGCGATACGCCTGCCGCCATGGCTACCTTGCGGGCCTGGATTTTATCTCCCAACTGCTCCATTGAATTGGCCGTAGGGCCAACGAAACGGATACCCGCCTCCTCGACCGCCCGAACGAACTTCGCGTTCTCGGCCAGGAAACCGTAGCCTGGGTGAACGGCATCGGCGCCAGACCGTTGGGCGATATCGACGATTTGGGAAATGCGCAGGTAGGGCAGGCTATCGCCGTCGCCAATACGGTAGGCCTGTGTGGCGTACTGCACGTGGCGGGCATGCTCCTCGCCGTCACCATAAATGGCGACCGTCTCGATACCCATTTCGTGGGCCGTACGCATAATGCGCAGGGCAATTTCTCCGCGGTTCGCAACCAGCAACCGGCGAATATCCCGGGTCTCCATTTATTGAATCCCTGCCTGATCGCGCCACCCACCTGTACGCGGGTATCATTGTTCGCGTGGTGGGACCATCTGGTTCTAGGGTAGCATTATTCCCGCGCTCAACGACCATCTGACAGCAGGAGACCCGGTGATCCTTCCCCTTGTTCAACGCACACCGCGAGCGAGTTCAAGCCCCTGGGTAGAACGCACCCGAACCTCGCGTTTACGCACCCGGCAATTCGACCTCATTGCCGTCGCTCTGATTTTCCTGGCCGGTTTTGCGTGGTACATGAGCGGCATTGACAACCAGGATTACCACCTGGATGAGAGCCGCTGGATCAACCGCGCGCACTATATTGAAGACCTTTTCGATCCCTTTGGCCCCACCTGGAACCACCAGTACCTATCACGGGGCCAACCGCCTATCGGCTCCTACTCGATAGGTATCGGCCTGCTGGTTCAGGGCCGCGATACCGATACCAATCCCGCCTACGACTTCCGTCGCCCCCGTGCGTGGAACGAGGCCTACGGCACCCTGCCCAGCAACGATGACCTGATGGCCGGCCGGCGGTGGAACGCCTTCCTGGGCGCGCTGAGCGGCTCTGTTCTCTACCTCGTCGTGCGCAACCTCACCAACCCGGCAGGAGGCATCGCCGCCGCCGTGTTGTACCTCGCGAACCCCCTGGAGGTCTGGTACAACCGCATCGCCCTGGCTGACTCAACCCTTACCCTCACGCTGGCGTTCCTTTTCCTCGCGACAGTTCATTTCATGCGCAAGCCCCGGTGGTGGCTGGCGATCGCAATTGGCATCCTTATCGGGCTCGGTGGCGGCAACAAGTTCACCCCTCTTGCCCTGGCCGTGCCGATGGCCGGAGTCGGCGGCATGCTGTTGTTGCGCGCCTGGTGGTTCCGGCGGAAGCACCCGCAACTAGAGGGCCAACTATTTTGGCGACTGCCAGGGTTATCGCACATGAGCTGGATGCTATTGAGCACACCATTTGTAGCGCTGGCGACGTTTATCATCAGCTATCCGTACCTGTGGCCCGATCCCGTCCGCCGCACGCTCTACATGCTTGATTTCCGCCAGATGGAAATGGATAACCAGTACCTGCTCAACCCGCATTTCCAAACCGATTCGCCCTGGCAGAGCCTGCAGATGACCTACGACGTGCTCGGCAACACCTGGAGCAGCACCCTGCAGATCTTCCAATGGCTACGGCTCGACCGCCTGGGCGATGTCCTCAGCCCTGCCGACCTGTGGCTATCGATGGCTGGTGTGGCCCTGCTCACTGTTGTCGGAATGCGTAAGGGACTGCGGAGCGCCGAGCTCATGGTGGCCGCGCTGATCATCTTTCAGCTGGCAACCATCATCCTTAATATGCGCGTCGCCTTCGAACGCTACTACCTGCCCATCATGTTCGGCGAGTTTGTCGCTATCGGCTGTACGGTTGGCTACCTGACCTCGCGCCTGTTCCCACGGCGAAAGCCCGTACGTTTGGCTGTGCCGGAGCCTGCAGCAACATGATCAGGAACCTGGCTGCAATCATCGTTGTCATGATGTCCCTGCTCGCGCTGCCGGCCGCAGCCGAGAATGGGCACCCCACCCTGCTTGCCGACCCGACCATGTTCAGTAACGGCGAACGGGGCGCCCTCCAGCGGGATGCAGACCTCGCCCAGCGATCCGGCGTGCCGATCATGTTCGCCATTGTGCGCGGCGATGGCACATCGGTGGGATCGGCGCAGAAAATCGCGGACGAGTACCGCGAGGCGTACAGCGTGGAAACCGCACCGGGCGCCGACGACGGCATTGTCTTCCTCGTCATGTGGTTGCCAAACAACCCGGAGAGGAGTGTCGCAGTCTATTCAGCAGGTGAACATGCGTTTGCCACGACGGGCCTGAGCGACGAGACCATCACCGGCTACCTCGACGAATTCGTGCGGCCGCTGCTCCACAACGGCCAGGTGTTTGAGGCGAACATTTACCTGATGCGGTTCACCCGTGCTACCAGCCTGTATGTTCCGCCACCAGTACGGGAAATCACCGGCGCCGCGCTCACGCTGCAGCGGGTCCTGAACATTGCCGCCCCCCTTGCTGCTGTGGCGCTGGCAGGCGGACTCGTCCGTGTGGGCCGGGTGAATGACCGCGTGCGATGGCGAATCATCGCTACAGCCCTGGCTGGAATCGCGCTGCTGGCAGCGGCCAGTGTATGGACCCATAGCCGTCCTGGCATTGCTGCCGTAGCTGGAGCGCTGGCAATTTTGGCCGTTTGGGCACTGTGGGTTACCCGGAACACCGGCCACCCTCGGATCAATTGGCGCTCCATTGTCCCGGATGCGGTCATTATGCTGGTGCTGGTGGCGACATCGCTCGCCATCAACATGGGGCAGGTGGAAATCACTCCCGGCGACCGGGATGAAACGCGCTGGCTCAACCGGGCGTACTACGCCGCCGACCTCGCCGATCCCTTTGGACCAACCTGGCAGGATTACGTGATCACTGTCGGCCAGCCCCCGCTGGGCAGTATCGCCATTGGTGTCGGGCTGGCGCTGCAGGGGCAGGACCTGCGGGCAACCGGCGTATGGGATTACCAGTACGATCGTGCATGGTTCGAGGCGACCGGCGGGTACCCCTCCGATGAAGCACTACACGCAGGGCGCCGTACCAATGCGGTGATCGGCGCATTCGCGACGGGTGCGGCGTACGTCTTGGGGCGATTAATGACCAACCGCGCCGGTGGGATTGCCGCCGGTGTGTACCTGGCATGGCATCCGCTTCATATCGTGCTCAGCACCCAGGCGCTCAGCGATGAAACGTTCGCCCTGCTGCTCCTCCTCGCCCTCATCGCTGCCTGGCAGTTCGCATCCGAACCAACCTGGGGGCGGGCGATTATCCTGGGGGTCTTGCTGGGACTCGGGGGAGCAACCAAGCTAACTCCGCTGTTGCTGGCTCCGCCGCTGGCCCTTTTCGGCATACTCCGGCTGGCAGCAGACCGCACCCAGGCAAGTAAACGCGCCGGCTGGATGCTGGTGGCGCAACCCTTTATCGCCTTCGCCACGTTCGTCGCCATTTACCCGTGGACCTGGGAGAACCCCATCGGGCGTACCTGGCGGCTATTTGCGTTTCGTTCCAGCGAGATGGATGTGCAGACCTCGGCATGGCCCAACGCCCTTACCGAGGGGCCGCTGCAGGCCCTGGCCCGCTTCGGCTACAAGCTCACCTACACCCACTCAACTTCGCAGAAAGCCCTCCAGCATATCTACGATTGGGCGGGCCTCGATCGCACCGCCGTCGGGTTCGACCTCGTCCTGGCAGCCGCCGGAGCAGTCATCTTGCTGTGGGTCATCGCACGGACAGGGCTCTGGACACCCCAGGCGCTCGTAGCAATGCTGATGTTCGGAGAACTTGCGATTCTTGCGATCGGCATGAAGGCAGATTTCTACCGCTATCACTTGCCGGTGGTGATGATTGTCTCAGCCTGCCTCGGTGTTACCGTTGGCACCGCCTGGAACTACGCGCTCGTATTCGCCCGTCGTCGCGAGATGTCGTCTGCGGCAGGCGTTTCCCCCGAGGTGGCAACATGACCGTGCGAATCTTGCTCGCGATGCTGGCCGTGTTGGTCGGGCTGGCGACAGTACCTGCAGGAGCTCGCGAGGGCGATACGCTACTGCCGATCCAGATCGATGCTCCCGCGCTGGAAACATACCCGGACGACCTGCTGGCAGAGAGCGATTTCCGGGCGATTGAGTCCCGCGTGATCGAAGCCCGCAATGCCGGCGTGCCGGTTGCGATCCGCATCATCGATATGACCAGGCCCGCCACCGACATGCCGTTTCCCGTCCGCACCTACGCGCGTGACGATTTCAGCCAGCCGATGTCGGCTGAACGCCAGCAGAAATTGGTCGATGCCTGGTTCAAACATGAATCGATAGAAACCAGCGATGGCGCGAACGACGGGTTCGTTTTGCTGGTGCTTGTGCCGGAAGATCGCACGCATACGCAGGCGATCTGGGGGATCGGGCCCAACGCGCTGCCGCTCAACGGGCTGACGCGAGACAACATCATGGCAACCCACACTGTCATGAACGCCCAATTTGCCCAGGAGAATATGCCCAACGGCGTCTACCTCGGTATTTCTGAGTTCAGTTACAACGTGCAGTTTGGCAAACCGGAGCGGATTGAGCGAACCCGAAACCAGGATGCCCTGCACGCAGCCGTGATCCCGATGGCTATCGTCACCGCGCTGGCGGGTCTGGCGGTGCCGGCGCTCGCCTGGCGGTTGTCCCGAAACACCGCAAGCGGTGATGACGTCTATCTCGCACTCAGTCCGTGGCATGCGGCTGCGCTCCACCAAAAGCGGGCGACTCCGGCGGTTACGGCTGCCATGCTGCTGGATGCTGCCCATCAGGGCATGCTCACTCCCGGCAAGGACGGCAGTGTGCGCCTCGCACCAGGACCCAGCAACGCCGCTATTGAGGCGCTCCGCCCCTTCGCGAACCCGGACGGCATTGTTCCGGCCGACACGATGCTGGAAGTGAACGCCATTACAAAACCGGTTCGCGATCAGATCAACGACGAGCTGGCAGCCCAGGGTGCCATGACATCGCGCGTGCATGTCGATCGCACATGGATGCTGGTGGCCATGGGCATCGCGCTGGCCATGGCAGCCCTGACCGTTGTGCCCACAGTGAAGAGCATGTCTGCCATTGGTGCGTACGGTATTGCCATCGCCATTGCAGGCATCGTCGCGGGCTGGTGGTGGCTCGCGCATAGGAGCTATACAACTCCGGCCGGTGACGCCCTGCTGGAACGGTGGCTGGCCGAAGCATCCCCCGAAGAGCGCCACCTGTTCGATTCGGCGGTAAACCTCGGTATGCTGACCGACCAGCAGGGTGGACCGGACGTGAACCCTCAAACCCGCCTTGTCCGCCAGCTTCGCGGCCTGGGTGCCGGGTAGCTGAACGGACGAAAAAAGAGAACGGCGCCGGACTACTCCGGCGCCGTTCAGTTGGCCGATGCTAGTTGGCGTCGCCCCGTGCGGCGGCTCCGTACAGTTGCTCTACATAGTCGATCAGCATGCGGCGGGCGCTGAACTGGGGTGCATTGGTGCGAATGGCTTCCTTCATCACCTTGATCCACTCCTTCGGCAGGCCGTTGGCATCACGCTTGTAGTACAGCGGCACAATCACGTGTTCCAGCACGTCGTACATGGCGTTGGCTTCGTACTCGTCCTGCTCGTCGCCTTCGAGGTGAGTGGCGGGCTCGATTCCCCAGCCGTTGCGGGGATTACTGTTGAACCCCTCAATCCACCACCCGTCGAGGATAGAGAAGTTCGGCACACCGTTGGCGGCGGCCTTCATGCCACTCGTGCCCGAGGCTTCCAGCGGGTAACGGGGGTTGTTAACCCACACGTCCACGCCGGCGACGAGATTGCGGGCGATGCCCATCTCGTAATCCTCGACAAACGCAATTCGACCGCCGTAGCGGGAATCGCGCGCGTTCATGTAAATCTCACGGATGAGCTGCTTGCCACCGTCGTCTGCCGGGTGCGCCTTGCCGGCGAACACCAGTTGAACCGGGAACTCGGGATTGGTGAGGATGCGCTGCAGCCGTGCGGGATCCCGGAAGAGCAATGTCGCGCGCTTGTAGGTGGCGAACCGGCGGGCGAAGCCAAGCGTCAGCACGCGTGTGGTCTGGAACGCTCCCGAGCTCAGGACCTGCCAGGCATCGAAATCGCCGCCGACGTACCGGGCACGGCTGCGCTCCGCCATGGCGGTAATCAGGCTCTGCTTGGCGCGCATGTGCGCTTCCCAGAACCGCTCATCGGGAATGTTCAGGATGGTATCCCACACATGCTCCTTCTCCTGCTGTTCCTTCCAGTATTGCGGCTGGTACAGCTGGTAGACCTCGCGCATGTGCTTGCCGATCCAGGTGCGCAGGTGCACACCGTTGGTGATGTGCTTGATCGGCGCGTTCTCCGGCGTTGCATCCGGGAAGATGTCGTACCACATTTCGCGGCTGACATCGCCGTGCTTCTCGCTCACACCGTTGCGGTGGGCTGCCAGGCGCATGGACAGCGCGGTGAAGTTGAAGCCGGGCTTGTCACCATGCTTGCCGAGGGCATAGAACTCCTCGCGGGTCATGCCGAGCTCGGGCCAGTAGTTCCTGAAGTACTTGTCGATCTGCTCTTCGCTGAAGATATCGTGGCCGGCAGGCACCGGGGTATGGGTGGTGAACACCGTGTGGCGGGCAACCTTGTCCTTCGCCTCTTCCACAGGCATGCCCTGCTGCACGTATTCCCGGACCCGCTCCACCATGCTGAGGGCAGCATGGCCCTCGTTGGCGTGCCAGTAGGTCGGCTCAATGCCCAGCTTGCGCAGCAGGCGGACACCGCCAATACCCAGGATGATCTCCTGGCGGAGCCGGTGCCAGGTATCACCACCGTACAAACGGCTTGAAAGCTGGCGGGTCCAGTCGGGGTTGCCCTCAACATCGGAATCGAGCAGGTAGAGCGACACGCGGCCCACCTTTACCTGCCACACGGCCAGGCACAGCGGACCTTCGACATCATGGAGGTCGATCTCGACGAGCAGCGGCGAACCGTCGGGGTTCATCACCTGCTGTACGGGCTCGGAATCTGGCTCCAGGATTGCGGGCACATCTTGCTGCCAGCCGGTGCTATCGACGCGCTGTTGCAGGTAGCCCTGGCGGTAGAGCAGGCTCACGGCCGTGAGCGGGATACCCATATCGCTGGCTTCCTTGATATGGTCGCCAGCCAGCACGCCGAGGCCGCCGGAATAGATTGGCAATGCCGGATGCAGGCCGAATTCGGCCGAGAAGTACGCTACCTTCTTGCCCACCATCTCCGGGTGGTTAAGCGCCAGCCAGGTGTTGGATTCCTCGCTGTTCAGCATCGCGTCGAAGGTACGCATAACTTCGTCGTACCGGCTCAGGAAAGCAGGATCGGCAACCGCGCGCACGAGGCGTTCGGGCTCAATGCGGTGCAGGAACAGCACCGGGTTCTGCTTGACGGTTTCCCACAGCACCGGGTCGAGCTCCTTGTAGAGGGAGCGAGCCGGCAGATGCCAGGTCCACCAGAGGTTGTAGCTGAGTTCGTTAAGGCGATCGATGCGCTTCGGCATGTTCACGCGGTTGGTGCGGAGTTTGAATCCCATCGGTTCCCCATTTCAGGTTGGGCGGAGTGTGTTGCAAAAGGGAGAGTCATCCCCATGGGCTCTCCCAACCACCCATGATACTCCAGATGGCATCCGTGCTTCCCAATGACGGGACGATCGGAACAAAGGCACGAAAAAGCCGGTGCCCGAATGGCGGGCACCGTCTGTACGTAGGCTATTCCTCGCCGAGGTACGCCTTGCGCACGGTCTCGTTGGCCAGTAGCGCCCGGGCGTTATCGTGCAATACGATCTGCCCGGTTTGCAGCACATAGCCACGGTTGGCCACGGCGAGTGCCATAAGGGCGTTTTGCTCCACCAGCAGAACGGTGGTTCCCTGCTTGTTAATATCCTTGATGATACTGAAGATCTGCTCCACCAGGATCGGGCTGAGCCCCATGCTGGGCTCGTCCAGCAGCAGCAGTTTCGGATGCGCCATCAGCGCCCGCCCGATAGCGAGCATCTGCTGCTCGCCGCCGCTCATGGTCCCGGCCTGCTGGTGAATTCGCTCCTTCAGCCGCGGGAACAGGTCGAACACGCGATCAAGGTCAGCGGGATCCGGTTTGCCATGGATGAACGCGCCCATGGCCAGGTTTTCCAGCACACTCATCCGGGGGAACACCCGTCGCCCTTCCGGCGATTGCGCAATGCCGAGTTCCGCCACCCGGTGCGGGGGGATACCGCCGATCTCGCTCCCACGGAACCGCACCTTGCCGGTTCGCGGGGCCAACAGGCCGGAGATCGTCCGCAAGGTAGTGCTCTTCCCGGCGCCATTGGACCCGATGAGGGTTACCACCTCCCCTTCCTTGACATCAATCGAGATGCCCTTAAGTGCATGGATATGTCCGTAATAGGAGTGGACATCATCCAGTGTCAGGATGCTCTCAGGAGTTGCTGACATTGGTTGTCTCCCCTCCAGCGGTTGCTACGGGTTCACCCGAAAGGCGGGCAATCACTTCAGCCGAGCCAGCGCCGAGGTAAGCCTCGATCACTTGCGGGTTCTCGCGCACTTCGTCCGGCGTTCCATCGGCAATCTTCTGGCCGTGGTCCAGCACGGCAACATGATCGGAGATTCCCATCACCACTTTCATGTCGTGCTCGATCAGCAGGATCGTCATATCCAGGTCGGTTCGCATCTGGCGAATGAACGCGGTCATCGTGGTGGTTTCGCGCGGGTTCATACCGGCAGTTGGTTCATCGAGCAGCAGCAATCGGGGCTCACTCGCCAAGGCGCGGGCAACCTCCAGCCGGCGCTGGTCGCCGTAGCTCAGGTTCCGCGCGGTGGCGCGGGCGGCATGGCTCAGGCCCACGTAATCCAGCAGCTCGTACGCCTTCTCCAGGCTCTGGTACTCCTCCTGGCGCTGGCTCGAGGTGCGCAGGATGGCATGCCACGGCATGGATTTCATGCGACTGTGCATGCCCATGAGCACGTTATCGATGGCGCTGACGTTCCCGAACAGGCGAATGTTCTGGAACGTGCGGCTGATGCCGATGCGGGTCACCTGGTCAGGCCGCAGGTTCGAATCGCCCTTGGCGATCTGCTCGCCATTGAAGTAGATCTCGCCACGCGTCGGCCGGTAGATGCCCGCAATCATATTGAAGAAAGTGGTCTTGCCCGCGCCGTTGGGGCCGATCACGCTGGTGATAGAACCACGGTCGATTTTCAGGTCCACCGAGTCAACGGCTACCAGGCCCCCGAAGATTTGCGTAAGCCCGCGGGTCTCCAGCATGACTTCGGTGCCAGCCGGTGCTGCCTGGGTGGCAGGGATTGGTTGTTCTGCCATATCAGGCCTCCTTGCGCCGCGCCGCGCGCAGCGTCTGGTTTGTTTCGTATTCGTCGAACTCAAAGTTGTCGTCGTCGCCCTGCATTTCGGCAGCGCGTTGCTTGCTCGGGAAGAGGCCACCCGGACGCAGCACCATCACCAACACCAGCGCGAGGCCGAAGATGAGGAAGCGATCGGACGTAAGCGAGTGCGTCGACAGGAAGTCGCCAATGCCGCCAAGGAATCCCGGCCAATCCTGCATCTGACGGCCCAGCGCCTGCATGGGGCCCGTGAGCCGCACCGCAAGGATGCGGTCGAAGAGGCCGATGATCAGGGCACCCGCGAGCACACCATAGATGTTGCCGATACCGCCGAGGATCACCATGGCGAGGATCAGGATGGATAGCGAGAACTGGAACTGGTCGGGGTACACCACCTGCACATAGCCGGCATACACCGAACCGGCGAACCCGGCGAACGATGCGCCAAGGGCGAAGGCCCACAGCTTGGTGGTAACCGGGTGGATGCCCACACTGGCAGCGGCAATTTCGTCTTCACGAATCGCCTGCCACGCCCGGCCCATGCGTGAGTCGTACAGGCGGGTGATCATGAACAGGCTGAGCACGCCCACCGCCATGAGCAGGTAGAACCACTCGACGTGGTTGGTGGTGGAAAACGAAATCTCGTTGCCGCCCGGCAGCGGAATGGACGGCGGCTTGGCGATCTGGCCGATGCCGCGCGGGCCGCCGGTGATACCGGACGCGTTTGTGAAGAAATCGGGCACGATCTCTCCGAACCCGAGCGTGACGATAGCGAGGTAATCACCGCGAAGGCGCAACGTTGGTGCACCGATCAGCACACCGAAGATAGCCGCCAGGATCCAGGAGAACAGCATTGCCACCCAGAATCCCTGCATGAACTCCGGCACGTAGCCGTTGCGCACGAAGATGGAGTTCGGCGAGGTGAGGAACGCTTGCGCGTAGACACCGATGATGAAGAAGGCCACGTAGCCGATATCCAGCAATCCGGCGTAGCCAACCACGATGTTGAGGCCCATTGCCAGCAAGGCGTACATCACTACCGGGATCAGCGAGGGCAGCAGCCCAAGCCCCAGCAGGTTATCGATGAGCGGGTACAAGGCCACCACGATGGCCCCGATAAGCACCTTCTTAAGCCGGTCGCGATTATCATCACGCCGTTCAGCAAAGAACGCCTGGGCCCGGGCCTGTACGGAAGAAACTGCCATGACGGTTGCTCCTTTCTGTATCAGACCTTTTCGGTCGTGGTTCGGCCGAAAATACCAGACGGACGGAAGACCAGCACCAGCACCAGGATCGAGAAGATGACGGTGTTGGTCCACTGCGCGCCCCAACCCGGAACCACTGTGGGCATCCAGCCATCACTCAGGGCCCAGATCAGGCCGATCACGATACCGCCTGTCACGGCGCCAGCAAGGTTGCCAATACCGCCCAGTACCGCCGCGGTAAACGCGAACAAGCCGTACTGGAAGCCCATGGAGAAGCGTGCCGAGTTGTTGTACACCAGCGCGATCATGCCGGCTGCACCAGCGAGTGCACCACCCAGCAGGAACGCCACCATGATGGTGCGATTGATATCGATACCCATCAGCGCGGCGGCCTCGCGGT
This sequence comes from Chloroflexia bacterium, assembly GCA_043427975.1. Lineage (GTDB taxonomy): Bacteria > Chloroflexota > Chloroflexia > Thermomicrobiales > UBA6265 > UBA6265. The sequence continues at coordinate 3,582 of JBHWTK010000102.1, read as the reverse complement.
CCTGCGCGGTGGCACGCATGGCGGTGCCGATGCGGGTGCGATAGACGAACCAGCTGAGGCCGATCAGCAGTGGGATGGTGATACAGATCACCATGACGTCCTTGGCCATGAAGCGGATGAACTTGTCATCGAAAAAGCCGCCCCAGATACCCCATTCCCGGAAAATGTTGTAGGTAGTGAACTCGGTTGGGAGAATCTTGGGGGCCAGAACGGGGTTGGGACCCTTCCAGTAGATGGCAAGGTTCTGCAAGATAAAGCTGAACCCGATAGCAGCGATGAGTGGTGCGAGCCGAGGCGCGTTCCGCAACCGCCGGTACGCCGTGCGCTCGATAAATCCATTGATCGCAGCGCAGAAGATCATGCTGGCCAGAATGGCCAACAACAGCACCCCAATAATTTGCCCATACGAACTCTCGCTGGTGACACCTGTTAGCCCAATGAGGGTTGCGGCGAGAAACGCACCCATCATGAACACTTCGCCGTGGGCGAAGTTGATAAGTTCCACAATGCCATACACCAGCGTATACCCGAGCGCGATCAGTGCGATCAGCGATCCCGTGGCCACCCCGATAATGAGCATCTGGAAAAACAACGTCCAATTCATCGTTTCATCCCAACCCCTGAAATCGGTATACCTGCACGTACGGCCAATCTCCATACGAGCAGTTGGCGTCAATCCGGACCGGGTCACCCCGGTCCGGATTGACGTTGGTTATTCTCCTGGTGCGGATTAGGATGCCGCCGGCGGCTCGATCATTTCCTGGAACTTGATCACGCCACCCTCAACAACGTTGACGGTGAGTTGGGCGGTATCCGGATCTCCGGTTTCGGTGAAGCTCCAGGAACCGGAAAGGCCCTGGAAGTCCTTGGTGGTGATCATGGCGTCCAGCACCTTGGCACGATCCTTATCGGCGGCCTTATCGATACCGTTCAGGGCCACAACGGCAGCCTGGAAGGTGTAGGAGCTGTAGGCATCTGGTTCGCGACCGAGGCGATCGCGCATGATCTGCGCCCACTCGGCACCCGGGCCTTCAAGGGCATCCGGCGGAAGGCCACCGAACGTCAGGAGTGCGCCCTCGGCCGCCTCACCGGCGCCGTCGACAAATTCCTGGTTGATGAGGCCGTCCGGACCGAGGAATGTCACCTGGTCAGCAGGCATTACCTCGCGCATGTCCTGCAGCAACTTGGAGGTGTTCAGGCTCACAATGGCACCGCAGTAAACGATATCGGGACCCATGCTGGCAATACGGCTCATGAGTGCCTGGTACTCAGGGGCGTTGGCATCGTAGGCCTCGAAACCGAGTACTTCACCACCGAGTTCGGCGAAGGTGGTCTGGAACACATCGCCAAGGCCCTTGCCGTACGTCTGGTTATCGTGCAGAACGAATGCCCGGCTCTTGCCAAGGGTATTTACGGCGAAGTTGGCACCCGCGGAACCCTGCAGGTCATCCGCCGGGATGACGCGCATGTAGTTGCGCTTGCCGGTTGGGTAGAGCACATCCGGATACCCCTCGTCGTTCAGCGGGTTCTCCTTGGTGAGCTGAATGGCGGTGTTCGCCGGGCTGATCATAGCCAGGCCGGCTTCATTGGTGAGCGGGATGGAGACCAGGGCGGCACCAGAATTATAGGTACCGATGTAGACCATGCAGTCGGGGTCATTGATGGCCTTGGCAGCGTTCTCGGCCTCCAGCACGCCGTCCCAGCTACCGTTATTGGCGGCGATACCGTCATCCAGTGCTTCGTACTCAAGTGCATAACCGCCGGCGGCGTTACCCCAAAGTTCGAGGGCGAGCCGTACGGATTCGGAACTGTCGCCACCAATCTGCTCGTAGGCAGCACTCATTGGCCAGGAGCTGTACAGGCGGATGGTGCCCTTGTCTGTGGTGGTGATGTGCTCCACATCCAGCATGCCAATGCTTCCCGGGCCGAGTGCCCCTGCCGGGGAGGCAGCCGGCGACGCTTCCGGAGAGGCATCCTGTGCTGCAGCGTTGATATGGCCGCCGATGGCACCTGCCGAAAGGCCAAGTGCTACTGCGCGTACGACGAAGTTGCGCCGGTCGACCTTGCCGGCACGGAAATCCGACAAAAGGTTCTCAATCCGGGAATTGACCATCTCCGTTACCTCCGATATCGGGCCAGGCCCGAAGCGAAATATGAACGAGGCATACAGCATGCCCTCTCCAGGCAGTGGGCCTGGACGATCGGTACATCCTCAGACCTGAGATGGAAACCACCTTTGGACCAAATCTCCGGCACGGCATCATCGCTCGCACCGGGTCTTCTCGATTTGTCTGATTGGACGGAACATTAATCGGTCGCGACGTACCCTGTCAACCAAACGCGGCATCAGCAACGGCTATTTATGTCGATCAGGTTTACGTAACCTTCCCCTCGGAAAGGCTGGCGTGCCGATACGCCGCTCTATGACACACCTGGTCCTGCCAGCAGGGGCTTCTTGCGCGCAGGGGCTTACCACGAACGGGGAAGCGAGCCGGCAGTAGCGGTCGGGACGCTGGCAACTGGGGCGCGCGTCCAGTCGGAAGTAACAGTCACGGTTATGACGGTTTGCGGGCCTGCAAAGACGTTCTAGGCGGCGACGCTCTTGCTGGACGGAATCATGGCTGTTACAGGAGCCAGTGCCTTCAAGTGGGCCAGATTGAAGAAAGCTCTCGGACCACGCCTGCCTCCTTCTGAAAAACTCCAAGATAGAGAACAGGCGGGAATTCGCGAACCAACCCCTTTTTCATACTTGACTATTATGTTATTCACCCTGCCCGAATTAGCACCAGGATGATGCAGGGAGACGACACTCACCTCCCACGGGAAGATGGGCGACAGTCTGGGGGTGCTTGTGGTTCCTATTTGAAAGGACCGCGCCGGGTACACGTTGCCACGACCGTCCGGGCCGAGGGGAAGCGCGGAGCTAATGGCCTAGGGCAACAGGCCGGTGACTCCGTCGTTCTCAAATACCCGGAATACGTCGACTCCGTTGACGATGAGCGTTCCCGGCTCCATGGAATCCATTGTTGAGCGCAACCCGTTCGGTCCTGGCGGGATGGTTACCACTACCGCCGGACCGCCAAACGGCTTAATGGCGATGGAAAGCGATCCCGAGCCGTCGACCAGGTAGTACGCCCACGCGCCCTCCAGGGTGACATAGGTGGAGGCAAAGTGGCCCTGTGTGGCTTCGACCCAGGGAATCCACCCTTCCACTGACGGCAGGTGTTGCAGGCACTCCACCGTAACCGGCGGTACTTCGTCCGATTCACTTGCCGACACCAGGGTGAACTGCTCGGCCGCGACAGGGGGCTGGGTCTGGTGGGATTCACCATCCTGGATGGGCCTCGTGGTGGAGAGGCCATCCAGGGTGAAGGATTCGGTCCATTGCACGTCGCACCCCATGGTCACGCTGGTGTAATGGTTTGGGTCCACGATCCCCATCGCTCGCAGATAGTTGTCACGCTCTGCCTGGTACCCGGGGAGGCTGGTGATGACGGCATTCGTATCCGCGCGAAACTGATCCGCCTGTACCTGATCCAGTACCTGCCTGCCATCAATCTGAATGCCGCGGCTGGCCTGCTC
>JBHWTK010000101.1:0-2813 GCA_043427975.1 Chloroflexia bacterium | reverse complement strand
CTGTGTCCGCCTACTCCACCGGCCGTGGCCGTGTGGTCATGCGGGCCAAGGCCTTCACCGAGGAACAGGATCGCGGTGGCCGCTATCAGATCGTCGTTACAGAGCTGCCCTACCAGGTGAACAAGGCCAACTTGCTGGAGCGCATCGCCGATATGGTGCGTGAAGGACGGCTGGATGGCATCAGTGGCCTGCGCGATGAGAGCGACCGCACCGGCATGCGCATGGTGATTGAGCTCAAGCGCGATGCCCAGCCGATCAAGGTGCTGAATAACCTGTTCAAGCACACCGCGCTCCAGCAGACGTTTGGCGTCAACATGCTGGCCCTGGTCGAAAAGGGTAGCCAGCCACGCGTCATCACCCTGAAGCGGGCGCTGACAGAGTTCATTCGCCACCGCCAGGAAGTGATCACGCGCCGCACCGAGTTCGAACTCGATCGTGCGCAAAAGCGTGCCCATATCCTCGAGGGCCTCAAGATCGCGCTCGACAACATTGACGAGGTGATCGCCACGATCCGCCGTTCGCGCGATACCGATACGGCGAAGAAGAACCTTATCAAGGGCTTCCGCCTCAGCGACCTTCAGGCACAGGCGATCCTCGATATGCGCCTTGCCCGCCTGGCTGCCCTGGAACGCCGCAAGATCGAAAACGAGTACAAGGAAGTCATGGCCCTCATCGAGTACCTTGAAGGGCTCCTGGCGCATCCTGAGCGCATTCTCGCCCTCATTAAGGACGACATGGCGGAGTTGAAGGATAAGTACGGAGATGCGCGCCGCACCCGCATCATGGATGTCTCGGGCAATCTCAACGAAGAGGACCTGATTCCGGAAGTGGACGTGCTCGTAACCATTACCGAGCGCGGCTACATCAAGCGTGTGGCGAGCGATGTGTACCAGCAGCAGGCTCGCGGAGGCCGCGGCAAGATTGCGGCGACGACCCGCGAGGAAGACAAGCTGAAGGACATCATCAGCGCCAACACCCACGATTCGCTGCTGGTGTTCACCAACCGCGGCCGTGTGTACCAGATGAAGGTGCATGAGCTTCCTGATTCCAGTCGTACCGCGAAGGGCCTGCCGATTCAAAACGTCATCAGCATGCAGCCCGATGAATCGGTAGCAACCATGCTGGCCGTACGCGAACACGATCCGGACAAGTATCTCTTCTTTGCGACGCGTGGCGGTACCGTCAAGCGCGTCAGCTCAGATCAGTTCCGCTCGGTCCGCTCTAATGGCCTGATTGCCATCACGCTCGATCCGAGCGATGAACTGGCGTGGGTACGCGAGACTGACGGCCGGAGCGATGTCATTCTCGTCACGACCGGTGGGCAGGCGATCCGCTTCGCTGAAACCGATGTCCGGCCAATGGGCCGTCCGGCAGCGGGCGTTATCGGCATCCGCATGGAGCCTGGTGACAAGGTTGTCGGGTTCGAGGTTATCGAGGACGATCACGACCTGCTGGTGGTATCGGAGAACGGCCTCGGCAAACGCACCAGTATCGACGAGTACCGGGCGCAGGGGCGCGGTGGCAAGGGCATGCAGGCCATGCGCCTGACGGGCCGCACCGGTAAAATCGCCGGCGCCGTGATGGTGCATGAGGATGACACCGTGGTGATGATGAACACGGCGGGTGTCGTGATCAAGATGGCCGCGAAGGATATCCGCCGCATCGGCCGAACCACGCAAGGCGTTATCCTGCAGCGGCTCGGCGAGGGACAGACGATTAAGTCGCTCACTGCCGAGGAACCGAAGGATCCTGCAGCTGAGGCCCGCCTCGCGGAACTGCCTGACGACGGCGAATAGCCAACGAAAGCTAACGGAGAAGAAAGAGCCCCGGAGCTGATTGATCAGCTCCGGGGCTTTGGCGTTAAGCCACTACAGTGAACGGTATGTCGGCACTCGGGCGTCGCTGGCGATATTCCGAACCAGGCGCACCCAGCCGGCAAGGCTCGGGATGGCAACGGTCAGCCCGACCGTGGTGGCGAGCACGACGAAGAAGAGCAGCTTGGCAGCCGTCCCCGCCCCAAGCGGGAAGATTGGAACGCTGTCGGAGAGCGGTAAGACCATGAACTCGAATGCCAGCGCAAGGGGAGCAACCAGCATCGGGTACGCGCCCGGCAGCATGCTTGTAATCACCGTGAGCACGCTGCTGGCCATGAAGACGCACGCGGCAATGATCAGCGCCGTTCGAAGGCTTACAATCTCTGTCGCACCGGCAAAGAACGGTACCAGCAACGCAGCCGGCAGGAAGAGGACGCCAGCATACTCGGGATCATCCTGGCTCATCCAGGCCGCGGCAAGCGCCATGACAGCAAGCAGGAAAACAACGGTAAAGGTAGCGACCAGTGGCATCGCCAGCGTGCCGTTCCCCCACTCCACATACGGCACACGCAGGTAGCTCTGCCGCACGATCAGCAATGGGTAGAACACGCCGACTGCCGTGAGGTTCATCAATGCACTACGCCGCCACATTGGTCGCGTGTGAGGGTCCGACGCGAGGTAAAGAGCCACCGATGGAATGAGTACAAACGCTGCCCAGACGCCCTCGAGGAACGGTGCACGGTCGATAACCAGAAGTCCGAGTATAAGGGACAGTGCCATCACCAAAGTGGGTAATGCCTGCTCCAGCATCTGCCGGAGCGATGGCATTACAACAGGTGTCCAGCGCCAGGCCGGGTTTCCGCCACGGGCCTGCCGCGCCCGATTGGGCTGCGCGCGTCTCTGCGGAATGGCACGCGTGCCGGTGACGAGATCGCCCGGAATAGCGGCCGCGTTGAGCGTGGTTCCCGTAACCCGGTCGCGTTCCCGCCTGCTCGCTGG
>JBHWTK010000100.1:0-2595 GCA_043427975.1 Chloroflexia bacterium | reverse complement strand
CCGTCATGGTTCCAGAAATCGAACACCTCTTGCGGCGTTTCCCAGTCCTCACTGGTTGAGAGGAAGGCAGCCGTATGCTTCACCGCTTCCCCCTCCCCTCGAACCACGCGGCAATCACGGCGTACAGCGTGCCGACCGCGGTACAACCCACCGCCAGCGTTGCCATGAATGTCAGGAACGTATCCGCCATCACGCTGCCCTGCCTTCCTTGCGCCGGAACTCGAGCAGCGCACGGGAAACGGTGGTCGCCACTGCACCTTCTGCGTCAATGTCCCAATCGGTTACAAGGGTGACGGTGTATCGGTCAGTCGGCAATGTGATCTCGCACCACCACCGTCCATCGGCTTCTTGTTGCAGGTAGACGATCTTGGCGCCAGGGCCAAGGGGTTTCAGCAAATCGGTGATGCTCATGACGGGTTCTCCTCGGTCAGGCCGATGGCGAATGCCAGCCCCTCCAGAACCCCGGCGGTCTTCGAGTCGTAGCCGCCCATGATGTCAGTGTTTCCGGTCCGCACCGCCTCGTATTTGGCTTCCAGCGCCCCAGCCATCTGCTTGCGCTCGTCGGCGCGAACAAGGGCGATGATCTGCTCAGCGCGATCGAAACAATCTGGGCATTCATCGCCAGATTCCATCATGATCAGAGTGACGGCATCTGTAAGGGGCACCATGTAATCGCCGTACGGCACCAGCGGTTTACCCCATTCTTCCATGACAATGTCATTCAGTTCTGTGTTGTCGTTCATCTTGTTGATCCCTCTCGCGCGTACGCGCGGAAAGCATGTTTTGGCAGGTATCGCTAACGCTTGAAGTCCTTCGCCTTCGGGCACGTGGCATCGGGCCATTGCCAGTACGGGCCGGAGGGCCTACTACCATCGAGAAAGGAGTGGGTGTGCTGGTGGCAGGAGTAACAGAGTGTTACGAGGTTGCTAGGGCGATGTGGATCGGCTTGGCCCTCGGCATACGGCTCGATGTGATGCACATGCAGGTGATCGTCTGCGCCACAAACCCGGCATTTATGTCCGTCTCGATCGAGTACCTCCAGTCGGACCTTCCGGTGGTAGGTACCGTTCAGGGATGCTCGATCACGCTGCCAAACGCCATAGCACCTAGAGCCACAGAACCGCAGCTTGTGTGGACCGCTGCTGCTTCGTGCGCGCCCAGTATCGAACTTGCATCCACATTGCTCGCACACACGGGTTCGTCGTGCACGCCAATATCCATCTGTGCATTCGCGGGAACAGAAACGGTGTGGCCGCCGAGGGCGTGGGTCTTTAGGCGTGAACGCCTGGTGGCAGTGTTCGCAAGTGAACGAATTTGAGGCGGTCGCCTCTGAGGGGATAGAATGGTCGCACATGGGAGCTGATACCTCCTGTGTCGCGCCTCGGGGTGTTACCAGCACCGCCGGGGCATTTCTGTATTCCGTTGCACTCATTTTACCATCCCTCCGCCCTTTTTAGTTGCATTCCGGAACTGATTGGCATGGCTGCATGTAGCGAAATGCGACATGTGGTATTCGGTCCCCGGCTCATCCAGCATCGGCTCTGCTGGCCGGCAGTCCTGGTCATTCACGATCACGTAGGTGCCAGAGAGCGGCTGGTCGATCGTTTCGACATCGAGGGGCATCAGTTTGCCCGCTGGCGTGTAGCGCCACAGGATCTCGGCTCCACAGCCGTTGCAGCGTGCCTGGTCGCTCATGCCACCACCTCACCTTCCATGTCGTCCGAGACGATGTAGTCCAGGTCAGCGATCAGGTAGCGCTTCGCCGGCAGGCCAGCTCGTGCATGGACCACCACCACGACCGGCTGCTGCTCCGGATCCGCATCGCGGATGCTTTGGTCGACGGCATCGGTCATCCACTTGGGTACAATGCGCTTGGTCTTCACTTGAACCGCCAGGGAGCCTGCTACCACGTCTGGTTGGCCGAAGCCGTTATTGGGAAGCCGCTTGCCATCCAGCAGGACGGCGACGACACGCTCCCAGCCCTTCAATCGACTGCTCGAGTTGTTCTTCTGCGTTGCCATCGGGTGCTTCCTTTCGGGGTTGGACTAGATTTGGACTAGATTTGGACTGAATCGCTCTTTAGTCCAAGGTGTTTTTCCGCATGGTTACAAGGGTTTTTGGAGAGTTGGGACACTTTGGACTGAAATTCATATCTATACGTGCGCGCGCGCGCGCGCGCATGACGCTTAAGACTTCGACTTGAGTCCAAATAGTCCAAACTGTCCCCGCTACCCGCATACGTACGCGGGTTTCGGCGTTGGACTAAAAGTCCCGTCAGTCCAAAATCAGTCCAAATCAGTCCAACTTCACACCTCCTGCAGCCGAAACCGGGCCGTATTGGCGTAGTCGGGCAGCACTTCGATGCGCTTTCCACCGAAGACACGGTCTCGATTACGCTTGATGCCCCTGCCTAACTGCGTCTTTTCGGACCGCTCGTTGGGTGATCGTCCGAGCGGGAACCCATCGATCCCCTGGGCGATTGCGTAGAGATCCGCGGTCCCGACGGATCCGGCATGGTGGGTCTCCCACCACGCGGCCACGAAGCTCTCCCAGACGATGTCGTCATCCCGTGAGATCGCTTCCGCCTCGCGTTTG
>JBHWTK010000099.1:0-4576 GCA_043427975.1 Chloroflexia bacterium | reverse complement strand
CACTAGTGTGTCACCTACCGGGCGACAGGGAACACTGCCGAGGATCACGAGCACGTGGAGGATCTCTGTCAAAAGATGTATGAGTTCGATAACCGCTTCGGCGTGAGGGCGGCTCCCAAGCCGCCGAAGAGTGCCCCGAATGACATGTATGCCCACGCGACCCCGCTCTGTCCCATGTGCGGCGGCTACGGCTACATCACGGATGAAGACGGGTATGACCACCTGTGCGGGTGCCGGCTATGACCACCGACGCGCGACTGCCCGACTGGCCACCACCCGATCGTTTCGCCATCGGAGAGGAACGTGCCCGCGCCTATATCGCCTGGATTCGCGATCATGCGCCACCGTTGCTGGCAGAAGGTCGCCGCATGCTGCAGGAGCGGTGGGGTGTTGAGGATACCGGTACATCGTCGGTGAAGGTTCACCAGCTGGCGACGTGGCGCCTTGCACCTGAGATGAAGGACTTCAACATCGGCTGCGTGTGGGCGCCGGTCAAGGGTGGCACCTGGGCCATGGCGAACATCCGGATTCGGCGCGACGGTCGGCTAGAGGTCGTGCCGGGGTGGAATATGGGCTAGAGACACCGACTCAATTATCCGGTCAACCACAGTTTGAGAGCACGCGTATCGGTCACGGGCACGACGTCGATTCCCGCTTCTTTCAGCAACGTTCTCATATTGTGCCAACGCTCATCATCCGCGAACGCAAGAGCGTCGTCGGCGACAGTTACAACTCGACTTGTGAAGCCAGGTATAGGCTTGGAATCGCGAATACGTTTTGCCCGAAAAGTAATCAGTTCAACGTCACGCGCCCGTGACTTGTTAGTGATCGCGAACAGGCTCAGTTGATGCAACTCGCCATCCGGGAGTACGTTGTAATCGACGTCGACTGGGACCTCGGAATTCTGGATAGGCACCTTGTCATGACGGCGATACACTCTCCGATGCTCGACCAATACAGACGCGATCTGGCGATCAAGTCGGGTGGACTGCTGACCCAAGCGCTTCTTCGAAAGAGATTCAGCGATACTCTGCGACCCTTCCACCAGCGAAACAACAGATTGGAGCAAGGATGTTGATTCTCGAACCACGGACACTACTTCGCCTTGGTGTGTTGCAACACCCAGGCGGTCTGCCACTTCGAGCGAGACAGATCTCAACATCTCATTACTAACACCCGCCATCCGAGCGTATGAGAATCCGTATCCGTCATCACTCAAAGCTAACGTGCCATCGTCCTCTTGATGGACGAAGATACTGAGTTTGCGGCTGTCTGGATAACTAAATGGGGTGTCGATAACGCAGGACCGTCCGACATTCCGCACAACAAAAGCTTCCGTGAGTTGCTCTCTCAGCGAATCGATCAGGGGCTGGCAATTATCCATGTGATTCGCCTTTCCATCGAGTCTGAAGCGGATGAATGGTTGAAATGTTGCAGTATTTGAGAACGCCAATAAGCGCATCCTCGACGCTGGAGCAATCGATCAGGTCTTTCGCCGAAACAGCGTACCGATCACTGGTTGCTTCCGTCCATACATGCATCATACAACCTTCGATGACTGTCCCATCGGTCTTGTTCTCATGAGGGTTATCGTGATTATCGAACCGAATGAGGTTGGGCTTTAAACCGGAAACCACTATGCCCAGGGACCAGATGAAGTTCCCTGTGGATTTGCTCTTGTATCGCTCACCGTAAAAGGTCAGGTCTCGGCTGTAGGCGGGGCGATTCTTGGGGACAATGGTGGCGCGCAGGAACTGTTCAAAAGGTCGCTTGTCCTGCACTTTTGTCCACTCGAGCACTTCACCGATCTCTTTGGGCATAGTCAGGATTTCTTGACACTCCCGATCGGTGAACTTGGGTAACTGCGTTGCCATTGGCTACCTTCCGCTGCTTGTCGAGAAAGTACGCGCTACGACTTGGCCTCGCCCATGGAAACCACATACTTCAGTCGTCACTTCACTTCCCTTTCGCGCGTGCCCCCCAGCTCACGCGATGGCTGTTAGCCCCGTTTTGAGGCCACACCGGACCCATACCCAAGTACTAGAGCGCTGACAATAGCCGCGATGATATAGGCCAGGACCATTGGTCCATAACCTGCCTCTGAGTCGCTCTGGTTTTGTTCAATGACATATGCCAATGGCAGCGCGATGGTGTGAAGTAGCGCGAGAAAGGCAAGGATTGCGACGGATGAAACGACCAGGGGATGGGTGCCGTAGCCATCGAACTGATCATCGTCGTCGAACAGGTCGTCGCTTACGAGGACATCGTCCTCGTCCTGGTGTGACATGGTGCTTTCCTTCCCGGTGCGACTAGGTGATCCTCGCAGCTCACGCGATGGCTGTTAGTTAGTTGCCGAGTGACAGTCCTATGATCCAGTCACGTTCCTCAAGTTCCTCAAATGAATAGACCATCTCACCGCGGTGGCCAATCTCAATTTGATAGAACTCAGATTCTTGTACTTCGACCTCAAACTCGAACGAGCACCCTTGGCCGCTTGCAGAGGTTTCGTCAGCCACAAGTTTTCCGACCCCCATGACGTTGTTGTTACCGTCCCGCACCACCACCTGGACACCGGAACCGATATCGCTGTAACCCCCAGCGCCATAGCATTCGCCTGATCGCTCAACAGCGTTCCGGTCGAATAGCATCAGGTATCCGCGCAAGAGATACGTACCGTCACCTTGGTCACCAGCTGGTGCCGGAGTTGGCGTTGGAAGAGGCGTAGGAGAAGGAAGCGGCGTGGGGGCGGGAGTGGGGACTTCGAGGGTGTCGGAATAAACAGTCCACACACCTGACACAGAAATTACGAAGCGAAGATCGCTATTCTCGGAGATGGTGGTCGATCGGAGGTCGCCCATCCATACGTCGTCGATGGTCAGTCGATAATCAAGTCCAGTTCTAAACTCAACCGTTTTGACGAAGGAGCAAAGTGTGTATCCGGGGAGCTCGTCATTATTACTTTGGAGGGTAGAACCGTTGCTCAACGGAAACGATTCGATTGTCTGACTGCCGTCGTCAGACGCAGTAAATCGCAATGCTGGGCGTTGTCGATCGTTATCAATGCGGCAGTCTCTGCCCGTGAACCGGGCGATATCAGATAGAAGAAGGATAGTAACTTCCACCTGTTTCCGATCGCTTGCCTCTGGTGTAGCGGCTGTGGCCACTACGGGCATACCGACGACGGTCAAGGCCATGAGCGTTAAGGCAGTTCGAATCGCCATCTGGCGCATCTGCTTCATTCCTCACTCCTCCTTCGTTTGCCCCGGAAATGTGCCGGCATGAAGTCGACCTACCGAGTCGATCACTCGCGCCAGCTGCTCCAACGCTTCATCACTCCAATCATAGCGGTCGATGACCGGAGCTAAACGCTGGATCGCGCCGCTCGTTCCGCTCGGCTCTGAGTCCAAGTAGCCCAAGACTCCAAGCATTGTCTCCACCGGAATACCCAGAGTTGCAGAGATTGCTCGGAGGAATGACGCCTCCGGAGTTGTCTTCAGCACACCCCGTTCAAGGTTCGAAATCGTTCCCTTGCTCACGCCAACCTTAGCCGCCAAGGCTTGGGATTCTATGCCCTGTAACTCGCGCGTTTTTCGTATCAGTTGTCCCAGTTCTGCCATCTCATCCATGCCTCGATAATGACGCCCGGTTTACGTGTTGACAACTCTGATTCATGATGCTAGGATTCTAAACAAGGAATCAGAGATACTGAATCACTAATCAAGAGGAGGGGGAATGAAAGACCAGACCGAGCCCACCAAGCCGCTGTCCTTTCGCGTTCCCGTTGAGTTCAAAGAGCGCCTGTACCGCGCAGCCGCCGTGCGTGATGGCGACAACATCAGTCGCCTGGTCCGTCGTGCCGTCGATCGCCTGATCGAAGAAGAGCAGCTGCTTCCACCCGCTTCGGACGAAGCACAGGAGCGGGTGGCATGAGCGAGCAGTCTCCTGTCGCACGCGACTTCTACCTGGTGACCGACATCTGCGCCGTAACCGGCCTGAGCCGGGCGAGTGTGCAGGAAGGCATTCGCCGCGGCGAACTCCCCGGATACAAGGTTGGCGCCCGCTATGTCATTCCGGGCAATGCCTTCCGCGCGTTCTGCGAGGGGCGCTGGATGCCCCAGGTGCGCGAAGAGGCACCCACCGACACAGGCAGTGACCTCTCCGAAGCGACCGACGAGCCGCGCCAGCGCGACCCCCAACAGTTCATTCGGCATTTCGAGGACTACGGTCATGCGGTGTGATCCTCCCGATCCGGCGCCCTCCGTAGCTGTCCGCTTGGCAATGTGATGCAGCTACGAAGCGTGGGCGCCGGTTCGGGGCGATGGCCCCATCTACACAGTAGGGGAGCGATCCCCATTGCAGATATATGGACAGGAGAGGAGGTGAGAGAGATGGCACAGGTCGCACGCATAACCCTGCGAACAGTAGAGCATGCCGAGCTGGTGCACGACACGTTCGATGCGGCAATGGCAGACGGCACGCTGCAATACGACGAGGTAGCGGAGATTCGCCACCTGCTGGATTTGAACCTGGTGAGCGCCAGCGCAGCAGATTGCGCAACAACGCTCGCCGTAGGGGC
>JBHWTK010000098.1:0-19453 GCA_043427975.1 Chloroflexia bacterium | reverse complement strand
CGCCAGCATCTCCGGGTTCGGCCAAACCGGACCAAGCCGGAACCGCACCGCCTACGACCTGATCGTGAACGGTATGAGCGGTATGGCCAGTGTTACCGGTTTCCCGGACGGTCCACCGGTAAAGTTCGGCCCGCCGATCGCCGATATCGCCGCCGGCATGTTTACGGCCACGGCGATTACATCGGCACTGTTCGCCCGCGAACAGGATCCGGAGCGGAAGGGCCAGTACCTCGGCACCAGCATGCTGGGCGGGCAAATCGCCATGCTCACGTATATGGCCGGGGTCTATTTCAACACCGGCGTCGTGCCGATGCGCAACGGCAACCGCCACAGCATTATCACCCCGTACGATACGTTCCCGACTGCCGATGGCTACGTGAATATCGCGGTTGGGAACGATGCCATCTGGCAGCGGTTCTGTGCTGCCATGGGCATGGGGGAACAGGCGACCGACCCGCGTTACACCACCAACGCCGACCGGTTGGCCAATATCGAGCCGTTGTACCAGGCGATTGAGGTGGCGATGGGCACCATGACCACCGCCGAGATCGTGGCGAAGCTGGATGCCGCCGCTGTTCCCTGCGGGCCGATCAATACGATCGGCGAGATCATGGAAGACCCGCAGGTCGCTGACCAGGAACTGCGCGTGAAGGTGCCCCACTCTACGCTTGGCGAGGTGGAAGTCACCGGGTTCCCCTACAAGTTCGAGGGCACACCGTTGGAGATGCGCAGCGGCCCACCGGTGTTGGGGGAACACACCGCCGAGGTGTTGCGGGAGTTGGGATTTTCCGAGGACGAAATACCGGCAATGTAGCCCCGCCCCCTGTGGGCAGGGACGGGAGCGCACGCTATTCGGCCATACCCCGGGCACAGGGCCCGGGGCTACGTTTCACCTGGGATCGTGTCCTTCCATGGCGATATTGCAGACACGGTTGCGCATCACTCCATCGCGCGGATAATCAGATTCAGTCGTTCGCCAACCATGGAGAGAGTATGCCGACCCCTTTTATTGCCGTCCCCGGCCAACGTCACCGCCGCCACATTGCCTGTTCTCTCCTCGTCCTGCTCCTGGTCATAGGCGCCATCCAGCCAGCCCTCGCACAGGACACGCCCACCGTCACCTTCGCCTACTGGGGCGATCCGGCCGAGGCCGAGGCGTACGAAACGGTCATTTCCAGTTTCGAAGCGCAGAACCCGGGCATCAACGTGGACGGCCAGTACACACCTGGCCGGAGCGATTACAAGCGGCGCATCAGTACGGCGTTCGCGGGCAACCAGGCGCCGGATGTCTTTCTGGTGAACTACCGCGAGTATGGCCAGTTCGCCGATACCGGCGCGCTGGAACCGCTCGGGCCGATGCTGGCCGAAAGCGACACGATCGCCGAAGACGATTTCTACCCGATCGCGCTGGATGCCTTCCGCTACAACGGCGACACCCTCACCTGCATTCCCCAAAACATTTCCAGCCTGGTGGTGTATTACAACGTCGATCTCTTCACGCAGGCAGGCGTGCCACTGCCAACCGACAACTGGACACTGGATGATTTCACCGCCGCCGCCAGTGCGCTAACCCAGGACACCAACGGCGATGGCACTACCGATATCTACGGACTGGTCACGGAATCGTCGCTGATTCGCTATGCGCCATTCATCTGGACGATGGGCGGTGAGATTGTTGATGGTACCGACAATCCCACCCAACTCATGCTCGATACTCCCGAGGCGCGTGCTGGCATCGACTGGTTTACCAACCTTGGCGAGGGTGACCTGGCGGTTGTGCCGTCCAAGGCCGAAGTGCTGGCCGAGGATGACCTGAGCCGGTTCATGAATGGCCGGGCGGCCATGTACTTCCAAAGCCGGCGCGTAGTGCCAACCCTGCGTGAGATCGATGGCTTCCAGTGGGATGTCGCACCACTACCCCAGGGCGATGAGCCAGCCGGAATCCTCCACAGCGATGCGCTCTGCATGAACGCCAACGCGAAGGATAAAGAGGCCGCCTGGGCCTTTATCGAGTACGCGCTCGGGCCGGAGGGACAAACCGAACTGGCCCAAACCGGCCGAACGGTGCCATCGCTCCGGGCGATTGCGGAATCACCGGTGTTCCTTGACCCGAATGCCAGGCCGAAGCACTCGCAGGTGTTCCTGGAGGCAATTCCGGCGCTGCGGCGGGTGCCTTCGATTGAAGCATGGCCAGAGGTAGAAGATATCTTCAATGCCGCGTTCCAGGAAGCCCTGTACGCCGATTTCGATACGGACTCGGCCATCGCTACCGCGCAGGAACGGGCGAATGCGGTGCTTGCGCGGGCCGACATCGAGGAAACCGCTGAACATCTTGCCCTGACACGGCCACGGTGGAAAGACGATTTCGCCTAGTTTCCCATCCATCCGGCACCGCGGTTCACATCGGTGAACGCGCGCTGTCCCACCAGGAACAGCACGACCACCGGCGTGGTGAGAATCACCGTTGCTGCCATGAGCAGTGGCCAATCGGTGGGCGCAAACTGGTAGAGCGCAGAGAGCGCGAACGGTAGCGTTTGCTTGCTGGTGGACTGGATGTAGATCAACGGATCAACAAAATCGTTCCACACAATCCGGAACACCAGCATTGCCACCGCAACCGTTGTTGGCACGGTAAGCGGCACGGCGATGCTCGCCCAAATTCGGAATGGCCCCGCTCCATCCAAACGCGCCGCGTCAAACATCTCCATGGGAATGCCGCGGTAGGACCACAGAAAAACCAGCGCGAACAGCGGTGACATGCCCGTTAATGCCGGCAGAATCAGCGGCCACCAACTGTCAATGACATTGATGGAGCCAAACAACACAAAGCGTGTTACCCAATACGCTGTAGTGGGAATCATGGCCGCCACAAACACAACGCCCACTAACCTGGACCGGAGTCGTGGGGGCAGGAACATCAGGGCGAACCCGGCCCAACTGGCCACCAGCACGGAAGCAGGCACGGCGATGCTGGCGACAATGATGCTGTTCAGCGCCATGGTGCCAAATGGCAGTACGTTGAACACCTCGCGGAAGTTGGCGAGCGTGAACGAATCCGGCAACAACTGCAAGGTGCGTGGAGGTACGGTGCCTCGCTCACGGACGGCCGTCGTGAGCATCCAGACAAACGGCAGCACCATGATCAGTGCGACGGCCGTGCCCAGGGCAAATCGGGCAACCGTATTCCAGCGGGCGGCCATCACAGGTTCCACCCTCCCCTTCTGCGTGCCGACACCAGGAAGAGTGCCCCGATTAGCACGCAACTGATGAGAAAGGTTACCCAGGTGAGCGCGGCCGCATACCCCAGCCGCATATAGTCAAAGGCGTTCGTGTAGATCCACGTGGGTGCATAGGTGGTGGCGTAGTTGGGGCCGCCATCCTGCCCCATGATCAGGGCCGGCACGAAGTTGGCACGTACACTCCAGAGCGCATCCCGGATCACCAGGATCATCAGGTACGGTGCGATATGGGGCCAAAGGATACTGCGCAGCTTTTCAAACCTGCGGGCGCCATCCATGCGGGCGAGATCATGGATCTCCCGGGGGATGTCGCTCAGGGCGGCCAGGCAAATCACAAAGCCTTCGCCGAACTGCCACGCCAGCATGATGATGATGGCGATGCGCGCCCCGGCTTCGTCCAGCATCCACGCCGGCCCCTCAATGCCCATCATCGCCAGCAGGTTGTTGGCGGGTCCGTACATCGGGTTGAGTATCCATAACCAGGCGAGGGACCAGGCGACATCCGGCACCACGGTTGGCAGCACTACGGCGGCACGCATGGGGCCACTACCCCAAATGCGACGAAAGAGCAGCAGTGCCAGCCCGAGCGCAGCAATCAGCCGCAGCGTCACCGAACCAAGCATGAACCCGAGTGAGTTCAGCAACGCCTTCCCGAATACCTGGTCTGCCAGGAGTTCGCGGAAGTTCTGCAGGCCAATGAACGTAGGCGAAGAGAGCGCATTGTAGCGAGTGAACGAGATGGGCAAACTCAGGAGCGCGGGCAGGAAGATCAGGAACACCAGCCCGATTCCGAGGGGCAGCAGCATGAGCCACAGCTGCAGGTTCCAGCTGCGCCGCCTGAATGCAGATGTTATGCCAAACTCGGAGACACCCGCATCCTGTCTCTCGACAATTGCAGTTGCCCTGTAGCGCCTCGGTTTTCCCGATATCCGTCGCGGTGGGGTCAACGGGCGTTCACTCACTTCCTCCCGGGGCGGGTGCCGGGCGACCTGGGCGCTCTACGAGAGATCATTCGGCCATCATCGGCCCGCCGTAACTGAACCCGTATCGTATCGCAGCCGCGGATGGCAGGAAAGCGCTCACTACGGCTGAGCCCCTGCCAATCAGAAAGGCCTATTGTCAGCCTGGGCACCCTGTGATATTCAGAATGAATCCGCAATTGAGCCGCAGTGGCGTGATTTTCACATTTGTTGATGGAGAGACGCAATCATGGGCACGACTTCCAATCTCACCAACCTTTCGCGCTGGCGTTGCATCGGGCCCTTCCGTGGTGGACGCGTCGTCGCCGTCGCGGGTGGGTACCGTGACAAGGCCACGTTTTACTTTGGCGCCGTGGGTGGCGGCGTCTGGAAAACCACCGATGCCGGCACGTACTGGCAGTGCGTGACGGATGGGTACCTGAAGACATCATCGGTGGGAGCCCTGGCAGTGTGCCCTGCTGACGACAATGTGATTTACGCCGGCATGGGCGAAAGCACGATCCGCCTGGATGTGAGCCATGGCGACGGTGTCTACAAATCCACCGATGCGGGCCGCAGCTGGCAGCACCTTGGCCTGGAAGACACCCGGCACATCGGCAAGGTGCGGGTTCATCCGCAAAACCCCGATATCGTGTGGGTGGCCGCCCTTGGTCACGCCTTTGGGCGC
This sequence comes from Chloroflexia bacterium, assembly GCA_043427975.1. Taxonomy (GTDB): domain Bacteria; phylum Chloroflexota; class Chloroflexia; order Thermomicrobiales; family UBA6265; genus UBA6265. The sequence goes on along the minus strand of JBHWTK010000098.1, from coordinate 14,567 downwards.
AACGAAGAGCGCGGCGTTTTCAAGAGCGATGACGGTGGCAAGACCTGGCGGAAGACACTCTATGTCTCTGACAAGGCTGGCGCGGTCGACCTTTCTGTCGACGAGAGCAATCCGCGCATTGTGTACGCCACCATCTGGGAGGCGTATCGAAACTTCTGGCAGATCAGCACCGGTGGCCCGGATTGCGGCCTGTGGCGCAGCTTCGATGGCGGCGAAACCTGGGAAGACATCACCCGCAACCCCGGCCTGCCCGAGGGCATGCTCGGCAAGATGGGCGTCTCTGCCTCCCCTGCCCGCTCCGGTCGCGTGTGGGCGATCATCGAGCACAAAACCGAGGGTGGCCTGTACCGATCGGATGACTTCGGTGAGACCTGGAAGATCGTCAGCGATAACCAGGATCTGATCTCCCGCGCCTGGTATTACCAGCACGTCACGGCAGACCCGGTCGATCCGGATACCGTCTGGGTCAACAACCTCAAGTTCTGGAAGAGCATCGACGGTGGCCGCACGTTCGAGGAAATCCCGACTGGCCACGGTGACAACCACGACCTGTGGATTGATCCGGACGACAACCAGCGGATGGTTCAGGGGAACGATGGTGGGGCCGGAGTCTCCCTCAATGGGGGCCGCAGCTTCACCACGCTGTACAACCAGCCGACGGCGCAGTTCTATCACATTGCTGCAACCGATGAAGATGATTACGTGGTGTATGGCACCCAGCAGGATAACACCAGCGTGGGCGTCCCCACTCGCGTGCCCGAGCAGTTTATCGATGCGGCAGGCATCCGCTGGGGCAATTGCTATCCGGCAGGTACCGGCGAAAGCGGATATATCGCCGTCAAGCCTGATGACAACGACATCATCTTTGTCGGCGCCATTGGTTCATCCGGCGGTGGCGGCAACGCGTTACAGCGCTACGATCACCGCACCAAACAGATTCGCATGGTCACATCGTGGCCAGAGGTCAACAAGGGGCTCGGCGCGAAATCCCTGAAGCAACGTTTCAGCTGGACATACCCGATCGTCTTCTCGCCGCACGATCCGAATACCCTGTATATCGCCGGTGATCGCGTGCTCCGCAGCACGAACGAGGGGCAAAGCTGGGAAGCAATTAGCCCGGATCTCACCCGCGCCGATCCGGAAACGCTGGAGCCCACCGGCGGCCCGGTGAACCTCGATGATGTTGGCGCCGAAACCTATGCTACCGTGTTCGCCTTTGCAGAATCACCACTCGAGCAGGGCCTGTTCTGGGCGGGTTCCGATGATGGACTCATCCACATCAGCCGCAATAACGGTGAATCGTGGGAGAACATCACGCCGCCAATGCTGCCCGAACGCACGCTCATCAGCATGATTGAGCCCTCCCCGTTCGATGCCGCCACAGCCTATGTCGCGGCCACCAAATACAAGCTGGATGACACCACACCATACCTGTATGTGACGCGAGACTATGGTGATACATGGCAACTGATCACAGACGGTATTCCGGAGGACGATTTCACCCGCGTCATCCGCGCCGATCCGGCCCAGCAGGGGTTGCTGTACGCAGGCACGGAAACCGGCGTGTACGTTTCATTCAACGATGGCGTGACCTGGCAACCGTTCCAGCTCAACCTGCCGGTTTCACCAATCTACGATCTGATCATCCATAACAACGATCTCATCGCTGGTACCCACGGGCGCTCCATCTGGATCCTGGACGACCTCTCCGCCGTGCGCGAAATGGCCGCCGGCATTGCAGATGACGTTCCGTACCTGGTGAAGCCGCGCGATACCATCCGTATCCCACCGGCCGTCAGCTTCACGGAAGTGCCTGCACGGGAATCCATCAGCTACGCCCGTCGCCTGGGCGGCGGTATGCTCACCTCCGCGACGCCGGAAGGCGAAATCATCGTCCAGGGCCTGGACTTCGGCGAAAACCCGCCGAAGGGTGTGGTATTTACGTATCGCCTGCTCGCGGAACCGGAAGAGCCAATTGAACTTCGCATCCTTAAGGCCGACGGGACGGTGATCCGTACCTTCACCAGCCGCAACAAGGATGATGGCTACATCGCCAAGGAGCGCCGCATTACCGCCAAACCCGGCTGGAACCGGTTCGTGTGGGATATGCGCCATCAGCCATCAGAGAAGATTGAGGGCAAGGATCCGATTTCCGGGGCGGCGGTTAGTGGACCGTTGGTTGCGCCAGGCGACTTCAAGGTCGAACTGCACATCGGCGACACCGTTCTCAGCGAAGACTTCAGGATTGTTCCGCGACGTGACGCGACGGCCACGCCGGAGCAAATGCGAGAGCAGGAAACACTGCTGCTGCGCATCCACGAGCAGACCAATCGCATGGTGAAGGCAATCAATGCCATGCGTGACCTGCGCCAGCAACTGGATACGGTCATCAACCGGAGCGACGATCCGGAGCAGACGGAATCGGCGAAGGCGCTGCGGGCCAGTGTTCTGGAGATCGAGGAGAAAATCGCAGTGCCCGACCTGCGCGGCGGCTGGGGTGATTCCAACAATACGGGTGATCGCCTCTGGCAGAAGTTCGCCGCCCTGCCGTTTATCGTGCAGCCGGGAGACTACCCACCAACTGATGTTTCGTACCAGGTATTCGATGATTTCGTAGCCCGCATCGACGATGCGCTCGAGCCATTGGATTCCCTGGTGGAGAAGGACCTGAAGGACGTCAATGAGACCTTGGCAAGGCATGGGCTGGGCACCGTTGTTCCCCGTCCGCACAAATAATCGGTACAGGTGAAACGAAAAGCCGGGTGTCCCGGGACACCCGGCTTTTCCTTGTCTGGAGAGATACATAAAGGGCCTTGTCAGCCCTGTGTGTGGCTCACGCCAGGCATCAATCGGCGCAGGTAGTCGGTAGCGTCGCCCCTTGTGGGCGACTCGAACACGGCCCTTGCTGATTAGTCGTTTACCTGCAATGCACTGTGACCATTACACGGGCGGATACCGGTTTGCGAATCGGATCCGCCCCTACGTATGACTTACAACGGTTGATCACGCCGCGTTCAGGGCCGCCTCAACCCGTCGGAAGGCGGTTTCGACCTCGCGGGCGACCTCGAGCAGTTCCTCGTTGTCGCCAGCCATGGCCAGCATTTGCAGCGGATCGATCAGGCTGACGCGTGTCCGGCCCTCGATCTCGTGCAGGGTGACATTGCAGGGCAGGAACAGGCCGATGTTCGGATCGATGCTCAGCACCTTGTGCGCGTGTTTCGGGCTGCAGGCGCCGAGGATGACGTACGGATCGAAATCGACATCGATCTTGTTCTTCAGCGTCGATTTCACGTCGATCTCGGTTAGCACGCCAAAGCCCTCGTTCTTCAGCGCTGCCTCAACACGCGGGCGGGCATCTTCCAGTGGCATATCGAGGTTGACAACAAATCCGTATGTGGGCGTGGTATGCATGATCTCTATCCTTTCCTCTTGATAGTAATGGTATTTTAGGCCATATCAGCACATAGAAACGGCCCCATGTGCACAACTGCACATGGATTGCCACGCAGATAGCCCGGCCCGTTACCGCATGCTGCTTTACCCGCAGTCAACCCTGTAAACACCTGCCTGATCCCCTTGGTTTTCGTTTCGTTCCCCTGCATTATTCATTGGGATTCGAGGTGGAGCGCGTGGCGTTTTCACATCCGTGTGAAAGGCCTACGCGTGAACAACCAGGACGGAATGGCAGCCACTGCCACCCCAGGCGCTGCCAACATCAACCTGCCGCCAGCCAAAACCGAGTCAGCGGTTCGCATCATCCTGCGTACCCCGCTCTATCGCGGCGCGACGGTCGGATTGTTTATCGCCGGGTTGGGTGGTGCCGCAGCGACACCCCAGATCGCCGCCTTCCTCGTCAACGAACTTGACGCATCACTCAGGACCGCCGGCCTCTTCTACCTCACCAGCCTCACGGCACCAATCGCCGGGTATATGGTCGGTGCGCGATCGGACCGTACCGGCCAACGGCTCGGGTTCTTCCGCATTTGCGCATTGGCTGGGTTCTTCGGGTGGATGGCTTTCGCCTTCTCATCCCAGTTGTGGATGCCGTTCGTGCTCAGCGCCACCATCCTGGCGTTCGCGGGCGCATCCATGTCACAACTGTTCGCGGCTATCCATGACGATATCGATGCCAATCCGTCGGCCGCAGGCGACAGCGTGTTCGCCACGGTGCGGATGGCCGTCACTGCCGCCTGGATTATCGGCCCGGTTATCGGCACCACTATCGCCGGGGCGTACGGGACGCGCACGGTGATCATCATGACGGCAATCTGCGCGCTGGTGCAGATCATCCCCCTGGGCACCATCAGGGTATCGACCTCTATCCCGCGGACCACCCGCACCGGCCAGGCACCGATATCGGCACGGGCATCACTCGCGAGCATGGGGCCACTTCTCGTTTTCACTGCGTTGTGCCTGAGCTTTTATGCCAGCGAGGCGGTGAAGCACGCCTTCCTGCCCCTCTACATGGCCGATCACCTGCAGCTCTCGCCCACCATCCAGGGCCTGGCCATCGGGATCCAGCCGTGCGTGGAGTTCCCGCTAATTCCGGTCGCCATCGTAGGGGCACGGCGATTTGGCGCGCTGCGCCTTATCGGCGGTGCGACGGTTGTGGCCATGGTTGCCAACATCTGGTTTGCCATGGCGGATAGCGCGGTGGACGTGATCATCGCGCAATCCCTGATGGGCGTTGTGTGGGGTGTTTTCGCAGCGCTGGGCATTATCGTGGCCCAACGGCTGTTGCGTACCGCCGTGGCAACGGCATCGGGCATCTTTATGACCTCGGGCGCTATCGGTTCGGCGATCGGCGGCTTCGCCGGTGGCCTGGGGGTTGGCCCGCTCGGTTTGCCGGGTGTCTTTATCCTGCCGGCCGGATTTTGCCTGGTTGCCGCCGTTGGATTGTTCATGCTCCACAAGCGAATGCACCATCTCGCCGCGTGATACTCGCGATTTTCCCCACTTCAGGAAAACGTGGTGTACGATGCGGCTTTATGAGTGGCTCCGTACAGGACGTTCCATGACACCACACCTCGAACCCATTTGGCACCACATTGAGCAGGCCGTGACCGATCATAGCGCTGGCGGGGCAGTGGCGCTTATCCACCACGGTGGTGAAACGGTGCTCCACAAGGCAACCGGCTGGGCCGTACGCGAGCCGGAATCCCAACGGTCACCGATGACGGTGGATACCATTTTCGACCTCGCCTCGCTGACCAAGGTGGTGGCGACCACGCCAGCCGTGCTGCACCTGGTTGCGGCAGGAAAGATCGGTCTGGACGACCCGCTTGCCACGTACATTCCTGAATTCGGCAGCGATGGCCCCAGGCGCGATATGACGATCCGCAACCTGCTTAGTCACAGCAGCGGTATCTGCAGCTGGCGCGGGGTATACACCACCGGTACCGGTATCGATGCCTACATTGCCAGCCTCGCCGCCGACCAACCGGAGGCCGCGCCTAACAGCCGGGTGGCCTACAGCTGCATGGGCTTTATCCTGCTCGGCGAGGTGGTTCGTCGCGTGAGTGGTCAACGGCTGGATGCCTACGCCCGCGAACACATCTTCCTGCCATTGGGCATGGAATCCACCATGTACACGCCGCCGCACGAATTGCACGACCGGATCGCCGCCACCGAACATGGCAACCATTTCGAGGTCGATACTGCCGGAGGCGACCCGGTTCAGGGCTGGCGACAGTACCTCATCCGCGGCGAGGTGCACGATGGCAACGCCTGGTATGGCCTGGGTGGCGTCAGTGGCAACGCCGGTCTCTTCGGCACGGCCAGCGACCTGCTCCGCTACGCCCGCATGTGGCTGAACGGCGGCGAACTGGATGGCGTGAGGATTTTGCCCCAGGACCTGGTTCGCGAGGCGACCCGTGAGCAAACCGGCCTGCGTGCGCCAAATCAACGCCGTGGGCTTGGGTGGCAAATGGCTCCACACCCGGATTCGGCGTTCGTGAATGACTCGGCCGGTTCCGGCCTCAGTGATCGCGCGTTCGGTCACACCGGTTTCACCGGCACCAGCCTGTGGATCGATCCCGACCGCGACCTCATCAGCATCCTGCTTGCCAATCGCGTCCACCCGGTTGTCACCGAGGATTGGACGCGTGTCCGCGCGGCCATCAGCCTGATGCTGGCAGACATTTTTCCGGCACACCAGGAGGTGCGGTAACGGGGCCTGTGGCCTGGTGCGTGCGTGACACGATCCTGGCGTTCGGCGACACTGGGGCCGTAGAACCACGTATCGCACAGGAGCAGTTCCCGATGACCCTTCCGCTGACAATCGGCATGATTTCCGGCACATCGCTGGATGGTATCGATGTGGCCGTCTGCCATATCGATGGCCACGCGCAACAGGCCAACATCGGGCTGGTGGCCTTTGATACCGTGCCGTATGCCCCGGGCGTGCGGGAAGAACTGTTGAACCTGTACGAGGATGCCACCAACGCCATTGCGCGAATCTGCAGCATGAACGTGGTCATTGGCCAGGCGTTTGCCAATGCCGCCGTGCAGGTGCTGGAGGCCAACGGCCTGAGTGCCGATGATGTGGTGCTGGCGGGCAGCCACGGCCAAACAGTGTGGCACCAGCCCGAGGGGGAGAGCGACCTGATTGTGCCCAGCACCCTCCAGGTTGGTGAGGCAAGCGTGATCGCCGCTGCCCTTAACTGTGCGGTTGTCAGCGATTTCCGCGTCGCCGATATGGCGGTGGGTGGCCAGGGCGCGCCCTTGGCCGCCTATCTCGATTGGGCCGCGTTTGGCGACGCCAGCCTTAATCGCGCCGTGCAGAACATCGGCGGCATCGGCAACGTCACCTGGGTGCCGGCGAACGGCTCGGTGACCGAGGTGATCGCGTTCGATACCGGCCCGGGCAATATGCTGATCGATGCATTGGTGAGCCGCCTCACCAATGGCGAGCAGACCTACGATGCGGGGGGCGCGATCGCTAGCAACGGCACGGTGGATTACGAGTTGCTCAACCAGTTGATGCAGGATCCCTACCTGTCTATTGCGCCACCGAAAACCACCGGCCGCGAATACTACGGCAGCGCGATGGTGGAGCAGATCCTGCGCGATCGCACCCTGAATGCCGATGTCATCGCCACCGTCACCGCCTTCACCGCCCACTCCATTGCCGATAGTTACCGCCAATGGCTGCCGGAATTGCCTGATGAGGTGTATGTGAACGGCGGCGGTGCGCGGAACCCGTTGCTGATGCGCATGCTGGCCGATGCACTGGATGGAGTTCCGGTACGCGCCACCGACGAGCTTGGCATTACCGCCGATGGCAAGGAAGCCGTCTGCTTCGCGCTGATGGCGCACGATGCCGTTGCCGGCTATCCCACCAATATCCCCGGCGCTACCGGTGCACAACGGGCGGTGGCACTCGGCAAGGTAACGCGTCTGTAACCGCTGGCGGAGGATTGGCGATGTCCCTGTTCACACTCCACGATGTCCGCTACAAGCATGTGCTGGCCATCGACCATCTGGAAATCGATGCCCGGGAGGTGACAAGCGTTGTCGGCCGTAGCGGCAGTGGCAAATCGACGCTGCTCCGCCTGCTCAACCGGATGATCTCGCCGGATAGCGGCTCAATCACGTATAAGGACCAGCCGATTGACGCGTTCAATCCGGTAGAACTGCGCCGGCGGGTGGTGATGTTGCCGCAGAACCCGGTGATGTTCGAGGGAAATGTACGTGAAAACGTGCTGAAGGGATTGGAGTTCTCCGAACGCGAGCCGATTCCCGATGCCGAAATCACCCGGCTGCTGGACCTGATGGAGATCTCGCGCGAGATCGAATCCGGCGCGTCCAGCCTCTCCGGTGGCGAGCGCCAGCGCGTCGCCATCGCCCGGGTGCTGGCGATGCGGCCGGAGGTGCTGCTGCTGGACGAACCGACCTCGGCGCTGGATGCCAGCACGCAGGATACGGTGATCGCCAACCTGTTCGCTGAGGCAAAACAGTGCGAGACCAGCATCATCATGGTGACGCACGCTACCGACATCGCCGAACGGTGGAGTGACCGAATTATTGAAATAAGCGCGGGGCGTGTTGCCTCGTCCGTGGCGGGAGCTGCCCGTGGATAGCACTGTCGATCTCAGCCTGTGGCAGCTTGCAGCTGCCAGCGTGTACGTGCTGGTAACGCTTGTTCTCGTGCGCTGGCTGCGTATCCCGCGAGAACGGCAGATTATCAGCGCGACGCTGCGGATGACAATCCAGCTCTTCATCGCCGGATACCTGCTGACGTTCGTGTTTGACCATCCCAATTTCCTCACCGTGCTGGTCATCCTCGTGGTCATGCTCACGTTCGCGGTGATTAATGCCATTCGCCGCATCAACGAGCACGTGCCTGTACCGCTCCGCAAGGTAATGGCGGTATCGCTGGTGGTGGGGTCGGTAAGTAGCCTTGGGTACTTCCTGGTGGTGATCGTGCAGCATGGCGCCTGGCAGGATCCGCGTTACGTGATTCCTATTGCCGGCATGATCGTCGGCAACTCGATGACCGGCGTGGCGCTGGGCGCGTCTCGACTGATCCAGGGAATGGATGACCGCCGGTCGATGATTGAGGCTGCCCTGATGCTGGGCGCAACCCCACGCACCAGCACCCGCCGGGTGGTGCAACAGGCGTTTGATGCCGCGATCCTGCCCACGGTGAACACGATGGTGGGCATCGGCATCGTCAGCCTGCCCGGCATGATGACCGGCCAGATCCTGGCGGGGCAAGACCCGCAGGTGGCGATTCGCTACCAGATCGCGATCATGGTCGGCATTATGGCAGCTGTAGCGGTAAGCGTGGTGATCCTGGTTGAATGGGGCTACCGCAGCTTTTTCACGCCGGCGGCACAACTGCTGGACGAGGAGCGTACCTCGTAGTTCGAAAGTGCTTCATTAATTATCCTGTGATTTACTCCAGCAACCACGTATTAATGATACGATGATGCTCCGTCGAGGCGAGAGAAGCAGTATGGAGGCACATAATGGTTGCACCGCCAAGAGAAAAGGCATCCAGTGAGATTGGTCGGGCTCGCATCTCCAAATCTGGCCAGGTCACAATCCCGGCTGAGGTTCGACGCGAACTGGGGGTCAGTTCCGGAGATACGCTCATTTATGGCCGAAATGAGGCAGGTCAAATAACAATTCGGAAGCCTCGCTCCGCAGCCCAGTTGGCGGGAACAGGAAAGCATCGACCCGATAACCTGGAGGAAATGCTTGATGAAGCACGACACTATGTGCGTCCGCCCTACCGTGACGGATCGGGCGATTCATGATTTTCCTCGATACCAACATCCTCGTCGATTTTCTGCTTCCTCCTATAGACGAAGCAGGGCGCATCCGCATTGGAACCATTCTCAATCTGTGTGAACAAATCCAGTCAGGCCATGAGAAAGCCCTGCTTTCAGAGATAGTCCTTCATGAGAGCTTCTATGTGCTCGTGTTACGAAGCAAAGCTTTTGGGGTCACAGATTTCTGTGAGACCTTCAGGGACATCCTGTCATGGCGGGGTTGGATTATGGACGATCGAGAAATGCGTATATTAAGGAACGGATTGGATATTCTCGAACAATATCCCCGACTTGAGTTATCCGACGCGATGATCGCTGCCCGTGCCGAAGCATATGATGCCCACCTTGCCACCTCCGACTTAAGGCTCGCAAAGGCATATTCCGGCAGCCTCTGGTCGGGATCCTAGCGCCGTCGCAAAATCGCGGTGACCTCGTGCCGGTTGTGGAACAACTGCCGCACGGCCTCGATATTCCACTCCTTGCGTAGAGCGGCCACGGTGGTGTCAATCATCCGTAGCGGCGACCCCGGTGTCAGTTTGATAGTCATGATGCCCAGTCCGCCAGCCGGTACGAACCTGGCAGCGCTGTTCATGATGCTGGCGCTCAGGCCCGGCTCCATGCGCATATCGTTCACCACCACGTCAAACGGCTGGGTGTTCTCCGCCAGGAATGGTCCGGCAAGGGTCGGGATATACGTCAGCCCCGGATGACCATGCAGCCGACGATCAAGGGCGCCACTATCCACACTCCACACCCGCAGCCCACGCTCCAGCAGGATGCGCGTCCATCCACCGGGCGATGCCCCAAGATCCAGGGCGGTGCCACTGGTGGGAATCTCGACCAGACCGGTGCGAATGATCTCCTCCAGCTTGAACTCGCTGCGGCTGATCTGACCCTTCGGTTTCGCCAGCGATACCCGCCCACCCGGCCAATCGGAAAGCGCGTTGGCGGCACTGTTCGAGCCCAGGATAATGCCATCGGCCACCTGGCAGGCGCTCAGGATATGGCTCGCGCCTCCGCGCACAACCTCCACGTCACTATCTTCCAACGCGGATTGCAGCCGGCGCCGGAGTTGGTCGTTACGGTAGGGCAGATCCACATCGCCACTTTGCCACACATGCAGCGCTACTTTCGGTGGTAACGGCAATTGCTGCCACTGCTCCACGGCAAGGTCGCCAAATCCTTCCAGATCGCCCGCCTCTTCGGCGGGAATCTCGGCCACGCCACGGAAGAGATGCCGGGTGAACACGAGTCCCTTGTTGCGGATAGTATCGGCAAGCACGGCGATGCTCACGCCCTCGTCCTCGAACGCGGCAATATCTGGGCCGAGCGGCTCCATCCAGGCGTCGGGAAAATGCGGCCGCAACTCATCGGCTGCGGTGCTGAGAAACTCTTCATCTGCCGAGAAATAAATGCGGGAAAGGATCATTCGCTACGGTGCTCACTCATCATTCGAACGAGTAGTCAGGTTCCGGGGAGCCCGGCCAGTGCGAGACGCGGATGCAGTCTACCCCACGGGGTTTGCCCTGTCTTCACAGGCGTATCGCCATCACAGGAATTCGCGGATGCCACCGGGCGGGCTCCAGACATTTTCCCAGTGTACACGCCTCCACCAGCCCGCCCGGGGCCAGCACGCGCCATTCCCGGGGTCCCTCGCTCCATGCCTGAGACCGGTTCCCGTCTATACTGGGAAGCACCCGATACCCTTGTGGGTAGTAGACCGCGCTCAAACAGCAGAGAGATTCATGACCTCCATCCCCTTCGACTTCCATACCTCTGGCATCACCTTCACCGAATGCGACTGGCAGTTCCGGTGGATGAATGGCAACGGCCTCACCAGCTTGCAGCAGTCCCAGCCGTTCGATGATGAAGGCGTCGGCGTTCGCAACATCGGCGGGCACTACTACACGCATCCTGTGAATCTCGCGGTCTTCGCCATGACACGCCTGGACCAGTTCACGATCAACGGGGATGAGGAGTACCTGGAACTCGTGCGCCGCTGCGCCGAGCGCCTGATTGCCCGAGCCACGGATCGCGATGGGGCCATGTACTTCCCGTACAAGTTCCCGTGGAACAGCCACAACCAGATTGCCTCTCCCATGCCGGTGCCCTGGTACTCCGGCATGGCCCAGGGCTATGCCCTCGCCCTCTTCTCACGTTTGTATGAAGTGCTTGGCGAGGAACGCTACCTGGATGTGGCCCACCGGGTGTTCGCATCCTATTTCCAGACCATCGATGGCACGGCGCCATTCTTCGTCGATTTCGTTGATGACCACTATCTCTGGTTCGAGGAATATGCCGACCCCCGGGAGAAAGCCGGCAGTGCTACCAACGGCCATTTGTATGCCGCCTTCTGCCTGCATGATTACTGGCTGGTTACAGGGGACCAGAACGCGGTGGCCCTGGCGGATGGCGCATTCACCACCACACTCACCTATATGGACCGGTGGCGCCGGCCCGGTGGCCAGAGCTTTTATGGCATCAACAGCCCCAAGAGTACGGCCCTGTACCACCACTGGCACTCTCGACAGCTTGGCCAGATTTACAACCTCACTGCCGATCCCCTGTGGGCCCGCCTGCAGGAACTGTTTATGAGCGACTATCCCACCCTCTCTACAAGTATCCCGGAGAACACCAGGCTTATTGTGCAACCGGGCACCTATAGGGTTGGGGAGCGAGGTGATTTGACCGTCACCACACATGTAGATGTGGAAATCCCGGAAATGCGCGAGATGACGATTAATCTCCGTGGCCAGCGGTATGGGGAACTCACACCATCTACACGCGTGCTGGAGCCAGACTTCGAGTACATGTGGTTCACGGAGATACCCGATGAGGTCTATGTAGCGGGCATCATCGAACACGCGACATGGGCCCATACCCTTACCTATCGCGTCATCGCCGAGACACCGCTCCTCTACAGCTTCAACGAAGATGCATCAGAGGTCTCAACCACCGATGCCGCCATTGCTGTTGGGGATACGGTGGACGTCGAGGCACGGGCATCCATTCGCGGCCGGGTGTACGCGCGGCTCGTTAATGGCATCGACGGGCACCACTGGGTACCCGCCGAAACGCTGCGTATGATGTACGAGTAGCGGACGGCCTACGGCCCGAAACAATTGGGGGCTTGCCAGGCATCGGGATGGAAATCGAACGGGCCGTACGATACCCGCCAGCCGTCGTGCTCCTCCAGGCGCTGGAGCGAATCGAGGTCGGTTACATCCAGCCAGGTAGCACGTTCATCAACCACATCCCAGCGAGGATCACCGAAACCGCCAACCCTGACAACATGGATTTCCGCGCCCACCAGTGCAACCTGGAGTGCGTAGTTGAAATTGTTGGATTCCATGTATTCGAATCGCCGCACCATTCCGTCAGGATCGTCTGATTCGGCGTATTGCGGCTGCCGGATCAGCATGCCGGCAAGCACATCCACCACTTCCTGCGACATAAAGGTGAACTCGCTGGCTGCCAATTCTGCGTCCCGATAGACGATTTTCTGCACCAGCACCGCATTGGGGTTGGCATTCAGGTCCACCGAGCGCAAGTAGACGGATACCGCACTGAGTGTTCGCCTCGCCCAGGGATATACCGTGAGCTCGCAATCCTCGCTGAGGGTTGCGACCGGTGCCTGCAGGGTGGAGTGGGTGACATAGGTTTCATACACCGGGGCGGTGGTGGCAGGTTCCAGCATTCCGGCCGGAAGCACACTGGTTGGCGACGCCGGGGTAGCAACCGGAGTTTGCGCGAATATCGGCGCGCGCAGCATGGCCGGAGCCAAAACACTCCCTGCCAGGAATCCCCGCCGGGTCACACCGGAAAGCTGTGGTACGTTCATTACCTTTATCCTCTACCCCGCCCCGCCAGCACTACCCCGTAGTGCCAGGGGTCAGGTGGTCACCCCACTCGATCCAGTAGGTACCGATGTCGTCACTGGAAACCAGTACATAGGGTTTCGCCGAAATAAGCACGCGTTGGGAAAGGCTCACATCGACGGCGTCCCGAATTTCCAGCGATTCCGGATCACTGGAGAAATCATCATGATCCTGTGGATACGCGTTGAATGTGCCCTGTTCCAGCCGAAACGGCCGTGCCGGGGAGAACTGCTGCAGGGTGCCAATCGTCGACCCCGCGTTCAGGAGGGCACCGGTATACATGCCCCGTAACAGGCTGAATTCCGTCTCCTCCAGCCAGAAGGGCTCCGTTCCCTCACCCGTTACGTTATAGAACACCCGTTTGCGTTCGTGTTCGGTCCGGCGGGATCGCACACTCAGGGTCACGGGCTGGTCGAATGCCGTTACCTTGTCCTCACCCATCACCAGCAGCGAGCCGGCACTCACGACGTCAGGCGTGTTGTACTCGCCTGGCTCAAGCTGCAGGTTGCCCGCGGTAGCGAAAATATCCCAGTCGTCCGCAAAATCATCGGCGGTTTGCGCGAATCGGTCATCGTGCGTGACACCGTGCAGGAACATGAGCTGGTTGATGTGAATAGTGTGATACGTATCGTGTTGAACCGGCTGGCCGAGTGCATAACGAGACTGATGCCCTTCCACCCGGTAATCGTCCTTCCGGTCAAGCATGGTGCGGATGGCACCCTTGGTCAGTTGCTCTGCCCACGCGTCGCCAGTGGCGCGCCAGTATTCGTATACGCCCGCAACAGCGAACACATGGCCATTGAACACATGCTGCTCAGGATCAAACGGATACTCCTCGAACCACAGGTTGCCGTTTTCGTCCACATTGGGCCACCACGGAAGGTCCTTGTTCATCACGTCCCGGAATGATTCAAAGACACCAGCTGCGGCTTCCTGCCAGAACTCGTCGCCCGTAATCTCAAACAGCTGCGAGTAGAACTGAAGGACCTGGCCCTGTGCCATACCGGAGTACCAGGGAGGATCCAGCACCATGTCCTCGCGACCAAACAGCGGCATGCGGAAGCCGTACGGGAAATACGTGCGCCCGTCGATGACTTCACTGTTCTTGTGGATGCGCTTTCCGTTGGCCAGCGCCGCTTCCAGGTTCTCTTCCCAGCCATGTTCGCGGTACCCGGAAAGCAGCATCATGCCGTACTGGCTTTGGGTGACGGGGTTATCGTGATATTCGCCAGCCCGGAGGTTGAGCCGCACGCCTTCTTCATCGATATCATCGTCGAACCGGACCTTGTAGTCTTTTGTCGCACCAAACGGGATCAGGCGGGGATCAACGTCGAAGAGTTCAATCCCCTCCCAATGGAAATCGATGCTATCGGACGAAGACGATTGCTTGCGGGCATGGGCAACGACTGGC
>JBHWTK010000097.1:0-184949 GCA_043427975.1 Chloroflexia bacterium | reverse complement strand
AACTAACTTTCACTCGATCCCCCTTTGACATTTTGAATTGTGAGACCCTGTGTGGAGTGTAGATGGAGGTAGCAGAGAATACCAACTAAGGCGGCAGGTACTCTTAAGGATGCCGATCAGGATGAACTGCACCGAAAACTGCGGAAAGCAGAAACGAAAGAGAGGCGGCCCGTAATGGGCCGCCTCCTACTTGATGGGTCCGCAGCCCCACTATCTTCTACTTAGAGTCTTCTGGCACCCAGAAACAGAATGCCTTCAGCCCTTTTTGGTGCGCGTACAGTCGTTTGCCATTCTTGAGAGTGATCCAAGCACGGCAGATTTTCTTGTACCCTGGGCGGACGTCATCTGACATCATTGCCCCCCTTTCTAGAGGAGGGATTGCGCAAAATACTCCGTCAAGCTATGATGCAGTTGCAAGACATACATCGGAATCTCTGCGGAGATTCCTTGCTTGACGGCCTCGTTTACCAAACGAGGTCGTTTTGCGCTCAACCACCTCGCATTTCTCTCAACCGAACAGCAGCGGCTGCGTCAGAGACTTGGTAATTGTCTTTGAGCCACTGCCGTTCATCGAGGTCGATATTTTGGAGTGCTGGCAGCGCAGAAGAACGCGGTATCAGGAATCGGCCAGCAAATACCTCGGCTTGTCGCTCCGGGTTTTCCCATGGAGCGATCGTAGTTGCTTTACGCATGAAGAGACCGAGCGAACTGAATGCGAGGTTCGGCTCGGCCTCTCGAAAATTACGGATTACGTCTCGGTGAAGAATGAAGTGGCCCAACTCGTGTGCGGCTGTCATGCGGTCGCGAGCACGTCCAATGAGCAGTCCAGCGTAGACTTCAGGGGCGAGAGCCACTTCAAAGCGAGACTCTTCGCAGTCCCAGTCAACACTCCCCTCATAACCTTGGGGGAGTTCTTTGATGCAGAAGATGACATTTGGTTCAATACGTCCCAGTCTGAACTCGAGCACTTTAAGTATTGGGATCGCAATCGGCGAAGAAACGCATTCAGGAGCCAAGACCCCCATCGCTTCCTCAGCAAACCCTTCTACTTCCGCCCAGCTCAAGCCCGAGACTTTATGAACCAGTTCACTCATCTTCCGACTCCTTTACTAAAAACTCCAACAAACGCTCTCGTTGTTTACTCGACATCGTGTTCAAACGGCGAGCAAAGGCAAATGCCAACTCCGCCTTTTGAGGATCGTGACTTACATCAACCTTGACCATGTCGACGTCCATCACCGCCATTCTGGACAACTCTGCTGGATTCAGATCCAACACCTGGGCCCATTCCTTCACTTTTGCCTGTGAGGGTGGGTTCTTCTTTCCACGTTCGATATCCGAGATATGAACCGGGGAGAAGCCCAAAGAAGTGGCGACATCGGCGATGGTTAATTCTTTATCGATTCTCACCCTCCGTACGTAGTCACCAAACCGTTCCATCATCCAACCTCCTTGCCGAATACCTCCGGCGCACTCAGCTAAAATCGCTATCTTAGCTGATATTAGCATACCAAGCTTTTTTTGCGTTGTCAAGGGCGATGAAGAAGGGCCGACACCTAGTGTCGACCCTCTTCACCTCAATCACTGCTAGCTGCAACCCAGGCTGTTGCCACAGTTGAGGCACTTGTAGCAGGCGCCGTTGCGGACAGTGACGTGGCCGCAGATGTCGCAGAACGGGGCGTCGCCCATCATCTCGCCGAGCTGCTGGTCGATCGCGCTCGGCATGTGTGTCTGCATCGCGGCCGAACCGTTCAGCGATGCCGCCTGGTCACCAGCCGCAGCGGCGACGGGTGCCGGTGCAGCGGCCTGCACGACCGGGGCCGGGGCAGCGGACATCACCGTGCCATTGCTCGACGGTGCCGGGGCAACCGGTGTGGCCGGGACCGATGAAGCGGTCTGGACAGTCGGGACCGGCGGGGCATCCACGCTGGCGATGCGCTGGGCCGGGCTATCGCCCACGCCCACATGCAGGTCGGCATCCTCACCGGTCTGGTCGATCGGTGCCGGCGGCACCTGCACCAGGTCGGTTCGGCCAAGGTACTCCATACCCAGCACGCGGAAGACGAAATCGATCACGCTGGTGGCCAGCTTGATGTTCGGGTGGCCGGTCACCATGCCCTGCGGCTCGAAGCGCACGAAGGTGAAGGTATCCACGTACTCCTGCAGCGGCACGCCGTACTGCAGGCCCTTGGAGACCGCGATGGCGAAGCTGTTGATCATGCTGCGGAAGGCGGCACCTTCCTTGTGCATATCGATGAACACCTCGCCGATGGTGCCATCCTCGTACTCGCCGGTACGCAGGTACAGCTTGTGGCCAGCCACGCGCGCTTCCTGGGTGAACCCGTGGCGCTTGTTCGGCAGCCGTCGGCGGGTGGGCACGTGCGGCATGCCGGGCAACTGCTGCTGACCCTGGGCCGGGGCGATTGCACCGGCGGATGCAGCCAGCTTGCCCTTCTCGGCTTCCAGCTGGACGATCTTCGCCTGCAGGGCGGCAATCTCGGCATCCTTGCCGGCGGTGGCGGCGGCAACGGCCTCTTCCACCGTCTGCTTCACGGCCTCTTCGTCCAGCTTGGTGTCGCTCTTGTTGCTGAGCGGCTGGCTCATCTTGGAACCGTCGCGATACAGGGCCATGGCCTTGATACCGTGCTTCCAGCTCTCGTAGTAGGCGTCTTCCACGTCCTCAACGGTGGCCTCGTTCGGCATGTTGATGGTCTTGGAAATGGCGCCACTGAGGAAGCTCTGGGCAGCAGCCATCATGAGGATGTGGCCCATGTGATGGATGTAGCGCGTGCCCTTCTTGCCGCTCTTGTTGGCGGTATCGAAGACGGCGTAGTGCTCCTTGCGCAGGTGCGGCGCGCCTTCCACCATCTGCGTGCCGCAGATAACTTCGTTGGCTTCCTCAATCTGGGCGTTGCTGAAACCGAGCGCGCGCAGCAGGTTGAAGCCCGGTGCACTCGCCTGCTCCATGGTGAAGCCGAGGCGGTTGATCGCATCCTCGCCGAGCGCCCAGTGGTTGAAGGCGAACCCGAGCTCGAACACGCCCGGCAGGGCGGACTCGATCTTCGCAATATCGCCGTCGTTCAGGCCCTTGGCCGTGAGGCTCTCGCGGTTGATGTGCGGCGCGCCATCCAGGCTCATGGTGCCGAGTACGTAGGTGAGGATGTCCTTGCGCTGCTGCTCGTTGTACCCGAGGTTGCGCAGGGCGGGATCAATGCTCTGGTTGGCGATCTTGAAGTAGCCACCGCCGGCGAGCTTCTTGAACTTCACCAGGGCGAAATCGGGCTCGACGCCGGTGGTATCGCAATCCATCAGCAGGCCGATGGTGCCGGTGGGCGCCAGCAGCGTGGTTTGGGCGTTGCGATAGCCGTGCTTCTCGCCATCGGCGAGGGCGCGATCCCAGCTCTCCTGGGCGGCCTTGAGGATATCCTGCGGCGCTGCCTGCTGGTCGATCGGCATCGGCAGCACGCTGAGGCCTTCGTACTCGTCCTTCGGCGCATCGTAGGCGGCGCGACGATGGTTGCGAATCACGCGCAGCATGTGCGGTGCGTTCTTGTCGTATTCCGGGAACGCGCCCAGCACGCCAGCCATTTCGGCGCTGGCGGCGTAGCTCTCGCCGGTCATCAGGGCGGTGATGGCGCCAGCATAGGCGCGGGAATCGCCGCTATCGTACGGCAGGCCCAGGATCATCAGCACGGTGCCGAGGTTGGCGTAGCCGAGGCCGAGGGTGCGGTAGTCGTAGCTGAGGCGAGCGATCTCGGTGCTGGGGAACTGCGCCATCAGCACGGAGATCTCGAGCACGATGGTCCACAAGCGGGTGGCGTGCTGGAACTCCTTTATATGGAAGGTGCCCGTTTCGACATCGATGAACTTGATCAGGTTCAGGCTGGCGAGGTTGCAGGCCGTGTTATCGAGGAACATGTACTCGGAGCACGGGTTGCTGGCATTAATGCGGCCACCCTCGGGGCTGGTGTGCCACTCGTTGATGGTGCTGTCGAACTGCACGCCAGGATCAGCGCACTGCCAGGCAGCCTCGGCGATGCGGGTCCACAGGTCGCGGGCGCGAATGGTCTTGTGCACGCTGCCATCGGTGCGGCGGACGAGGTTCCATTCCCTGTCATCGCGCACGGCCTCGATGAACTCGGTGCTCATGCGCACGGAGTTGTTGCTGTTCTGGCCGGAAACGGTGGCGTAGGCCTCGCCGTTGTAATCGTAGGTCAGCTCCAGGCCGAGTTCCTCGGCGCGCTGCTGCTGCTCCGGTGTGAGGTGCTTCATGCCCTCCACCATCGCGGCGACCTTCAGTTCCTCGCGCGGCTTCCAGTCGACAAAGCTCTCGATATCCGGATGGTCGGCGTCCAGCACCACCATCTTGGCGGCGCGACGGGTGGTACCGCCGCTCTTGATGCCACCGGCAGCGCGGTCACCGATCTTGAGGAAGCTCATCAGGCCGCTGCTGGTGCCGCCACCGCTGAGCGGTTCGCCCTCGCCGCGGATCTTGCTGAAGTTGGTGCCGGTACCGGAACCGTACTTGAAGATACGGGCCTCGCGCACCCAGAGGTCCATGATGCCGCCGGGGTTAACGAGGTCGTCCTCGATGTTCTGGATAAAGCAGGCGTGCGGCTGCGGACGCGTGTAGGCGTCTGTGCTCTCCTGCACCTGGGTCGGGTTGGCGGGATCGACGAAGTAGTGGCCCTGGGCCGGGCCGGTGATGTTGTAGGCCCACGCCAGGCCGGTGTTGAACCATTGCGGGCTGTTGGGCGCGGCCATCTGGGTGGCGAGCATGTACTTCAGCTCGTCTTCGAAGGCCTGGGCATCGTCCTCGGTGGCGAAGTAGCCGTTGGTTTCGCCCCAGAACCGCCACGCGCCGACCAGGCGACCGATCACCTGCTTCGCGCTGCGCTCGGGGCCGGTTTGCGGGCTGCCATCCTCATTGAAGAGCTGGTTGCCATTGGCATCGAACTGGGGCACGCCCGCCTTGCGGAAGTACTTGCTGACCATGATGTCGGTGGCGACCTGGCTCCAGGCCGCCGGGATTTCAGCATCCTTCATCTCGAAGACGATGCTGCCATCCGGGTTGGTGATGCGGCTGGTGCGGTGGGTCCACTCGATGCGATCGAACGGGCTTTCGCCGGCAGTGGTGAACACGCGGCTCACCTGCAGGCCCTTGCCTGTGCCGTTGTAGATCGCGGTTGCCTGATCTGCCATGGTCATGATGACGGTCCTTTGTCGATCGGGATCGCATGACCCCGTGATGTGGGGACCAGTCGTCCTGGTCCGCCCGCGTATGTTCCCAGTGCGTACGGTCGCCCCGAACGCGGCCCCGGTGCCTGCTGGTATGTGGACATCCAGATGGCAGTTCCCGTCCCGGCGGTGGTACAGGCGTGTTAACGCATTTTGTGTACCACCATATATCGGGTGTCCGTACATTTGAAACCACTACATCTGGTGGTGGCCCGGGTGTTCACTATAGCGGGTGGGGTGAAAGATGTCTAGAGTATTAACGAAGTTTCCAAGACGTCAATTCCGGGCATGCCGGACGAGGTTACGGCTTTGTCGTGACTGTACGTACTAGAGCCTGTTTTAGGTGCGTACGATGCCGGCGAATGCACCATGGGTGTCCGTACATTCGTGACGAAATGGCAAGGTACGGCACATAGGCAGCCGGCCATC
This sequence comes from Chloroflexia bacterium, assembly GCA_043427975.1. GTDB lineage: Bacteria > Chloroflexota > Chloroflexia > Thermomicrobiales > UBA6265 > UBA6265. Next base: position 179,282 of record JBHWTK010000097.1, on the reverse strand, counting down.
CAGGGTGATTGGAAGATGAGACTGGAATACTAAACTTGTGCCATCAAACCATGGTTACCAACACCATAGCCGCAGGAAACCGTGCTTTCAGTTGCGAAGTTGTATTGGATGTTGCTCCTGGAAAGGTTCTGTCATGCGCGGCCTTGCCGTTTCCTCCCGCTCGATAATCGCCGCATTCATCCTGGTACTGGCTACGGCTGGTATGCCCTCAACAGCTGTCGCCGAGACCCAGACAATCTGCGCAAATATCGGAGAGTGCCACCCGTAGTCCGTCAGGAATTACACCGCCAGAATGACGGTGCACGCTCATACTGGCACCGAAGCTGATGCGCCGAGCGAAGTGGTGATCCATTTTGAAAACGGTTTAAGCCAGACAGTGCCGGTGTTCGAAACCGATCCCTCACCGTACGCGACATACATGTTCGCGGATGTTGATGGTACGTTCAGTGGACTACGGGTTCTTCAGGTAACCGCAGAGATGGATCTTTCGCTATTCGAAAGCTATACGTTTAACCTCATCAGTTATCCCTGCCTCCCCGAAATCGCTGAAAGTACGGTATCCGGCACTATCGTTCAGCACGGGAATGGAAAGCCGGTAGCGGATCTCGAGGTTTGCCTGGTGGAGCTCGATCTGTGCGCCACTACCGATGCCAACGGCTCCTTCAGCTTCACTGATGTGCCGGACGGCACCTACACCCTTACCAGTGATGGACCCGTGTACAAGCCACTTACCGCCACGGTGGAAGTCTCCGGCACGGATGTTTCCCTTGATCTCGTGCAGTTCCGTGGAGGTGGTCAGTAACCCTCCGGGGTTCCAATCAATCACCAATCCGAGGGGAGCGACAAACGTTTGTCTCTCCCCTCACTCATTTCCGTACCCTCAGGCCAGAAGCACGACCCCTGGCGTACGTGGTAAACTCAATCGCAGATCAGCCGACGCGGGTTTATACGATAGCGGATGGACATAATATCAATGTCCATTTCCGTATATCGACGTAACACTATACATAACAGGGGAAGAAGAGTCATGCGTTTCTCATCTGCACTGGTGCGGAGCCTGATGCTGGTACTGACATTTGCACTGTTGCCACTGGCCATGCCTGCCACCAGTAGCGCCCAGGTCACCACGATCTATTCCGAGTTCGAGCGCTGCAAAACGAATGTCCAATCGTACAGCGTGCAACTGCAGTCCGGGAACCAGCGGGCCAATCCCGCAGATTTCCCGACCAGCGTGACGCTGCACTTTGCAGATGGCACAACCGCTGAGGCCGTCTCGTTCCTGGGCCCAAACTTTGGCACACTCTACTATCACCTGGATGATTCGAACCGGACTTACCGCGAAGTGCCATTGCTGGAGGCTACCGCCCAGTTCGATACCACCAAATACCCGAACTACAGCTTCGCGGTGGTTTCCTACCCGTGCGATCCCACACCGTACAGCACGGTGTCTGGCACCATTACCCAGCACGGTAACCAGAAGCCGGTGGACGGCGTTGAGGTCTGCCTTGTAGAGGCGGGTGTTTGCACCATCACCGATGCCAACGGCTACTTTGAATTCACCGGGGTTAAATATGGCACCTACACCCTTACCAGCGACGGACCGGTGTACAAGCCATTGACCACCACGGTGGACGTCAGCTGGGCGGATACGTATATCGATCTCGTCCAGTACCGCGGCGGCGGCCGGTAACCGCCCACAACCAGGCTGATCAACGGACAGGGAGCGGCACGTGCCGCTCCTTTTTCCGTTAAACAGACGACCTCCATCCCGCTCTGATATGGCCCTGATGCCACGGTAGCACCGCTGGTTTCTTAGGTTCGGATCCATGACGCGTGCTGGCACACAATTTGCTTTACGATTTTTCCCCGAACCATCCGCTTCGGTGCCTGATTATCTGTTCCAGGAGGTTCACCATGAGGAAGTCCCTGTTCTCCCCGTTCCTAACTATCGGGGCCATGTTTGCCCTCGTTCTGGCATTGGTCGGAGGTTCCGCCGCCGTATTCGGCCAGGGAACGCCAGCCGCTTCGCCAGCCACCACCGATGGCCCGAATCACCCGGCCCACATCCATGCAGGTGTATGCCCGGAAGTTGGCGATGTTGTTTTCCCGCTTGAGAATGTTGTCGCCCTGGACATCGATACCGATACGGCGACGCCTGCAGGTACCGCAGTAGCCGATGCTGGCATGATGGGCACCCCGATGGCTGCCGATACTGTTGTGCCTCTTGGTAGCACCACCACTGTGGAAGCACCGCTCGACGATATCCTCGGTGCAGAGCATGCAATCAACGTCCACCAGAGCCCGGAAGAACTCTCTGTTTACGTTGCCTGTGGCGATATCACTGGTGAAGCCGACAATGGCGAACTGGTTATCGACCTGATGCAACTGAACGACTCCGGTGTTGAGGGCCAGGCCACCCTTACCGACAATGGCGATGGCACAACCACAGTTGTGATTGAACTGCGCCACGTTGGTGAGAGCATGTCCGGGACCCCGGAATCCACACCCAAGCCGTAACGGATCGTCTTTCGGGACATTCGTGCGACAAGTACATGCAAACGGCTTCGACATTTTGTCGAAGCCGTTTGTCATCCACGCGACGTTGCACCGGCACATCCCATTATTAGCCACCCCGGCGACCGCGCGTATAACCCTGCAACCGTTCACTACCTCCAGATTGCACTGGCACAAGAGTTGCAACCGCGGAATATCAAACCCCATGTTCCGTTGTTTGTTCTCCCTGTCAGGAGGCGTACCATGAAGAAGTCCCTCTCGGTCCTGTTCATCACGCTCGCGTCTGCGTTCGGGTTGGTATTCGCTCTGGTTCTCGGATCCAGTGCGGCATTTTCCCAGGCCACGCCTGAGGGGAGTGGATCAATCATTCACCCTGCCCACATTCATGCCGGAATGTGCCCGAAACCGGGAGATGTCGTGTTTCCGTTGGCCAACGTGGTGCCATCTATTGGCGATGCCAACACCGGTACACCAGGGGCCGCTGCAGCGGCCGTAAGCTCGCCCGACGCTCACCCGGTGGAAGTCGGAACACCGGCAGCCGCCATTGGTATGGAGTTCGAGAGCAGCACCGTGGTGGAAGCGCCGCTGGATGACATCCTCGGTGCCGAGCACGCCATCAACGTCCACCTCAGCCCGGATCAGATGTCAGTCTATGTTGCCTGTGGCGACATCTCTGGCGAAGCACAGGACGGCGAGTTGGTAGTGCAGATGGAGGCACTCAACGATTCTGGCCTCAGTGGCGAAGCCACGCTCACCGATAACGGCGATGGAACCACCACTGTAGAGATCCACCTGAGCCAGATGGATGGAGGTGCGCAGGCCACACCGGAAGCGACTCCGGGGTCATAGCCCTCCTGTACCACCGACCCCTTACCCCAAACTCAATGAGCAACGGCTCCGGCGATGTGCCGGAGCCGTTGCTCATGTCGCCTCATCGCTACCCAGGAACAGGCAGAACGGGTGCCCGTGGGGATCGCGCATCACCCGGACATCGTCCTGGAACTGGTGCGGATCAACTACCGCTCCACACGATTGCGCCCATGCCACAGCAGAGTCAAGGTCGTCCACGAGGATGTCGAGATGCTGGGTCGCATGGGGCTTTCCCACCTCGCCCGGCCATACGGGCCGCTGCCACACCCGCTCGTACTCAAAGTTGAGCGTGATACGGCCGTAGTCGCTTCTAGTCCGCACCTGCGCCCAACCCGCCTCTTCCGGTTCGCCGGGGGCTGCCGGTTCATCGGCAGTGATCTCGCCATGGAGCAGGCGGGCATAGAACCCGGCCAACTCGCGCGGGTTCGGCGTGCCAATGGTGATTGAGGTGAGCTGCAACTTTGGCATCGATGTACCTCCTTTCAGAATCTCGTCCTTGGCACGATCATAGCGGCAGGTTGCTGAGTCCGGTGATCCTTGACGTCCTCCTTCCCCCGGTATAGGCTCAACAGAGCGTTACTTACTTTTTGGAAGGATTGATAATGCCGCGACTTTCGGACCTCACTCTGCTTAATGCCGGCCGCTCGGCCCTTGGCGATTTCAGCAAGGCTGTTGCCTCAACAACCATCGAAGAGACCACCCTGGAACTGGCCCGGATTCGATCATCGCAGATCACCGGCTGTGCCCGGTGCCTTGCTGCGCACTGGAAAGCCGCACTGGCACTGGGGATGCGAGTGGACCACCTCGCCATGATCGATGTCTGGCGCGAGGCCAACATCTTTTCGCCACGCGAGCAGGCCGCCCTTGCCTGGACCGAGGCCCTCACCCGCAACGCCGATACCCATGTGAGCGATGCCGAGTACGACGCGGTGCGCGTGCAGTTCACGGAAGAGGAAATGGTCGACCTCACCTGGGCGATCCTCAGCATCAACACCTGGAACCGGATCAACGTCGCCTTTGGCACGGGACAGGCGTTCCCGTTCGATGTGCCGGCAGGGAGCTGACCTCCGCCCCCTGTGTTTTCAACCAGTCGACCGGGCCACACCCAGGCCCGGTCGATCTGTTTTCCGGGCAGGAGAGTACTATGGAAAGACCCCTGACCACATAGTGGGCCAGCGTTCATGAAAGGACATCCAATGTCTTGCCTGACCAAACGCACACTGCTCAATACTGGCCGATCAGCCCTTACGGCTTTCAACGGCGCAGTTGCGACCGATCGCCTTGAACCGCTCCTGCAGGAACTGGTGAAAATACGGGCTTCCCAGATCAACGGACGCTCGTTCTGCCTCAGCCCCCGTGTGAAGACCGCCCTGGAACACGGCGAGCGTGCCGATCGCCTGGCGACGCTACCCGCCTGGCGGGAAACAGACTGGTTCACCGAACGGGAAAAGGCCGCACTTGCATGGACAGAGGCCCTCACGCTGACATCCGAAGGTGCCGCTACCAGCGAAGCCTACTCCGCTGCCCGCGAGATGTTTGAGGAAGAAGAGATGGTCGACCTCACCTTCACGATCATTTCCATCAACAGCTGGAATCGTATGAACATCGCTTTTGGAATCCAGCCACCAGCGTTTGATCTGCCAACGAGCAGCTAGCGCAGGTTTTCAGCAAGGATTCAGGTGGGTTTCAGGTGACCGTCAGGCTGGCTGGTGATACTTCGGGTGTTGACAGGAATCACATGTCCCGTTCAACACTCCCTCCCCACCCTGGTTGGCCGGCGTGAGCACAGCTCCGCCGGCCGAACCTCTTTTCAGGGTGCTACCCAGTTGGGTCAATCCGGAACAGTTCAACCAGCGAGGCGGCCTGTTCCCACTCATCGGGGTCTGACGAATCGACGTGTCCCATAATCTTGAAGGGATAGACGCCCGGCGGCTGGATAGAGGGATACGCCCGCATCACGCGGCGCTTCTCGGATCGATCGGTCACTTCCGTGAGCCGCACCGGTGTGGATCGCCGCCCGTGGCGCAGTTCTGCCTCACCCGTCGGGCGCATATTCGGTGTCCATTTCGAGCCGGGGATCCCGACGATGACGTACTGTTGCCCCGCGTGTGTAAACGGGGTGATCACCACATCGCGCACCTTGCCACTGCGCCGGCCCGTATAGCGCAGCACATGCGCGCCCGGCACGGGAACGCCGATGGTATTAAGGGTATGCAACACGCGGTTCAGCGGCTGCACCCACCACGGCAGGCGCAGTTCCGCAACCGTTCTTGCCCTCGTCATCAATAGTCTCCTTTCAGGGAGTAATCCGATCCTGTGCCGGCATGGTTATAACAGGGTGCCAGGTGGCTGGCCCGGGCAAAGTTCGCTTCCGCTGCAGGCCAACCTCGCTGCTGTGGTTACCGGTTCAACCTCGCATGGACAGGACGATGTCTGCAGTAACAACAGTCAATACCAGCCGAAAGTAGAAAACGCACAATATGTTCCCCCGGCGGGGACAACGGCGAACGTGCCTGCGCAGTTCCCATGGCACAGGATGTGCGTTGGCAGTAGTGGGTGAGATACGTTGATTTATCGCGTATTGGTCGTACAATCCCCAATCCGGCTGGCAAGCGTGATTCCGTTTGTGAAAGCATCGGAAGTTATATTGGTCAGTCGCGAGTACACCAGTACGTTACCAGCGGCATCTTCCCTCCCCCCATCCCCCTGATCGACCGGCGTACCCAAACAACGCCGGTTGATCACGTTTTCAGCACCGAAAAGTCAGGAGGGCACTCGTCCCCGGGCGGAGCGGGCGGCGGCGTTAAGCGTGATAGATCCTTCCGGGTTGCCAAGCCGGGCAAATAACGCCTGCCGCATTTCCGCCTTCACCGGTTCGGACTGTGCTTTGGTCCACAACCCGAAGGGACCGATACCCAACATATAGGTGGCCCACAAGTCGTCGAATCGGTCATACGTTGAACTCACATGAAGCATTGCGCTGTCGATGTCCGTGAGCCCCAGCTCGGCGAAATAGTCGGAAAGCGTATCCCCCTCCCCGAACCGTCGGGCCGGAGGGCTGGGCGGCTCCTCCCCGGTGACGTCGATTGCCACTTCTGTGAACATCTGAATAAACTCCATCTGTCCAACATTCCATGTGCAGGCCGCTATCCACCCGCCAGGTTTGGTGACGCGCACCATTTCCCGCCCCGCAGCATCGACATCGTTCATGAAATGGATGACAAGCTGCGACATCACCACATTGAAGGCCTTGTCTTCGAACGGAATGTTCTCCCCTGAGCCAACCTTTGCCGTCACACCCGGGAACCGCTGCTGATAGGCCTCGATGAACGGTGGGGACGGATCCACCCCGGCGACCGACCCGGCACCGAGTATCTCCACGAGCGGAGCCGTAAGCGCGCCGGGGCCGCAGCCGAGATCCAGTACACGGTCGCCCTTCTTCAGCGGCACCGTCTCGATAAACTTGTGGGCCAGTGGTTGGGAATACCGACCCATAAAGCTGTCATAGGCATCCGGCACGTTGAAATAGGCGTTGGAACCCTGCTGTGTATCCATGGCGATACTCCCGATGAGCGCTACCAGGCGGAATACACCACGAGCTTATGTCTATGCGCCCATCTGCGCGCAGGATAGCACCACCGCGCGGGAATTTCGCGCCCCCGACGGGTATGGAACACGAGCGTTTCGGCACACGACCACGGCACCTACCGCGTAACCGCGTGCACCGGTACCCCGAGCCGCTCCATGGCCATGCGCTCGATCCGGACCCGATGCTCGAAGAACACCATCGCGCCTTCGAACCCTTCCAGCTCGTGCTGCTGCCCATAGGGTGAGCCGGTAATGTAGGTGACCAGGCCATCCAGCCAGTCGCCCCGCTCAGCGGCAGCCTCCCGAATGCGGCGAGGATAATCCTCGGCCTGGACGTAATAGAGTTCGGGCTGCATATGCCGTACCGGCTCGAGGAGATCGGCGAGGAACGCCGCGATCTGGCCATCCTTCATCCCGTGGTGCGCAAGCAGTTCGGTGACATGGCTTTGCAGGAAGGCGCATTCGAAAATAAACGTGACCCGATTGCCCTGTTGCCCTTCGCCGAACCGCCGCCAGCGGCGCAGGTAGATATCCCGATAGGCCTGCGTGCCTACACGGGCATCGTGCACTTCGCTGTTCCGGAACGCGTCAATGGCACCCCAAAGTTCTCCATCGGCGAAATCCAGCTTTGTGTACGCGGTAAGCACGAAACCGTCCTCCACCAGTGAAGACTGCTCCAGCTTCGCGAGGATGTCTTCCCACGGCTCGGAACGCGCCGACTCCTGCCATTGCTGGTGCAGGTGGTTCACGGCATCGTCACACGTTGCCCGGTCCATACGGGAGATCCACTGCAGGTCGCAGGGATGGAGGTCGCCCTCAAGGTAAAGCTCCACCTCCTGTCCCTGCTCCTTCAGGTTGGCCGCCAGTTTTCGGGCCAGCGTTGTTTTGCCTGCGCCGGGGAGCCCCTCGACCAGGATGAGTCGTGTTCCGGTACCTTCGGACATCAATACCCCATTCGGTTCTTTTCGCGCGCCTGGAATTCCTTGCGAGCGGCCTTCTGGCCCGCCTTGCCGCCAAACATGCGCTTGATCTTCTCGTCGGTGATCTGCCGGCTGGTCTTACCCGTATAGTCCACCTCGTTGCCAAGCTTGCGCCAGCTGGCGAGACGGGCGGCATCCAGTTCGTCGGTCCTCACAGCCGCCTGCACCGCGCAACCCGGCTCCCGCTGGTGGCTGCAATCAGCAAAGCGGCATTGCGACGCCAGCTCCTCGATATCGCTAAACGTCCGGTCAATATCGGCGCTTTCCAGCCCAAGTTCGCGCATACCGGGGGTATCGATCAGCACGCCGCCACCAGGGAGCAATATCGCCTCCCGATGGGTGGTAGTGTGCCGGCCCTGGCCATCGTTGCGGAGTCCGCTGGTGGCCAATACCTCGGCACCGACCAGCGTGTTCACCAGCGTCGATTTGCCAACACCGGACGAACCAATAAAGGCAATGGTGACACCGGGACGGATATATTCGCGCACACGATCCATGCCGGTTTGCTCGTACGCCGAGGTCGCGATCACCTCCACACCGAGCGCGATCCGCTCCACCTCAGCGAGTTGCGCCTCCCTGTCAGGGGCAAGGTCGGACTTCGTCAGCACCACCACCGGCGTGGCACCGCTCTCCCACACAACCGCCAGGTAGCGTTCCAGCCGGCGCAGGTTGAAATCGGCGTTCATCGCCATGCAGATGAAGACGGTATCGACATTGGTCGCGATCACCTGGCCGCGTTGCTGCGGCCCGGCCGCCTTGCGCACGATGCAACTGGTACGCGGCAACACCTGCTGGATCACGCCCAGCTGGTCATCGCCAGCCAGCAGCACCCAGTCGCCCACGCCGGGGAGGGTGGTGATATCGGCGGTGTTGTACAGCAGTTTGCCGGAAGGCACGCTGGCACGCTCACCGGATACGGTGATCACGGTGTACTGGCCACGTTCCTGGGTGATGACGCGACCGAGGGAAAGTTCGGGTTGTGACTGGTTTACGGAAAGGGCGCTATCGGTTACGCCCCACGGGAGAAGTGCAGTGTTCTGCATGCGTTAATCCTTGATCGAGAACGGAAAATAGGCACGGGGATGTGAGGACAAGGGTCTTCATACTGTGCCTCCTTCTCGATCGGCGCGGGCGCGCCTGCGATTAACCAGGCTGATCATAGCATGCCGGTTGGCGAAATTGGAATCCCGGTTATTGCCCGTATTGACCGTTCCCCCTAGGCTGTTCGACAGAATACCTGCACGCACCTAACCTCTGGAGTACACCATGCAGATCAATATCGACCGGCTCATGCGTTCACTGGCAGAGATATGGCAGTTCGGCGCCACGCCCAACGGTGGCGTAACACGACTCGCGCTCAGCGATGAGGACCGCGCCGCCCGCGACCTGCTGCGACGCTGGTTTGATGAGGCAGGCCTGCAGGTGCGTGTCGACGATTTCGGCAACATGATCGGCCGTCGCGCAGGTCGGCAGGATACCCTGCCGCTCATCATCGGGTCGCATCTCGATACCGTTCCGCAGGGCGGCCGCTACGATGGCGTGCTCGGCGTGCTCACCGGGCTGGAAGTGGTGCGCACGCTGAACGAAGCCGGTATCGAAACGGATCGGCCGATTGAGATCGTGAACTGGACCGCCGAGGAAGGCTCACGCTACCGGCCAGCCCTGTTCGGCTCACGCGGGGCGTTCGGCATGATGGACACCGAAGCAGCCCTTGCCACCCCCGATGCCAACGGCATCCGCTTCGGCGATGAACTCCACCGTATCGGCTACGCCGGCGATGCCGCCAACCGCCCGGCGAAAGCCCATGCCTACCTGGAACTTCATATCGAGCAGGGGCCGATCCTGGAGGCGGAGGATATCCCGGTCGGGCTGGTGCAGGGCATCATCGGCCAAACCTGGTTCGATGTCACCGTCAATGGCCGCCCCGGCCATGCAGGGGCAAACCCGATGCACCTGCGGGCTGATGCGCTGGTAGCTGCCGCCCAGATGGTGCTGGATATCCGGCAACTCGCGCTCGCGAGCAATGCGTATGGCGTTGCCACGGTCGGCCAGATGAGCGTCGAGCCCGGCGCCATGAACGTGGTGCCCGCCCGGGTACGGTTCACGGTGGACGCCCGCTGCGCCGAGGCGGCCGACCTGGCGATGATCGAGGCCGGGATCCACACGGCGGCGCGGGCGGTTGAAGTGCGCGAGGGGGTGTCGGTTGAGGTCACCGGCACAGAACCTTCGGCTACGACCCCATTCGATGAGGGCATCATGGCGGCAATCCGGGAGGCGATTGCGGCAGAGAACCTGCCATTGCGGGAACTGTGGTCCGGTGCCGGGCACGATGCCGGACCCGCGGCACTCCACTGGCCGACCGGCATGATCTTCGTCCGCAGCAAGGATGGCCTCAGCCATGCCGAAACCGAGTATTCCTCGCCGGAAGATATCGCCGCCGCGACCGCCGTGCTGCTGCGCACAGCAGTTGCCCTGGCTCGATAACAGCAACCGTTCCGGGCAGCCAGGCTGCCCGGAACGGGAGATCGCATACGTTTTTTGATTGAAACGGGCTAACCAGCGGCCATGCCGCCATCAATAGCGATGGTGGCGCCGGTGACGAAGGTCGCCGCTTCCGAGCAGAGGAAGAGCACGACCTCGGCGACCTCATCGGGCGTGCCAACACGGTTCATCCCGGGCTGCTCTGCCTGCCCCTCGGAGGTGCCCGCCGAGATATCGGTAGCAACATCGGCCAACGCTTCGATGAGTGGCGTCTGGCCGATCCCGGGCAGACGGCATTTATCCGCACACCCAGCTTGGCGTATTCAACCGCGGCAGCCTTGGTGAGGCCAATCACCCCGTGCTTGGAGGCGGTGTAGGCAACCATGCCGCCCACCCCGTGGGTGCCACCATACGACGAGCAGTTCACGATGTTGCCACCGCCACGCTCCATCATCACTTCCAGCTCGTACTTCATGCTGAGGAAGACAGAGTTCAGGTTGACGTCGATAATCTCGCGGAAATCACGCAGCCGTGTCTCATGCGTGAGCGCCGGGCGACCGGAAATACCGGCGTTATTGAAGGCGAAGTCCAGCCCGCCATAGGTGGCGACCGTTTTGTCGACCATCTGCTTGATCTCGACGGGGTCGTTCATATCGACCTCAACAAAGGACGCCTGGCCGCCCTCGGCAAGGATCTGATCAACCACTTCCTGCCCGCGTTTCCTGTTGCGGCCAGCCACCACGGTCTTCGCGCCGTTGCGGGCAAACATAAGGGCGGTGGCCTTGCCAATGCCGGAAGTAGCGCCGGTTACCAGCGCGACCTTGTCATGGAAATCGTACTGGACCACCCCCTTCCGACCGGGGCTATCGGTTGTCTGTTGTGGAGTAGCCATCTGTTTGTCGGTCCTTTCCATGATGCGCGGATGAGATTCGTTGCATCCATGATAGGCACTTTTGTGATATTTTTCACAAAATTGCCTATCAGTCCGGATCCGAGCTACCTCATCTCTGTTTCTATCAGGGAGCCAGCCGCTGCATATCTCGCGGGAAGAGCATCACCTCCCGAACGTTGCTTGCGCCAACGATTTGTTTGACCAGCCGCTCCAGCCCAATGGCGAAGCCACCGTGCGGCGGCATACCGTGGCGGAACGCTTCCAGGTAGCCGGCGAACGGCTCAGCGTTCATTCCCCGCGCTTCGATCGCGGCGAGGTAATCGGCATACCGGTGCAGGCGCTGGCCGCCAGTGGTGATCTCCAGCCCCATGCAGAGCAGGTCAAAGCTGTTGCTCCAGCGCGGTTCATCCGGCTGCGGATGGGTATAAAACGGCCGCTTCGCCATGGGATAGCCGGTCACAAACAGCCATGCTGAACCGTGCCCGCGCTGCGCCCACTCACCGAGCGCGCGCTCGTGCTCCGGAGCAAGGTCCGGTTCATCCTCTGGCACGCACAGCATGGCGAGCGCATCGCGGAAATGAATCTGCGGTATCTCGGCAGGTACATCCGGAATCTCCACACCGGATGCTCCCACCCTTCGCATCTCGTCGGTCATACCGGCGATCACGTCTCGCAACACCCGCATCACATCTTGGTGGCTCTCAATGAACCCCATTTCAGCATCGAGGCTGAGGTACTGGCTGACATGGCGACTGGTATCGTGCGGCTCGGCGCGGAACGCTGGCGCGACCTCGTACACGCGTTCCAGCGCGCCCACCATGATCTGCTTGTAGAGTTGTGGGCTCTGGGCCAGGAACGCGTCCCGGCCAAAGTAATCCACGCGAAAGACGTTGGCTCCGCCCTCGGGAGCAGTCTCCAGCAACTTCGGTGTCTGGATCTCCGTACATCCATATTTATCCAGAGCCAGCCGGAATCCGCGCATGGCAGCGGCCATCAGACGCTGGGCAGCAACCGCCTGCGGATGGCGAAGGCTGACAGCTGAATGATCCAGGCGGGTCGGGAGTTGAACATCCAGCGAGGGGCGGAAGAGATCGAACGGCGGTTCGCACTCCGGGACCGAAACCGGCGTGATCTCGGGCTCATGGAGTTCCACCCCGTTCTGCGCCTGCACGCTGGCCACCACCCTGCCTGAAACCGTCACAACGGATTCATGTGGCAGGGTCGCCAGCAGTTCACGCTGCTCCGGTGATTCGACGATCACCTGGGTAATGCCAGTGAAATCCCGCAACAGCAGGAAGTCGACCGCGCGCAGGTTGCGGGTGTGATGCACCCAGCCGTGGAGGGTAACGTGCTCGCCGATGCGAGCGGGAAGGTCGCGCGCGAGTGTGCGCGCAGCAAGGGATGTGAGGGGCATGCGGTGCCACCTTTCTGAAAAAGACCAGACGCCCCACTCCGCCTTTGCGGACGAGGGGGGCGTCTCGTGGTGCCACCGCAATTCGATCGCGACCGTGTCGCAATCCTTCTGGGGCCCGCTAACGGGGGCGAAACCGGCGGGCTTTCGCACCTGGGGTGCCTTACCACGCACTCGGGAGGGTCTTCATTGCCGGGTCGATGGCTGCACTCACATCACCTGCAGCTTGCTGGGCATCGGAAAGGCCGGCTATTACTCGGCTCCGTCACAGTATTGGGACCGAGTATAGGGGCTTGCGGCGCAATTACAAGCGTCGGACAGCCAGAGATCCGGTTACCCCCGCATAAGCCTCTCTCCCGAACCATTGACAAAACCTATACCTAAACCTACAGTACATATATACCGATCGCTGGATAGGCGCGGCCGACCCCTACCGAACCAGGAGCACTGATATGCAAGCAACCATGCCGACCGACGCCGTCGCCAGCGAGGTGCAGTCCGCCAAGGGAGGGTTACGCACCTTCAACCTGGTTGTGGGCCTTATCCACCTGGTTCAGGCGATCGCCATGCTTTGGCTGAGCAACGATTTCTCGCTGCCCGTTACCCGCAACTACATGGCGGGCCCTCCGGGAACCGACCCGACGTTCGAACCCTGGTTCTCCGTGGCCCTCGGACCCGCTGTCGCTCTCTTCCTCTTCCTGGCAGCATTCGACCATATCCTGATGGCGGTTCCGGGCGTGAACGGCTGGTATAACGGCATGCTGGCGCGCGAGCAGAACCTCGCCCGATGGACCGAGTACTCGATCAGCGCATCGTTGATGATGGTGCTTATCGCCATGATTACCGGCGTGACCGACGCAGGCGCCATCATCGCGATCTTTGGCGTGAATACCGCCATGATCCTCTTCGGCGCGGTGCAGGAGATGATGGATCGCCCAAGCCAGGGCAACGTCAACTGGTGGCCGTATATCTTCGGCTGTATCGCCGGGGCGGTGCCGTGGATCGTTGTCGTGCTCCAGATCCTCACGTCCGAGCAGAACGGAGCCAGCCCGCCGGCGTTCGTGTATGGCATCATCGTCTCCCTCTTCCTGCTGTTCAACACCTTCTCGGTGAACATGGTGCTGCAGTACAAGCGTGTCGGGAAGTGGAAGAGCTACGTGTATGGGGAGAAGGTCTATATCGTCCTCAGCCTGGTGGCAAAAACCCTGCTGGCATGGCAGGTGTTCGCCAACGTCCTGGTCGGGTAACGCTGCTTGTGGCGCAATAAAGGGGGAGGGTCGGAATCCGACCCTCCCCTTTCACGTATCCAGGGATCAGTGCGCGTCGCCCGAGGAAACGAGCTGCAACCCGACAATACAGACGATGATGCCGGCGAGGAAGACGATCTTCATCGTGCTTACCGGCTCGGCTCCCCGGGCCATGGCCCAGGTTGCAGTTGTCACCGCACCCACACCAACCCAGACCGCGTACCCGGTACCGACCGGGATGGATTTCAGCGCCCAGGCAAGGCCGCCCATGCTGAGCACCACACCGACAATGAACAGGATGGTGGGCTGGAGTTTGGTGAAGCCGTTGCTCTGGCTCATGGCCGTAGCCCACACAGCCTCGAGCATGCCGGAAACGATCAGGACAACCCAGGACATGGCGAATACCCCTCCATGCGTCGTCTTGTCGTCGTCCGGGTACGGCGCGTCTCGTCCGGTTGTCTCTTTGACGCTTTCCAGTCTAGCCAACGGGATACCGGGTTTCCAATCGCAACATCGGAGAACCACAGCCCGCCTCGCTCCCATACACTGCACAAGGTTGCGATTCGGCGACCAGATAACGGGAGACATCACATGGCGGATTCCACGAATACCAGCTGGGCAACCAATCTCTTCGCGGTGACGATCTTCGCCGAGGACCTCGCCGCCATGCGCGAGTTCTACGAGCGCGTGTTTGAGCTGCCGTGCATGTTCGCTGGTGATACCTCGGCTGTCTACAAATTCGGTGACACCATGATCAACATCATCGACATCGCCGGTGCTCCAGAACTGATCGCGCCGGCACCGGTCGCCGGCCCTGGCACCGGCGCCCGCAGCATGTTCACCGTGCAGGTGGATGATGTCGATGCCCTGTATGCCAAACTCGTGGCGAACGGCGTGGAGTTCCTCAATGGCCCGATGGACCGGCCGTGGGGCCCGCGCACGGCTGCCTTTGCCGATCCCGCCGGCCACATGTGGGAGATCGCCAGCTAGCGGGTCATCTCTCGGGTGGGTTCGTAGCCGGATGAAAACATACTGAGATGCCCGATACCATCAGCCAGGGGCACCAATTGTGCAGGGGAGAAGGGAATAATGGACCTATACCCTGAAAGGACGCCCATATGGTGCAACAACCCCTTCCTCCCAAATCCTCCGATCCCCACGATGTGAATGTCTCCGACGATAGCCTGCTCCGTCCTATCTCTACACCGCCTTCGCGCGACCGCGCCCAGGCAAGATATGCAGATACCGAGCCAAACGACGACCTGACGCCCGAGGTGTCCCAGACGATGACATCACATGGCGTACGCGGCGCGATGCCGATCCTGCCGGTGGCTATTGTGGCGATTGTAGTGATTGTCCTGCTGCTGTTTTGGCTGATGTAGGCCCACGCATAGCAAGCGGGCACAAAGTCCCTTGAAGTAGTCGAGAGCGCCCGCCAGGTACAACGCCTGACGGGCGCTGTCTTACGGTAGGAAGACTGGCCATCCCCTGAATCTCCACTCCTGCGGAAAGCCAGCGAAGGTGAACAGTAACGACCAGACGAGGGCCGGTTCCACATAACCGGCCCTCGCGGTACACTGCCACCGGTGCAATCCGTGCTCCCAACCTGCTTTGCTCAAGGATCACAATGGCCGAAAACTCGCGCGGTGGGCTGCTGCCGTGGCTGGCATTGCTCACGATCTGGACCGTGTGGGGTTCCACCTACCTGGGCATGAACGTCGCCGTGGAGACTATCCCGCCGTTCATCATGACGGCCATGCGGTTCTTCCTCGCCGCGCCCATCCTGTTCGCCTTTGCCATCCCGAGCCTGAAGCGGGGCGAGATCCACGTCACTGGCACCCAGTTCCACTCTGCCGCCATCGTCGGGGTATTACTGCTCCTTGGTGGTACGGGCCTTGGCGCGCTGGCGCAACGCTACCTCGATTCCAGCTTCGCCGCGTTGATGGTTAGTCTCACGCCAATCTGGATGAGCACCTTCACGGCATTGCGCACCAAAACGTCGCCGGACCGCAAGGTGTTGGTTGTGCTGGCGGTTGGCCTTGTCGGTATCGTGATCATGGTCGGCGGACCCGGCTCGGGACATGTCTCCCTTTTTGGGGTCGTGCTGATCCTCGTTTCGTCGCTGGCCTGGGCGTATGGCACGGTCGAGAGCCGATTCCTGGAGCTGCCCCGGAACTCCTTCGTGTCCTCCAGTGTGCAGATGGTGGCGGGCGGCTGTTCCCTGATGTTGCTGTCGCTCATCGTTGGCGAATGGGGCGAGTTCAGCCTCGGCGCTATCTCTACACGATCCTGGATCGGATTCTGGTGGCTGGTGGTGGCTGGCTCAGTGCTTGCCTACAGCGCTTACATGTACGCAAACAGGAACCTGCCGATCGAGATCGTCTCCACATATGCGTACGTCAACCCGGTGATCGCTGTGGTGCTGGGCGCCTCACTGGATGGCGACCCCATTGGTCCAAACGTGCTCATCGGCGGCTCGGTCATCCTGCTTGCCGTGGTGTTTATCGTCAGCGGGCATGTCACGCGGCGCGGCCCGATCCGACAGGCGGGATAGCGCCAGTTGGGCGCACAATCCGGCACCCTGCGGGGCATTACGAAACCACCTGCCAGGCAGTATCGTTAGAAAAGCATCGATACAGGCTCAAACGGGAGGCAGACATGAATCGACGTGCCTTTGTCGCTTCGGCGGCATCGCTCCTTGCCCTGGGCGGGATGAAGACTATCGCCCGGCAGAACGACGAACAGGTGATGTTCGGCCAGGATCCCATGGCGGCCGCCGAATACCTGAGCAGGTTGGAGAATATCGATTACATTCCGCCGCTCTACACGCTCTACAGCTTTATGCATGACGATGCGAAAGCGCTGGTTCCCCGGGCCACCGTGATCGGGTGGTACCAGGAGGATTTCCAGCCGCGAGGACCGCAACAGGCGGTCGCAACCGGCGTTATTACCCTGCCACAGTGGACCTGGCCTGTGAGCGGCGTGGCGTACGCCAACGTGGCCGAGGTGAGCTACACGCAGCAATTCGGCGACGGCTCGGTAGTCAACGATGTGGTGCGGCTGGTGTTCGATAACGGCCAGTGGAACTGGTTTTTCGGTCGTGACAGGGCATGGGTGGAAGAGCAAAACCTGCGCTTCAGCCAGAAGCATCACCTGCCGCAAGGGGGCGATGCCCCGTTCGGGCTGGGCGCGCTTTCGCGGTTCGATGAGGGTTTGTTCAATCGCCTGCCTACAACCATATTCGACGCCACCTTCAACAAGGACTATGTCCTGGAGGAAGATTTCGGTGCGTTCGAGCCGAATGGCGTGTGGGTACCGCAGCGCCGCCGTCGCTACATGCCACCAAAGCCAAACGAGCCGTTCGAGCTTGGTGGGGTAGAGTACGGCACGATTGTAGAACCCACCACGGCAGCCGAGAACCTCGACCGCGTCACCACCGTGGTACAGAACCGGCCGCCCACTATCCTCTACGGCTGGAACACCCAACCGGCCAACGGCATGCCATGGGTGCATTTCACCATGCCCGGCGTCGATGTCGTTGGTCCCAGCTACAGCGTGACCTTAGTATCGGATACCAA
The DNA here is from genome assembly GCA_043427975.1 of Chloroflexia bacterium. Taxonomy (GTDB): domain Bacteria; phylum Chloroflexota; class Chloroflexia; order Thermomicrobiales; family UBA6265; genus UBA6265. The sequence goes on along the minus strand of JBHWTK010000097.1, from coordinate 161,721 downwards.
CTATCTCACCATCAGGATGTACTCCGAGGAAGCGCTGGAAACGGTTTGCCGGGCGCTGGCCGGCAGCCGACCGGGTGCCTAGACGATCACGAGGGGCAGCGATGAAATACGGGTTCATCCTCAGCAAGGGCAATATCACGGAGAACCTCGACCTGGCTATGGAAGCGGAGGATGCCGGGTGGGACGGCGTGTTCACCTACGATGGCATCTCCATTGGTCCATGGGTGGTGTACGACCCCTGGGTGCTGATGGGCGCAATCGCCATGGTGACGGAGCGAGTAAGAATCGGCGCGATGATCCTGCCGCTGGCCCGTCGCCGGCCGTGGAAAGTCGTAAAGGAAGCGGTCACCATTGACCACCTCAGCAACGGAAGGCTGGTGCTGCCGGTGGGCCTGGGTGTGCCCGATGATGCCGGGTTCCACGCCGTGAACACGGATTCCACCGATCGGCGTGCGCGCGCCGAGCGGCTGGATGAGGCGCTGGAGATCATCGAAAAGGGGCAAACCGGCGAGCCGTTCTCGCACCAGGGCAAGCATTACCAGGTAACCGAGATGACGCTGTTGCCGAAGCCGATCCAGGAACGGATCCCGGTATGGTGTGTCGCCGCCTGGCCGAAGGAGAAATCACTGGCGCGCGCGGCGCGATGGGATGGCATTATCCCGGTCAACATGACCGAGGGCGCGAACCCGCATGACCGAGGGCGCGAACCCGTTCGATCCGGTCCAGCCCGATATGCTGCGTGAGATCGTGGCGTGGTGCGGCGAACACCGCGAGCGGACGACACCGTTTGATGTGGTGATCGAGGGCAAGAGCGAGGGTCCAGATGATACGGACTACGTCGGTGCTGTAGCCGAGGCCGGCGCGACGTGGTTCATCGAAAGCCGCTGGGACGAGGCAGAGACCGTTGAATCGCTGATGGAGCGTGTGCGCAAGGGCCCACCCCGGATATCGTAGGGGCGGATCCGGTTCGCAAACCGGTATCCGCCCGTGGTGGCACCACAGATATCGCGCCGATCGGCCAATTTGCAGGTCGTACAATGGCCAACCGGGCTTCTCGCCACCGGTCCGCTTTGGGGCGCACACACAGGTGCGCCACTACGCACGTCTACCCATGTTGCGGCGGACCGACGTGTCCGCCCATGGTGGCCACCCGGCCCTCTCGCCACATGACCGGTTCGGGGCGCACACCGGTACGCCACTACACAGAGCCATGGCCGGCAACTCCTGAACGGGCGGATACCGACTGCGGTCGGGTCCGCCCTACGGCCCTACTGGACCCCCGTCGACAACCCCGGCACAGGGCCCGGGTCTACATGTGGCACCCTGCTCCGCCTGCGGGTCAGTTCCCCGCGCTTTGGTAATGCGCGCTCTGCCAGCGCCATATCCGCACGGCACCAAGGACCAGACACAACCCCACAAGCGGCGCGGCAGCCGCCAGCCATACCGGCACCGAAAGCTGGCCGGTGCGATCCAGCAACACGCTCGCCGGGAAGTACGCCACAAACGCCACCGGCAACACGAACGTCAGCACCGCCCGCAACACGCGCGGGAAGATGACGTTCGGGTAATTGCCGTACACGTTGAACACCTCGTTCACCGATGTGCGCAACGGCAACGTTTGCAGGAAGCGGAAGCCGAGCGACCCGAGCGCGATCTGTACCGCGCCCTCCACCAGCCCGCCCCCAATCACCGCCAGTAGCAGGTACACCACCGCCAACGGGCTCCAGTCCACCGCGCCACCGGTGCTGGCGGCGATCAGCAGGGCGCTGCCACCGATCAGGTCGCCAAACGCATTGATGCGCAGCTTGCGGGTGAAGAGCTGCAGCAGTGGCGGCATCGGGCGGACGAGGTAACGATCGAACTCACCGGTGATCAGCACACGATCGAGCTCGTACATCTGGCTAAAGCAGGCATAGAAAATACCGTGACTGGTAAGGCGCATGCCGTAGAGGAACGTCAACTCGGCCAGTCCCCAGCCGCCGATCTCGCCAACCCGGGCAGCGATAATCCAGACCACGATAAAGCCGGTGATCTGGTACAGGATGCCGCCAATAATGCTGCTCACCGCATTGGCGCGGTATTGCAGTTCCGAGCGGATGGATGCGCTGGCAAGGGTGCGGAGGACAGAAAGCCGATCCATATCAGCCTCCCTGGATCACGGTGCGATAGAGCGCCCGCTTCCACACCACATGGATGACACCCAGCAATACCACCGCCCAAAACACCTGTAACGCCATCGCTGTAAGGATGCTGCCCGTCGCCGGGAGGCCAATGTAAATGGAGACGGGAATGTAGACGATGCTCTGGAACGGCAGGACCTGCACGAACTGGCGCAGCAGGTCCGGCATGAACCAGAGCGGAATCAGCGCGCCGGTCGCGAAGCCGCCCACGAGGTTGTAGACCATCATGAACCCGGTCATCTCCAGGGTCCAAAAGGCCACCAGGCCGATGATCATCGCCAGTTCCACCGCGATAAACCAGGCGATGAGGAAGCTGGCAAGGTACCCCACTCCCGCCTGCCATGTCGGTGGCGGCGCGAGTTCGCCCAGCACGGCAGCCACCGGAATGGCGGCAATCATCATCGGCAACATCCCGATCAGGTCGCCGGCAGCCCCGGCCACCAGCTGGCTCGGGTAGCCCACCGGGCGGCTGAGGTCGAACCCGATCTGCCCCTCGCGCACGCGGGCAACAATATCCTGGCCGATATCCGGCCGCAGGTACCACGCCTGCAGGTTGCCGATGGTGAGATAGACCAGCATCAGCCTCAGCGGAATGCCATTGACCTCATCGCGACCGGCATAGGCGCTGGTCCACACCACGGTCAGCAGGTAAATCGTCACCGCTGCCAGCAGGATGCCCATAATCACGCTAAAGCGATACATGAACTGGTAGCGGATATTGGCGCGAATCAGCTCGCGCCAGGCGGGGATATTGGCGGCGAAACTCACGCCCGCACCTCGCCGCTCTGTACGATCTCGCGCACCACGCTCTCCAGCGCGGGCTCAACAATGGCGAGGTCGCTCACCGGCCGACTGGCCACCACGGCAGCAATCAAATCGGCGACCGCGATCACGGAGGGATCGAAGCGGATCACCTGTCTCCCCTCGTCGGCGATCGTTTCGATCACACCAGGCACCTGCAGCGGTTCTGGCTCATCTCCGTTGGGCGCAAGCGTGACATGCAGTTCACGATAGGGAGCGTAGCGGTGTTTCAGTTCCGCCACCGGGCCATCGAAGAGCACGCGTCCCTTGTCGATAAAGATGATGCGTTTGGTGAGGCGCTCCACATCGGCAAGGTCGTGCGTGGTGAGCATGATGGTGGTGCCGGATTCCTGGTCCACGCGCTCGATAAAGCTGCGCATGCGCTCCTTGGCCACCACATCGAGGCCGATGGTGGGTTCATCGAGATAGAGGATCTTCGGCTCGTACAGCATGGCGGCGGTAAGGTCACCCCGCATGCGCTGGCCCAGACTGAGTTGCCGCACCGGTGTATCGAGGAACGGCTGCAAATCAAGCAGCTCGTTCAGGCGTGCGAGATTGCGCTCATAGGTGGGAGTATCCATCCGGTAGAGTTTGGCGATGATCCGCAGCGAATCGATCAGCGGCAAATCCCACCACAGCTGGGTGCGCTGGCCAAACACCACGCCGATATTGAGGGCGTTGGCCTCGCGGTCCTGCCACGGGACAAGCCCGTTCACCGTAATTGTCCCGGCCGTGGGCACGAGGATACCGCTGAGCATCTTGATGGTGGTGCTCTTGCCAGCACCGTTCGCGCCCAGGTAGCCCACCACCTCGCCGGCATCGATATGGAAGCTCACGTCCTCAACCGCATGGACGATATCGACCTCGCGGGTGAAAAATGTGCGCAGGCCGCCGAACGGGCCGTGGATTTGCCTTGGTCGCCGGAACTCCCGGGCGATATTGCGGACCTCGATCATTGCCATCTCCTCACCACGGGCATTGAACCATAGCTCTTGCCACAGTGGGGTACCCTGCACGACCATTTGCGTACCACAGGAGCAACAGATGTCGACCTTTGACCCGTTCGATACCAATGCAGATCGTACCGTGCCCATCAACACACCCACGCCAGTGAATGGCCGGGTTGTGCTGGTGGAGTACGACCCTGCCTGGCCGGCAATGTTCGAGGCCGAGGCGGCGGTCGTGCGGGAGGCACTGGGTGACGACGCATTGCTGCTGGAACACATCGGCTCAACTGCCGTGCCCGGGCTGATCGCCAAGCCCTGCATCGATATGCTGCTGGCCGTTGCGGATTCAGCCGATGAGGACGACTACGTGCCCAGGCTGGATGCGGCCGGGTTCGTGCTGCGCATGCGGCATCCGGAATGGAATGAGCACCGCGTGTTCAAGAGCAAGCGGATCAATGTGAATCTGCACGTATGGAGCGTCGGCGCACCGGAGATCGACCGCCACCTGGCATTCCGGGACTGGCTGCGCTCCCATACGGAGGATCGTGACGCCTATGCCGCCGCCAAGCGCCGAATCGCTGCCGGGCATGTCGCCACCATGAGCGATTATGCGGCGCAGAAGGACGCGATCGTGGCCGAGATCACCAGGCACATGGTGGCCGGGGATAGTCGTTAACATGTCGCAGACAATGTTGCGGTAGGATGATGGGAATGTCCCGGAGCCAGCGAAAGGAACCGAATGCCCGTCATGATCCGATTCCTCTATGCCCTTCTCACAGCAGCCCTGCTGGCCACACCATTTGCCCCGGCGCTGGCACAAACCCCGATTGCCTCGCCGGCCGTTGAAACACCGTCCTTCCGGGAAGCAGCGTGCATGTACGACCTGCCGACCGGCCTCACTGCCGATGATGTGCTGTGCGGTTGGGTGACCGCGCCCATGTACCCGGATGGCAGCAGGCCCGGCACGGTGGAACTGCCGATCATCCGCGTGCTTGCCACAACGGATTCACCCGCCCCGGAACCATTGATGGTGCTGTTGGGTGGCCCTGGCCAGAACATGAGCGCGGTGTTGCCGCTGTTCGGCGACGAGATCCCGATCTGGCGGGACCTGCTGGAACGGCAGGATGTGATCCTGTTCGACCAGCGCGGCATGGGCAAATCCACCCCCACACTCGCCTGTCCGTTTGAGCGCGCCGTAAGCGAAAGCGGTGCCACCGAAGGCAATACCGCCATCGGGTTCGCCATCATGCGCTGCGCCGCAGACCTTCAGGTTGAGGGCACAGACCTGGCGGCGTTCACCACCCGGAACAATGCCGCCGATATCGACGCTATCCGCATCGCTATGGGCGATGAGCAGGTGGACCTCTACGGCATCAGTTACGGTTCCAAGCTGGCGTTAAGCGCTATCCGGGACTACCCCGATTCGATCCACGCCTCGATCATCGCCTCGCCGCTGCCACTGGAAGCCAATCCGTTCCTGGACCAAACCATCGGCTTCAATTCAGCCCTGACAAAGGTGTGGGATGCCTGCGCTGCCGACGCGCAGTGCTCGGCAGATAACCCCGACCCGGCAGGGGCGTTCGTAGCTGCTGTGGACCGGTTACAGCAATCACCAATGCGAATTCCTGTCACGTTGCCGGGTTCCAGTTACCCCACGGAACTTAGCGTCGACGCGTTCCAGTTCCTGCAGATCGTGTATCTCGGCGTGTTTGTCGGCCCCGTTGTCCCGGTGTTGCCATATCTGGTGACCAGCGTGGCTGCCGGTGACGACACCCTCCTGCAAGGGTTGGCACCCTTGCTGCTCATGACCGGCCAACTCTCCCTGGGAGCCCTGTTCACCTACTTCTGCCAGGATGAGGTACCGTTCAGCCCGAAACCAGACACTGACCGGGCGTTGGCCCAGGCCGATCTCGCAGACCCGTTGGTTGGTCCGTACTGGATTGATCTGGGTGGCCAGACGTATACGGTCTGTCGAACGTGGAAGCTGAAGCCGGCCGACACGATTGAGGCTGAAGCGGTATCCAGCGATGAGCCGTTACTGATTCTCACCGGCACATTCGATCCCATCACACCCCCGGAGAACGGGGAACTGGTGGCCGCCACCTTCCCGAACGGGCAGCTGGTGGAGTTCGCAGCCCAGGGTCACGACCCTGCCTCGAACGATCCCGAATGTGCCAACCCGATCATTACCAGTTTCCTGGATGATCCCACTGCCCAGGTAGACGCGGGCTGTGCCGCCGACCCGGTGGAATTCGTGCCACCAGATGAGATGCTGTCACCATTAGCAACACCGGTCGCGTCACCGGTTCCGGGAGTTTAGCCATGCGAGAACTAGGCCGCATCGCGCGGTTGCAGGTCCAGTGCGGATCAATCAAAACGGGCACCAGGCCGTTCCAGACCTACACGCCCGTACCGAACCTCACCTCGGTACAGACCATTCGCATCAATGCGGATGGGGTTGAGGGAATTGGTGAGAACGGGGAAACCCTGCCCGACATGCACAATGCTGCCCATCCGCAAACAAAATTCACCGGCGATAACGGCATTTCCATTGGGTTCACGGGCCACTATGCCACCATGCGCACGCGCTTTGGCGACCACATGACCGATGGCATCGCGGGTGAGAACATCGTTGTGGCGAACGACGGCATCGTATCGCTGGATATGCTGGAGAAAGGCATCGTTATCGTTGGCGATAGTGGCGAGGTGCGTATCGGGCCGTGGGTTATCCTGCACCCGTGTGCTCCCTTTACCAAGTTCTGCCTGGGAATACCCGGCGATACCAAACCTGACCGGCGCGTGACGGAGGGCCTCCAGTTCCTGGAGCATGGCCTGCGAGGGTTCTCCGCCGTGTACGGCCCGGACCTGCCACCCGTTGAGATTCGCGTTGGCGATCTGGTCTACGCCCTGGATGAGTAGCACGAACGCCCGGTGGAATAATCCACCGGGCGTTCTCTTGATCATCAGGATACTGCGCGGGTTACCGGGTCAGCGGAACCAGTTCGTCCGAAAGCGGCAGGTCCATCACCTCGTCAACCGAGTAGCGACCGCCACCGGTGAAGAACAGGGCGAGGGCAGCTGCAGCCAGGATCAGCACGAGTTCGATGCCGCCATTCTCCATGAAGAAGCCGAAATCGATGTGGAAGATGAAGATGGCACCGAGCATATCGATTGCCAGAAGCAGGGCTGCCAGGCGGGTGAAGGCACCCACGATAAGGGCCGCGCCACCGACAAGCTCGAGGAAGGTCACGATCACCGAAGTGATTCCGGGCATGGGCGCGCCCATGAATTCAAAGCCGGCTTCGGTCGCGGCAAGGCCGTTATCGAACAGCTTCTGCCAGCCGTGGAGAAAGAAGACAAGACCGGTCACAACCCGGAGCACGAGCAGCCCGAGATCGATACCTGTTTGGTTGGTGCCAGTGGCACGTACATCACGCATAGGGATTTCCTTCCTGAAACAAACACGTCGTTTTCGGCTCCCACCCGGGACCGCCGAACGGAGTGTAACATACTTTTAGTTAGTAGGTTACTATTCGTTACTTTCTGTTTCAGGAAGGACCAGGTACTCGCGGTCGAACGTCCAGCCGTGGATGGTCTCAATATCCACCTCCACCCGCGGATGCAGCGGGTCAATCTGCTTCGTGAGATGCATATCGACCACATTGCGATCATCGAACCGGAGCGCCTCGGCGATGGTATCGAGCGTGATCTTCACGCCCCCATCCACATCCCGGCGCATGGGGGTGGTGAAATAGAAGGTCATGTACACGCCGAGCAGGTTGGTCTGGAAGGCATGTTCTTCCACCGGGCTGATGACGGACTTGTCGCGCATCATCGCCAGTGCCTTGCGGGCATCCTTCTTCCAGGTGTTGGCCACCTTGCTCAGCACGCGCTTGCGCTTCCCCACCACCACATACTGCTCATTAATGCTGGGCGGCAGCGGGAGGGAGAGGTGCAGCATGACCGGCTTTTTGGAACTCACAGTGGTCCCCACGGGCGGTCGAAGTGCCGTTCCCAGCTCCAGGTGTAGGGGGTAAAGACCGATTCCCAGAATCCACGCGCCTGCGGGTTCTGCGTCTCGTAATCCACACCCAGCACGGTGATGCCCTCGGCGCGGTATTTCTCCGCCAGAACCGACAGCAATGCGCGCATGACGCCACGCCCCCGATACTCCGGCAGCACTCCCGCACCGCAGATATTGCGCATGGTTGGGTGAACCGTCAGGTAGTTTTCACCCTCAAATGTCGCCTCGATAAACCCGATAATGCGTTCGCCATCGCGGGCAGCGAAGTGCAGGGCCTCTTCCCCGGGCTGGGGAACGGCCGGGTAAAGCGCGAGCGCCTCGCGCTCGTAGCCGCCGGAAAAGGCGACCAGTTCATCCAGGTCGGAAGCGGTGACCTGCTCAATTTTCAACGTCACTTAAATATCCTTGCGCTTCAGGTGCGCCAATAGTTCAACATGGTGGGTTTGCGGGAACATATCGTAGGCACGAATGCTGACCAGCTCGTAGCCGCCATCTAGCAGGCCACGCAGGTCACGCGCGAACGTAGCCGGATCACAACTGACCGCGGCGATATGTGCCGGCGCGATCTTCAGCATGCCCTGGATGGCGCGGGGACCGGCGCCGGTGCGCGGCGGATCGAACACCATCATCGCGACCTTGCCGTAGCGCGTGACATCTCCATTGACCCAGTGCTCCACCGGCACGCTCATCACCTTGCTGCGGGTGAACCCGGCAGTGGCGAGGTTCTCCTTCAGCCAGGCGACGGCCGGCTTGTGGCTCTCCACTGCGATGATGCGCTTGAACAGCTTCGCCAGTGGCAGGCTGAACAGGCCGACGCCAGCGTACAGGTCAATGGCGTAGCCGTTCTCCGATCGCGCCTGAGTCGCGATGCGCATCACGCCCTTCACCAGCTCGGCGGCGATGTCCAGGTTGGCCTGGAAGAAACTCTCGGCGCTAAAACGGTAGGTGAACTCGCCGATCTCCTGCTGCAACATACCCGAGCGGCTGGTGCCCGTATTCTCGAGCGCCGATGTGACATCGGTCGCCACACCGCGGTACTCGCGGGCGGTCTCCGGCACGAGGCCGGCCTCGACATCGTCCCGCAAGGTGGTCAGCAGCGCCTGGGTGTTGTCGGTCAGGATGGGGCAGACCTCGACATCCACAATCGATTTACTGTTCTCGGCAAAGTAGCCCACCAGGCTGTTCTCGGCGCTTACCTGCCACTCGGCGCGGCTGCGGTAGCCAAACTCGTTGCGGCTGGCAACGATATCGATTGCCGGCATCTCCTCGAGTTTGGCGATACGCCGCAAGGCATCCTCAATGATGCCGACCTTGGTGAGCAGCTGGTCGCGGTAACTGATGTGCATCAGGTCGCAGCCGCCGCAGACGTCGTAATACGGGCATTCCGGCTGGATACGCAGCGGCGACGGGGTATAGATCTTCTCCGGCACGGCATGCAACACGTTCCTGGAGGCACGGGTGACCCGGGCGCGCACATGGTCGCCGGGCGCGGTACGACTGACGAAAATAGTCTTGCCACCGGCAAAGCCGATGCCCTTGCCATCGCCGACAATGCGGTCGATGGTGACATCCAGCGTGGTTTCGGGGGTGCTGCGTTGGGTCATGGTGTCGTGCTCCGGAAGGGGTGGCCGCATTGCCTCAATAGGTGATACTACCCGATAGCGTGCTGAATCGAGCGATGTACCAAGGATATCCCCTCGCATGACGACCGAATCGACTGCCCCATGGCGAATTGCCGTGCTGATCAGCGGCAGTGGTCGCACCCTGCGAAACCTGCTGGATGCGATTGCGGCTGGCGACCTGCACGCGGAGATCGTGGCGGTCGTAAGTTCCGTGGCGGACGTCCGGGGCCTGGAGATCGCCGTAGAGGCGGGAATTCCCGCCCATGTGCTTTCGCCGCGAGAACTGAAGGGTATCAACGCATATTCGGCGGCAACATACGAACTGCTCACGCCCTACAAACCCGACCTGGTGGTGATGGCCGGCTACTTGCGCCGGTTGCTGGTGTATCCCGGCTGGGAAGGTCGCATCATCAACATCCACCCGGCGTTGCTGCCCCAGGCGGCGGGCTATGCAGCCGGCAAGGGATTCTACGGTGATCGGGTGCACGCCGCCGTGCTGGCACACGGCGATACCGAAAGCGGCGCAACGGTGCACGTGGTGACAGACGAGTACGACGATGGCCCGCCGCTGGCGCAGTGCACCGTGCCGGTAGTGCCGGGCGATGACATCCGCTCCCTCGCCGACCGCGTTTTCGCCGCCGAATGCGAGCTCTATCCTCGCGCGCTTCGCGAGTACATGGCCGCACATCCGCACCTGAAGCGCTAGTCAGGCTGAGATTCGTCCGGTGCATCAACCTGATAGTGCTGGACGTCCCGTTCCCACTCGACCAGGTAGTGCTCATCTTCAGGATAGAACCGGGCCACCGAGATATCATCGCCGGCGAAGGCGCGAATCGCTTCCTCTGAATCCCAGTACGACAACGTGACGATCTCGGTCAGGTCATCCATCGGCCTGGTGAGCAGCCATGCTCCCCTGTTTCCTGGCGTCAATCTGTACTGCGATATCCCCGTTTCCTGTACATAGGCGCAGTACCGGCCTGCATCGGCGGTTCGCACGGTGCCGCGCCATATCCTTGCAATCATTCCTGCCCTCCGTTCTCACATCACATGAGGACAGGGTAGTGAATGGCATGGACATCCTGTGGCCGCGTTGCTGGAGCTAGAGCGCCATCACCTCGCGGACCTTCGCCACGACCTCCGGGGCGCCCGCGATGACAAGGTCGCCGGTTTCGTCGTGCCACACCTGCCCGCCAGCCTCGGACACGATGAGCTCGCCGCCAATGAGGTCGTGCGGCTCGTTCTTCCAGGCAACAAACGCCCCGACCGTGCCGGCGGCAATCAGCCCCCAATCGATACTCGGGCTCCAGGTGCGCAGCACGCGCTTGAACGTTTGCTCAAACACATACAGCGTGCTCAATACGAAATCGTCATTGGGAGCAACGCCGTATCCCTGTGTCCACGAAATGGTGGTCCGATGCAGTTCGGTAAACGCGCCGATGCGGGTTGGTTCACCGCCCCGGAACGCCCCGCCACCAAGCCACGCCGATGTCGTGATGCGGCGGACACTATCGTGCACGGCGGCGACCACCGGGACATCGTTGCGCAACACCGTGATGCAATTGCCGAACATCGGCATGCCAAGCACGTAGTTGTTGGTGCCATCCAGCGGGTCAAGCAGCCAGCGCACGGCAGCATCCGGGTTGCAGACAACACCATGCTCCTCGCCGACAATGCCGTGATCCGGGTAGGCCTGCTGGATGCGCGCGATCATCTCCTGCTCGCAGGCCACATCCACCGCCGTAATCACATCGATTCCCTCTCCTTTTTGCTGCACATTGTTATCGTGCTGCAGCGCGTTCAGCGCGTAATCACCGGCGTTGGCCGCCAGTGAAACGGCGAGATCGTGGATTGCGGGCAAATCGATCATGGCAAGGCTCCTGGTGGCGGCGGTATCCGGCTAGCAATGCTACACCGTTGGGGAACCCGTAGAATGACCGGAGTACGGGCACACAGGCGGGAGCAAGCATGGCCAACATACTATGGATCGGACTCGGCGGATTCCTTGGCGCAAATGCCCGCTTCTGGCTGGGCAGCCTGGTGAACCGCTGGCTTGGCACGGGTTTCCCGTGGGCAACCGGGCTGGTGAATGTCAGCGGTGCGTTCCTGATCGGCATCATCGCCACGCTGTTCATCGATCGCGCGGTAGAAAACGAATCGCTGCGCCTCTTCCTGATTGTAGGCATCCTTGGCGGCTACACCACGTTCAGCAGTTACATGTGGGAAGCCCTGACGCTGATGGAGGAGAACCGCTGGATGCCGGCAATCGCCTACCTGGTGGCCAGCAACCTGCTTGGTATTGCCGCGTGTGTGACGGGCGTGATGATCGCCCGCGCCCTGGCCTGACACAACTCCGGAGGCTTACCCGTGCGAACCTTCCTCTCCCTTCTGCTCATCATTTCGGCGCTGGCCATGGTGCCCGGCACCATGCACGGCGAATTGATGTGCCCGGATCCGTTTGCCGCTACGCCAGACGCATCGCCGGTGGCCGAGATTCCGCCCGCGGGAACCTTTCCCGAGGAGGGTGGCGAACTGACAGTATTTGCAGCGGCCTCGCTGAGTGATGCCTTCAATGACATTGCAGACGTGATCATGGCGCAGCACCCTGGCGTATCGATCACCATCGAGACAGGCGGGTCGCAATCACTGGTGACGCAACTGGAATCCGGTGCCCCCGCCGATGTCCTCGCGACCGCCGACACCAGCACGATGGATCGGGCGGTAGCGAGCGGGCTGGTTCGCGGCACACCCGTGCCGTTCACGGAAAACCGGCTGGTAATCGTGACACCACCGGACAACCCGGCCAATATCACCGGCATTAATGACCTGGCCAATGATGGTATCCGGTTGGTGGTGGCGAATCCGGACGTTCCGGCTGGCCGGTACGCGGCCGCCGCTTTCTGCGTCTATGCCCAAATGGATGGTACGCCCCAGGGTTTCATCGACGGCGTGAATGGCAATATCGTCTCGGAAGAAACGGATGTGCGCTTTGTGCTGACCAAAGTGCAATTGGGCGAGGCCGATGCCGGAGTGATCTACGCCAGCGATGCCACCGCCAGCGAAATGAGCGGCATTGGCCTGAACGTGATTGAGTTCCCGGTGGGCCCGCCCATTCATGCCAGCTACCCCATCGCGTCGGTGGAAGGTGGAAACAGGCAACTGGCGAACGCGTTCATCGCCTTCGTCACAAGCGACGAGGGACAGGCCATTCTCCGAAAATACGGGTTCGAATAGGTGACAACCGCGTACCGTCCCCGTTTCTGGATCTGGATGTGGATAGTCGCCGCTATCGGCATCGCCTTCCTGGCGCTGCCAGTGGTCTCGCTCCTGTGGCGCGCCTTGGAATACCGGGCGACGTTGGACAACGACCGTGCACGTAGCGTGCTGCTGGATGCTATTGCCGTGAGCCTGGCGACATCGACGGTCGCGATGGTGATGGTGGTGGCCCTCGGCACGCCGCTGGCATGGGTCCTGGCCCGCAGCACCTCCCGCGCAGCGCGAATAGCCGATGCCGTCATCGATCTCCCGATGCTGCTACCGCCCGCCGTGGCGGGCATCGCCCTACTGACCGCCTTCGGGCGCATGGGAATTATTGGCGGGTGGCTGGACGACCGGGGAATCCAGGTGGCGTTCTCGGCCATCGCGGTCGTGCTGGCACAGGTGTTTGTAAGCGCGCCGTTTTTCGTGCGGGCTGCCCGGGCGGGGTTCCTCCGCATTGAACGCGACCTCGAGGAAACCGCCGCTGATTTGGGAGCAACCCCCTGGGTGGCGTTCCGGCGCATTACCCTGCCGCTGGCGCGCAACAGTTTGGTGGCGGGCGCGGTCATCGCGTGGGCACGGGCGCTGGGCGAGTTCGGGGCGACGATCCTGTTCGCGGGGAATCGCCGGGGCGTCACCCAAACCATGCCGCTGGCGATTTACGAACGGTACGGTAGCGGCGATTTGCCCTCGGCCATCGTGATGAGCGTGGCGCTGCTCGCGATCAGCGCGGTGTTCCTGCTGGTGGTGCGGTTGGTGGGGGAACGGTCGTAGGAACACCGGAGCGCCCGGGGATCAACCCCGGGCGTACGATTCACGTGTTCCACAGGTCGGTTTCCCGTCGCGGCGCAACCGCGGATATCCGCCTATGGAGACCCGGGGAAGCCACCCTGTTTGCCTCGAAGAACCGTAGGGGCGGATCTGGCGGCAGCCAGTATCCGCCCGTGACCGCCACACGAATCTCACGCCGCGTTACTGGTTCTCCCACCGTTCCGGATTCGTCTGGATGTAATACCTGATCTGTTCCAATTCGCGCTCGTTACGAACCACCCGATCATAAAACCCACGCTGCCACAGTTTGTCCTTATACTGCGGGCCGCCTGCCTTCACTGCTAACGAGATATCACGCTGAACCGCGATCTTTACCCATTGGATAACATTGCTGCACGTCGCGCTTGCATGGGCATCGAGGGTTCCGAACCCGAGAATGCCGTGAATGTGATCCGGCATAATGACGTACTCATCGATCCATATGCCCGAAAACCGATGGGGGATTTCCTGCCAGCGTTTGGCCAGCATCTCGCCGTAATGGCTGAAACGCATAGCGGATTCTGTCACGGTACCGAAGACCTGTTGGCGGTTGTGCGTGCAGAAAGTGACAAAGACAACACCCGGATTGGCGTAATCGTACCCGGCATATCGAAGCGAACTGCGGCGTCGGGGAGGGTCGGCCACCATACTGGCCTCCATGGGCGGATACCGACTGCGGTCGGATCCGCCCCTACGATTGTGTGGCGAAATTGTCGCTCCGCTATTGCGACCAGATCCGTCCCTACACCACCGGAATCGCGCGCAATCCGACGGTGAACCGGAACTCTTCGGCGGGGACGAGATACTGATCCAATGGGCGGGGGCCGCAGATGGATGAACCCAGCCCGGCTACCCGGTGGTCCAGGCTGAGCACCGTGGTTGCGCCGGGTTCAAGGTCAATAGTGTGTTGGGCGGCATCCAGCTCGTGGGCCGTCACCGGCAGCGCCTTGATCGCCATGCCCCCGTCGCACCAGGCGAGCAGGCCGTAGCCATGTTCCGGGGCGACCGTGACCCAATGCGTGCCGCCACGGTTGCCGCAATCCTGCGGAACTACGTAGTTCGTGAGCATCCCGGTAACGGTACTGTTCCAGGTGTTATAGGTGGCTGCCTCGGCGCGATCCGGGTAATTCTCATGTGGGCCAAGGCCGCGCCACACCACCTGCTCGAACGTGCCCGGCAATTGCATGGTGAGTCCTACCCGCGGCAACGTCTCCAGGTCCAGTGCTGTCTTTCCAGGGGTGGCAACGGTTTCGATCAGCACATCGCCATTGCCATGCACGGTGTAGCGCTGTTCCAGCGTAAAGAGCGGCAACAGCGACGGCGCGGCGTACACCGAGCGGACTCGGATCACGACGTCTGTATCCGTTTGCGATTCCACGCGCATATCGCGCACCTGAACCGTCGTGTGGCGGAGCCGCGCCCAATCCCACTGTTCAAGGGCGTACTTGTCGTTATCCGTCGGGGCACGGAAGACGTCGAACTGTGGCCCCTCGACTATCAGGTCCTGGCCGTTCACCATCCACGAGCCGATGGTGCCGCTGGCGCGATGGAACACGATGATGCCGAGGTCGGTGCGGATAGTGATGCCGGCGGCATCCTCTTCGACATCCAGCCCTGCCGGGGGAATGTCGGCGATATTGGCACCGGTGAGCGGGCAGACTTCCAGTTGAATGTGTGCCAGTTCATGTCCGGCATCGGCCCAGCTTTCGTCCGCTGTCAGCGTCACGTAACAATCGAGCCAGGAATCCGGCTGGCTGGCAAACAGGCCGACCTCCTCCAGCACGATCTCGGTCGATTCACCGGCCGGCAGGTCCGCAACATCCAGCCATTCCACCAGGAGGGGCACCCCACCCGAACTGAGCACGCAGCGTATGCCCACATCGCTGAGGTCAGTGAAGAAGCGACGGTTCGTCACCCGAATGGTGCCGCTGGCGGCATCGACTATCTCGATCGCGACCGGCTCATAGACCTTCTTCATCTCGATCAGGCTGGGATGCGGCTCGCGATCCGGGCTGGTCAAGCCATCGATACAAAACTTGCCATCATGCGGATATTCGCCGAAGTCGCCACCGTAGGCGAAGTATTCACGGCCATCACCGGTGTAGCGGCGGATGCCGTGGTCACTCCATTCCCACACCAGGCCGCCAATCAGGCGCTTGTGGCTACGAATGGCGTCCCAGTATTCCTTGAAGCTGCCAGGGCCGTTCCCCATGGCGTGCGCGTACTCAATCAGGATGTACGGCTTGGGATCATCCTTCTGGCCCTGGCGGATCACGGTTTCCACGGTGGGATACATCACGCTGAGCATGTCGGTAGCCGGCACTGGATCCTCGCGTTTGTGCTCGATCTCCAGGTGCACCGGCCGGGATGGATCCTGCTCTTTCAGCCAGGCGTACATCGCATCCTGGTTCCGCCCGTAGCCGCTCTCGTTGCTGAGGCTCCAGGTGATGATGCTCGGGTGGTTTTTATCGCGCCAGTACATGCGCTGCATGCGATCGAGGTAGGCATTCTGCCACTCCGGGTTATCTGAAAGGCCGCTGATGTCGTCATACATCATGCCGTGGGTCTCGAGGTCGGTTTCGTCCATCACGAACAGGCCGTGCAGGTTGCAAAGCTCGTAGAACCGGCTGTCGTTGGGATAGTGGCTGGTGCGCACCATGTTGACGTTGTGCTGCTTCATCAGGGCGATGTCGTTTTCCATCGCATCCACGGGCACGGCGAAGCCGAAATCCGGGTGGTCATCGTGCCGGTTTACGCCCTGGATCTTGATGGAAACGCCGTTCACCCACAGTTGTTGGTCGCGAATCTCGACCCTGCGGAAGCCGACCGTTTGCCGCTGCACTTCCTGCAGTTCGCCGTTGCTGCTGTTGCGCACGAGGAGCGTGTAGCAATTTGGGGTTTCGCTACTCCAGAGGCCGGGATTCTCCACCTCAAACGTCACGGAGCCACCAACGACGTCCATTGTGGCGACTTCCATCGCCTCCGGATCAATGAGGGTGGCCTCCAGCGCATCGCCGCCATCCACCTGCACCGTCATGCTGGCGTGGGAGAAGTCGTCGCTGAGTTCGGTGGTGATGAGGATATCGCGGATGTAGTGCTGCGGCAGCGCGGCCAACCAGACATCGCGGAAGATGCCGTTGTGCCGCCACATATCCTGGTCTTCCAGGTAGCTGGCATCGCTGTACTGGTGCACGATCACCGCGAGTTGGTTATCGCCGGGGCGAACTATGTCGGTGATATCGAACTCGGCCGGCACGTGGCTGCCCTTGCTGAAGCCAATCTCCTCGCCGTTGAGGTAGGCGGTAAAGGCGCTGCAGACACCATCAAACGTGAGGTGCAGGCGGCGGCCATCCCAGCCAGAGGGCACGCGGAAGGTGGTGCGATAGCAGCCCATGGCATGGTCGGGCACGAACGGCGGATCGAGTGGGAACGGGTACTGCACGTTGGTGTACTGTGGCGTACCGTAGCCGTGCATCTGCCACACGGAGGGCACGGGCAGGTCGTCCCATAAGGCCTCGTCCGCATCGTCGGCGTGGGCATCGGCAGGCACGTCGCCCATCGATTCGGCGTACCAGAACTTCCAGACACCGTTGAGCGACCGGTAGTACGGGCTGCGGGCGCGTTCACCGGTGATGGCGCTGGTATCGTTGGCGAACGGGATCAGCAGCGAGCGCGGATCGAGCCGGTTGCGGTGGGTAACGTTCGGGTCCTGCCAATCGAGAAGCTGTACATCTGCCATGTGGGTGCACCTTTTCCAGGAGAAGAGCGGCGGCCGGTTATGAGGGTCATTCTAGTCCGGAACCGGCCGCGGGACTGTCGCGTTTTACCCGATACCGGGCGGTAAAGCCGCGCCCGGGCGATCTGCTACCATAGATTTACGTACCGCATTCCGCCTTCATCTTCTCGGGAGCATCCGTCATGTTCCAGGTGCGCGACTATTCTCTTTTCACCCCCTCTCCCAACGCCGAACGAACCTTCCGCGCATTGCGACGGATGGATTACATGGTGAACACTGCCATTGGCGTGCTGCTGGTGCTGTGTGTCTGGAACATGATTACCCTGGTGAAGCTGCGGCTGATTAGCAACCAGGATCTGGCCGGCGTGAGCGATATCATCGACGAGCCGAGCACGAAGCTGATCTGGCTGGTATCGCTGGCCACCCTCGGCCTGATTGTGGCGCGGGAATGGCAGTTCGGCGAGCGCAGCATCGGTGTGGTGTACCCGCTGGCGGCCTTGCTGGCGATCCTGCTGGTGCCGGCGATGATGAGCGAGATCCAGCCGGCATTGCGTGACCAAACCCTGCGGATTGTGATGAGCGAGTGCCCGCCCAAGGCGATCGTGAACGGGCAGCTGGAGACCATTGCCCGCTGCACGCCCCATGCGATTAATGACGGCGATGTCCTGCTGGCCACCTCGAACCCGGCCGAGGGCGTGTTCGAAACCCTCGACCCGGTATCGGGCGGACAGAACACGATCGCGTTCACCATGAGCGGACGGGGCACCTACACGGTGTATTTCATGTTCCGGCAAGAGGACATGGCGGCCTGCCAGCAAGCGATGTTATTCCACCGGAACGCTCCCGCCGAGACCGGGGTGTACCAGTGCGTCGAATCGGACGGCGCGGCGTGGCTGGTTATGCCACACACCACCAGTGCCAACAGCCCAAGCGGGATTCACCTGGTGAACGTGACGTTGCCGTGAACCGTCATTCCCAATTCATCGCCTGGGGAGTCCCCTGGCGAATCCGGCCCGGGAAGCCCGCATAACAAATTCGGGCCTACGATGGCGTGTTTCGGTAGAAATCCTCACGGCTCAACACCATGATGCGTTCGTAGCCGGTGTTCTCTGGCGCATCGTCCTGCACCCACACCACGCGGTCGCCGCGGAATCCTGCCTTCTCGTAACTTCGCACCGCGCGGATATTCTCGGGATCGGGATTGATGCAGGCGTATGCGGCATCCATCTCGCCAAATACCACGTGCTCCAGGGCCTTGCGTAGCACCACGCTGCCCCACCCCTCGCCACGTCGCTCGCCGAGGAAGAGATCCAACGAAACCGCGTCGTGCTCCAGTCCGAGCTGGACAGCGTAGTCCGGTTCGTCAGAGAGCCGGTAGGCCTGCAGGTATCCGGCCGGGACGCCCTCGATTTCGATGATGTACTTGTGTGTCGTCGGCTCCGGGGAGAATTTCTGGCGGTAGTTCTCCAGGCTGTGCTCGCCCTCGCTGTACCAGCGGTTCACATCCTCATCGCCCAGCCAACGGTAGAGGTGGTGCAATTCGCGTTCGATATCCACCGGTCGTAGTTTCACAGCCTGCAAACGGCTCTCCATACTGGTCTGCTCCTTGCGTGGAATACTCGCGACCGCGTCGGTCGGGTGCCCGCCCCGATAGGGAAACCGGGCCTATGCACTGAATCTGGGCGATAATACGACGATAACAAATGGTTGGGCGCACGCAGGAAGAAAGCAGCATGGCAGATACATCCTTACCCGAGTACGAAATCTACTCCCTGCTCGGAGAGCAAAACGATATTACGATCGGCACGGCGGAAAGCCTCACGGCCGGTGGCGTGTGTGCCCGGCTGGCGCGGCCTGCCGGTGCCTCTGCCTACCTGCAGGGTGGCGTTGCCAGCTACTCCAACGATGTGAAAGAGCATGTGCTCCTGGTGCCGCGGTCGGTGCTGGACAACCCCGGTGCTGTAAGCGACGAATGTGCCCGTCGCATGGCCATGGGTGCCCGCGACGTGCTGGATGCTACCGTGGCCGTCAGCACCACCGGCATAGCCGGCCCGGCCGGTTCCACCACCCGCAAGGCCGTTGGGCTGGTATACATCGCGGTAGCAGGGCCACACGGCACGCACTGCAAGGAGCATACCTTCCCGGGCGACCGCGAGCAGATTACTGCCGCCGCAACGGAACGGGCGCTTCAAATGCTGCTCCGCTTCCTGCGCGAGATGCCCGCAAAGAACCCGAATTCATAAAGGAACCCGCTTACGTGACAGCTTCTACCCCTACCCCGCTTGCCAACCGACCATACGAGAAAACCACCCTGCCGAACGGCGTCCGGGTCGTAACCGGTCGTATGGAAGGTGTCCGCTCGGCCAGCCTGATCATTGCTTACAACGTCGGCAGCCGTATCGAACCCGCACCCATTGCCGGTGTGGCCCATTACCTGGAACACATGCTGTTCAAAGGCACGGAAAACCGCCCGGACCCGATGACGATCTCGCAGGAGATCGAATCCGTGGGCGGCATCCTCAATGCCGGCACCGGACGGGAAAACACCAGCTATTGGGCGAAGGTGCCCGGTATGCACCTGCCACTGGCCTTCGATGTGCTGGCCGACATGCTGCGCAACTCCACCTTCGATCCTGAAGAGATGGAGAAGGAACGCAAGGTGATCTTCGAGGAGATCCGCGCCGTGCAGGATATCCCCGAGGATATGGTGCACGATGTGATCGACCAGCTCGTCTGGGGCGACGATCCCGTCGGGCGCGATGTCGCCGGCAGCGAGGAAACCGTGGCCGCCATCGATCGTGAAACCATGATCGAGTTCTTCCACCGAAACTACGGGGCTGAGCGGCTGGTGATTGCCGCCGGTGGCGACATCCACCACGACGAGGTAGTGGCCCTGACGGAGAAGTACTTCGGCGACCTGCCCGTCTCAGTCAATCCGCATACCAACACGCCGGTGAACTACCAGCAGGATGCTCCACGCGTGCGCCTGATCACGCGGGATACCGAACAGGCCCACCTCTGCCTCGGTTTCCCGGCGGTATCGTATTTCGATGAACGCCGCTATGCGCAAAGCACCATCGAGGCGATCCTGAGTTCCGGCATGAGCAGCCGGTTGTTCCAGGAAATCCGCGAGAAGCGCGGCCTGGTGTACAGCGTGTATGGCTACTTCCGCAGCCATGAGGATGTAGGGCAGGGCGTAGTCTACGCCGGCACTGATACCGAGCGCGTGAAGGAAACCATCGAGGCGATTGTGGGTGAGCTGAAGAAACTGCGCGATATCCCCGTGCCCGCCGATGAACTGGAACGGACCAAGACGCTGCGCAAGGGCCGGTTGCTGATGGGCATGGAGGACAGCCGCTCGGTGGCAAGCTGGGTTGGCAGCCAGGAGAGCACCTACGGCTACATCGAAACGCCGGAAGAGATCATGGAGCACATCGATGCCGTCACGGTGGAGGATGTACAGAGCCTGGCCAACGACCTGCTGCAATCGAACCGGTTCAATCTGGTACTAATTGGCCCATATACCCGGGAGCGGGAGTACCTGCCGCTTCTCTCCATGGACTAACAATGAGCTTCGACCACCAATCCGCCCCCTACTTCACCGATCCGGATACGGGATTCGAGTTGCGTCCCCTGGCGGCCAGCGATGACGATGCTGCTGCCCGTGTCCTGGCCGATGCCACCGGCGAAGGCACCGCCGAGGCAGCAAGGATTCGTATCGACCGCGCCCGTGCCGGTGGCGATAACCGCGTGATTGGTGGCTGGCTACACGACAGGCTGATTGCCGCCTACACGCTGGAGCGCGATGGTATGGCCAACCAGGTGTCGATCATTGCAGTCGATCCCGAATTCCGCCGCCGCGGGTTCGGCAAAATGATGCTCATCGATGCCCTCCGCCGCTCGGGACGGCGCCCGCTCACAGCCGAGACGGATGATGACGCGCTCGAGTTCTACAAGAAGTGCGGGTTCAAAATGGTTGGCCGCCGCAAACACCCCAGCGGCGTGTTCCGCTACAGGGTAGGCTGGCACGCCCCGCGCACCAACGAAGATTGCTAACAGGAGAACCGCATGCCCGCTTCCGTTGAACCGGATGTCCGTGCCCTCATCGACCTCGCCCTGGCGGAGGATATCGGCACCGGCGATATCACATCGCTGGCCACCATCCCGGCCGATCGCACCGCCACAGCCGCGATGCTGGCCAAACAGGAGGGCGTTCTCAGCGGGATCGATGTGGCACAGGAAGTTTTCCGCACGGTCGATCCATCGCTGGAGTTCTCCACACTGAAGCACAATGGCGATACCGTGCATGATCGTGAGGATGTCGCCATCGTAAAGGGGAACGCCCGCAGCATCCTCACCGCCGAGCGCACCGCCCTTAATTTCGTGCAGCGCCTCAGCGGTGTTGCTACCATCACGGCTCAGTACGTTGCCGCTGTGGCAGGGTCGTCTACGGCTATCGTGGATACCCGCAAGACCACGCCGGGCATGCGATTGCTACAGAAACGTGCAGTAATGCACGGTGGAGGGCGGAACCACCGCTTCGGCCTGGCCGATGGCGTGCTGATTAAGGACAACCACCTTGCCGCAATTGGCGGCCCGAATCGCATTGCCGATGCGGTTTCTGCCGCGAAGGCACGGGCGCCCCACACATTGCGGATTGAGGTGGAGGTGACCAGCCTTGCTGAATTACATGAGGCACTGGAAGCCGGAGCCGATATTGTGCTGCTCGATAACATGGATACAGCCACCATGGCCGAAGCAATTGCGATTCGCAATGCGAGCGGTAAACAGGCCATACTGGAAGCCTCCGGCGGGATCACGCTGGAGCGGTTGTCGGAGCTTGCTGCAATTGGGATCGACCTTGTGTCGGTCGGCGCCCTCACCCATTCGGCCCCCAGCCTGGATATCAGTCTTGATATTCGTTTGGATTGAGCACAGGTATCGCATTCGGCCTTGACATCCCGTATAGTGTACGTACACCCTCCTGGCGTTGACTACGAGGCATGGTGTCTTCAAATTTCGGCAGGAGAATCCTTTTCGTTGTGTCACGCGTTAACTGGGTAATGCGTGCGTGTTTGGGGATACGACAGCACAACGGAAGTCTGTATCGGTCAGGCGGTATAAGGGGAGTAGAGATGTCTCGTTTTCGTTCGGTTATCGGCAAGCTCGGCATGTTGTTCGCTGCGCTGGCTGTGGTACTTATGAGCTTCGCGCCGGGGATTGCCGGCAATGCGGCTGCGGAATGGAGCGCACCGCGTACGGTGTACTTCCAGGAAACCGGCCACTCACTGGACGGTGTCTTCCTTGATGCCTGGCGCGGGAACAATGGTTGGGCCAATTATGGCTTGCCAATTACCCCGGAAATCACGCTCGAGAACGGCCACGTGGTGCAGTACCTGCAGTTTGCCCGGTTCGAGTACTGGCCCGAAGCCGATGCCAATGGCAACTACTTCGTGCTCGGCAAGGTCGGTCAGGACCTGAAGCCGAACGTGCTTCAGCGCTCCATGATCGCTACCACCAGCTCACCGGGCGATATCGCTACCGTCACCGAGCAGATGAAGGCATGGCTGCCGGTTCCGGCCGATTCCGCTGTCGCCACCAACCCGGATCACACCTACGTTGAGGCCACCAGCCACACCGTGTTCGGCGGGTTCCGCGATTTCTGGCTCTCGACCGGCGATGTGAACTACCTCGGCAATCCGCTGACCCAGGAATACACAATCGGTGATGCCACCTACCAGGTGTTCGAGTACGGGCAGTTGAAGTGGACCCCCGAACTGGGCACGCACATGGTGCCGGTCGGCGAGATGCTGGCCAGCAAGTACAACCTCGATACCTCGGCACAGGCCCAGGGCGATATCCCGACCTACGATGAAGCGTTGTTCATCGCGCCGACTCCAGAACCGACAGAAGTGGCCTCGGCCAGCTACGTTCCGGGCGGTGGCGAGGTCTGGGTAGATATCAATCTCAGTGCCCAGTACATGACGGTCTACCAGGGCAGTAACGTGCTGCTGGAGCTCTACATCAGCTCGGGTACACCAGGCTGGGAAACCCCCACCGGCACGTTCTACATCAACCGCATGTATCTCTCCGACACCATGGTGGGCGCAGTCGCGGGTGAAAGCTGGTACGTACCCGATGTACCGCACGCGATGTACTTCACCGACCAGGGCCATGCTATTCACGGCACCTACTGGCACAACAACTTCGGTGTGCCAATGAGCCACGGCTGCATCAACATGCCGGAATGGGCGGCGGCGTACCTCTACTCCATCGCATCGGTAGGTATGCGCATCGAGATTCACTACTAGCCGACCATCCACTGACATGGCATCGAAACCCGGCCCCTGACGCCGGGTTTCGTGCTATTTCAGGGAAGGGGGCGACGGGCCCCGTGTTAAACTCCCCACCAGCACCAGCCCGCAGTGGCGGCGCGCTACTGCCCACCGGAAAGAGTCACCATGCACAACCTTCGCCTGCTGATTATTGCCATCCTGCTCATATTCCTGGTCCCTGCCACTGGCACCGCTGCACCGGTTTCCCGCACCGTCGGGGACCGTTTCGATATCACTGTGCAGTACATATTTGAACCAGCCATCCTTGGCGATACCAACGGTATTCGCCTGCAGGTGATGGAGAACGGCGAGCCCGTGAGCGGTGCCACCAGCACGCTTGTGGTGCAGGTGGAATACCTCGAAGCCGTGCGCGTGTTGAATATGTTCGAGGATTCCGCCCAGCCCGGCGTGTACACCGGCGTGTTTATCCCCATGCAGGAAGGCGATTACAGCTTTGTGCTGCAGGGCACCATCGATGGCGTGCAGGTTGACGAGCGCTTCACGGTGGACGATGGTTTGGTACGGGTGACCCCGCGAACCGATTACGAGTTCCCGAACGCTGCCCACGGCTTCACCATGGATCACCTCGCTGCCCCGATTGCCGCCACAGCCCTTGTTGGCCTGCTGGTGCTGCACATCACCCGGCAATCGCCGGCACGCTAGCTCCCTGGTTTCACGTCCACGAGGTTCTGTCCCATGCTGCGCCCGGTTTCGCTTCGTACCCTCCACCTGGTGTTCCTCATCAGCTGCCTCCTGCTGCTGGTACCGAGCCTGGCCGGGGCGGAACCGGCAGCAATTCGCACCACCCCGCTGGATGGCGAAATCCTGCAGCGAACGCCAACTGCCGTTGGTGTGAGTTTCGATACCCCGCTCGATACCGAAGAGAGCACCATCCGGTTGCTCCATCGGGATGGCAGCGAGGTCGCGGATACATCGCTTTCCTGGAGCAACGACAACAGCGCCGTCACACTCAACCTGCCCCGAACCTTCCCCGATGGCGTGTACACCATCGTGTGGCACGCGGTTTCCGCCGACGATGGCACCAGCACCGATGGCTGGAGCAGCTTTAGCGTCGGCAATCCGGAAGACGCCAACATCATCACCATCCCCACCTCGGCCAGTGGCCACAGTGGCCCGCCCACATGGCTGCAGGCAGGCGCACGCTGGATTGCGCTGATTGGTATCGCGGCCAGTACGGCCATCTGGCCGATCTGGCGCGGCGTGCTGCGCCCGGCGCTGGCATCCAACCGGTCCGTAGCGATTCCCGTCACTCGCCGCTGGCAGCAGGTGGCGTGGATCGCGCTGGCGATTGCCCTAACCGGCTCACTGGTTGAACTGGTGACCCACAGCCTCGCCGCCCGCGATGCCGGTTTGGTGGATGCCGTGATGCAGACCCTGGGGCACGACCAGTGGGGCTTCTGGTGGCTTACCCGCATGGTGTTGCTGGTACTGCTCGGTATTGGCCTGGCCATTTCACCATGGTGGTACCCGCGCCGCAGCCCATTCAAGAACGCGTTCCTGTGGATAGCCAGCCTGATACTGCCATTGCCGCTGGTACTTGGTGGCCACGCCCTGGACGACGAAGTTGGCCGCGTCACCACAGTGGCTATGAGCCATGTGCATGCCGTTTCGCTCTCGCTCCTGCTGGGGTGCGCTGTTGCGGTTGTGCTCACCGTGCGGTGGCTCGGCGCGGCGTTGCGTGCCCGTTCCATCTGGTTGCTGTTCGCAGCCGGCTGTAGTGCCGTGCTCACCGGCTGGTACCTGGGGCATATCTACGCCGGCAACCGCGATGCGCTCACCAACACCGCATATGGCCGGTTCCTCCTCTGGCAGGTGGGTGCCGCAGCCATCGCGGTGGTCATCGCCGTTGTGTTGGCGCTGCGACCGTTCCTCCCCTCCCCGACCCGGTTTCTCTCCCTGGGGCTGTCGCTGGCGCTTGCCGCGGTGCTCTTTGCATCCGCCGGTATGGCTGTGGTGACACCAGCACGGGCGGATCTCGCTGAACAGGCAGTGCAAACGAACACCTCCCTCTCCTTCGATGGCCGGCCAGGCATCCTGCTGGTGGCGCCGGGGCGCGCGGGCGTGAACCACCTGCGCCTGGAAACGCCTGGCACCTACCTGCAAACGGAAACCGAGGTGTTCCTGGAGCTCTCCAGCCCGGATTACCCCGAGATCGGCGACAAAACGGTGCAGATGTACCGGGTGCAGGGCAACGCCTTTGAACACCACGGCACCGAGTTCAGCCTGATTGGCGATTGGGACATCACGGTGCGGATTGAGGAACCCGGTTTCCCGTCCAGCACCAGTACCATCACCCACCGGTTTGATGCCGAGAACGAGAGTGTCGATGTACCGGCGGCACCCTGGAAGTTCGATCCCCTGGCCGGTCTCGCCGGGCTCGCGTTGGTGCTATCAGCGGTAACGGGCCTGGCCACCGCGCTGGTGGTGAAAGGCGGCCCGCTCCGTAAGGAAGCAGGTGGGCTGGCCGCTATCGCCGCTGCGTTGGCGGTGGTCGTCATCCTGCAGGGGCGTATCGATCCGCTGCTGGTGGTGGAAAGCGGTGAGGGTGCCATCGATCCGAACGATATGGTGATGGTGGCACGCGGTCAAGAGGTATACACCACGTACTGCCTCAGCTGCCACGGTGCCAACCTGCGCGGCGATGGCCCGCTTTCAGGCTCACTCAACCCGCCACCGACTGATTTCGACGCCCCGCACGCCAAGGTGCACCCGAATTCCGATCTCATTTACTGGATCCAGTACGGAATCCAGGGCACCGCCATGCCGGGATTCCGCAGCCAGTTGAGCGACCAGGATATCCGCGATGTGATTGCCTATATCCAGAACTGGCAACAGAACCCGGAAGCGCAGGCCAACGCCACGCCTGCGCTGGGCGTATGCGAGGTAACGCCGCTCACATTCGCCGATATTCCCGCCATCTTCCACCACGGGATCCACCCCGAAACCCGACGAGGAACACCGCTGGTGCGCGCCAGCGATTCCACCGTGCAACCCGAAGTGACCAACGATGTGATGTGGACGCTGGAACAGATGGTGAATTGCGCGAACCAGGATGTGTACATGAGCCAGCTGCGACTCTTCACCCAGCCGATGCTGCAGGAGATCTATCCGCAGGGGGCCAGCTACGAGGTCACCAGCCAAACCACCTCGCAACCGGAACCGGTTGCCGCTGGCGATGCAGTTACCATCCAGGATGTGCAGAGCATGAACTACCTCGCCGACGGCCGGATCGCGGTAACGGTGATCTTCAACGACCCGGCCGGCGTCGGCGTGATTCCCGGCGTGCAGCCAGTGACGCAGGTGACGCTGATCCTCGTGAATGTAGACGGCGTCTGGCTGGTCGACGAGGTGCGGTAGGCAGCGAACACTCGGCCCCTGCGGCGCTCGTAGTCCCGTGCTTCGACGACCGCAGGCCGGAGGATCGGGCGGGGTCCAAAAGCACGTAACTCTCCCGGGAACCGTACGCCAACGTGCCTGGCGCTTGTGCCCCACCCTCCTCTCGCATACGATGATGCCCAGTCGTATCCACATTGGCAGTTCCATAAGAGAGGAATTCACCATGCATTGTGTTGCCTGGCGTGCGGTTGTCAGTGTCCTGTTCACGGTGTTCGTGATCGCACCGCACGCGTTCGCGGTGGAATCCACACCTGAGGCCACGCCTGCGCCGGTGGTGCGCGAAGTGATTAACGAGGATGAGCCAGCCGCAGCGCCCGGCCAGGTGCTGCAACTGGTGCGCTACCACATCCCGCCGAACACCGTGTTACCAGTGCATATCCATCCGGGCATGCAAGTAGCGATGGTGGAATCGGGCACGCTGCACTACACCGTGGTGGAAGGCTCAGCGAGCTACGTGCGCGCCAATGGCGACACCGGTGTACTCCAGGCCGGGGAGGAAACCGATTTCCATGCTGGCGACAGCCTGGTAGAGGCGCAGGGAATGGTGCACTTCGGCGAGAACCGTACCGATGAGCCCGTCGTGTTACTGGTGGCATCGCTATTCGAGGCCGATGCCCCTCCGAGCAGCATTGTCGGCACGCCGGTAGCCTCCCCCGCGCCGTGAGATAGTTCCGGTTCGCCGTTGGGTTTGAAGAAACGTATGGCGCTGGTCAGGTTGTAGACCCGTCCTGGCCCGAAGGGCCATGGGGCGGGTCCGGTGCGGGCACGAGGTTCGCCGTGCCTCACATGCCCGCCCGATTCGTCGCCTGCGGCGCCGAAGGACGTGCCTACATTCGGCGCTCGGGGATCAACCCCGAGCGTACGTCAGACCAATCCGTACGCCCGGAGTTCATTGCCCGGGCGAGATATCGGCGCACCCTACCCCTTCAGCGCACCGGCGGTGAGGCCGCTTTCCAGGCGGCGCTGGAACAGCACATACACCACTAGCGTCGGCACCATGGTGATGGTCATCGCGGCGAAGAGCCCGCTGTAATCGTTGCTGTATCCCTGCTGGATGGCCATAAAGTTGAGGCCCTGGCTGAGCATGTACCGGTCCTCGGAGTGGATCAGCACCAGCGGCAGCAGGAACTGGTTCCACTGGCCAAGGAAGTTAAAGATCCCCATCGCGATCAGGCCCGGCTTGGCCATCGGCAGCATGATCTGGAAGAAGGTGCGATAGGGGCCCGCCCCATCCACAATCGAGGCCTCGGCGATTTCGCTTGGCAGCGATACGAAGAACCCCGAGAGGAAGAAGATGGTAAACGGCAGTGAATACGCGATATAGACCAGCGCCAGGCCGTGGTACGTGTTCAGCAGGTGCAAATCCTGCATCAGGAAGTACAGCGGCACCAACCCGAGGAACATGGGGAACATCAGCCCGGCGGTGAACAGCAGGAAGATAAACCGGTTGCCACGGAAGCTGTAACGCGAAAGCACGTACGCCGCCAGGGCCGAGATCAGCAGCGTGCCGGTGAGGCTCATGGTCATCACCAGTAACGTGTTCAGCACAAAGCGACCAATGCGGGCGGTAGTCCATGCGCGTTCGAAGTTCTCCCAGCGCAGCATATCCGGCCAGCCGAACGGGTCGGTGAGGATTTGCATATCCGACTTGAACGAGGTGGTGACCATCCAGACAAACGGGAAGATCACCAGGATTGCCCAGAAGATCAGCACCGCCTGCGCGCTCACCTGGAAAACCACATCGCCAAACCGAATACCGCGCCCGCCCGTGACCGGTGCCACCGTGGGGACATGGGTTGGGTCATCCACGACATTCATGCGAGTTGGGTCGTTGACTACGCTCATGTGGACAGCCCCTCTAGTATTCGTAGGTCTCACGCTTCGTCACGCGCATGAGCACCACAGAGAAAATCAGCGTCAGTACCAGCAGGATCACGCCAATGGCAGCGGCCGATCCCCAGCGGTTCTTGCTGAACGCCTCGATGTACATGTAAATGGCCACGGTTTCCACACTGCGGGCAGCGGCCGTTTGGGAGCCACCGGTGATGACCTGCACGATCACGAACATATCCAGCGCCGCAATAGAGATATAGATCAGCCCGGTGCGAATGGTTTCCCACATGAGCGGCATGGTGATATCAGCAAACTGGCGCCAGCGGTTGGCACCATCCAGCGTGGCAGCCTCGTAAAATGAGGTGGGGATCGACTGCATGCTGGACATGAAAATCACCATGTAAAAGCCAACGCCGCTCCATACCACCACGGCAGCAATGGCCCAGAAAATAGTGTCGCTATCGCCCAGCCAGGTTCGTTGCAGGTTCCCCAGCCCCAGTTCGCCGAGCGCTGTGTTGAGGATGCCGTACCGGGGGTTATACACGTACTGGAAGAGGATACCGATGATAACGGCCGAAATGACCTGCGGAAAGAAAAAAACCACGCGGTAAAAGCCGCTGCCGAAAATACCCCGGCCGCCCTGGGTGAAAAGCGATGCATAGAGCAGCGCGATAGAGAGAGTAAACAGCGGCAACACGATGAGGAACTTGCCGTTTGTGCCCAGCGCGCTCAGGAAACGGCCATCGGTAAGCAGGTCGCGGAAGTTGGCGAGTCCCACAAACGGTCGTTCCGAGGATGTACCCGACCAGCTGGTAAGTGCCAGAAAAAAGGCATTTACGTAGGGGTACAGCACAAACACCGAGTAGATAATCAGTGCCGGGGCCAGGAACGGGATAATAATGCGCCATTTCTGGTAATGCATAGGGGTCCCACTTGGAGGGCGGCGGCACGCAAGTCCCCCACCCTGGTGATACTGGTGCACGGAAAAGGAGATTCGGACGGCACGCGCCCGAATCTCCTGATAGTGCGTTAGCTGGCCGGGGAGGCTTCCGGCGACGCTTCCACAGGTTCGTGCTGCGAGTGCCAGACCGGGTACATCGGTACCGGGATCTTGGTAATGGACTCGTCCTCGCGCAGTTGATCCGTCAGCGCCTGCAGCTCGGCAATCATCTCATCGGATGTCTTCTGGCCGGTGAGCAGCTCGGAGAACGCGGTATTGGCGGCCTCGTTGAGGTCCGGGTAGAGGCCCGTGTAGCGCGACATCATGCGGTTCTCGCCCGCGGCATCGATGGCGGCCTGCGCCGAGGCAAAGGCGCTGCCAAGATCGAGGCCCTCGGCAGCACCAACAACGGCGGTCGGCGAGTGCGTGGCCTCGGAGAAGAAGGCGGCGCCTTCCTTCGAGAAGAGCAGGCGCAACCATTCCTTGCCGCCCTGCACGTTCTTGCCCTTGGCAAACACGATGAACGTTTCACCGGCGCCGGCCTGGGTGGCCTCGAACGGCAGCACATCATCCTCGTTCAGGTTCGGCATCGGCTGAACCGTGAGCTGGAAATCGGGCACGCTGGCCAGGACATCCTTCATCTCGTTTTCGAGGAAGGTGCCGCACGGAAGGAACGCTGCCTCGCCCTGCAGGAAGAAGGTCTGCGCCTCGGTGTGGCTGAGGGCCTCGGTACCTTCCAGGATGTAGCCGTTATCGTACAGGGCCTGGAAACCGTCGAGGGTCTCCTTCACCTTGGGCTGGGTCCAGGCATCCTCGGCGAGGTTGTTGAGTTTGTAGTGGGCCTCGAAGCCGGCGGCCTTGAAGAGCATTTGCTCCCACACAATGCGCATGTACTGCGGGTACATGCCCTGGTAGGTCCACGGCGCCATTTCGCCATCATCCTTAATGGTTTGGCAGAGCGCCAGCATCTCATCCCAGGTCTTGGGGTATTCCCAGCCCTTTTCCTCGAACTTGGCCGCGTTGTACCACAGGCCCCACATGGTCATGGCGTAGTTGAGGTAGTACTGCTTGCCATCGAACTGGCCGTCATCCTGGGTGCCATCGGCGAGGGATTCGGCGAACGTGATGTCTTCCTGGCCGTAGGCCGGTGCAGCCATGAGGTCGTCCAGGTCGGCGAGCTGGCCATCGCGGTAGAGCTGTGCGCTGCTGAAGTTGCCGGCGCCGGAGTTGTCCATCACATCCGGGGGGTTACCATCCACCACGCGAGCCTGGTACTGCTCCATCAGGCGCTGGGTACCGGCGTAAGTGATTTCCGCATCGGGGTAGAGGGCACCGTACAGGTTCTCGTTCACGTTGATCGCGTACTCGTCGCCATAGCCACCCTTGAAGACCACAACATCCAGCGGTGCAGTCGGATCGACGCCGAGCGGGTTGTCCTCGCCCTGCGCCATGGCCTCCTGCGATTTCTGCACGAATGCGAAGGTCAATGCCCAGGCGGAAATGCCCAGTACACCGGCCCGCTGGATCATCTCGCGCCGGTTGAGTCCCTTTTCGGCGACCTCCCGGAAGAGCTGGTCAATTTTGGCTGCCTGGTCCTTGGTCATGAACACGCTCGTTACCTCCTGTACGGCTGAACTGCCGCGCGTAAACGAAGCCCGCATCCGTGCGGAACCACGACCTGAGGAGAGGAACAGACGGCGAACCGCATACGCGAAGTCCGGGTCTCAGCCCGGGCCCAAAACGGCCTCGCGCGTACCAAACGTTATCCTGCACCAAAGGTCTATGCGCCTAGACTACCAGATGCGCGTTCCAACTCCAACTTCGCGGCCCGGCAAGGTTGACGCCTGCCACGTCCAATGGCCACACTCGGCCCATACACGTAACCGTGACCACCGAGGCTGGCATGATTCGACACGATAACCTCCCCTACATCACGCGCAACGGCATCGACCTGCTGCTGGACCTGCACCTGCCGGATGTCCCCACCGGCGCACCCCGGCCGGCGATTGTGTATGTTTATGGCGGCGGCTGGAGTGGAGGCAACAAGACCACATCCAGCAACGATTGGCTGGTAGAGGCCGGGTTTGTGACCGCAAGCATCGATTACCGGTTGACGGATGTGGCCCCGTTTCCGGCCCAGATTCATGATGTGAAGGCCGCTATTCGCTGGCTGCGGGCAAACGCTGCCCGGTACGGGGTTGATCCGAACCGGATTGGCGTGTGGGGATCCAGCGCTGGTGGGCACCTGAGCGCGTTGTGCGCCGTAACGAACGACGACCCCTGGTACGATGGCGAGGGCAATGAGGGCTTCAGCAGCGCAGTGCAGGCCGCGGTACCGATCTGCCCGCCCACGGATTTCCTGATCGATTGGTATGCCGTTGGCGGGATGCCGGTGCATGCCGAAGCCGAACGCTGCATGACGGGATTACTGGGTGGCAGCATCCCCGATTCACCGCCACTTGCGCACAAGGCATCGCCGCTGTGGCAGGTCCATACCGGGGCTGCGCCACAACTGGTGATCCAGGGAACGGTGGACGACCTGGTGCCGGCGGGCCAGGTGCGGGCGTATGTTGCCGCGCTGCGGCATAGCGGCGCGCCGGTGGAGTACCGCGAGTATGCCAGCGAGGGACACGGAGTAGACGCAGGCATCTTCACGGAGAATGCCGATCCCCACGACCTTCGCGGCCAGATCACGGCATTTTTCCGGCAGCATTTGATGGGATAAACCGACCGAACGTGGTCCGATACCTTGGACCCTGCAAACATGTGCCCTGAACCGTAGGCCAAAGGTACGGGCTGTGATCATGTAACGGCGGACCTGTGTGTCCGCCTATGAAGCGGGGCGGACACACAGGTCCGCCGCTACGTGAATGACGAGTGACATCATTTGGCGCGGGGTTTTTTCCATCGCCGGAACCGGTGCTGGCGGCGGTCCTTTTCTTCCTCGGGATCGGGCGAACGGCTGGATTCTCGCCCGGTAAACAGGCTGGTGAGGCGCTCCCAGAACCCCTTGGGCTCCGTCATCAGGTCGGCGTACGATTCCGCGCTGGCCACCGGGCCAACATCCTCACCGGTTTCCTCTTCCAGCATGCGGCGGTTGCGCATCACCCACAGGTAGATATCGGCCTCAGTCAGGCGCGGGAATTGATCCAGCACGCGGCGCTCGCGCACCACGTTCACGATCGGCATGTAGATGTACTCATACCAGTCGTTGACCGTTTCGTGCAGCGTGGCCTCACGGCCCCAGATGTAGCTCAGCCACTCCCGGTGCCCCACGATATGCCCCCAGATCACATCGTAACGACCAAGCTGGGTGGGGCGGATATCGTGTTCGGGCTGGAGGATATCCAAATCGGTACGGCGCAGGAACTCCGCATACTCGGCCTGCATGAGCAGTTCCTGGGTGCTCATTTCCGGGCTGAGTGGTACGCGGACATGCGCCTCGATCACCTCGGCATCGATGTACTCCACTCCCCGCTCGCGGGCAACCGATACCCGGTGGTTGCCATCCTTCACGAAGTAGATATCGCCCACCTTGTAGAGCTGGATCGGTGGCAGGCGAACGTCCTCGTAATAGGCTTCGTCGATCCGGCGCCAGCGGCTGCGCGTATGCCGGTCACGCGGGAGGAAGGCGCGGTCGAAATCGCGCCAGCGATCCATACTGCCGACGATCTTGTTGATCGGGACTTCCTGCATGCCGCGGTAGCTTTCACCCTCGGGGCGCAGCCGGCGCGTAATCTCCTGCAGGGGCACCAGTTCGTTTTCGCGGCGACGAATGGTGCTGAGCCACTCGTTCACGATCTGCTTGTTCCGGGCACGATCGAAATCGGCGTTGGCAATTTCCTTATACATCGTGGCCCGCCGTTCCCTGTGGCACCCCGGCGCGAAGCGAATCGCTGTGCGGTTCCGTTGGCCTGTCGATTTCCGGCAACCCGTGGAAGTGGAGATCGAGTTTCTGGTACGGGTACACGTTGATGACATCGGTGTGGTGCAACCGCGAGCAGTTGCCAAGGCTGCGGTCATACAGGTGCACATGGCCGTGCAACTGGTACACCGGCCGTGCCCACTTAACAAACGAGCGCATGACCTTGAACCCGCGATGCGCGGGATCATCCCGATCGCCAACATCACGTGGGGGCGAATGGGTTACCAGGATATCGAGGAACCTGCCGTGGCGAATGCGATT
This sequence comes from Chloroflexia bacterium, assembly GCA_043427975.1. Taxonomy (GTDB): domain Bacteria; phylum Chloroflexota; class Chloroflexia; order Thermomicrobiales; family UBA6265; genus UBA6265. The sequence goes on along the minus strand of JBHWTK010000097.1, from coordinate 127,635 downwards.
CCACAGCAGGCGCGGCACCATGCGCAGGATACGCATGGTCATTTCCCCCTCGCTAAACTGCACCGGTGCATGTTCGAGGTACCTGGGTGAGCCGGGCAGGCCGGCAAAGAGAATACCGGTACGTTTATCCCGCACGATTTTGAAGCCGAGGTCGATGCATCCCAACGGGTGGCGCAGTTCGCCCCGCCGTCCCTCGCGCACCAGTTCCTCGGCGTGGTTGCCTAGGACGTAATAGACATCCTTGTGCAGGGCATCGGTGAGGTATTCGAGGTATGTAGCGGGGACATCGCCACAACTCACCACAAAATCGACATCGCCCATGCGATCGCGCACAGTAGCGCTGTAAATGCGTGGATCAACCTCGTCCGTAACGGCCAGCACCTTTAGCTTCATGTACGCTGCTTTCCGGTACGCACCGGGATCATTGGGGAAACGTGGGGCGCAAAGGTATCGCCGAGGTGATCGGTGATATTCCAGCGCTCAATGGTGCCGGTGCCATCCGGCGCAATGGCCACTTCTGTGACCGAGCAGTTGGCGATATCGCCATACGGCCCGGGCCAGATGTCCAGCGAATCGCCGTTGAGCCGCGCCGCCAGCCAGGCGATAGGTCCACCATGCGTTACCACGGCCACCGTGGCCCCGCTGCCGTTGTAGCGCTGCACAATATCATCCCAGGCGGCGAAGACGCGGTTGCACACGTCGCGGCCGCTCTCGCCACCGCCCCAGGCGGCATCGGCGTGGCGTTTGTCCCATCCCCACACGGGTGCCAAATCAGGGTTGGCGGCGCGCCAGTCGGTCCAGAGCATACCAATCGCATCACCGTTATTGATCTCGGCGAGTCGTTGGTCAAGCGAGATCTCGTTCTTCGTTTCGGCAGCGACGATCTCGGCGGTCTCCACCGCGCGGGACAGCGAGCTGGCGATCATGTGATCGACCGTGTAGGTTGCAGCGACGTGCGCCGCCAACAGCCGGGCCTGCGCGCGCCCCAGGTCGGTGAGTTGGTCATCCGGCCCCTGGATACGGGCATCGATATTTCCCTGGGTCTGGCCGTGCCGAAGAAGCAGGATACGCATGCATTCACTCCATGGTGGCGGATGATGAGTTTGCAGGTGTTGGGCAACACGCGCCGGATTGCTGGATCGGCGGGCATGGCACCGAGCCATACGAGCAGAATACGCAACAATCGCCGGCCAACGGTTTCAGCACCGACTCGCAGCTTGGGCAGTGATAGAAGAACTGGCAGGCGTCGGTCGGCATCTGTTCCTCGTGCCGATATCCGCACTTCGGGCATGTGATAACCGATGTGAGTTCCACCTGCATAGCGCGCCCCTGTACCTCTGCCACGCCGGGCTGCTGCCCAATACTCGCTTCATTATGGAACACCTGTAAAGCACGCGAACGCGCCCGGCGATGATGCCGGGCGCGTTCGGGTTCGCGAAGGGAGGTGGTGCTACAGGCCCAGGCGGGTGAAGCGCGGCTGCCTGCCGGTACGCTCACCGGCGCGGATCAGCAATCCGGTACCGGCCAGGATGATGGTGCTCCCGGCAATCGCCCAGATCACGGCGGTGCGGGTATCGCTCGGCCACTCCAGGCCATCGCCTACACCCACAGTCTGCGGGAATTCGGCTGCCTGCGCGCTGGTGGTCACCATGGTGGTGTTACCGCCGGCAGAACCATCCGTAACTGTGCTGGCTGCCGGTACCGTGGCAGTTGACTGGGTAAGCGATGTTGCCGTGCCGGTGATATTGCCGCACACCATCCAGGCATCCCAGTTCGCTTCGTCGGGATGGACATTGATGAAGTAGGCGCCACTGGTGAGCTGCGCCAGGCTCAGGTTGACCGTCGATGTACTCGAACCATTGGCGTCAATCGGGTTGAGCGTATAGGTGGCGGTTCCCGGCGAAGCACACGTGCCGTTGTGGATGTGCAGTTCGTGGCCGCCGGTAATACCTTCACCGGTGAGCGTGACCTGCACACTGGTGGCGCTGCCATCGGCCGTGAGCACTGCGGTGCCGGTGATACCGGTATCGCTCCAGTCGGTCAGTTTCACGGTCAGGGTAGCGGCATTAGGATCGGTAACCCCGCTGGTGCCATCCGCATCGGCCACAGGTGTGGTCGCGGTGGTATCCGCAGCAGGAACGGGCGTTGTATCCGCGGCCGTCGTGGTGTTCTGGCCACCGACACCGTTGGTATCGGCTGCCGCCGGAGATGCTGCTGGCGAGGCCGACGGCGATGCTTCCGGCGTCGCGGCGGTTTCCAGGCCCGGTTCACCCTCGATATTGGCGCAGGCAATCACCGTCTCCTGGTCATCGTCACTCATGCGCACCTGCACCACATGGTCTTCAGCGAGCAGGTCTTCCAGCGGGACATCAACGGTAGTGATACTTTCGCCAGTGCTGCTGACAGGTTCCAGCGCGTAGCCGGTCGTATCAGTTGTCTCCTCGCACACACCCGGCACGATAACGGCCGGATGGTCGCCACCGGCACCGGTGACGGCGAAATCGACAATGGTTTTATCGCCGAACTCGTACAGCGTCACGGTGCCACCGAGGTCGCTCTCGTTGGCTTCTTCCAGCTGCAGTTCGATGCGCGGCATGGTTGCCGACGGCGTTGCCGCGGGCGTGGCTGCCGAATCGGCCGATGGTGTGGATGGCTCCTGCGCACTTACGGCGCCGAGCACCCAGGCCAACAGGCCGGCGAGTGTAACAAGCGATACCAGCACCCGTGCCGGGGTACTGAACAAGAGTTGCGGGGCGGTGCGGGATGATGATCCCGCCGAGCCCGTGGTGTTGATTGACGCCATTGCAGCGTTCTCCCCTCCGAACCAGACGAAACCGCGGTGTATATGTGCCAGGAAGGAGATGCGTGCGGGCGCATCTGCTGCCTGGTGTGATGCCTCATCGCGGGAATGTCCTGGCATCTCCTCTGTCACCGGGCGGGGGCCGGCGGCCGGGATTGCCTGTCGGGTCTTGCGGGGTGACAGGCGTTCCCGTGCAATCACAGTGTGGAACGCTGCCGAAAATGTAACAAGAGTACGTTCACTGCCATTTGGGCACAATTTGCAGTGTCCGTACGGGAAATCTTCGTACGAAGTATGGAGCACATGCGGTTATAGACTTAGGATTCTACAGAACGTACATCCCTATCAGGTTTGATTGTACGGAGTGACCGTTCATCTGACTCATCCAGACGTTGATAATCACGTCCGTACACTTCGTGACCGAAAGTTGGCCACAATAACCGGTTTGGATGACGTCTCGATAAGCGGTGGAGGGTTATCCCCACAAACCGGCAGCTTCCAGGGCCTCTACGGCATCGCGCGGGGTTGCCTGTTGTATGGGCCGGCCGAGCGCGGCCTCTACCTGTTCCCGGGTGATATTGCGGGCACGGGCAGTTTGCCAGAATGAGGTCCAGGAGTATTCGGCAAGGTGGTCACCATCGGCGCGCTGCACGGCACTGGCACCGGGCGAGGGCTGACTGGTAGCCGCAGGTTGCTGCGCCTGCACCGGGGAGGCCTGCTGATTGCCAGGCTGCGGGACGGACGCACGAGGCTCCTGATCCGGCTGGCTTGCGGGCTGCGGCCGGGTTCGGGGAGCATCCTGCGGCGGCTGGCTGGCAGGTTGCGGCTGATCGTCGGCAATACCGAGGCCATCGAGCGCGCGGGTGATGGCCAGCGCCTGCACATACGCGTACTGCGCGGCCCAACTGCGGTTTGGATCGACATCGTGGGCCTCGATCCTGGTATGACGGCCACCACCAGGCCAGCCGATGGTCGCCTTGATCGCTATGGCGGTATCGTCGGCACGGACACTGTCGATTTGCACGATCGCAGTGGGTACCTCGCGTCGGAGGTTGGCGAGCCGTCGGTCGGCATCTGCTGGCAATGTGCTACGGGTATCGCGATCGGTCATGGTGGCTCCTCAATCGTGTGCCCTCATTATAGAAGGTGGCACAATACGTTCGATAGACGGGAGGGGAGAATGAGTGAGAGGAAACGCATTGACCTGCTGGACATGATCTGGCCGGAAACAGGCCTCAGCACCACGCTGAGCGTGCCGGACAAGCCACAGGATACCCTCGGCGAGGATGACCAGGTGCACCTCAGCATCGATTTTCTCACCCTCAGCCTGAGCCCGCTGGAGCTTATTCAACTGGCGGCATTCCTGCGCGTGGGGATGGACGAGCTGATGGACCGGCATCCGGGCCTGCAACGGGCGGTGGTGAATGCGTTTGATATCCAGGATTAATTTCAGGAAACACTCAGGATAGGTTCAGGCAACGTTCAGACGCGCCCCCTATTCTTCAGTCATTGAGAAGTGAGACCAACGCTTCTTGATTTCTCTCCTCCCCACCCCGATCGAACCCGGTTCCTGTAACCGGGTTCGTTCATTTTTCGGCCCTTATACGCGGTCCAACGGTACACTTGATGTGTTGGGTACCGCCGTTACCAGGAGCAATCATGGCCGAGGAAACACAGTACTGGATCATCGTAAGTTCGCTCACCAATCACCACATCACGCGGGATCGTGGGTTCGACCTGCAGGGGCTGAAGAGCCGCCAGCGCAAGAAGCTGGGGCTTGTTCGCCCGGGCGACAAGTTCATCTATTACACCACGGGCCTCAAGAAGTTCGCCGGGATTACCACCGTCACCGGTGAAGGGTTCGAGGACCACAGCCCGATCTGGAAGAGCGGCGCGGGCAAGAAGCAGGACGATTATCCCTACCGCTTCCCCATTGAGCTGGATATCTGGCTGGACGACGACCAGATGGTGGATGCCGAGGAGATGGCGCGGCAGATGACCTACACGAAGAAATGGCCGGAGCAGCACTGGACGCTTGCGTTCCAGGGCAATGTCCACAAGATTGAGGAATCGGATTACCTCATCCTCCGCAACGCCATCGAGGCCGCGAAGGGTTCCTGATTACGCGCATGCACCACGGGGGATGAACCCCCGGCGTACGACACTACCCCGGCCTTCGTAGGCTCGGGCTTTATGCCCGAGCACGAACCCGAAGGGATCGCCCCATGAGGCGATGCCACAACGTGATTTCGGCGGACACAATGCGCCCGGGGATGAACCCCGGGCGTGCGATATTGTTCCCAAATTGGTGGGTGACCTCTGGCCGCCGATCGACCCCGACACCCCGGGCTCAGGTCACGGGACTACGCGATTGTTGATCACCGCCCTGAGCTCAAAGAGATCGCCTCTGATTTACGCCGGGGTTCATCCCGGGCGTACGATATCGTTTCCACATCGGTAGGTGACCTCAATCCGCCAATTGCCCCGCAACCTCGGGCACAGGGCCCGAGGCTACATCAACGGCTCTACTCCCACAGGCAGGGCAGCCGGGGTCTCGCCGGACCTTCAGCGTGCGGAACGTCATCGCCAGGGCGTCGTACATCAACAACCGGCCGACCAGCGGCTCCCCGATGCCGAGCAACATCTTGATCGCCTCGGTCGCCTGGATGGTGCCGACCACGCCGGGCAACACGCCCAGCACCCCGGCCACCGCACAATTCGGGGCCAGTTCCGGCGGTGGCGGACTGGGGAAGAGGCAGCGATAACAGGGACTCTCCTCCCGCCGGGGATCGAAGCTCGTGATCTGGCCATCGAAGCGGAAAATGCTGCCGTGCACCTGCGGGATCCCCAAAGCCACGCAGGCATCGTTCACGATATAGCGGGTCTCGAAGCTGTCCGAGCCATCAACAATCAAGTCATACCCGGCAAAGATCTCCCGCACATTGCCATCGGTAAGTCGCACCGGGTGCATTTCCACCCGCACATCGGGGTTTAGAGCTTCCATCGTGCGACGCGCGCTCTCCACCTTCGGGCTGCCAAGGTCGTGCGTGCGATGGAGGATTTGTCGTTGCAGGTTACTGGCATCCACAACATCATCGTCGATCACACCGATGGTGCCGACTCCAGCCGCGGCCAGGTAGAGTCCTGCAGGTGATCCCAATCCGCCGGCACCGATGAGCAGCACCCGGCTCTCCAGCAACTTCTGCTGGCCGGCAACACCGATCTCAGGAATCCGAAGATGCCGGCTGTACCGCTGGCTCTGGGCCGGGTTAAGCTGCTTTGGTACTTCAATGGGTTGGCCTGCGGATTTCCAGGCATCGAAGCCACCGTCTATGCTGACCACGTTGGTATAGCCGATGCCGCGCAACGCCTCGGTCGCAAAGAGAGACCGGACACCAGAGGCGCAATAGACCAGTACCGGAGTATCAAGATCCGGAATGTCCGAAGCTATGTTCATTTCGAGCAGGCCTCGGGGAATGGTAATCGCGTTCGGCGCTATTCCCTGGGCGGTTTCATCGGGTTCGCGTACATCCAGCAACACAGCGCCGGCCCGGAGCCGCTCCACAGCCTCAAGCACATCGATATGGGGCACAGTTTCGCGCAGGTATTGGAGTCGTTCGTTGTAGGTCGTTGTCATGGTGCACCTCGTTATCGATATCTACTCTAGCAGCGATTCGATTGAGGGGTTTCTCCATTGTTGCGCCGCACACCGCGTACCCGGCGCCGCAAGGTCATTAAGCCCCTTGGCGCCCTGGTTGTGCCGGGTAATGAATGGCAATGGCCAATGTACAACAGGCGTCTACGCGTATGGTTTGGCGCTGGGTCTGCGCAGGCATGAAGCATGCAGTCAATGGTGGAATGACAGGAGCATTATATGAACGAGAACCGCGACCGATTCCTTGAGGCACTCCATCGCGAGGGCGAGGAGCACGATGCCCGGCAGGCCAATCGCACCCTGCGCTATCGCAACCTTGATCCTGAGACTGCCCATTACATTTCCATGCAACTGCTGCTCATGAACGCCACAACGGTGGTAGAGCTGGGAACATCAAACGGGTACAGCACCATCTGGTTGGCAGATGCAGTGGAACAGACGGGTGGCCAGCTGACAACGGTCGACACAAAATCGCAGAATGAGGCTATTGGCAACCTTGAAAAGGCGGGTTTATCCGACGTTGTTCAGTTCGTGCGCCAGGATGGAGGGGCGTTTCTAACATCGCTCCCTGAAGAGAGCGTCGATGTGCTCTTCCTGGACGCGGAACGCACCCTCTATGCGGAATGGTGGCCGCATCCGTATCGGGTGTTGCGCAAGGGCGGATTGATGTTGGTGGATAACGCCCACCGTCCTGCTCCGGATGAACTGGTGGACTTTGTGAAGCTGATCGACAACCAGCCCGGATTGGACCACCTGACCCTGATGATTGGCAGCGGGTTGATCCTGGCCCGCAAGGGGTAGAGCCGCATTCTCCCTGTCCCGGCAAGGGAGCGGCGGGCATCCCGGCTCTGGAAGCCACTCCTGAACTCATGCGCGAATGCCCGCCAGCCGTCTCCATCGACGCGCTGGCGGGCACATTTCCTCGGGATGGAGCGTAGTTAACCGAACCTTTGCGGGACATCGCCCTGCTGGGCCGAATCGCCTACGTCGTATCCCGTTACGCTGTTACCGTGCCTAGAACGCGATTCCCAGCAAACGGAACAAGAGGATGACAATCACGATCAGCACCACTACGTAGATGAGCAGGCTTAGCGGATCTCGTCGGTTCATAGTTTTCTCCCTCCAGTTAATGGGACATCGAAATTGATGCTACCGGAGGAGCAGAGCGCAAGATAAATGCCTCGGGCATCGATGTCATTCCATCTTTCGGCAAGGCATGCACGGTTCACTCCCCGGCGAGGCAACGGGACGCAACGCCCATGCAGATGACAGGACCTTCCACGCATCTCCTGATGGAATCACTCTGAAATCCACAATGGATGGCCCACGAAGTCCGGTTACCCAACAGCTTTCGGGCTCATCCGCGGTGCGCCACTTGCATACTTTCGGTAAGATAGTAGTGACGGCACACGCTGCCCGATATGTTCACACTGGAGTTCACATCATGGTTTTGGACAAACTCTTTGGTCGACCGACCACCATGCCAACAGCAGAAACGGCCCTGCCAGGTCGCGATACCTACAACTTCGAGATTCCGAAGCATCACGCGGTAAATGGCAACCGTATCCAGCCGCCCTTCCCTGAAGGCATGGAGGCTGCAACCTTCGCCCTCGGATGCTTCTGGGGTGCCGAGCGTCTCTTCTGGAAGATGGATGGCGTGTGGAGCACCTTCGTCGGCTACGCCGGCGGGTTTACCCCCTACCCCACCTACCAGGAAGTCTGCACCGGCAAAACCGGCCATGCTGAAGTGGTAGAGGTCATCTACGACCCGCGCAAGGTGACCTACGCGCAGCTGGTGAAGGCGTTCTTCGAAAACCACGATCCCACCCAGGGCATGCGCCAGGGTGGCGATGTAGGCACGCAGTACCGCAGCGCCATCTACTACCACAACGATCAGCAGAAGGCGATCGCCGAGGAAATGTCGGCATCCTTCAATCGCCTGCTGCAAAAGGCCGGCTACCCGGCCATGACCACCGAAATCACCGAGGCGCCCGAGTTCTACTACGCCGAGGAATACCACCAGCAGTACCTGCACAAGATCCCCGATGGCTACTGTGGCCTCAAGGGCACCGGTATCACTTGCGCGGTCAGCCGCCAGGATACGGTGAACCTGACCGAGGAACTGGAACTGCCAACAACAGGAGCCTCTTCATGAGTACCGATAGCAAGTTGCGGCCGTTGCCGCAAACCGAAGAAGAATGGAAGCAGGTCCTGGGCAAGGAGCAGTACCATGTGCTGCGACAGGCCGGCACCGAGCGCCCGTTCACGGGCGAGTACAACGCCGTATGGGATGAAGGCACCTACCGCTGTGCCGCCTGTGGCAACCCGCTGTTCGATAGCAGCACCAAGTTCGACCACGGCTGCGGCTGGCCCAGCTTCGGCGAGGCCCTGCCCGATGCCGTCACCTACATCGAGGACCGCAGCCACGGCATGATCCGCACCGAAGTGCGTTGCGCCCGCTGCGACAGCCATTTGGGACACGTTTTCCCGGACGGCCCGCGCGAGTACAATGGCGCCCGCTTCTGCATGAACTCAATCGCGATCGACCTCGACAAGCGATAGACCGACAGGATCCTGGGGCGGGCACGTTGTGTCCGCCCCTTTCCGTTGCGTACACGCGCATCAGTCGAAGCACGGATCTACACCTGACGCCCCTCGTGCGACCGCCGAGATTGACCATTGGCCCACCGGCTTGTGGTTGGGTCACTCCCGGCCGTGGCCTAGAATAGGGATGGCATTGCCCACCGGGAATACCCTGCGTGGGCTCATTTCTGGATAAAGGAGGATGTGTGCCCGAGTTGAAGGCGGTCCTGTGGGATCACGATGGAACCCTGGTTGAAACCGAACCCTACTGGATCGCAGCCGAAATAGAGCTGGCGGCTCGCTTTGGCATTACCTGGACCGAGGAAGACGCCCTCATGTGCGTCGGCTCGCCCATGCGTGAAAGTGCCCGCCGCATGCAGGCGGCCGGCGTAAAGATGGATATCGACCCGATTGTGGAATGGCTGGTCGACCGCGTTGTGCTGATGATGGACGAACAGGGCATCCACTGGCTCCCCGGGGTGAAGGACCTCTTCGCCGAATGCGCCGCCAACAACATTCCCTGCGCCGTGGTAAGCAACGCCTGGCGCAAGGTGGTGGAGAAAACCGTCTCCGACCTGCCGGAAGGCGTGGTGAAGTTCATCCTCGCGGGCGATGAGATGATCGTCGCCAAGCCCGACCCCTGGCCATATGCCCATGCTGCAGAGGTATTGGGTGTACCGCGCGAGAACTGCATCGCCATTGAGGATTCGCTGGCTGGCACCCTCAGCGCCGAGGCTGCGGGTATCCCGGTGGTCGTGGTACGAGGGGTGCAGCCGGTTCCCGCCGGGCCGAATCGCTCCCGCGTGATCGATCTCTCCGATGTCTCCCTCAACCGCCTGCGCGATATCGTGGGCGGCATGCAGCTCGACCTTGCCGAGGTGGGCGAGTGAGCTCCCTGCAGGCCGTGCTGTGCGATATGGATGGCACACTGGTCGATACCGAGCCCTACTGGGAAGCGGCCAAGCTTGGTCTGGCGGCCCACCATGGCGTGCCCTTCACCACCGACGATACCGATGCCCTGGTGGGACGCTCGATGATGGTGACCGTGCAGGCCATGCGCGATGCCGGTGTGCCCCTGGAAGAAGCCGACGTGCTGGCCGCGCTGGTCGAGGATGTGGCGGCCCGCGTGCACGATCACATCCCGTGGTTGCCGGGTGCGCAGGAGTTCCTCGTTCGCATGGCGGATGAAGGCATCCCGCTGGCACTCGTTACCCAGGCGTGGGAGCCAGTTGCGCGGCAGATCGTGGAAGCAAGCAATGGCGCGCTGCAGGTGCTGGTATCCGGGGCCGATGTGACCCACCCCAAACCGCACCCGGAACCGTACGAGCTTGCCGCTCAACGTTTGGGCGTTGATGTGCGACAATGTGTCGCCATCGAGGACTCGCCCGCTGGTGTCGAGAGTGCCGAACGTGCCGGCGCACCGGTGCTTGTGCTGCCCGGAATCCATCCGGTACCACCAGGACCAAACCGGCATACCATCGCCTCGCTCGATGAGGTGGACCGATCGTTCCTCGAACAGATACTCGCTGATCGATAATCAACGAAAGCAAGAGAGCATGACCGAACCTCGATTCCCCGATCCCTCCACCACCATCCCCGAGCGCGTCCTGATGATCCAGGCGCATCCGGACGACGCCGAGTTTGGCCAGGGTGGCACGATTGCCAAATGGGCCGCGGCGGGTGCCGAGATCATCTACTGCTCAATCACCAGTGGCGACAAGGGCACCAAGGACCCGAACATCACTGGTGAGGAACTCGCCGCGCTGCGCGAGGCAGAGCAACTGGAAGCGGCAAAGGTGCTGGGCGTAAAGGAAGTGATCTTCCTGCGCTACGCCGATGCTGAACTGGTTCCAGACCTGAATTTACGTCGCGACCTCACCCGCGTGATTCGCCAGGTACGGCCGACAGCGCTGATGTGCTTCGACCCCACCACCCGCTTCCATGGCGATGGCTACATCAACCATCCCGACCATGTCGCCGCAGGCGAGGCATCCCTGGCAGCGGTGTTCCCGAGCTGCCGGGATCGCCGCACCTTTCCGGAGCTGCTCGACGAGGGGTTGGAGCCGATCGATGTGAACTCCATCTACCTGTTTGGTACGGCGGTAGCCGATTGCTTTGTCGATGTCAGCGACTATATGGAAACCAAGATCGCGGCGCTTCGTTGCCATGCCTCGCAGATCGGCGGTGCTGATGCCGATTTGTCCTTTGTATGGGAATGGGGCAAGGGAAACACCGAGCGCCATCCGAACAAACCTGAGGGGTTCGGCGAGTATTCCGAGGCGTATAAGTACATGCATATCGGGTAAAATGCGCCTACATAACGACAATCAACCCAGCAGGAGCACACGGCCATGATGCAGAAAACCATCGGCATGTATATCGCCAACAAGGTGAAGGACGAGATCTTCCGACCGCAGGAAGTGGAAGATGATGATGGTGTTGTCCAGTACGTTGAGCAGGGTCACGATCCGCTGGATGGTGAACTGATTCGCGACAATACCGGTGCGGTGCTGGGTCGGGCATACCGGGTGCCGGCAGCCGTGTATGTCGTGGCTGCCAGCAATACCGATGCCGATGCCGCGCTGGAAAACGCCCTGAACGATCCCGAACACGAGACGATCATCCACTGGGAAGGCGACCAGATTGGCGCGCTGGTGTTTGTCGGTTCGGAAGCGCGAGCCAACGCCGCCACCGGCCCTCGCGGCTTCCGTGCCGACGACGTGTAACCGGAACGTGTAACGTCCACGGTACCCCGATCCACGCCATTGCATCGTATTTGTAGACCCGCACCTCGCATCGCGATGGTGCGGGCTTTTGCGCCCGGTTCTAACCAGCCCGCAACATTGATCTGCTGCTCCAGGGCCCGATTTGCTTCTCGGCTTCACCTCAGCCGGGGTACGGGTCACAATTTCAGCCAATCCCCCACGAACAAACCGGTTCCATCTTCAGTCCACGTACCCGTCGTAGAACCTGTCCTTCTCCCATGCCTCCACGTTCGTCGCTATGTATGCGCGGATCGTTTCCAACTCACGTTCGTTTCGGACAATATGGTCATGGAATCCCTTCTGCCACAATTGTTCCCGGTAGGTATCCCAGCCATTAGTCCTGACGCCCAGGCTATAACGTCGTACCGATGCGTCCTTGATCCACCTGATGACATCGCTAAGGTTGTCTACGGCAGGTTTATCTGTTGTTCTGACCGCCAACCCCATCAGAAGGTGAAGGTGGTTTGGCATGACGACGTAGCAGTCAAATGTGACAGACGAAAACCGATCCTCAGCCTCGGGGATCAGGGTATCGAGCATCGTCCCAGCCGGGGAGAGTGCCATGGTTTCATTGGCAATGTCGCCGAAGAGATGTTGTCGGTTGTGGGTGCATATCGTGATGAAGTAATACCCCGGCTGGGAATAGTCGTACCCTTTCAAGCGCATGCGCCGGGTGGTGCCAGGGCAGGTGATTTTGCGATCAGGGTATTGCATGGTCGGCCCACATGATCAGAGTTTTGGATTTTGTAGCACAGAAGAATCATATCGCGGGCGCCCCCAAATGTAGACCCGCACCTCGCATCGCGATGGTGCGGGTTCGCCGTGCCTCCAACCACCCGCACCATTGATCTGCGGATCAAGGTGCGGGCCTACCTTTGCGGTCCGCACGGAGTCGTCGATATGGCATATCGCTTCTGGACGAGGACATAGACTCGCACCTCGCATAACCACCGAAGGCGGACGAGCGCATCGTAGACCCGTACCTCGCGTAGCGATGGTGCGGGTTCCTTACGCCAGATCGCACCCCCTCTCCTCCGCTCTCACATACCTGCACCATTGATTTGCAAATCGAGGTGCGGGGCTACATCTGAATCCCGATCTGCCCTTGTATCTGCCAGCATCATGTACAATCGCCAGAGTGCCCTACCGGCACCACTCGCTTTACCTCTGAGGACCTTCATGGGAGATACCGACACCACCACCGGCGAATAACCACGCGTCAGCAACCTCGCTGAACCGTGTCGCCACCCCTTCCTGGTGTCCGGGCCGGTGCTATCCGGTCGTTTCCCGAGGTTCACATGTTCTTCCCCTTCTCCTGGCTGAAAAGGCCTGGGTCGCTTTCCACGCCCGCACTGGTTGCCCTGATCTCGTTCTTCGGGCAACTCTATTTCTTCGTTCCCGTCATGACGCCTTACCTGCAGGGCAAGGGCCTCTCGCTGGCGCAAATTGCCGGTATGCAAACGGTGCTGATGGTAAGCATGCTGGTGATGGAGATCCCCACCGGTGTGCTCGCCGACCGCATGGGCCACCGGCGCAGCTACCAGATCAGCCTGTTCATGGCCGCGCTCGGCGAACTGGTCACGCTGTTGGCCGATACCTACCCTGAGTTCCTGATCGGGCAAATCGTGGCCGGCACCGGCTTCGCCTTTGCCAGTGGATCGGTCGATGCGCTGGTGTACGAATCGCTGCCCAAGGGCGACCGCAGCCTGCGGATGCAGCGAGCCAAGGGCCAGATCGGCGCGGCGATCCAGTTGGCATCACTGGTCGCCTACTCTATCGGCGGCTGGATCACGCGCGAGCTCACCTACGAGCGTATGCGTTTCACCCTGAAGCTGGATGTGGTGTTTGTGGGCTTTTCGGCGCTGCTGGCGCTGAGCCTGCGGGAACCGGCGCGGGAGATCGTGGCGGAGCGCCTCCGCAGCCTCGATTTGCTCCATACCGGCTGGCGCAACCTGCGCGGCAACCCGGCCCTGCAGCGTTTGATGCTGATCGCCATTGTCACCAACGCGTTTGTCGCCCACCTGCTCATCTTCTACCAGGATTACTTTATCCGCAGCGCGGTTTCGCCTGTGTGGCTGGGGATGGGGCTGGCGCTCGGTTCCGGTGTGGCCTTCGTCACGCAACTCCATGCGTGGCGACTCACTGCCTGGCTGGGTGAGCGTAACGCGCTGCTGGTGGCCACCGGTATCCCGGGCGTGCTCTACCTGCTGATGGCCGTCGTCAGCGATCCGATCTGGGCAGTGGTGCTGTTCGTGGCGCAATGGGGCATGGTGCAGGTGGCGATGCCGCTCTTCTCGGGCATGTATAACGATCACATCCCGGAAGGGGCGCGGGCAACATCGCTGAGCCTCATCAACGGCGTCATCACGGTGTACGTGGGCGTGGGCGGCGTGGTGCTGGGTTGGCTGGCCGGGCGTAACCTCTCGCTGATGTTCGCGATCCTGGGCCTCGTGATCATCGCCGGGGCACTGCTCGTGCGTCCGGTTGAGGAACCGGCACGATAATGATGTCGAGAAACACATCGCAACAGGGAGGATACCCATGACCACCCAGCCCCGATTCCATGGCAAACGCGCACTGGTCACCGGTGCCACCCGCGGCCTCGGCCGCACCATCGCCGAATGGCTGGCGCGCGATGGCGCGCATGTGTATGTGACCGGGCGGGACCAGGAGGATGTCGACCAGGCGGTGCAGGAACTCCGCGAGTTCGGCACCATGATCCAGGGCTCGACAGCCGACCTGGCGAATGTGTCCGAGATTCATCGCCTGGCGGAAACCGCGCTGGACGCTGCCGGCCCGTTCGATTTCCTGATCAACAACGCCGGCTTCTCGATCCCCCAACCGTTCCTGGAGGTATCCGATGCCGACTGGGATGAGGAGATCACCACCAACCTGCGGGCACCGTTCATCCTGAGCCAGCATATTGCCCGGGCAATGGTGGACCATGATATCCGGGGTCGCATCGTGAATATCAGCTCCATCGGCGCGTTTGCCGCCCATAGTGAGAAGATGGTGTATGACATCGCCAAGGCGGGCGTAATGGGGATGACCCAGAATATGGGTGTGGAACTCGGGCCGTATGGCATCACGGTGAACTGCGTCGCGCCCGGTGCGGTCCCCCATCGCCCGGGTTCAGACGAGCATCACCCGCCCGATTTCGATCGTATCCCGCTTGGGCGGCTGGGGACCGCCGACGATATCGCCAACGCCGTCTGCTTCTTCTGCCAGGATGAATCGGAATGGATCACCGGGCAGACATTGCTGGTGGACGGCGGGAATGTGAGCCGCAACTTGGAGCCGGAATAATGGAACACGGGCTGTTTACCTATCCGTGGGAACTCGCGGATCACGGCTACGACACCGCGCTTGGTGAAATCGCAAGGGCTGGATTTTGCAACGTCAACCTTGCCGTGCAGTACCACAACGGCAAGTTCCTGCTGCCCCGTAACCCCAAACGGCGTGTCTATTACGCCGAAGATGGTGCAGTTCATTACCGGCCAGATATGGCGAAATACGGGGCCATGAAACCACGCGTGCACAGCCTCGTCACGGAAACCACCAGCCCAGCCGATGAACTCCAGAAGCGCGCGGGGCACATGGGCCTCAACTTCGTGGCATGGACCGTCTGCCTGCACAACCGCTGGCTAGGCGAGCAGTTCCCCGAGGCAGTGCAGCACACCGTGTTCGGCGATCCGCTCTACAACACGCTCAGCCCGGCGCATCCGCTGGTGCGGGAGTACCTGCTGGCGCACGTCTCGGATATGGCAAGCCAGTTCGATTTGCACGCCATCACGCTGGAATCGCCGGGGTATATGGGCTTCCAGCACGGTGAGCACCACGAGATCATCGGCACGGAATTCGACCCGGTCCAGCGCGATATGCTCAACCTCTCATTTAGCGATGTCGAGATTGAGCAGGCGACCGCGGCCGGTATCCCGGCCGGTGTGTTGCGGGGGCTTACCGCCGCCGTGCTGGACGCCAGCATCAACCAGGGGGTGAAGCTGGCCCGCGAGGATGGCACGCCCACCACCGTGGTGAGCCAGCTGGTGAACAGCGGCCTCACCGAATACATGGTGTGGATGAAGCAACAGGAACTCAGCCTGGCGGCCGAAATCCGCGACGCGGTGAAGGAGATTAACCCCAACACGCAGATCTGGCATTTCGCCGCGCTGGATGGCACACCGGGCGATGCTGCGCTGATCGCCACCGGCGATGGCACCCTCGCCGGTTACGCGAGTTCCGGCGAGGAAGCAGAATCCCGCGCACACGATGCCGCGCAACTGGGACGCCCGGTGCGGGGCGCAATTCGGGCGATCGCGCCCGATACCACCTCGCCGGGGCAAATCGCGCCGCGCAAATCCGCATGGGAGCGCGCGGGTGTTACGGGCATCGATGTGTACAACTATGGCCTGATGAACGGCGTCATCTGGGACGCGGTGAAAAAGGCCTTCGCGTAGCCGCGTGATTACATCTTTGGCCGGGTCACGATCTGGATAAGGTTGCCACAGGTGTCGTCCAGCACCGCGGTATCCACCGGTCCCATGCTCACCGGCTCCTGCGTGAAACGCACGCCCAGTCCGGCAAGGCGCTGGTGCTCGGCGAAGACGTCGTCCACCTCGAACTGCGCCGCGGGAATGCCATCTTCTACCAGCGCAGACTTGTAGGCCCTGGCGGCGGGATGATGGTCTGGCTCCAGCAACAGCTGGGTGCCATCCGGTTCGTCTGCCGACACTACCGTCAGCCAGCGATCCTCGCCCATGGGGATATCGTATTTCACCGCAAAGCCAAGGATGTCGGTGTAGAACCGCAGCGCCTTCTCCTGGTCATCAACAAAGACGCTGGTCATGTGGATTCTCATTGGTCATGGTCCTTTATCGCACTACGGTTCGGTAGCCAGCGCTCGACGATCGGCTCGAGCGGTGCGGTGTTGATGGAATGGAACTTGTAGCGTCCCTCCCGCTTCACCTCGACCAGGCCGGCGGCTTCCAGCATGTCGAGGTGTTGCGAGATCGCCTGCCGGGTCGACCCCAGCCCGTGGCGTGCGGCAAGCCGGCCACACAGCTCAAACAGGGTCTGGCCATCGCGCTCGGTCAGTTCATCGAGGATCGCGCGGCGGGTAGGATCGGCAAGCGCCTTGAACACATCAACCATGGCTGCATCATAGGCAAGTGATTACTTGCCTGTCAAGGGGTGGCCGTGGGAATCAGGTAGGCCTATGCTGGTCGCATCCTGAATGGCCGCGTTTGGAGATGTTTGCGCATGGAAACAACTGTACGGTTCGTCACCCGTGAGGATCATGAAGCCTGGCACCGGTTGTGGGACGCCTACTGTGATTTCTATGAAACCACCATGCCACCCGGCGTGACCGCTGCCACCTGGCAACGATTGCTGGACGATGCCGAGCCGGACTTCTTCGGGCTGGTCGCCGAGCGCGAGGGAGAGGTGATCGGTATTGCCAACTGTGTGCTGCACGGCACCACTTGGGCGATTGCCCGGCGCTGCTACCTCAATGACCTCTTTGTCGATCCGGCTATACGCGGCAGTGGCGCGGGCAAGGCGCTGATCGAGTATCTGCAGCGGCTCGGCGGCCAGCAGGGATGGGACAAAATCCACTGGCTTACCGCGGAGACCAACAGCCGTGCCCGTCGCCTCTACGACCAGTTCGCCCCGGCCAGCGGCTTTATCCAGTATGCGATTCCGGTGAAGGCAGAAGAATGAACGACATCACCTTCCGGCCAGCCACGGCTGCCGACCTGCCCGCGATTGTCGCCATGCTGGCCGATGACCACCTTGGTGCGCAGCGCGAGTCGCTCCACGATCTTGCTCCCTACGAGCGGGCATTGAGGGAGATTACGGCTGACCCGCGCCTGCTGCAGGTGGTGTGCGAGCGTGATGATGCTATCGTCGGCACCATGCAGCTCACGCTTATTCCGGGACTCTCCCGCCAGGGCATGACGCGCATGCAGATCGAGGGGGTACGCGTGCACGCCGATCACCGGAGTGGCGGTATTGGCGGTGAGATGATCCGCTGGGCCATCGCCTACGCTCGCGCCCATGGATGCGGACTGGTGGAACTCACCACGGACAAAAGCCGCGCCGACGCCCATCGTTTCTATGAGCGGCTTGGGTTTGTCCAAAGCCACCTGGGGTACAAGCTCAAGCTCGAGTAATCCCTTGGTCGGCTATCGCAACTTCGGAGTAGTGCAGCCTGCGCCGCCTCACTACCCTAAACGCAATGACCATTGATATATGCAGGCACAGGAGCGTATTCATGTCTTTCCAGGCGTATCTCGACACCATCGAAACCAAGACCGGATTGACCCCACGCCAGTTGCTGGAACTGGCCCAGGAGAAACGGTTCGGGCCGGAAACGAAGGCGACACCCATCGTGGAGTGGCTAAAGGAGGACTACGGGCTCGGCCGGGGCCATGCCATGGCGATGGTGCACGTCATTACCAAAGGCGACCAGATCAGCAGCAAACACGTCGGGACCAGCGGCACGCATGCCGACGCCTCGGACCGCCTCTGGCTAGACGGCAAGGCCACAAAACCTGCGGACTGGTAGTATCAGCACCCACCTTACTGGCGAGAAGCCGGTTAACCTGCTGGATTAGCGGGCCGGCCACCTGTCTCCAGGGCGGTGGCGTAGACATCTGGTAGGCCCGGTTCCTGGCGAATCGCTGCGGAAGCGGCCACAATGTCGTATTCCACACGGTGGTAGGTCACCGTTACGTCGCCGGAGTCGGCGATGTGCAGCATGGCCCAGCAGGCGCGCGGATCACCATCCTTGGGCTTTCCCGCGCTGCCAGCGTTCACGAACATCACATCGTCGATCGTGCGTGTCCATGGCACATGGGTATGGCCGAATACCAGCACATCACAATCGGCAATGGCGGCAATGCGTCCCAGCGAGGCCGGATCGCGATCGTCGAACAGGTACTCGTTGATGCGTCGCGGGCTGCCGTGCACCACGCGAACGCGAACGCCGTGTACCGTCAGGCGATACTCCGGCAAGAGCTCACGGAGCCACGCCTTGTTCTCAGGTGTCACGACGGCGGCAGTCCAGGCAACCGAGCGTTCCCCGTTCGCCTTCTCCTCCGCATCCTTATAGGCGCAGCCGCAATCGCCACGCTCAAAGCCGATGCCATCATCGTAATTCCCCATGATCACCGGGATATCCCGCTGGCGGACGAGATCAATCGTCTCATTGGGAAAGGCACCATACCCTACCAGGTCGCCAAGGCAGACGAGGTGATCAGGCGAATGGGTATCGATATCGGCCAGCACGGCTGCCGTGGCGGCATGGTTGCCATGCACATCGCCGAAGAGCGCTACGGTCGTCATGCCGTTGCTGCCCGGGGAGCCGGGAAGAACCGGTCGCGCATCCACAGCGACACATACACAAGCGCCACCAGCACCGGCACCTCAATGAGCGGACCAATCACCCCGGCCAGCGCCTCGCCGGATGTGATGCCGAACAGCCCGATGGCGACTGCAATCGCCAGCTCGAAGTTGTTGCCGGCAGCGGTAAAGGCGATAGCAGCTGTTTCCTCGTAAGTAAATCCCTGCGCGCGGGCAAAGAAGAACGCGATAAAGAACATAATCGTGAAGTAGAACAACAGCGGGATGGCGATGCGCACGATCACCTGCGGCCGATCGAGGATCTGCTCGCCCTGCATCGCGAACATCAGCACGATGGTATAGAGCAACCCGAGCAGCGCTGTGGGACCGATCTTCTTGAGGTAGGTGTTCTCGTACCAGGCCTCACCATGCGTCCTGGTGAGGATGATGCGCGAGAGGAGCCCGGCGACGAGCGGGACGCCGAGGAAGATACCGACATTCAGCGCAATCGTGCCCATGCTGACATCGAAGCTGGATGAATCCAGCCCCAGCCACTGCGGCAGCTCCACAAGCAGGAACCAGCCCAGCACCGAGTACATGATGATCTGGAAGACAGAGTTGATTGCCACCAGCACGGCGGCCATTTCCCCATCGCCACAGGCGAGCATGTTCCAGATCAGCACCATGGCGATACAGCGCGCGAGGCCGATGAGGATAAGTCCGGTACGGTAATGCGGCTCGTCGGGCAGGAAGATCCACGCCAGGCTGAACATCAGCAACGGGCCAACGATCCAGTTCAGGATGGAGGTGGTGGCGAGCAGTTTGGTGTTGGCCATCATGCGCGTGGCGCGACCATATTTCACCTTCGCCAGCACCGGGTACATCATCCACAGCAGGCCGATGGCGATGGGCAGCGAGACATCCGCCACTTTCACGCTATCCAGCGCCGATTGCAGGCCGGGAAAGGCTTTGCCAAGGAGGATTCCCGCCGACATGGCGGCGAGAATCCAGACGGGAAGGAATCGATCGACGATTCCGAGACGAGCGTTGGTCTGTTGAGAAGACATCCCTACTCCGGCTTGGTAGCACGTACAAAGGCGCTGATCATACGGCCACCGCTGGACTCAAATCGCTCCCAGGCAGAGCCGTCCCATTCGCCCGGTACATCCCCGTTGCCCGGTGTGCAGCAGGCCTGTTCGCCACCCTTGACCGCCTCGAACAGTTCGCGGGGATCATACACCCGGGTCTCCTGGAAGGAGATGTTCTCGAAGCCGGCGTCGGCCAGCAACGCATGGAAATCGTTCTGCTCCAGCGCACCGGCGATGCAGCCGATCCAGGCTTCCATGTTCTTCTGAAGGTCGTCTGGCAGCGTGCCCTGGGTCACCACATCGCTCACGGCAAAACGTCCGCCCGGCTTGAGGACGCGGAATGCCTCCTTCAGCACCGGCCCCTTGTCCACCGCGAGGTTGATGACGCAGTTGGAGATGATCACGTCCACGCTGTTGTCCGGCAAGGGCACGTTCTCGATTGAACCCTTGAGGAACGTAACGTTCTCGGCCCCGGCCTGGGCCTTGTTGCGCTCAGCAAGCTCCAGCATTTCGTCCAGCATATCCACGCCATAGGCGTGCCCGGTGGGGCCAACGCGGCGGGCACTGAGCAGCACATCGATGCCGCCACCGCTACCGAGGTCCAGCACGGTCTCGCCCTCGTGCAGTTCGGCCAGTGCGGTGGGATTACCACAACCGAGCGACGCAGTGAGTGCGTCCATCGGGATAACGGCCGATTCATCGGCCGAGTAAAGGTTTCCTGTTATCGGATCGTTGTTGGCAGTCGAGCTGCAGCAGTTGGAACCACAACCGCATCCACTACCTTCGAGCACGGTGGTGGCCGCCGTGGCATAACGGGCTTTGACAGCGTCGAGAATCTGATCGGACATGAGGTGTACTCCCTGCGGGAAACGTTGTATCGACCGTTGTCGATATGTTTATCCTGCCAGACGTATCGATCCTTGTCAATATGTGGCATACTACGATTATGGATTGCTCTACCGCACCTGAACGGTGCCTCCCCACCGGTTATACGCCAGCCGAATCCACTGAAGAAGTGGAGGATATCGCGCTGCTGCTAAAAACCCTGGGTGAGCCGGCGCGCCTGACGATCCTGGAGATCGTGGCTGCTGCAAATGGCGATGCCGTGTGTGCCTGCGTCTTCCCGGATGCCCTCGGCATCTCGCAGCCGACCGCTTCGCACCACCTGCGCAAGCTCACCGATGCCGGCCTGCTCAGCCGTGAACAACATGGCAAATGGGCGTATTTCCGTCTTGTGCCCGACGGTTACCAGCGCGTGAGGGCGTTCCTCGATCCCCTGCTCTCCCTGCAACCTGCCGGCCTAGCCTCCGAGTAGCCCCAGCTGTTCGGCGATCTCCCGTGCCACCTGCTGCCGGGTCTCATCCTGAACCCGGATCACTACATCCCCGATACCATTGCGCTCCATGATGTGCGTAAGCTCAATTGCCCGGTTCTCGTACCAGGCATAGTGATAGTCCGTCTCTCGATCCCGCAATCGCGCGTGCATCCGGTTGATATCGACGTCCAGCCGTACCACGGTGACGTCGTACCCCGGCATGGCCTCTTCGTGGCGTTCGGTGCCTGTTTCGATCACATCGGCGATGATGAATATCGGGATCCGGAGTTCGCGATATGTAGCAGCCATCACGCCCAGGTGGCGCAGGCCCACTGCGCACCCGAACCGATCCCCGGGCGGCCTGGGATGAAACCAGCGAAGCTGGTCCATATCGACCATTGCGCAGGAAATATCATGCTGTTCCAATAGCTCGGAGAGCGCCATGGCCGTCGTGGTCTTGCCCGCTCCTGGCGGCCCGGTGATCACAAGAGCCCGTCCCCTATACATCCCCTGCTTCCTCGTTGATACTCTAGGGTGAAATCCACACACAGGAGACCATCATGCCATACCGGAATTACCTCACAGCCGAACTTGCCGACACATGGCTCCGGTTGGCAATTGATAACATCCGCCTTGAGTATCCGCATATGGCCTGGATTGTGGCCCACAGTCCGGATGATTACGCCTTCCACCGCGAACTGCATCCCGCCTTCTTCGGCTCGTTCGACTGGCACAGCAGTGTGGAGATGTACTGGGTAGCAGCCCGACTGATGCGTATGTTCCCGGGCCTTCCTGCGGAGCGCGAGGCCGTTGAGGTGATCAGTAGCCTGCTCACGCCCGACCATATCGATCGTGAAGTCGCTTTCTGCAGGAAAAATCCCGGTTTCGAGCGCCCCTATGGCTGGGGCTGGCTACTGAAACTGCAGCACGAACTCGATAGCACCGACCGCCCCGAGGCCCAGGCATGGAGCAGTGCCCTGCGGCCACTGGCCGACCAGTTGGTGGAGCAGTTCATGGCTTGGCTGCCAAAGCTCACCTACGCGCAGCGGATCGGTATGCACGCCAATACGGCGTTTGGCCTGTGGTTGAGCCTGCCATACGCCCGGCAGCATGCCCCGGAACTCCACGAACTGTTCGTTTCCCGGGCGCGGGACTGGTTCCGCGATGATGTCGCCTACCCGTTCCGGTACGAACCAAGTGGTGCGGATTTCCTCAGCCCGGGGCTTACCGAGGCGGTGCTGATGCGCCACGTCCTGAGTGAGGAAACCTATCCGTTATGGATCGAGGGGTTCCTGCCGCTGGAATCCGTGTGGCTGACACCGGCAACCGTTTCCGACCCCTCCGACGGGCAGATCGCGCACCTGCACGGGCTGAACCTGAGCCGGGCCTGGGCGCTGGGTGAACTCGCCGCTGTGTTGCCCCACCGGTACGACGGACTCAAGGCCATGCGAGATGCGCATATCGGCGCATCGATTGATGCCGTTGTTGGCAGTGATTACATGATTGAGCACTGGGTGGCGGCCTACGCTCTGCTTATGTTCACCGAACCGGCCGGTACATTCGTGGAACCGTCCCCGGTTGCCAGCGCGAGCCAGATGTAACCCCTGGCCAAGGCTCTCCTGCAGCACAACAAATCACCCCCGATGCCGTCTGGCATCGGGGGTGATTGCATGTCGTACTACTTTACCCGGTCAGCAGCATCAACGCGGCGGGGAGTGCCGCGTGTCATGCCCTCGGGCGGGGCGGTCCAGCCCAGCGACTCCGCCTCATCGCCCTGGATGGCGAGGAATGCGGCATTCGCCTCGGGATAGACAGCGATGACGGCCTCAAACGGGATCCACATCTCTTTGGAGGCACTCTTCAGGCCCTGAGCGTACATCATGCCGCTAAAGCGGCGTCCGTAATCCACACCACCCGGCAATACGCCGTTGACATGCGCCAGGGCACCACTGCGGGCATACAGGGTGTACCCGGCCTGGATATCGGCCACGGTACCCGGCTCGCCCATGGATGCGCGCGGATCGACCGGCGGGAGCGCCTCGTCCCAGATTCCACGGGAGCCAATAGCAACCTCGCGGCCAAGGAAACCGGCATCTTCCGGCATTCGGGAAAGGACCGCCATCAGCGCGATAACGCCGAGCAGGATCCCGATACCGATCCACAACTCGGGGCGGTCGAGCCGGTCCTTCTCGCCGCCCTGGTACGCATTGATGAACAGGGTGCCGATAATGACGATGAGGCTGATGATGACCACCAGCAGCCCCACTGGTACGGCCACGCCATCGAGATATTTCTGCCTGAAGTTATTCATGTGCGTCTCTCCCCTTCCGCTGCTATCGGTCAGTTTCGGCCGGAAGCGGTATCCGCCGCAACCGCTCCATCTCGTCGTCCGTAAGCGGGTTCGGCTCGGGTACCGAGAACTCGCTCTGTTTCAGGTACTCCGCCTGTTTGCGCGCCTTGCGCAAGCGTAATCGCCAGCCTATGAACCCGCTGAAGGCGATGAGCGGAATAAAGAACCAATACCACGTTGTGGCGGCGATGTATGCCATCTGCTCCGGGGAACCCGCGTGCGAGGTGTCCCTTGCCACATAAACGATAACCGCCAGGGTAGCCATCTTGAACGCGAACAGCGTCCATATTACTGCCCAGCCAGTGAACTTCTCATCTGCCAACATCTTGTGCTCAGCCTCCATGCGGGCAAGATGTTGTTCGGCGTAAGAAGGTGGTGGCGGGGATTGGGTTGGAACTGCCATATCCGCCTGTCCCTTCGCGTACCCGGCCTACGCGGTATGCGCGCCCGCCGGGTCCTTTACCGGGGCAATGCGCTGCCGCACAGCTCCGGATTGTATCGACTGCCGGTCCTTCTTCTCCTCGGCAGCCGCATACCTGAGGAAGATAACGGTAATCATCAACAGGAACACCGTGTTCATGCCGACCCACATAATCAGGCCACCAATCTGCTGGTCCTCGGCAAGGCCAAGGCCAAACGGGCGCTGGTTGGCTTCTGCGTAGTGCGGGTACAGGCCCGGTGCAGCGTACACAATGGTTGCACCCACCACCCCGCTGGGAATGGTTTGGGCAAACAGGTAAAGGCACTTCATGAGCGGTGAGAGTTGCGGCGATTCTGGCACGGTGCTCATGATGGGCCAGAAGAACAGGAAACCGGTAAACACGAAGAACATGTGCTGCAGGGCGTGGACGAACTCGTTCTCCAATGTGAGGTTGTAGAACGGCGGCCAGTGCCACAGCACGATAATCATGCTCGCCAGCAGGAACCCGGGAAGCACCCGTGGCATGACAGTGAAGACGAACCTGCCTACTTTTGTGCGCACCACCGGCTGCAACAGCCATGTCGGGGTTCCCAGAATCCAGCACGGAACCACAGCGAACATCAACAGCAGGTGCTGCACCATGTGGGCGCTGCTGAAGAAGTAATAACTCCAGTCATCCAGCGGCGGCCCCATCGAGATGAGGAGCATCACCTGGCCTAACAGGAACCAGCGGATCTGGGCGTTGGTGACCGGCCGGTTCTCGTGCCCCGGACGGTTTCGGTTCAGCGGGCCAATCGCAAGGAAATAGGCAGCCGTTATCACCATGACCACGAGGGCAATAGCCGGGTCGATCATCCAGTGGGAATAGAGGAAGCCGGTTGGTTCCGGCCCCCCAACGTGAAATAGCGGTGTAGCAGGCATGTGCCCCATAGTGATTAACAACTCTCCTGCGCGCGGGCTACGGGCGCTCGGGCTTCTCGGGCAGCAGGCTCATGTTGGCGTGGAACACGGACGGCGCATCGTAGTACATCACAACCCAAAGGGCGACGAACATCACGATGCTCACCACCATGGATGCGGTGAACACAAAGGTCAACATCCGGTCATCGAACTTGAGGTGCATGAAGTAGGCGACAACGGTGACGAACTTGAGGGCAGACAGCAGGACGAGCGCCGGAACCAGCACACCCTCCAGCGCCGGGATGTAGTAGATGGCTACTTCAATACCGGTAATGATGGCCAGCAGGATGGCGATACGAACATATGCTTCCTGTGTGGGATGTGCATGTTCAGCATGCATAGGGGCGGTGGTACTTGCCATTGGTATCCTTCTCCCGCTAGAACCGCTGTAGCAGCAGTTGCGCAAACTCCAGGCCACGGTGGGCATGCTCGCCGGAGGAGACATCCTCGTTGTACGGCAGCAGGTACACCAGCGTGAAGATCACGATCCACACAATATCCACGAAGTGCCAGTAGAGGCCGGCGATCTCCAGCGTAACGGCGTTTTCCTTTTTCAAACCACCGCGCAGGCTGACGAAGAGCAACGTCAGCAGCCACAGGACACCCAGCCCCACGTGCAAGCCGTGGAAACCGGTAAGGGTGAAGAAGGTGCTGCCGAAGATGTTGGTCTGCAGCGTAAGCCCTTCGTGGTAGAACTCCGTGAACTCGAAGAACTGGCCACCCAGGAAGGTGGTTCCCAGGATAGCGGTCGCAGCCAGCCAGATGCGCGAGTTGCGGATGTTGCCCTTCTGCAGGCTGCCCAGGCTCAGCACCATGGTGAGCGAGCTCATCAGCAGCACGAACGCACTGACCGAGGTGAACGGGATATCAATCAGTTCGTGCGGGAACGGCCCCACACCGAGATCCTCGGTGCGCCCGCGGTAGATCATGTATGTGGCAATGAGCGACCCGAAGAACATGCAGTCGCTGGCCAGGAACAGCCACATCATCAGCTTCCGGTTTTCGATACCGGTGCCCTCGTGGCCATGCCCGCCATGCTCTGCATGGTGATCCCCATGTCCGTGCCCGGCGGCGTGGGCTACCTCTACGGCTTGTGCCATGTTTCAACCTCCCCAGGCGTGGTTAGTGCAGGCCTTCGACGCCACTGGGCTCGAACGCCCAGGCGAAGATGCCCCAAAGCAGCAGGATCAGGCCCATTACCGACACTGCGGTAATGGCGAGCGGACCCCAATAGAACAGGGTGATGTTGTCGAACAGGAACCCGATACCCATCGTGAACATGCCAAATGCCGCCACAAAGGGCCAGAAGCTGGGGTTCGGCAGGTGGATACCGATGCCGGCATCTTCCTCAACGGCGCGCATAACGCGATCCGCCTCGCGGTCCTCATCGTTGGGGGCCTCGACGTGGCCGACTTCCTTGCCAGCGAATGTAACCTCGACCTCAGCCGTATCGTGGCCATGGTCGTCGCTGGCGCCG
Organism: Chloroflexia bacterium; assembly: GCA_043427975.1. Taxonomy (GTDB): domain Bacteria; phylum Chloroflexota; class Chloroflexia; order Thermomicrobiales; family UBA6265; genus UBA6265. Next base: position 100,880 of record JBHWTK010000097.1, on the reverse strand, counting down.
TATTTCTCGGCCCACAGCGGATCACGGCTGGCAACAACCGGCACTTCGGCGAAGTTGTACACCGGCGGCGGGCTGTTGGTTGCCCATTCCAGGGTGGGAGCATCCCACGGGTTGGCACCCACGCGCCGCCCCTGCTTCAGCGAGGTACCGATGTTGTACAGCAGCATCAGCATCGAGAAGCCAAGGATGTAGGCACCGAAGGTGACGATCATGTTCCAGAAATTCCAGCCAGCACCCTCGCCGTAGGTGTAGTACCGGCGGGGCATACCTTCCAGCCCCAGGAAGTGCATGGGGAAGAAGGTCATGTTGAAGCCGACAAAAGTGGTCCAGAAGTTGAGCTTGCCGAGCTTCTCGCTCATCAGGCGGCCGGTGATCTTGGGGAACCAGTAGTAGATACCGCCAATGAGGCCGAAGAGCGATCCACCGAAGAGCACATAGTGGAAGTGGGCGATCAGGAAGTAGCTGTCGTTGTGGTGCGTATCAAGCGGCACGGTGGCGTGCATAACGCCGGAGATACCGCCGATGGTGAACATACTGATCATGCCTACCGCGAACATCATCGCCGTAGTGAACCGCACTTGCCCGAGCGCCATGGTGCCGAGCCAGTTGAAGATTTTCACACCGGTCGGGATGGCGATGGTCATGGTGGTGGCGGCGAACACAGCATTGGCTGTGGGGCCCAACCCGGTGGTGAACATATGGTGGGCCCACACGCCGAAGCCGAGGAAGGCGATGGCGGCAGTGGCGTACACCATGATGCTGTAACCAAACAGCGGCTTGCGGCTGAAGGTGGGCACGATTTCCGACACGATACCGAACACCGGCAGGATCATGATGTACACCTCGGGGTGTCCAAAGATCCAGAACAGGTGCTGCCACATCAGCGGGTCACCGCCGGCGGCGACCACGTAGAAGTTGGTGCCGACCCAGCGATCGAGCATGAGGAAGATGATGGCGACAGTGATTGCCGGGAAGGCCATCACCAGCAGGATGGCGGTGATCAGCGTGGTCCAGGTAAAGATCGGCATGCGCATGAGCGACATGCCCGGTGCGCGCATGTTCAGGATGGTGACGATGAAGTTGAACGCACCGAGCATGGACGAGATACCGGAGATGGTGAGGCCCACGATCCAGAAGTCCACCGCGCGGGTTGGGTTCCAGGCGAGTTCGGTCAGCGGTGCGTAGGCGTACCAGCCCTGGTTGGGGGCCTCACCAAAGAACCAGCCGAGGTTCAGCACAATACCGGCAAACAGGAACAGCCAGTAGCTAAAGGCGTTCAGGCGGGGCATGGCAACATCGCGCGCGCCGATTTGGAGCGGCATGATGTAGTTCCAGAAGGCCACCGTCAGCGGCATCACCCCCAGGAAGATCATGGTGGTGCCGTGCATGGTGAAAAGCTCGTTATAGAGCTTTTCGTCGATCAGGCTGTTGCCATCCGTGATCAACTGGGTACGGATCAGCAGGGCCTCCAGACCACCGAGCATAAGGAAGAAGATGGCGGTAACCCCGTAGAGGATACCGATCTTCTTATGGTCGATCGTGGTCATCCAGTCCCAGATACCGCGACGTTCGTTCTTGGCGGGCACACTGACCAGCGTTGGCGCCGGTGCGGTTACCCGTTGCTGTGCGATTGATGCCATATCGCGCTCCTACCCCTTGGACCGATGCGTCGGCCCGGCGACTGTCGTGTATTCGTGTGCCGCGTTATGCGGCAGGAGTTGCCTCCGCGTCCTGTGGCGTGGCCACTGGCGTGGCACTACCCTCGCTGCTCCATCCTTCCGGGGCGGTGCAGCCGCCGGCCGGGGCCATGGAGTAGAGGAAGTCCACAAACTCCTGTGCCTCTTCCTCGCTCAGTTCAATCGGTTTGCCAGGGCCGATCTGGGTGGACATGTAGTTGCCAGGCTTCACCGAGCCAGGGTCCATAAGCCACTGCTTCAGGTTCTCCGGTGTCATTTCCAGCATGCCGGCAGCCAGGGTTTCGCGGCAGACCAGCATGGTGAGATCCGGGCCAAAGCTCGCCGGGGCGTTGATGCCACTAAGGGCATTGTTGTTATCGAAGCCATTGAAGGTGTGGCAGCTGAGGCAGACGCTGAACTTGGCCGGGGCCTGCACAACGCCGGTGTTGCCTTCCTGCGGCTGGGCGGACACCGCCGGGCTGGTGCGCCAGTTATTGACCCAGGCGTAGAACTCGTCCTCTTCCACCACAGTGATCTTGAAGCGCATCCAGGCGTGCTGGGCACCGCAGAACTCGGCGCATTCGCCGTAGTACTCACCGGTTTCGGTCGGTGTAATGGAAAGCCGGTTGACGTGCCCGGGGATAACATCGAGCTTGCCGCTCAGCTGTGGCACCCAGAAGCTGTGGATCACGTTATTCGAGTACATGTTGAACACGGTGTTGCGACCCACCGGGATAACGATCTCGTTGGCGGTGGTGATTTCCAGATCCTGGCCGTTCTGGATCTGGTCTTCACCCATGTGGAATTCCCACCACCACTGCTTGCCGTACACGTCGACTTCCAGCTGGCCGTCGCTTGCCTGGGCATCGTGGTCGAACAGGATATTCAGGGTGGGGATCAACAGGACCAACAGCACAACAGCCGGGAGGATGGTCCAGATAAGCTCGAGGCGCTTGTTACCGTGCACCTGCGGTGGGCGGCGGGTATCGCTCTTCTTGCGGCGATAGCGCAGGGAGAGATAGACCACCGCAAACTGGACGCCCACAAACACGATGAGCGACAGCCAGAATACGAGCTTGTACAGGTCGTGCACATCATCGGCGGTGTTCGATGCCGGGCTGGTAGTGGAATACGGCTTTTCGCCACTGGGGCCGCAGGCACTCAGTACCACCATTGCCGTCAGCGCTACCACGCCGAACGAGATCAGCCTGGGGATCACCCCACGCCGCGCCGAGCCGTTCTGCCGTTGCTCGTCCATTCTGCCTCCCCAAATTCCACCCGAAGACCAATATCCAGGTGTATACAACACACATGGGCTGCACAGGCTACGCAACCTGTGAGCCACAATCCTTACTCTTGACAGCGTGCCCGGGATGTTTGCGGGGCCACCAGCCCTCACAAACCTCGCCGTAGACGGCACAGACACGAGCGGCTTCCCCGTGTGAGAGTACGTATACGCAAATCCCCTGCCTGAGGTCAAGCATTTGTGAGGGATTTCCCTGTCGCCTGTGCCAGAAAAAGACCCCGTTTCAGGGGTGATTATTCCGCACACTCTCTGCCTGATAGCATAGCACTCTCTGGCCCCGTGCCTATACTCCGGGCCTGCAGGCCTCATGTATACTCAAACGCAGGTAAATTCGATGGCCAGTGTGCCCATTGGCCCTGGTTTGGCACCAATTCCGGAGCTGCAATCGTGCATTCCAGACCCCCGCAATCCCAACGCGTGCTCAGCGTGGCGCTCATGCTGACCGGGCTCGTGATCGGGGCGATTGCCATTCTCGCCGATACCATCAACATCGGTACAGGCAAGGGATTCGGTTATTACCAAATGATCGTCCTCATTGCCGGTATTGTGATCTTCCTTATTGGTATCGCCGTGATTGTGGGAGATAAATCCGGCTCCACCCCCCATAACGACTTCGAAGAAGACGAATAACGCCAACCCGTAACCGATTATCATTGAGTGCAGCATCGCCGCCCTGCATGGCAGGGTGGCGAACCAGCACGCGTTCGGCCATACAGGAGAATCGATCCGTTCATGTCCACCCCACACAGCAACGCCACTACGGGTGTCATCGCCCGGGAAGAGCAGGCCGCCATTGACGCGATTAGGGCGGCCCTCGCCAGTGAAGGTATCGATCCCGGCACGAGGCCGGTCGACCTGCGCCCGCTGCCATTTGAAGGCACCTGGGGCAGTGCCAGCACGGTTGCGCGCATGGCTGCCGGCGACCTGGTGCAGCGCCAGCTGGAATCTGAGGGCGCACTGGACGGGTTGAGCAAGAAGGAAGCGAAAAAACTGGTCAACGAGCGCGTCGGCGCGGCCAGCCAGGACCTTGCCAGCAAACTGGCCGACCATATCCGGGCAACCGGGCGCTTCGCCACCGTGGACGCGGTAAACGGGTACATCAATATCGGCTACGACGCCGATGCCACCACCAACCGGCTTGTGACCGAGGTGCTGCGCAGCGATGCAACCTATGGTCATGCCGCGCCCGGTAGCCGCGACCTGAAGGTGATGATTGAGCACAGCCAGCTAAATACGCACAAGGCTGCCCACGTGGGGCACCTGCGCAATATCTGCCTTGGCGTCGCGCTCACCAATATCAGTACGGCAGCCGGGAACACCACCATCCCCGCGACGTATATCGGCGATATCGGCCGTCACGTTATCAAGTGCCTGTGGGCCTACAGCGCGTTCCACGCCGGCGAGGAGCCGCGCGCCGGCATCAGCCGCGGACGCTGGCTGGGCGAGATCTATGTAGAAGCCGGCATGCGCCTCGGCTACCGCGAGGATGTGCTGGGATTCGTGAACCGGCTCATCAAGGAAGATGCCGGGCTGTCCGAAGGCATCGACCGGGTACTGAAGCAACTGTGGAACAGCGACGACGTGGTGGATGGCGAGGATATCGCCTACCTGCTCGGCAAGGTGACCACGCAGGGCGAGATCAAGGCAGATGAGCTCATTGATGCCGATGTGATGGTGCCGTTCTTCACCCTGCTGGGCGATTACCTGCGCCAGGCGGCCGTGGAGGCAGAACGTTCTGAGACCGACGGCGAGGCTGATACCGCCGCTGCCGATCGCTACGCGGAGTGGAGCCAGTTGCACGCCACGATCGACTGGTGGCCACAGGTGCCGCAGTGGATTGAAGACGAGAAAGCCACCTTCCAGCTCTGGGAGAAACAGGACCCCGCCTTTGTGCAGCTCTGGGAAACCACCCGCGAATGGAGCATGGAAGAACTGCGGGAGATCTTCGACGAGTTCGGCGCCACCTTTGATGTGTGGTTCACCGAAAGCGAGGTCGAAGAAGATGGCCGCGCCATGGTGCGCGAGCTGCTGGAGCGCGGCATCGCCGAAATCAGCGATGGCCTGCCGGTGGTAAAAATCGACGAGAAGCTCGGCCTGGAGCAGGAAACCTACCGCACCATGCCGATCCTGCGGAGCGATGGCAGCACCCTGTACTCCACCAAGGATTTGGCGCTGGCACGCAAGAAGTTCAGCAATTACGACCTGGACCAGAGCATCTGGGTGGTAGATGTACGCCAGAGCCTCTATTTCGAGCAGATCACGCGCATTCTCGAGCTGTACGGCTTCGATGAGGCCAATGCCAATATCCACCTCGGCTACGAGTTCGTCACCCTGCCCAGCGGCATCATGAGCAGCCGCAAGGGCAATGCCCCGTTGCTGGAGGATGTACGCAACGCCATGCGCAGCCGCGCGCTGGAGGTGGTGAAGGAAAAGAACCCCACCCTCCCGCAGGACCAGCAGGAGCAGGTTGCCCACGATATCGCGATTGGCGCGATCAAGTACGCCATGCTGGCGCGAGATGGCAACAAGGTGATCGTGTTTGATCCCGACGAGGCCCTCAGCTTCGATGGCCATGCCGCGCCATATATCCAGTACGCGCACGCCCGCGCCTGCCGCATTCTCGAACGCGCCGGCGTGACGGATGAAGACATCCTGGCGGCACTGCCCGAGACGTCCTTCGAGGGCCAAATCCCCTCAGAGCTCGGCCTACTGCAGCAGATATCGGCGTTCCCGGAGATCGTGCAACGCGCCGCGTCCGAGCACCGGCCACTGCACCTCACCAATTACGTATTCGAGCTGGCGAAGCGGTTCAACGATTTCTATCACGAGGCACCGGTGCTGCAAGAGGGCGTTGATCCTGCCGTACGGCAGGCCCGCCTGGCGCTGGTAACCGCTACCCGTATCACCTTGCGAAACGGCCTGGCACTGCTGGGTATCGTTGCACCGGACCATATGTAATGCCAGAGTTCAACTTCCTCCGCACCGCCCGCATGCAACCGATTGCCGTTCCCCTCTGGTACGGCAGCGAGGTGCCCGGCACCGACCATGGTGCCATTACCTTGCGCGATGGCCTTGAACAACGCTGGCTGGATGGACACTACAACACGTTGCTCAGCCGGCTGGAGCCACCGATCACGATCCCGGTCGAGGATGTCCCGCGCGCGCGTGCCCGCCTGCACCAGAACGACCTTGTGTTCCTCGAGGCAATCGACAACGTGAATACCGCGCTTGCCGATGCCGTGGACGAAACGATCAAGCGCGGGCACCTGCCGATTGTGCTTGGGGGCGACCATGCACTCGCAATGGGATCCATTGCCGGAGCCGTTCGTAACGCGAAAAAAGTGGGCGTGCTCTGGATCGATACGCATCCGGATATCAACACGCCGGGCGGCAGCCTGACCGGCCACATCCACGGTATGCCGCTGGCGGTGGCCCTTGGCGCGGCCAGGAATGAACTGCCCCGAAGCACCAACCTTGCTGGTGTTGTACCCATGCTGCAGCCTGACCAGATCGCCTACCTCGGCATCCGCGATATCGACCTGTTCGAGGAGAACATCATCGTGGAGCGCGAAATCTTCGCCCGCTCCATGGATGAGTGGAGCGACGACGGCATCATCGCCGGGCTGGAAGCGGCACTGGCCCACCTGGTGGGCGCCGGGGTGGATGCTATCCACCTCTCGTTCGATGTAGATGTGCTGGATCCGGGTATCTTCCCCGGCACGGGCACCCGCTATCCGGGTGGACTCACCATCCGCGAGGCCAGCCAGGTGCTGCGCTACCTCGGCGCGTGGACACAGATCCCGATCCGATCGATGGATTTCGTGGAACTCAACCCGATGTTGGATACCAGCGGTCACAGCACCCACGCGGCACTGCACCTGCTGGCCACGGCGCTGGGCCAGCGCATGCTGGATCGCGGCTAACACGTGGGGCCAAGAGAGAAGGCATGCCAGTCAATCGAACATAGCCGGCTGAAAAACAATCTCGGCTATGTCGTCGGCGATAAACAGGTGCCCCCGGCCTTCGGCATTTACCCGGCGCACCAGTCCCTGCTGCGCAAGTTCGTTCAGGATTCTCGATGCTTGTTTGTAACTGATGTTGGCGGCATCGGCAGCCCGCTTTATTCTGATTCCTGGGAAGGTGAATAGTTCATCGATCACCAGTTCCATGCTTCGGCTCCTTACGTCACGTAGCCACCGCTCACGCAACGCCCACAGCCGTTCGCTTCGATCCTGGGCGTCACGAGCCTGGTGCTCGACAGCATTCAGGAAGAACGCAATCCATCGATTCCAGGCACCTTCCTGGCTTACGGCCAGCAGGCTGTCCATATACTCGTCCCTGTAGTGCTCAAAATATTCGCTGAGATACAGGACAGGTGTTTTCAGCGCTCCCCAGCGGCGTAGGATCAAGGGCACCAGAAGCCGACCAATGCGGCCGTTCCCATCTTCGAACGGATGAATCGTTTCAAACTGATAATGGACGATCGCAGCTCGAATGAGGAAGGGTACATCCTCGTCATGCTCAATGTACTCGCAGAGATTTTCCAGAAGTGGGCGTACGCTCGCGCCGGGAGGAGGGACAAAGCGTGCATTATGTGTCCATTGGCCCGGCTTCCCTATTACAACTTGAGTATCTCTCAACCGACCAGGGTTGTGATTTTGCCCTCTAACGCCCTGCATAAGCAGCCGATGAATGTCCATAATCAATCCGGGAGTAAACTCTCGCTCTGTAAGTGACATCCACCCTTCGTACAGTGCATTGATGTAATTGTGAACTTCCTCTACATCAGGGTCACGATGAGTTGTCTCTGACGCCTCTGAAATCATTAGTTGCCTGAAGTCAGCCCGGGTTCCCTCTATTCTGCTAGAGGAAAGTGCTTCTCGGCTCATAAACGGTCGCACGAAAATAGTGGGGTTTTTCAGGAGCAACGAGGAGCCGTTTAGTTCGCCCAGTGCGGTATGGGCTCGGACAGCGTCCAGCAAGAGCCCATCGAATGAAATACGGAGGGGCAGCATATGGGGAGTAAAAGCATATGTGCTCTTCCCCTTAACTTCGCCTATTTCTACCAGGGTGCCTGGGGCATTCTCCGTGTAACGGGATTCGTTCATTAACGCTTTCCTGATAGGAGAAGAGGACATCAATGTCAGTATATGGCATCTAATGGACAAATTCGGTCATTAATGTCCACTAAACATCACTTCTGGACATTCATGTCCCTATTGAGAAGCCAGAAATGTTGTGATTGCAGAAACGCCCTTGCCAACGCGGCCTCGTTGGAGCATTTTGCGGACGAGGATGGGTGTAACACGGACCAGCACACCGGCTAACGCTCCACAATCAACCCGAGGCTGACGGCAAAGGCGTTGTAGGCAGGGATACCGCGTACCGGGCCGAGTTCGCCCAGCGAGTAGAGGCCGACCACCGGGACATCCGGCAGCGCCCTGGCGACAGCCGCGGCATCGTGGTCGTTACGGCCAAACATGTTGGTGCCGCGTCCCTTGCAACTGGCGAGAATGCCGCCGACGACCGGTTGCTGTAACCGGCCCAGTGCCTGCAAATGCGCCCGCAAATCGCTCGATGCAGCTGCGGGATCCCGCAGTAGGAACTGAATGGACTGCCCCTGCCGGGGGATACCACCCACCATGATCGAGCCGGTCGCGTTCTCGGTCCCGAGAATGCCGCGGGCGACAAAATCCTCGCGCTCGAACACATCACGGTATTCGTCCATCGGGAATCCCACCAACAGGTCGCTTACGCCAAACCCTCGGGCGGCGATATCGTCCAGTGTGTCGTGCATCACATCGATGGCGCGGCGGTTGGAAATAGTGATGATCTGGTTGTAATCCACCGACGTGATCGTCCACGGCGAGCCGATGGGCGTGCCACCCTGGCTCACCTTCACCAGCAGGTCGTATGGCCCCTCGATCGCCACGGCGACCGCGCCCTGGCTGTAAACGTCGCCATCGAGGTACACCCAGGCGCGACGATCGGCCCGCCCGGTACCGGCCAGGGCCCCTACCATGGGCACACCGGGGCAGGTACCGCGCAACCCCACCAGGGTGCTCTGGGCATCCGTGCGATACGGTTCCGAGAAGAGGATGATGCCGCGTACACCATCGGCCCGCACCGTATCGTCCCACGGCCATGCAGCGGGAACGTTTTCGATACGCAATGGCGAAATCACGGCCCCGGGCAGCCACATGGCCATAAGTGTGAGACCGGGGGCGGATTCGTGGCATGATGCGCCGGCGATGACGCCGGAACTGGAACAGCCGATGAGGCATGCCGTACCGGTTTCGGTGCGCACTCGATCGACGATGCGCTGGTAGGCGTGACTCCAGGCGGAAGAGACGAACATCAGTAGCAGGTCGGGCGCGGTAACGCTCCCCGCCATGACATCGTGGAGCGTTTCGTCCACCGCAGTTTCCCAATCGGGGGCGAAGCTGATGCCTGATCGGGCGTGGGCACCCTTCGAAAGGGAGCCCGAAGCATCCGGCACCTGGTGAATCGCCATAGAACATTCCCTTGCTACAACGGTGGCTCCCACGCGTACGTACCAGCATCATACCCGCGTACCCGAATCTGTGAAGTCCCCTGTCGAAATCGTTCATTCATGCCGGTTCCTGGCCGGTACAGCGGCTCCGTTGCCCCGATTCCCCCGCACTATTCAGGTGATGAATATGTGGAAGGGAGGCCGCAATGGAGCGCATCTCAACAGGAATCAGCGCGGTACTGGCACTTGGCATCGTCGTGGCAGTGGTGCTTGGCCCGCTTGTCCTCAACACGGTGCGGTTCAACATGAATCGCAACGCCATCGTGCAGTACCAGGGCAGCGAGGTAGTGATGCTGGCGGTCGCCGCGGGCTTGTTGCTGGCAGCATGGCTATGGCGTTCGAATGCGCAACTGGCGGCCAGCCTCGCGCTCGGACTGGCGTTATTCGTCATCTACACCATGGTGACGGTGATCATGGGCGAGGAGTTCCAGCAGTTCCCCGAGGGCAACGCAGAGAAGTTCTTCCTGCTCTATATCGGCATAACGTCGTTGGCCAGTGTGCTGGCCGTGCTGGCAACCAGTGCCCTGGCCGGGGTCCGGCTGGAGCCTGGCCCGCGCTGGACGACGATCACGACATGGGTTCTCGGGATCCAGGCGGGGCTTTTCGGGCTGATGTGGATAGGGCAAATCCTGGGCATCTACCGGAACGGCATGTCCGGCGAAATCGAGGAAGCCCGCCTGCTCTTCTGGCTGGTGAAGTACCTGGACCTCGGTTTTATGATCCCGATAATCTTCATCGCACTGGTGCTCCTCCACCAGCACCAGCCGTTGGGATCAGTTCTGGTAATTGGCCTGGCGGGGTTTGTGAGCGTGATGCTGGTGGCTATTGCGGCAATGACGATCGCGCTGAATGTGCAGGGCGAATCAGGCGGCAGCCTGGCGCTCGCCATCGGGATGGTGATGCTGGCGATTCCCTCGGCGCTGGTCTGGTGGCAGTGGTTGCAGCTCGCAGAGGGGGCGTGAGCGGTCCACAATTGTTTCCACCGGGTAACCGACGTAGGCCGGGGCTTATGCACGCGCCCGGCCCTGCAGGGATCTGATGCCACCATTCAACCGCCAACACGTGGCGGCGGACCTGTGAGCCCGCACATTCACCCCGCCCGGGGATGAACCCCGGGCGTACGAGGATGATCGCCTCCAACGCAAAACCGGCCGGATCATATGACCCGGCCGGTTGACGTCTGTACCGGCTGCCCCGGGGTACCCGCACCGTCGCTACACGAGGAGCGGGCTTACTCGTTAGAACGAGGGAACGTAATCCGGATCAACCGGACGAATGCCACCTTCTGGGGCGGTGTAACCACGCGCCACCAGGTAATTCACCACTTCCTCGATCACATCATCTGGCGTGGACGCACCGGCAGTGATGCCGACGTTGCCATTCCCGGCTGCATCCAGCCATTCCTGCTGGATATCCTCCGGTCGCTCAATGTGGTAGCTTGGCACGCCCATCTGGTTGCCAACATCCGCAAGGCGGGCGGTGTTGCTGCTCTTCTTGCCGCCAATGGCGAGGATCACATGCGCCTGCTTGGTGAGTTCCTTCAGCGCGTTCTGGCGCTCGGTGGTGGGCTCACAAATGGTGTTGCACAGGCGGAACTCGCCGCCCTCCGGAATCACCATGCGCTGGAGCTCGTTGCTGAACTCCATCAGCTCGGCGATGTTCTTTGTGGTCTGGCTGACCAACGCCACCTTGCGGGGCGGCACAATGGCGCCGGGTTCCTTGCTGCCACGGGGTGCGTTCCAGGGAAGCTGGTCGATATGCTTGGCCGCGCAGCTCTTGGTGGTGTTGGCCCAGGCCAGCACACCCTTCACTTCCGGGTGCCAGGAATCGCCATACATCACGATGAAATAGCCCTGCCGTACAAGTTTCTGGGCCAGGCGCTGCACCTTGATCACCAGCGGGCAGGTGGTATCGATAAGTTCCATGTTGTTGGCCCTGGCCTGCTCGGCCAGATGCGGGCCCATACCGTGCGCGGTGATCGCCACGCGCTTGAAGCCGCGACCACGCGCTTCGTCAACGGATGTGCTGCCTTCCACACCGCGATCTCGCAAACGCTCGACCACCTGCGGGTTGTGGATGATATCGCCAATCGGCGCGACGCGCGCTTCGGGCGAAGCGGCATCTTCAATGATGTCCAGTGCGCGGCGCACGCCCCAGCAATAGCCGAGTTCCTGTGCTACCACGATCTTACGCTCGCCAGCGGCCTTGAGAGATGTATCCTGCGATGATGCCGAAGCCATTGCCATAGTGGGAAATCCTGTGTGAATGGGTACCTGTGCCGGAGCAATGCCAGGCCGGCGTGTGTACCTGCCTGGGGTAATTATACCCTCCGGTGTCATCCTGCTGGCGGATCGCCCCGGATGGGCGCCAATTCCACCAGCGGCACCTCTTGAGCTTACCCGATCTGGCTACGCTGGGGCACTTGAAGGGATTTTCCCTACGCAGGGAGGCACTCGCGCAACCATATCGTGCCGGTGCCCGCTGGCGTGGCCTGCGTATGGTGCTTGACCGGCTGGCCATTTTCGGGGTTGTACTTCACAAGGGTCTTGCCAGCACCCTGAACCGCATCCACATTCAGCTTGCCCCATTGCGCCTGGGGAAGTGGCCACGGGACGGTAACCGTATCGACATTGCCATCGCTGGTGTAATACGGATCCTCACCGGCCAAGTGGACATCCTGGAAGAGTTCCATCACTTCGTCCTGCACCGGTAACCGGGAAATGGAGAACGGATCCCACTTCAGCGACCACGGCACCTCGCTGGATCCACCGGCCAGTTCCAGCACGCCGGCCAATTGAACCTGATGGCCTTCGTACGTCATCACCCCGGTCATAATGTGGTATTTCTCGGGCTGGACTTCCGGCGTCGGCCCGATGCCAAACGGCAACGTGAGCACCCGGGTTGCATTGGCGGGATGGTCGGCACCGATCAGTTCATCGGCCCACACCACCGTGCCGCTGATCGTGCGAACAAACTCTGCCTCATCAATTTCCAGCAGGTTGGCGTGGGTCAGCGTATGGTTCCCGATCTCGTAGTCGTTCTCGATAAGCCACTGCACCTTTTCATCAAAGAGATCGTCCTGGTCATTCGCGGGCCACGAGAACTTGTTGCCGGGTACTAGTCCGAAATGCGCACCACGGCCGAAATCCGGGTATTCAGCGTGGAAGCGTTCCATGATGCCAACCGCGCTGTTCGGATCGATTTCCAGTTCACCCTGTTCGTTCTTGATGTAGGAGAAGTGCAACGAGGAACCATCATCGAACGTAAACACCACCGGATGTTTACCCAGCGGCACATCGAGGTTGCCGCTGACGAGATCGTTCATGCCGACAAGATAGAAATCGTGCTCGTAGAGCCATAGCATGTCGTTCCAGAACTCGTCGTGGGTACGGTACATGTACGCATCCATACCAGGATCACGTGGGGCATCATTCGGAACAATGTTGTGGTACATGAACACCGGCACCCGGCCAAGTTCGTTCGGCTTGTGCGCCATGAGTTCTTCCGGTGACAGGGAAGACGGATTCCAGGCTGCTGCGACAGCGGAGATGCGTCCAATGCCAACGGCCATCGGCAGGAAAAGAACGACGATCGCCAGCACAGAGATGCGATGTTGGAACGCGCTCACGAAAACCTCCCGCATGCCCGCTTGCCACACAGGGCTATTGGTGGAACACCCGATGCCCATCTTGACCTAACCTGATTGATCTCAGGAAACTTTGCGAATAACTGGTGCAGTTCGGAGAATACGGGAATGCCCGCGGGGCTGCAAGGTTATCGCATCGGAAATATCATGGCCCTTACCGAGATGCTCCATGGGTCGACCTGTTTCCGGGTGGTACTTCAACATCGTTTTGCCGGCACCATGAACCGCTTCCGCGTTGAGCTTCCCCCATTGCGCCTGGGGCAGCGGCCAGGGAACCGTTACGGAATCCACGTTGCCATCGCTGGTGTAATACGGGTCTTCACCGGCCAAATGGACGTCCTTGAACAGATCCATAACATCGTCCTGCACAGGAAGCCGCAGGATCGAGTAGGCGTTCCATTCATGCGACCACGGCACTTCGCTGGATCCCCCCTTGAGTTCCAAAACGCCGGTGAGCTGGATATGGTGCCCTTCCCATGTCATGCCTTCGGTCATCAGATGGTACTTGGAGGGATGATCGGTGGGGTTTGGCCCCAGCCCATACGGGAGGGTGAGTACCCGGGTGGCGTTGGCGGGATGGTCAACACCCATGAGTTCATCGGCCCAGATAACCGTACCGGTTACGGTCCAGATAAACTCCTCGTCATCGATCTCGGTCAGGAACGGGTGCGACAGCGTGTGATTTCCTACCTCATACCCGTTGGCCATTAACCACTGGATCTTCTGGTCGAAGTATTCATCCTGCTCGTGCTGCGGCCAGGAGAACTTGTGGGCAGGCACAAGCCCGAAGTGCGCGCCACGGCCGAAACCGGGATACTCGGCATGGAAACGCTCCATGATGCCGACCGCACAGTTCGGATCGATTTCCAGTTCACCCTGTTCATTCTTGATATAGGAAAAGTGCAACGACGTGCCATCGTCGAATGTGAACACCACGGGGTGTTTGCCGAGCGGCACATCGAGGTTACCACTGACAAGGTCATTCATGCCGACCAGGTAGAAATCGTGCTCGTACAGCCAGAGCATATCGTTCCAGAACTCGTCGTAGGTGCGGTACATGTAGGGGTCCACAGAAGGATCGCGGGGGGCGTTATCCGGAACAATGTTGTGGTACATGAACACCGGTACCCGGCCAAGCTCGTTTGGCTTGTGGGCCAGGTGTTGTTCAGGCGTGAGGTGGGAAGGGATTAATGCAGCGGACGCCACAGGCGATGCCACCATCATGACCATGGCAACACACGCAGCAGACAGCATTGCACCAAGCTGCTGAAGAGGAGCGGGCACGGGAAGTCCTCCCCTGAATTTCAGGTTGACGTATAAGTTGGTCCCCGCACCAGTATAGAGGCATGCCCTGCCAGTGTCGACGACACCAGCGAGTGATATCCGGGCCCGCGCCGCAGTTTACGGCAGCGCGTACACCCATTCGTCCGTATCGTATTTGGTGGCTACGAGCTCCTGGAGTCGCTGGTGCTCGGCGGCAGTGAAGGAATCCTCGCGCAGGCCATATTGATCGCGGAAGTGGCCAATCATGTGATTAATGATGACGTCACGATCGAGATCGGTCTGGTCACGCAGCGGCCCTACGCGCTTGTCTGCACTGGTAATGCCCTTGTCGCTCAGTTTTTCCTTGCCGATACGCAATATGCGGGTCAGCACGCCGGGGGTCATGGCATAGGCGCAGGTGGTGTGGTGCAGGGCAATACCCTTCTTGCGCGCCTGGGCGGCACCACCAATTTTCCCACCACTGCTGGTGATATCGTTGAGCGGCATATACCAGGCATCCACACCGAGTTCGCGCAAGGCATCCAGCACCCAGCTATCAAAGAACTGGTAGCTCTCGGCAAAGCTCATGCCTTTCACCAGCGATTCCGGGGCGGCGATGGTATAGGTGATGGCGTTCTCGGGCTCAATCAACATGGCGCCACCACCGGTAAGGCGTCGGCTGACGGTGACGCCCATCTCCTCGGCAACATCCATGTTGACTTCGTTTTTCACGCTCTGGAAGCGGCCAATAATAACGGCGTTGCTGGTCCAGTTCCAGAAGCGGATGTGCGGACCGCGCCGGCCAGCGGCCATTTCATCGAGCAGCACCTCATCCATCGCGTTCTGGGCGCGGGGTGCCAACGGCTGGTTGGGCAGCAGGGTCCATTCCACGCTGCGGAAGCGGCGGGCCCAGTCCTCGCGCTGCTCCGGGGTAGGGTCGTGGCGTTCGATCATGCCTCGCCTCCTTCCAGCGCGCGACGCACAGCAATCACAATCCCTTCCGGCGAGGTGCCAAGCAACTGGGTATCGGGGTGAAGGTCCATACGGATGCGTTCGGCAAAGCTCTCATCGTCCAGCTCTACGTCCACGCCCTCAAGCGCATTCGTAAGCGGGCCGATTTCCTCCTCGGGGTAGAGAAAGAAATCACCGCTGATCACCATGTTCTTGAACCGGCCATCGACAACATCGAAATCGACAACAACCAGTTTGCCGCCTGGTGTCTTGTACTCGCCGTGCATGTATGACGTACCCTCTTGCGCTGTACGAACAGATGTTCTACACTGACAATGTCACGCCGAAAGGGAGCGATCCCCACCCCAAACCTGTTCCCCACGGCGAACGTGACACCATTCTCCCCGAGCCGTCGGTGTTCCGCCTGACGGCTCACCCCTTTTTCCGGCCCGGTTAACCCAGCGCAGCCTCAATCTGCGGCAAGGTGTCTTCCTCCCAGGAGAGGTGGTTCTCTACCTCATCGGCAATGGTGGTTTCGCCCAGTACCCAGTGCGGCACCTTGCGTTCCCAATCCTTGAGGGTGAGGTTGATTAACACGCTCACCAACTCACCGCGATCCGTCTCGAACCCGGCCAGCAGCTCTTCCGGCGTGCCCTCCAGGCCGGCAGCATTTTGCACGGCCGGCTCGTTTTCGATTGCGCGCAGGTTGATGTTATCGTGGCGCATCATGCGTTGCGATCGCAGCAGCATGGCGCCCTCGCGGGCACGAATTTCCTTCAGCAGTGCCAGGGCATCGGCTGGCAAATCGTCGGGTACGGGTTTCCCAAGCAGTTCCCGAAGCGTGGTGCTCTCCTCGGTCAGGCCCTCAATCAGGTCGCGATACGAATCAAGCATTGGTGGACGCACCCTTGTCGAACGATTCGCTGTGGATGGCCCATGTGTAGCCAAACGGATCCCGGAAGCCAAAAACCCCGCCCGTGGAGTCGTCGAACACATTCCAGTTGCGAGCAAGCACCTCACCGCGAATGGTCGCGAAGCTGTCATCGGTCACCAGCAGCCGGATGGGGGCCGGTGGCCTGGAGAAGACATCGAGCGGATAGGCGCGCCCGACGCGCTCCAGCGCGATAGCCAGCGGGCCATTCTGGACAAAGGCGTAGTCTGGCTCAACGCCGAACTCATGGGCCTCCTGCTGGATCTCGAAATCATTACCGTGCCAGATATACCCGCCACGGCCATCACGATCCGCGCGATCGACCAGGGCAGCACCGAAAATCTCGGCGTAGGTACGTTCGGCGGGGCCAAGGTCGATGACCGGCATGTGGAGCATCGTTACATTGTCGATAACCATCACCGGATGATCGCCCGGTTCATCGGTCGCCAGGATGGTGATGTTGCCAAGCCGTGGCCCCCGCGAGGGATCGGTGCCGGCAAGCCGCGCTTCCATGGTGGCAACCGCCGGCTTAAGCACGCCTGGAGGGGCGGTTCGGACGGCATGCTCGCCGATCTTTGGAATGGTGCGCTCTACCCACGGTTGGTCACGACGGATAGCCGCCACCGCCTCGTCGGGGTGAGTGAGCGCAACGCCGAGACGTCCCCCGGAAACCAGCAGGTAATTGACCGGTGGCGCATCGGGGGTGTGGAACAGCACATCGGCGTACCAATCGTGAATCCGATGCACCAGGTCCAGCGAATGGCCGGCCAGGGTCATGGTTTTGCCAGGAATATCGAAGTTACCGCCGATACCTTCATGGACATCAACGATTTCGGCATCAGGCGCGTGATTGATCACGACATTTGCTTGCGCGTACAGCGCATCCGGAACTTCCAGCAGGAACCGATAGGCCATGGTCGCCTCTCCCGTAAAACGCACAATTGCTCCGGCTATTGTACCAACAAGGGCCGCGCCCCGAGACGATGGTGTTTCCCGCCGGTTGATCCTCCATTCCCAAGGGATGCATCCAACCGAATGCCAATGAACCGGCGTGTATAGTTCTGGGGAGAGGGTCTCTTCTACCAGTTCGCAATCCTGGAGTGTGTTTTGGTTTCGCTCTTGCCACACTGGAATCGCCGGGCGTTCATCCTTGGGGCTGTTTCGTGTGTGGGTCTTCCGATCCACATCCTTGCGGGGCAGGCCCCGGATTCGTTCGAAATGGCCATTGACCCCGCGCTTCTCGAGCCAGCGGCCGGGCCAGCCAACTGGGATGTTGAGAGGAACTATTCCACCGACACCATACCGGCGACCGAACCCACCGAGTATTGCGACGTCAAACTCTTCCCTTATGTACCCGACAGCACGGTAGCGGTATCCGGCGTGATGCAGGCAAACGACCTCCACACGTCACCGAACATGGTGCTGGTACAGGAATTCCGCTACGCCAGTAGCGATATGGCGATCACCGACTTTCCCGGTGTTGTGCATGAAGTGCAGACACTCGCCGCCGGCAAACTCTACCTGAAGGGCATAGAAGCTTTTACCGAGGTGCGCGCCACTGCCACGGAATCGCTGGTGACCCATGCCGCACCGAACGGGACAAACTGGGCGCTGCTGGTAATGGCCGTGCAGGACCGAATCCTGGTTCTGCGCGCGGGGGCAAGGGATATGAACCCCGCAGCGGCACTCGAGGAGATGGCCGCCGGGATCATGGCGAGCGCCCAAGCCACGCCCGCAGGTGGCGAGAGCGCCAACATCGAGTTGGACTGGGAGATCGCGAACTGGCGATGGAACTACGGACCGATTGACATTCACCCTGCCAGGTACGCCTCTCCCGTATGCGGGTAGCGCCTACAGGGCACCCTCGATGCGCACATCGTCCCGTGCGATCCACAGTCCATCCGCAGCACCGCCTGATACCTGGTAGCAGTGCCTGCCATTGAGCTTGGCACGGCCACTGGTCACGAGCGGCACGTCAAACCCGACCGATTCATCCACTGGCGTTAGCCGGTCGGTTGTTTCGTCGTAGGCCCAAAGGGTACCGTGCCATGTTTCCAGGGGCACAAGGTTGAGGGGTTGGTACCAGGAAAGCGAATCCGCCTTGCCTGCCGTCCAGACACTTCCCGGTATTTCCGAGAACCAGACGTTTATGTACTGCTCTTCCGTGCACCGGGCGCTGGCAACACGTTCTCCGCGCATCACGCCCCGCACATCCCACTCCAGGTCAACGGGTTCATCAAACGTAAGCTCCACACGTTGTTCCTCAGCCAGGCCGCCTCCAACCGGCAAGGAATAGGTACCAGGCTCCACATGAATCGTGGGGTTCGCAGCCACATGCCTGGTCAGGATGGGATAGTCGTCGATAAATAAATCGGCGAGCTGGATAAAGAGAGGCATACCAGTGATATCGAACACATACGCCAATTGGCCTGCGTGGACGCCGTGATAGGTTGCCGTACGTTCCCGATGCGTGAGGCAATAGAAGCTTTGACCGCCGGGGAAACGCCATTTGTCCAGGAAATGCAGGATGGACGTCAGGCCGCCATCCACCAACGCCACGGCGCGCTCATCGCGCGTGAGCATCCAGTAGTCGTGCAGCTCCCAGGTTGCGTAAATGTGGCCATTAAAAGCGCGGTCTGAGGGGCCGTTGTTGCGGGCGTATTCCTCGAACCACAGGTACTCGCCGCCTTCCAGGTCAACGGTCCAGTACGGGTCATTCCCTTTTGGTCGCAGGAAACTGTTGAATGTCCTGGTCGCGTAGTCCAGGTAACGATCGTCTCCGGTAACTTCGTACAGGCGGCTATAGGCGCTCAGCATGTAGCCCTGGGCCATACCGGAAAACCAGGGGACCTCCATGGGGAACTCGACAAAGCTGTGAAGATTCCAGGCGAATGGGTAGGGGAAGTAGAGGGCATCGCCGGATGCGTAGGCTGTGAGGGCCAGGCGTTCGGCATGTCGAATCGCCAGGTCGAGGTATACCTGCCTGCCGGAAACGACCCATGCATCGAGCCGCGTCATCAGGATGCCGGCAGCGACAACCGGGTGGTCAACCACGGTGTTCTCACGGGCAGCTCCCGCGATTCCCTCATCGTCGTATCGGCCCGCGCCCTGCGGGGTCGGAGTGGTACCCGGGTTGAAGTAACGCTTTTCCCAGGGAAGATCAACGAGGGTGATACCGGAACGGGCAAAGGTGAACGGGATATTGCTGGCGGTCATTCAGATACTCCCGGGTGGCAAGCGTTCCATCGCCCCGCTGCACCACCGATGGGCTCCGGAACGTACAACACAGGAACAGGCCGGTACGCATCTGGGTAGGTTCCGGCCGGTACGTTCGCTCCATCGTACATCGCAATGGCGTTCCCCATCATCGCCCACCACCACCTAACCCCCGGCATACGGGCAGTGGGACCACCCACATGCTCGCTTTTCCCCACACCTCCACCCGGGCCGGACCTCGCCTACCTGTGGTATGCTCCCCCGGTGCTGTTCGGAGTGCACGTTCATACGTCATCATCCCCGGACACACCTGCCGCGCCCATTCCCTGGGCGCAAACGTCCCCTGAAGCACGCCGTGGCTGGAGGTGCAGGGTGACGCGTTGTACATGACTCATGCGCCTGTGGGTGCATGAACAATCTACAGAGGGAAGGATCCCCCACCATGTCGATTTTCGACACGGCGATGCCGCGCACGGCATCGTCTACTCTCTCGCGCCGCCTGTTTGCAAAGCGGGCCGTTACCGCACTGGCGGCTACCGCGGCTGCAGGCATCGGCACGTCGGCACTCGCCCAGGAAACCGGTGTTCTTGCCGAGGATGTCACGCTGCAGCAGCGCATCAGCACCGATGCAAACGCTGAAGCAGCCGCTGCCGCCCCGGTAGCGAGCGGGCAGTACATCTCCGATTTCGCGCTGATGTTCGTTGGCTACCCGTACGTGTGGGCCGGCAATACCCCGGGCGGGTTTGATTGCAGCGGCTTCACCCAGTACGTGATCCTCAATACCGTGGGCATTGACATTGGCCATGGCACCGCTGGCCAGATGAACTACGGCATGTGGGTCGATGCCGCCAACCTGCTCCCGGGCGACCTGGTGTATTTCGCCGGCACGTTCGGCGATGGTATCAGCCATACCGGTGTGTATATCGGCGATGGCCAGTTCGTGCATGCCGAGAACGAAGGCACCGGCGTGACCATCAGCTGGCTGTGGAGTGATTACTACGCAGCCCATTACTACGGGGCTACCCGCCTCTGGTAGGCACAGCAAAAGGGACCAGTTCCGTACGGAACTGGTCCCTTTTTGCGTTAACGCTATGGCACGGTGATTTCGACTTCACCTGTCTCGATATCGGCCTGGGTTAACCACACTTCGGTCACCATCGGGATGCTGATGCTCACGAACTCGCTACCTGGCGCATTGATATCCGCCAACCAACTGCAGCCATCGTCGCCTGCTTCCAGCGTGGCCACATCCACGACGGTGCCATTGGCATCGCGCACCACGAGTTGCGCACCGGCCTTGAGTGATCGCCATTGGCCAAGGCCGATACAGCCTTCCTCCGTGATCACATAATCCACCTGCTCGGTGCCGTCCAGCACCAGCGTGACGGCCACAGGCGTCGATACATTCTCCGGCACCGGCGATGCCGCAACCGGGCTCGCCGGCACCGTTGTGCTCGCAGCGACAGAAGGCGTGGCTTCAGTCACCGTCAAGATGGTGGGTGTCACCGCCTCAACCGGCTGAATCCCGCTGGCCGGCGTGGCAACTGCGGGAGTAGCCACCAGCGCACTCGTGGTGGTGGCCGTCGCCCCCTCGGTAGCGGTAGGCGACGCCTCGGCTACTTCCGTTGTGCCTGGCAGTTCCGTGGGCAATATAGGGCTGCGAGTTGCGGTGGGTTCCGGCGTGGGATCGGCCGAATCGTCGGCACCGCACGCAGCAAGCACGACCGAGAGAACGAGCAAGAGTGATACAGCGAAAAATCGTGGCCTGGGCATGGGATTCTCCCCTGGTTCATGCACGGGGTGGGCAGGAACCGGCCGCACCATCGTGCCTCGTAGTATGTCGACTACCTTTACCATAGCAGTATCATGGATCTATCCGTGATACACCGCGCCAGGGGTAACGCCATGACCGACGACGCATACGATTCCATGGACCAATCACCGATGCAGTCCATTGAATCGCCCCTGCGCGCCAGCGAATCGACGGCGTTCCACATGTGGCTGCTCATCACGGTGAGTTCGGGCATCATCATGGCGCAGGATACCTGGCTGAGCCTGCGTCAACCTCGCCTCGGCACGATGGATGCCACCGCATCGTTTACCAAGGTCATCGTGATCCATACCCTGTGGTTGCTGGTATCAGTTGCGTTCCTGCTGGTCTCGTGGAAGATCCGGCCCACATCGGCGTGGCGCGTGCACGTGGTTGCCTCCGCCCTCGCCATCGCCTGGACCACCGGCGTGCTGGTGACGGCCTTTGCCGACGCGGAAACCCTGCGGGTGAGTACGTGGCGATGCACGACCATGCCATCGGAAGAAACGACGACCGAAGCGTTCCTCGCGACATGCGACCTCACCGACTCCGGCAGCAGCCTGCGCATGGGCGGCGACATTTTCCTGTGGTCAATCGACGACAAGAATTACTGGCGATGGATTGTTCCCGGCGAGAACCTGGTTACGCTGCAAACGCGCTGGCCATCCGATGTAAGCGCCATGTACCTCGCCCGCGAAGGCATGGGCATGCCCCTGGCAGCCGGTTCATCGGAATCGGTCCCCGGCGGCACCTGGAGCGCCGCGTTCAACCCCGGCGAGGATCGCGACCTGCACCTGTATTACATCGATTCTTCTGCCGAACCCCCGGAGGAGATTGGTACGCCGCAACCGCACGAGATACAACGCCCCGCCGATGGAGATCCGTAACCCATGCGACCGTCACACCTGCCCCCGGAATCGGATGAACCGCTCTTTGATCCCGAAGTGCCCGGCAAGGCGCGAACCATCTACAGCGTGGTTGCCATCCTGGTGGTCATCGCGCTCATCCTCAGTATCGGCGGGTTCGCCGTGTGGGAGCAGCTGTTCTAGGCGGCATGCAACCGCTGTCCGGCCCGCCACGTTAGAGGTGTGGCACCATTGCCTGCGGTTCTCTCTAACGGACGCTTAACAGATTGGCGCACATGACTGATACCACTCCCAGGAAATCCATGCTGGAAATCGTGGCTGCCGTAGGCACCCTTGTGCTGGTCCTGCTCGGCATTGTGCTGTTGGCGCTGGATATGCTGGCCCGTGCCGGCGGCAGGCATATCGAGGACGTGCCCGACCCGCCCCTGGCACGAACACTGGTGTGCGTCATGGCGCTGCTGGTTTCGGCGGCATGGGCGGTGTGGCTGGCTCGGGAGCGTGGCATGCGCGACCTCTCCACACGTATCGTGGTCGGTATCGCTGTTGCCATGCTTGTGGTGACCCCGTTGGTTGCCTGGCAGGAACTCTCCAGCCACCGCGAGCTCACCGTGGTTTCCACCACCTGCGATGCTGATGCCAGCCGCAATACCGGCTACGCCAATTGCCGGGAAGAGGCGGTTGATACGATCGTGCTGCTGGAAGCCGTGGATGGAAGCCGCACCTGGGTGCCGGATAGCATAACCAACAACCTCACCCGCGAGTTCACCGACCTGCCCGACGGACCATGGGAAGCCCGGATCACGGTCGATGGCCCGAGTGACACCGTCACCGTGAACGTTATTGCCGACCGCGATGGCGATCCGGTACGGATTGGCTCGTTGCAACCCTCCTACGACGCGGAATCGGGCCGGCTTCGCTGGAGCGGCAGCCTGCCATTCGGCAGCGATATCTCCCGCGTACAGGTGCAATTTGTGCGCTCGCCCAACCCGGCGGCGGAGAGTGCGCGATTGCGCTTTGAGGTGCGATCCTGCGAGGGCCAGAGTATCCGCACCTTCGATGCATCCCAATGCCAGCCAATGGACGCCGGATCGCCACTTGTCCGCGAAGAAACCCCGGAGGACAAGCGCACCTGGCGACAACTATGGGTAACGCGGCAGGGTGATTCGTTTGTGGTGGCCAACCTGGAGGCGCGCACGTATACCCTGCAACCGGATTACGTCAGCATCGAGCAGGAAACGCAGAGCACCGATGTGCTGATCATTCCGGCCGCGATGGAACAGACCGCCGCCAACAGCATCGCCGAGCCGGGCGCGAGCACCTTCACCATCGATATCGAGGCAAACACCGGCGAGCTCACCTACATCATCTACGTGTTCCCCGCCGGCCCCACCTTCGCGCAGGGCGACTAGTTCCACCGACCACACGATACGGCGCATCACGATTCGCGTTGCTGTGCGACGATAGGCAGGCACGATATTCGGCCTATGCGCACAGGAGCACGGGTGCTACGCCAACTCACCACAAACCAGAAGTACATCGTGGCGACGGTGTACGTGTGCAGCATGGTGCTGAGCTCGCTGGACGCGACAATTGTGAACGTCACGCTGGCGACACTTGGTCGCGAGTTTGGCGTGGCCGCCAGCGAGATCGAGGCGGTGTCCGTCGCGTACCTCGTGAGCCTGGCGGTGGTTATGCCGGCCAGTGGCTGGCTCACGGATCGGTTTAGCCCCAAACGCGTGTTTCTCTCAGCGCTCGGTATCTACACGGCCACCAACCTGCTGGCCGGGTTCGCGCAATCGCTGGACCAGCTGGTTATCTGCCGGGCCCTGCAGGGTATTGGCGGCGGGCTGCTGGTGCCGGTGGGCATGGCGCTCCTCTACCGCACGTTTCCGCCCAGCGAGCGTATCTCCGTGGGCCGGGTTCTCATGTTCGCCACCATCCTCGGGCCGGCGCTTGGGCCAATTGTGGGTGGCGTCATCCTGCAGGTTTCCACCTGGCCGTGGACCTTCTTCGCAAAGGTACCGGTTGCCGCCGCGGCGCTTCTTTATGGCTGGCGTTACCTGGCCGATGAGCCCACCGAAGCCGACGCGGGACGGATGGACTGGACAGGATTTTTCCTTGGCGGGATTGGCCTTGGCAGCGCCATGTACGCCATGCTGGAAGGCCCGGATGCCGGGTGGACCCACCCCTCTATTGCGTTGCCAGGCATCGCCGGGCTGGTATTGCTGGGCGTGTTTGTGTGGCACGAACTGCGCACGCCGCGCCCCCTGGTGGATTTACGGTTGCTGGGCAACCGGCTGTTGTCGTCAACCATCCGGGTCGCGTTTTTCGCCACCGCCGGGTTCCTCGGCACGCTTTTCCTCGTACCGCTGTTCCTGCAGGATGTGCGCGGCGAAACCCCGCTGGCATCCGGGCTGGCAACCATGCCGGAGGCATTGGGGATCCTGGTGAGCACGCAGGTGGTGGCGCGCATTTACCCGCGAATTGGGCCGAGCCGCCTTATGGCGGGAAGTTTGCTGCTGGTCACGATCGCGATCCTGGGACTGAGCCGCGTGGGCCTGGAGACACCGCTTTGGGTAGTGGGCGCGATCATGTTCGTGATCGGGCTTGGTATGGCCGGGCTATTCCTGCCGAACCAGGCGGCGAGCATGGCCACGATCCCGCGCGACAAGCTGGGCGGGGCCAGCATGCTGTTCAGTGTGCAACGGCAAATCGCAAGCGCGCTTGGCGTAGCAGTGCTCAGCACAGTGCTGTCGGTGATTGGCGTCATCAATCTCAGCGGTGAACCCAACCTCCGCGCCTGGCAAACCGCGTTCATGGTGGCAGCCGGTATGATGTTTATAGGCAGCTGTATGGGCTGGCTGGTGCCGGACGAGGATGCCGCCGAAACAATGCAACGACGAGGTGCCTAATGTGCAGGAATATCCGTCCGCTCTTTAATTACGATCCACCCTCCACCGCCGATGACGCCCGCGCGGCCGCATTGCAATATGTGCGCAAGGTGAGCGGCAGCGCGAAACCGAGTGCAGCAAACGCGGAAGCATTTGACCGCGCGGTCGATGAGATTGCCGCGGCAACCGAGCGGCTGCTCGCCAGCCTGGTCACCACGGCCCCGCCGAAGAACCGCGAGGACGAGATTGTGAAGGCACGCGAACGCAACGCTGCCCGATTTGGGTAACCAGTCACAGGGCATGTAGCCCCGGGCCCTGTGCCCGGGGAAACGGGTCAGCCGGCTTGCAACACCTTGTGCCACCGGTCGCCCATATCCCGCCCACGGGGGGCGGGACTGCATGATTGCCATGCAGGGCATGGTCTATGTGGGCCGGACGTCGCCCGGGGATGAATCCCGGGCCTACGACATCGATAGGCCTGCACCTTGCGCACGCAGCGCCCGGGGATGAACCCCGGGCGTACGACATGTGTAGGATCGCACCTCGACCGCAGTCGAGTGATGCGGGCATGATCGCATTGCACCTGTTCTGCCAGAATCGCGACCTGCGGTGGCGTGCCCGGGTATGAAACCCGGGCCTACGTCAACTGCGGGTCTGGGCCATGCCCGCCCATCGCCCGGGATGACCCCCGGGCGGACGACAATTACGGGACTGGGCCATGCCCACCCCACAAAAAAGTCTCCCCCGGAACGTGTTCCGGGGGAGACTTCGTGAGCCGGGGTAAGAAGCGTCGGTTACTTCTTCAGCCAACCGGTCCACGCGGGATTGATGTCCATTTCTTCTGCACGCTTGCGGAACGCATCCATCAACTTGTTCGCGGCGGCATCGTAGGCGTCCTTGTCGGCCCACGTTTCACGCGGGTCCAGCACGTTATCACTCACGCCTTCGGCATGGGTCGGCATTTCGAGGTTGAACACCGGATGCGTCACGGTAGGCACGGTATCCAGGCTGTCGCTGGTGATGGCCGTGATGATGGCGCGCGTATCGTGGATGCTGATGCGCTCGCCGGTGTGGAAATCGCCACCGCCCCAGCCGGTATTCACCAGCCACAGGCTCGGTTCATGCTCATCGATGCGCTGGCCGAGCAGTTCGGCGTAGCGTTCGGGGTGCAGGGGCAGGAACGGGCTGCCGAAGCATGGGCTGAAGGTGAGCTGCGGCTCGGTGATACCTCGCTCGGTGCCGGCAACCTTGCTAGTGAAGCCCAGCAGGTACAGACTGAGCGCCTGCTCGCGGGTGAGCTTGCTCACCGGCGGGAGGACGCCAGTAGCATCGGCAGTGAGGAACACAATGCGGCGGGCGTGGCCACCAAGGCCATCGTTATCCACATTTGGCACCTGGTCGACGCTGAACGCGGAGCGGGTGTTCTCCGTGAGGCTGTTGTCCTCGTAATCGGGCTCCTTGGTCACCGGATCCAGCGGCACATTCTCCAACACGGTGTTCTTCATGTTGGTGGCTTCCCAAATCGTGGGTTCCTCTGTTTCGCTGAGATGGATGGTTTTCGCGTAGCAGCCGCCCTCGAAGTTGAAGACGCCGTTTTCGCTCCAGCCGTGCTCGTCGTCACCGATCAGTGTGGCGTTGGGATCATTGCTCAGGGTGGTTTTGCCCGTGCCGGAGAGCCCGAAGAAGATGGTGGTTTGGCTTTCCTTGCTGGTGTAGTTGGCCGAGCAGTGCATGGTGGCGATATCGCGATTCGGCAGCAGGTACTGCATCATCGTGAAGACGCCCTTCTTCATTTCACCAGAGTACAGGGTGCCCGCGATCACGATTTCCTGCCGTGTCGGGTGCAGCATGATGGCTGTTTCCGTGCGGCTGCCGTGGCGTTCGGGATCGGCCTGATAGCCGGGCGCATGCAGGATGGTGATGGGCTTGCTATCGAGTTCGCGCTCATCGGTGATGAACAGGTGGCGGCAGAAGAGGGCGGCGTAGGCGCTTTCCGTAGTCAGGTGCACCGGGTAGGCATAGTGGACATCGGCGCCGATGCTGAGCTCCTGGGTGAAGAGCACTTCCTTCTCTTGCAGGTAGGCTTCCACGTCGGCCCGGAAGATGTTGTACTTCTCTTCCTCTATGGGCTGGTTCACCGGACCCCACCAGATGCTGTCCTCACTGCCTGGTTCCCGAACTACAAATTTGTCCTTCGGGGATCGGCCCGTAAACTTCCCGGTGCGCACTGCGAGGGCACCGGTGGATGCGACCTCGCCTTCACCACGTTCAACGGCCATGGCGACCAACTCGTCGTTACTGAGATTGGTATAGACCTTTGCGGGAGATGCCTGGGAGACCATGGGATACCGATTCCTTTCGTTGCCCGGACAACGGTTCGCCGTTGGGTCCGGCGCGCGGTGCTGGCATCTTTGCCTTCACCGTTGTTACGATCCGCCCGCTGCGAGCGGCTCGACCGACATGTATATAGTGAAACTTTTCACGAACAAATACAAGCGGCCCGGCGGGTCTGTTGCGGATATGTCATGCCCCGTTTTCCCATAGATACAGGCTTTTTCCCGACACCTGCTCCAATTGTGGAAGGGATACCGCATGTGGTATACACATCCTTGCCCCACTCAAGTATGGCATGGAACGGGCCTCGACAGAACGCTGATGATGCAGCGTGCCGGGTATCGGTGGCACTATCCCTGGCACCCATTCAGGCCTGGCAGTGAATGTGTCGTTTCCACCTGACATGCCCCCGGCTGGCCGTAAGCGCAACCAATTTCGGGCGATTCGCGGAATTCGATGCCGAAATCCCCTTTTCGACCCTTTCCCAATGCGTATAGAGAGTAGAAACAGAACAGAACATATGTTCTAATCTGGATGTGTACCGGTCGTGTCGCGATCGGATGCAGTACGGCGCCGTAACGGATTCGAGTTGATACACGCTTCCGTGCGCAGCAGCTGGTCCATTCTGTTTCGCCTGTATCACGCGCGGCGCGGCCACACCCGGCTCCGCCGCCAGGAAAGGATGGTTCGCGCCTGTGAATATCACTGCGATCGGCCATACCGCCATCGGCAGCGGCTGGCCGCCGGGAACGCGTACCCCGGCGGACGATGCCCGGCTGCAACGCTACACCGAGTTCGGGGCCTACGCCGATGGCTGGCAACATGCGGGCACAAAATCCGATGCCCTCACCTTTAATTACGCGCGCACGCTGCTGCGCAAAACTGTGAGCTATGTGTTCAATGCACCGGTAGGTATCAGCATTACCGCAACCGGCGAGGCGGCAAAACGGGCCACCCTGGCCGAGCAGCAATTGCTGCGCTGGCGCGATGCCCTCGGCCTGACCCGGCTGGATATCGCCCTGGCCACCGATGCGCTGATCCACGGCGATGCCGCCATGAAAATCACCTGGAACCCTGCCCTGGGCATGCCCAATGTGGTACCAGTGGATCCGGGCAGCATCACCATAGGCACAGCACCCGATAACCCCCGGCAGCTGGACGTGGTGCGGCATCTCTACCGCGCCACCCCACGCCAGCTGCGGGCGCAGTTCGGCGTGCGCCTGGATGCAACGGTTGATCCCGACAAGCCCATCCCC
The DNA here is from genome assembly GCA_043427975.1 of Chloroflexia bacterium. GTDB lineage: Bacteria > Chloroflexota > Chloroflexia > Thermomicrobiales > UBA6265 > UBA6265. Next base: position 72,181 of record JBHWTK010000097.1, on the reverse strand, counting down.
ACGCTGGAGACCTGGACAAACACCACCTTTCGGGTGCACGCGAAGGACCAGCTTCTGGTGGATACCGCCAACCCCTACGGGCGCATTCCGTATGTGGTCATCGCCAACGATCCCCTCCCCCACCAGTTCTGGGGGCAATCGGACCTCGCCGACCTGATGCCGGTGTGCACCGAGATCAACAAACGCATGAACGTGTTCAGTCGCATCCTCGATCTCTCCGGCGCGCCGATCACCGTACTGGAAGGCGTGGATGGCACGGAGGGCATCCGTATCGGGCCGGGCGCGAAATGGGAACTGCCAGAAGGCGCCCGTGCCTACCTGCTCGATTTGCTCCAGGGTGGCGGCGCCGATGTGCACCTGAAGTACATGGACCTCCTCTTCCGCATGCTGCACGACCTCAGCGAAACGCCCCGCACCGCGTTCGGCGATAGCGGTCGTGACCTCAGCGGGGCTGCGCTGGAAGTGGAAATCCAGCCGCTTGTGCAAAAGGTGCAACGCAAGCGCCGCCAGTGGGACACCGTGATCTCGCAGCGCGCGCAGCTCTTCCTGGAGATGATGGCGTACCACCTGTCGGTGGAGATCAGCGGATTTGGCGTGCCGGTAGCTATTTGGCCACCGATCCTGCCCAGCGATACCGAAGCAGCCGTGCGTACTACTGTGGCCCGCGTGCAGAACGGGCTGATGAGCCGTCGCACCGCCATGAGCGTGCTGGGCGAGCACGATCCCGATGCCGAGTTGCGACAAATGGCCAGCGAACCACTGGTGAAAGGACAGCCCTCATGACCACCCGACTTCAGGTACGCAACATGCTGCGCTATCGCCTGCAGGATCATGGTGCCGATCCACTGTGGGATGATGACTTTCTCAACGATGCCATCGCCGAGGCGATTCGCCGCTACAGCACGTCCATGCCACGGCAGGCGGTAAGCGCTATCGCGGTGCTGCAGGGTGACCAGGAAATCGATATGCCATCCGATGTGAATGTGATGCGGGTGGTGCGCCTGTTCGACGATACCGGCCGGCTGGTGCCGCGCTGGGAGGGCACCGATGCCCCGCCGCCGGTGCCCGGTAATCAGGGCGGCCTTACCTGGCGGGCGTGGGCCAACACCATCCTGCTGGGGCGCACCGTTACCCGCAGTGGTGTCTGGCGCATCGAGCACATGGTGCACCGCGTTCCACCTGAGACGGATTTTGAGCCGCTGGATATCCAGCCGAACGATGAGGACATCATTGTGGCGTTGGCACTGGCAGTAGCGCTCAGCCGCCGGGCGATCAGCGAGGGCAAACGCTACACCGGCAAGAGTGGCGTGCACCCGCTGGCCGCCGCTGCCCGCACGGCGCAGGTGGATGCGGATCGCATGTTCTGGAGCCGCACGCACAAACTGCACGCGGGGTCGTTTGGTGGGGATGCCCTATGAGGGGGGACGCGCCTGTCGGCAACTGGACCAGATGGGGCCGCGACTTCGTCGACTCAATGCTTCGCATTGCCCTATGAGGTTGCCCTATGAACCTTGGCCATCAGCTCGGCACCGCCGTACGCGAGGCGGTGCGGGAACAGCCCGAATCGGGATTCTGGCATCAGGTGGGCCGGGTTTCCATTGAGCGCGTGCATACTGTGGTGGAACAGCTCGACCCGGTGCGTTACGAGGTGTGGACGACTCGCGATGATGAACGCACCTGCCCGATCTGCGGCCAGTTGGACGGGCAGGTGTGGCCCGAGGGCGAGGGCTTTATGCCTCCGCTCCACGATCACTGCCGCTGTACACGGGCCTACCACCATGTGGAGTTCCGCAGCCGCCTGATTGAGGAATGGCAGGATGTCGCGGTAACCCGCACATCGTGGGAGTGGATACGTACGTCCTGATCCATTGCCCCGGCCGCACCGGTCCAATGGCTGTTACCCCGCACGCCAAAGCGTCGTGGCGCACCTGTGTGTGCGCCCCGGACCTGATCGAGGCGGACACGCAGGTCCGCCGCTACGCAATCGGCTCGCATCAGATCTGACACCAGGCAAACAGATTGGCCCGGACGAACCCGCCCCCTCCCTGATCTTCGACCATCCAGGACGGGTTTACAACGCATACCCATCGGAAACAGTGGTCGCGCGTTCGCGCCTCAGGGGAGCCGCGCCTGCGGCGTCTCAATGCGTCGCCTTGCCCTATGACGCTACGCGTTGCTACAGAAAGGACGCTCCACCATGCCCCAATCCACCGATATTGTGCTCCACGGCGCTGGCTACATGCTCGAACCCGGAACATACAAACGACTGCAAGACGGCATGGCCGAAGGCCGCACCGAACGGACTTCACTCACCGACTTCTTCGGCGGCCAACCGCGGTCCCTGCAACTCGAACGGGACAAGTTTGCGGCCTCGCTGAATATCGGCCCTGCCTTCGACGGCCAGGGCGTGCAACCATGGGCGCTGTCCGTCCCCAGGGCGAATATCCCAATCCCGACCGGCGACGCGATGCCGGTGGGCGGAACCCGGATGCCCTACGCGGTGGTGAATAACCGCGTCTATTTCGCCATTGGCAAAACACTCTATTGGCGCAACTTCTATGCGGGGGCGTCCGGCACCGTGCCGGTGCGGTCATACCCGAACATCATCACCGACCTGTGCATTTATGCCGCGACCGGACTGCTGATTGCGTTTGGCGGAGCCGCCGATATTATCTGGTACAACGCGGTGACCAACACCGACACCACCCTGATCACCGGGGAGCGCGGTCACTACATCGAAACCTATGGCGGGTATGCCGTGTGGACGGAAGCACGCGCCGGGTATCGACCGACCGTGCTGCGCATGGCAACAGGCGGCTCCATCCAGCAACGACTGTTCGAGTACCCGGCTATCGGCCTCACCACCGTGGCGGGTCAGTTGCTGCTGATCACCGAGCAAGCCCTCTACACGTTCACCGGGCGCGTGCGCGACGTGATGGTGAACAACCCGGCGTGGACACCGGCCAGCCCGGACACCGTGCCGAAGCAAATCCCAGGGCAGGAATGGAGCGGCGAACTCCAACCGTTCGTGCAACATGGCGTGCACACCGAGGCCGATGATTACCGGTTCGTGCTCGGCTACGGTGGCCGCACCCTCGCGTGGATTGCCGGCAGCGTCATGGAATACAAACCCACCGGCGATCGTGCCGGGTGGAAAACAACCGGGCTATCCGGCTTGCAGTGTTATGGGGCATGCGTCGCTGGTGGCTATGTGGTGGTGGCGCTGCTCTCGCACGCCTACATGATGGAACTATGGGCCTACGACGGTAACGGCTGGTGGCGGTTTGGCCTCGCACCGTATGAGGCATCGGGCAACTGGTGTAACCCGATTCCGATCGGTGGCGGGTCAGGCGACCACGACATTACGGTGTTCCACCACAACACACCAGCCGTCACCACTTTTCGCCTCGCGCCCAGGTCAGGCGGCATCACGGCCTACGCACCGGACGCGTGGTTTATGTCGCCGCTGATCGACGGCGGCTATCGGGACAAGCAAAAGGCGTGGCGCAAGGTCGGCGCGGTGTTCGCCGCACCATCGACCAACGGCCTGTATTCCACAGACACCGTCGCTGTGTACCTCGATGTAAGTCTGGACAATGGTTTGTCCTGGACGATTGCCGATTCCAAATCGCTGACAGGCAATGTCCTGACCAACCTGAACTTTGAGCTGACCGGCACGCTGCTCGGCCCGACCAGCACGTTTATCCAGCTGCGGGTGCGCTGGCAGTCGGTGGACACATGGACGCCGATCCTGGTGGGCGTGTGGGCGGAATATGAAGTGCTCTCGTCGCCGGCGCGCCGGCGCAAATGGACGTTCAAGGTGAAAGCGCGGGACCAGGAGATCGACCGCAACGGCGTCATGCTCTCCCGCACCGGACGGCAGCTCATTGATGAACTGTGGGCGGCATGGGAGACAGACACCGTGGTGACCTTCCGGGACATCGACCACGACACCGACCCGGTGGACAGGACGGTTCGCATCGTCGGCATTACGGAGGTGGTGGAACAACCCGCCGACAGTGGTGAATGGGGCGATTCGCTGATCACCATGAACCTGGTGGAGGTATAACCATGCGAAAACAGCTTCGAATCCTTCTCGTCCAGGGCCATCGCAACAGCGGTGGTGGCAATGCGGCCGAAATGGCGATATCCCCGCGGGCAGCGCGAGCCGTCCAGCAGGCGCTGCGGCAGGCCGGCCATACCGCCGACATGCTGCAGGATGATACCGACTGGTTTGCGGGCTCACTCGATGGAGTCGGCCGCGAGGTGGTGCGGCGGCACGATGCCAATCCGTACGACATCATGCTGGACATCCACTTCGAGGGCGATGCCAACAACACGCGTGGCGTGTTCGCGATCGTGCCCGATGGCGACGGCCTGCATACCACCTCGCCGCTGCGCGGCTCGGACAGCTGGCAGAGCAACCCGCTGGACTGCCGCTATGCCGAGGCAATTGCCCGTGGTGTGGCAGCCACAACCGGATTGCCCCTGCGCGGCGGCCTGCTGTTTCCCGGCGTGATGAGCGAAAAGCAGACTGGCGTCGGCGGCCAGGGGTATCGCCTGGCGATGTTCGGCTATACCGCCGTAGTGCGTGATCGCCTGGTGCGGCTTGTACTGGAACTCGGTAACATCCGCGGCGACGCAGGCATCATCCAGTCACCCGGCTTTTTCGAGAACGCGGCCCGGGGCGTTGTGGCGGGGATCCAGCAGGTACTGGCGAGCAGCGACGTGGTGGATATCCCCAAGCCGGTCACGCCGCAAATGCCGCCATTCGGCCATATCGTGCGCCTGGCGAAGCCACAGCTCGTATCGGTCACAGCCGAGGCCCTGAACGCGCGCAAATGGGCGGAAACCAACCAGCCGGTGATGCGCGTGCTGCGGCGGGGAAATGTGTTTTGGGCTCGCGGCTGGGTGGTGGGAGAAACCGTGGCCGGTAATCCGGTGTGGTGGGTGATGGGCAAGGGCAGCGCCAGCGATTTGCTCTGGCGGGTATGGAGCGGCGGTACCAACAGGAACGTGGCGGAAATCCTCGCTGCATCAACACAGGAGAACGCATCGTGACCGATTCATTCGAACTCATTACCGGAATCTCGATCACCATCGTGACCCCGGCCCTGGTCGAAATCGCGAAACGGCTGGGAATGCCGGTGAAGCACGCAGGATTCGCGGCCATCGCGATTGCGATCCTGCTCTATGGGCTGGGAAAAATCGCGCTGGGCACCGCGTACAGCGCCAGCACGTTCTCGCGGTGGATCCTCGCCGGCATCGTGTACGGGCTGGCCGCGGCAGGGCTGTACAGCCAGACACGCTTCCCCGGCCCGACCGCGGCGGGATGAATCCAACCGACACGCCGCAGTGTCGACGCCCAGCCCGTAGATTTGGTCGATCACGGGCGGACACACAGGTCCGCCTCTACGAACCGTGACGAATAGTGGCGGCGCACCTGTGTGTACGCCCGAATCCGCACAATGCCAGCTTCCACATCGGAACCCGCATCATTAAACGCAGAACCCTCGGGCCTGTTCGGGCCCGAGGGTTTTCGTGTTGGAGGCGCCAGTCGGATTCGAACCGACGAATCAGGGTTTTGCAAACCCGTGCCTTACCGCTTGGCTATGGCGCCACACGCTGATTGTACCGGAAGAGTATACCACCCCGCATTCCCGCAGGTGGTGAACCCTTTCATGCTCCGTTCATCTGTCGGGTAAACCGGACAATGCAACTGTCACATTGAAATATCATCGATACGTGACAGCGACGTGTATCGGTCTTCTATCCCTATGAACACGCACATTTCGGCATTCCTGACACTATATATTGACAGTATTACGTAATACTGCTATATTCAGTCCAGACATCTCACCCATCATCGAAAGGAGGACAGTGCAATGTCCGACCAGAGGCAGGATATACCTGCCCGGGAGCGCGAGTACACGCTGGATGAGCTGAGCACGCTCGCCAATGTCACGCCCCGCACCGTTCGGTACTACATCGCGGAGGACTTACTTCCGCCTCCGGTTATTGGCGGCCGCAATGCCACCTACAGCCAGGAACACCTGGATCGCCTGATGGCCATTGGCGCCATGAAGGATATGTACCTCCCCCTGCGTGAAATTCGGCACCGGCTGAACACGCTAACCCCGGAACAAATGCGCGATCCCGCCTACCTCGCCACGCTTTCGCAGGCCGTGGCAATGGACCGGGCAATGAGCAAACGCATGAGTCTACGGAGCCGGCCGGAAAGCCGGGAGGTGCGTGAATCGGCGGCAGAGTACCTGGACCAGATCGAGGGACGCAGGCCACGGGATCGCCGCAGTGAACCTCCGGCCTTCGCGAACGCCATGATCGCCCCGGAGCCACCATCCACCACCTGGGAGCGATTCCCGCTGGGCGATGATGCCGAACTGCTGATGCGATCCAGCAAGGTGAAGCGCATGGGGTCCGAATTCCATCGCACGCTGCATCGCCTGCGCCACATGATTGAAAACGAAGACAATGGAAGGAGCCGCTCATGACACTGAACATCACCACCAGCTGGGAACACGATATCTTCGCCTCAAACGAGGGCAGCAGCCACCTGGTGGTCACCATCTCGGCATCCGACTCGACACGCGGTGAGCGCGCCCCTATCGACCTCGCCTTCGCGCTCGATCGCTCCGGCTCAATGGGTGGCGAACGCAAACTGGAGCTGGTGAAACAGGCCGTGCTTGCGGCAGTGCAGCAACTGAATCCCACCGACCGGGTCAGCCTGGTCACCTACGATGACGAAGTACAGGTGCTCCATCGCCTGACACCGGTCGATACAGCCCATCGGGCCCGCCTCGAACGCGTGACCCGCAGGATCGAGGTCGGCGGGATGACCAACCTCTCCGGCGGCTGGCTGGAAGCATGCCGCCAGTTGAGCGCGGACGATTCCGATACCACCCGTGTGCGCCGGGCGCTGCTGCTTACCGATGGCCTGGCGAATGTCGGCATCACCGAGCCACGCGAGCTGAACATGCATGCGCGGGAGTTACGGGATCGCGGCATCAGCACCAGTGCCATTGGTGTGGGTGAAGGGTTCGATGAGATCCTGCTCAGCAGCATGGTCGAATCAGGCGGCGGCAACTTCCAGTACATTGCCCATGCCGCCGAACTGGAAGCGTTCTTCAGCGATGAACTCCGCAGCCTCGCCGAAATGGTGGCCGTCAACCCCTATCTCGACCTGACCTTGCCGCACGGCGTGAAGGCCGAACTCATCAACGCGTTCCCCGCCGAAACGCACCGTGGCCACACCAGTGTGGATGTGCGCGACCTCGCCGCCAGTGAACAGGTGCACCTGGTATTCGCGGTTACATCCCGCCACATACGCGGGGAGGAGATTGTGCCCGAGCTGCACCTGCACTGGACAGACCCACGCACTGGCACCGTAGAAGAGATTAACCAACAGGGTGCACGGATCGCCGTCGGCGATGCCAGCAACGCCAAACGCGATGACGCTATCGCCGAGAAGGTTGCGCTGGAGTACGCCGCTCGTGACCATCGCGAGGCGGTAAAGCTCGATCGCGAGGGCCGCTTCCGCGAAAGCCGGGATCGGTTCTTCCAGAGTGCCTCGCGCCTGGCAGACGCCCCGGATACCGAAGAGATTCGCGGTGTGAGGGCCAAAACGCATGCACTCTACAGCATGGACGCCAGCATGCCCATGCCCGAACACGATCGCAAGACAGCGGTTCATGCCGCCCACCGTCGCAGTCGCGGGGGACGCCGCCCCCAGGGTGATCCCCGTTAGACTGGCGTATGCACCCGGGCAACGTTTCCTGGCCAGCAATGACCAGGAAACGCAGCCCGGAGTGCAACACAATTGCTCCCCAGGTGCGTTCTACCATCAAACATTCCACTTCACCCATGCGACCTGGCGTTGGCGAACCGGGAATGTGCGATGATAAACGGCGCAAAGGCAGGAGCTGACCCATGATTATCCGGCAGGCAGAACGCGACGACGCGCTGGCAATTGCCACTGTCCATGTACGTAGTTGGCAGCACGCGTACCGCGATTTCCTGCCAGGCCACCAGCTGGAATCCCTCTCCATTCCCCAGCGCGAGCAGCAGTGGTTGCGCACCCTCGATCCCGATAACCCCGCCCAAACCGTGGTGGTGGAAGAGAACGGCAAAATCGTGGGCTTTGCGAGCTGGGAGCTGCTGCCGGAATCACAGCCCGTTACCGCCATGCTGCATTCCATGTACCTCGACCCATCGGTGATGGGAAAGGGCTACGGATCGGAGCTTATGCAGGCGGTGGAGGTGGATATGATTGCGGCCGGCGCCACCGTAGGCACGCTGCATGTGCTGGCCGCCAATACCCCTACCCGCCAGTTTTACGAACGCCACAACTGGCGGGCCGAGCCGGAATCGGATCAAACCGAGACGTTCTTCGGCATTGATGTCGATACCGTGGTGTACTTCAAGTCGTTTGCCTGACCGCCGCCGGCATTGACGCTGCGGCGTAAACTTATCCTCGCGTACGCCTTGCACTGTACGCCCGGAGGATTCCACCCGTGCAACAAACCAGACGCCTCTTCCGCTACCTCACTCCCTACCGGTTACTGGTGGTGCTCGCCCCGCTGATGATGGCCGGCGAAGTCGCCGTAGACCTCCTGCAACCCCGCCTTACCCAGCGGATTATCGATGTGGGCATCGCCAACAACGATCTTGACGAGGTTCTCCGTACCGGCGCGCTGATGATTGGCCTTTCCCTGTTGGGCTGCGTGTTTGGCGTGCTTTGCGGCGTGTTCGCTGTTCGGGCCAGCCTCAGCTTTGCCACCGACGTGCGGGACAGCCTCTTCCGCAAGGTGCAATCGCTTTCGTTTGCCAACCTGGACAAACTGGAAACCGGCAGCCTGGTCACCCGCCTCACCAACGATGTGGTGCAACTGGGCGATGCCGTGCAGATGATGCTGCGCATCATGGTGCGCGCGCCCCTGTTGCTGCTCGGCAGCATTGTGATGGCCAGCATCACCGCGCCCTGGCTCTCGCTGCTCTACCTGGCACTGTTCCCGGTGCTGGCGGTGATGATTGGCCTCGTGATGGCCAAGGCATTCCCCCGCTTCAAGCGCGTGCAACAGCAACTGGACAAGGTAAACGCCGTTATCCAGGAGAACCTTGCCGGTGTGCGCGTGGTGAAGGCGTTTGCCCGCCACCTGCATGAAAGCAGCCGCTTCGGCAGGAACAATGACGACCTGCGCGATTCCACGCTGCATGCCGTGTACCTGATTGTGATGGTGATGCCGTTAATGATGCTCACCGTGAACGCCGGTATGGTGGCGGCGCTGTGGTTCGGTGGCAATATGGTGAACGCCGGCGACCTTGAGGTTGGCGCGCTGGTGGCATTTATCAACTACCTCATGCAAAGCCTGTTCGCGCTGATGATGGTGAGCATGGTGCTCATGCGCTTTACCCGTGCCGAGGCAAGCGCCGAGCGGGTGAACGAGGTGCTGGATTCCACGCCGGTCATCGAGCATGCCACCACAGGCGCGCAGCCTGGTCGCACCACCGGCAAGGTCGAGTTCCAGAATGTGTCCTTCCAATATGGTGACGATGCCACACCGGTGCTCCAGGATATCTCCTTCACCGTGCAGCCGGGCGAAACACTCGCCATTCTCGGCTCTACCGGCTCGGGCAAGTCCAGCATCGTCGGCCTGGTGCCCCGGTTCTACGATGTCAGCAGCGGCCGGGTGCTAATCGACGATATGGATGTGCGCGAGTGGGACGAAGAGCGCCTGCGTCGCCACATCTCGGTGGCGTTGCAGGAATCGGTCCTGTTTAGCGGCACCGTGCGCGAGAACATCCGCTTCGGCAATCCGGATGCAACCGATGAGGAAGTCGAGCGTGCTGCGCGTATGGCGCAGGCCGATGAATTCATCCGCAAGCTCGAAGATGGCTACGAAAGCGTAGTTGGCCAGCGCGGTGTGAACCTCAGTGGTGGCCAGCGACAACGCCTTGCCATTGCCCGCGCCATTGTGCGCGGTGCGCCGATCCTGATTCTGGACGATTCCACCAGCGCAGTTGATGTGACGACCGAGCGACGCATCCAGGAAGCCCTGGCAGGCCTCCCTATGACCGTGATCCTGGTGGCGCAGCGTATCAGCGCCGTGGTGAACGCCACCCACATCATCGTGCTGGATAACGGCCGCATCGTCGCCGAGGGCACGCACGAGGAACTCCTCACTACAAGCGATGCCTATCGCGAGATCTACCACAGCCAGGTTGAAAGCGGGGTCGCCGATGCATAGGGGCGGGCCAGGCGCAGCGTTCATGCGCGAGAAAGTAGAAGTCAAGAATCGCAAGGCCACCCTGCTCCGCCTGTGGAGCTATCTGCGCCTGCAGCGCCTGAAGCTGACCATTGCGGTACTGCTTATCGTCTGCTCAAGCGGGCTGCAGCTGCTGGGTCCGCTGCTCATGGGCCGCGCAATCGACGATTACATCCTGACCAAGGATATGGATGGCCTTACCCGCATTGTGCTACTAATGGCCGGGGTGTTTGTACTCTCGAGTACCGTCACCTGGCTTCAGGCACGGTTGATGACGACGGTTGCGCAGCGAACGGTGCACCGGCTACGGCAGGATGTGTTCGCCAAGCTGCAACGGCTGCCACTGAGGTTTTTCGATAGCCGACCGCACGGTGATACGATGAGCCGGCTCACCAACGATGTCGAAACCATCAGCCAGATCCTCACCGAGGGTGCCTCGCAGATGGTCGGGAGTGTGCTGTTGGGTATCGGCGTGATGATCACCATGCTGGTGCTGCAACCGGTGCTCGGGCTGGTGGCCATTGGATCGCTGGTGTTGTTCACGCTGCTGGTCAACCGGGTCATCGCGCCGCGCACGCGTGTGGGCTTCCGCGACCAGCAGAAATCGCTGGGCAAGCTGAACGGCATCATCGAGGAAACAATCACCGGCCAACGCACGGTGAAGGCCTATGGGCAGGAGGCCGGGCGGATCGCCATTTTCGAGGAAACGAACGTCGAACTCCGCGGCTACGCGATTCGCGCCCAGACCTTTGCCGGTATCGTTGGCCCGATCATGAACTTCATGAGCAACCTCAGCATCGCCCTTGTGGCGGGCACCGGTGGCTGGCTGGCCGTAACGGGCCGTACCACCGTCGGCGTCGTGGCGGCATTCCTCAGCTATACCCGGCAGCTGTCCCAGCCCGTGAGCCAGCTTTCCCAAATGTATACCCAGCTGCAAAGCGCACTGGCTGGTGCAGAGCGCATCTTTGAAATACTGGATGAAGAGGACGAGGCCGACGCCGCCGTGCAGCCGGACGGCCGCAAGGCAATCACCCATGGCGATGTGGTGTTCGATGATGTCAGTTTTAGTTACGACGGCACCACCCCGGTACTGAAAAACGTGAGCCTGCACGCCGAACCGGGCAGCCTTGTTGCGCTGGTTGGGCCAACCGGCGCAGGGAAGACCACCATTATCAACCTGCTGACGCGGTTCTACGAGATCGATTCCGGCGAGATCCGCATCGATGGCGTGAACCTGCACGATATCAACAAGGCGGCGCTTCGCCGGCAACTGGGCATTGTGTTGCAGGATGGCTTCCTGTTCGCCGGCAGCGTAATGGAGAACATCCGCTACGGCCGGCTGGAGGCCAGTGACGATGAGGTGATCGAGGCGGCACGGCTGGCACAGGCCGATGAGTTTATCCGCCACCTGCCGGAGGGATATGAAACCGTGCTGGCGGAACGTGGCGGCAATGTGAGCCAGGGGCAACGGCAGCTGATCACCATCGCCCGGGCGCTGCTGGCCAATCCCCGTATCCTCATCCTCGATGAAGCCACCAGCAATGTGGATACGCGCACGGAACGCCATATCCAGGAGGGCATGACCCGGCTGATGCAGGGACGCACAAGCTTCGTGATCGCGCACAGGCTCAGCACCATACGCGGTGCCGACCAGATCCTCGTTATCAACCACGGCGAGATCATCGAGCGCGGCACGCACGCCGAACTGCTGGAACTTGATGGCTTCTACGCCCGCCTGAGCAACAGCCAGTACGGCGGCGATCCGGAACTGATCGCGCAGGAAGAAGTAGAAGAGATTTTGGCGATGGAGCGCGCAAGCGACTGATACGTCAAACGGCCCCCGGCATCTGCCGGGGGCCGTTTGGTTTCGTGCGCTATCCCTGCTCAACCATCCGCTGCTGGCGGGTGCGACGCCGGCGTCGCGTGGCGCGGCTCTTGTCCGTCACGGTGCCATCGGGCGGCATGATGGCCGCGTTGGCGATGGGCGTGCTGAGGACGATATTGGTGCTGCACTTGGCGCCCACTTGCTGCAGCTCATCGATCAACGCTTCCAGGTCTTCGGTGCTGGCCACATGGGCCTTCACCACAAACGCCTGGTCACCGGTCACGCGATGGCATTCCTCTACGGCGCTCTGCTCGCGCAGGGCATCCAGGAACGCGTCGTAATCGGCGCGATCAAGCGAGACATTGATAAGCGCCGTCAGGCTGCGGCCCACCGCGCGCGGGTTCACCAGCGCCCGGTAGCCCTTCAGCACCTCGCGTTCTTCCAACCGGCGCACGCGCTCGATCATTGCCGGCGAGGAGAGCCCTACCTCTTCAGCGAGGGCTTTCATAGTTACGCGGCCATCTTCCTGCAGTTTGCGCAGTACCTGCAGGTCAACATTGTCCATATTGAACATGTCGGGTTTACCTTCCTGTGCTCGGCGGCGAGCACGGCACGATGCCAGTTCTACCAACGCGAGAGTGAGCATACCAAGCTTTGTTTGGAAACGAAGGCCTTCAGCGAATGTAGGAAGGCTTCCTCCCTAACGAACCATACCACCAAGCGGAAAGTCCGTGATTTCCGCTTATCATATCCATTTGTAATGCAAAGTGCAATTATGACGAGTGGGAACTCCTGGCACGCATGGTTGCACTTGCATGTGCGGCCTGTTCCAGGGTGTCGTCCAGGGGTGCGAATTCCACATCCTCACCGTAACGGTGGCGCAACCCGGCATGCAGCAGCCAATCGGTAAGTTGCGGGTTTTTCGGCAAGAGCGAGCCGTGCAGGTAGCAGCCGATGGCGTTCTTGTAGATCACGCCCTCGGTGCCATCGCTGCCATTGTTCCCGTGGCCAGCCACCACGCGGCCCAGTGGCACAGCATCGCCCTGCAGGTGGGTAAGCCCGCTATGATTCTCAAACCCGACCAGCGAGCCGAATTCCGGGCTCTCGATCACCACATTGCCGATAAAGCGCGTGGGCCCGGCAACCGAGGTGATATCAAACAGGCCCACACCGGGCAACATCTCGCCTTCGTTGGGTTGGTAGCCATGGCCCAGCAACTGGTAGCCACCACAAATCGCGAGCATGGCGGCACCGTTCTCGACTGCGGCACGGATTGCCTCGCCCTTGGCCCCGGCGATATCCTTTGCCACCGCCACCTGTTCCTGGTCCTGGCCGCCACCCCAGAAGAAAATATCGATATCGTCGGGAATTGCCTCCCCCATACCGATCTCGCGCACCTCTACCTCGATACCGCGCCATTCGGCACGTTTCTCCAGCGCGACCACGTTGCCGCGATCGCCATAGATATTCATCTTGGTGCCGTACAGCCAGCCGATCACCAGCTTGCGGGGCGTTTGCGTTGTCATGGTTGGTTCCCTACTGTTCCCAGAATTCCTGCACGATACCGCGGTCGGCCAGCACCTTGCGCAGGCGCAGCATGGCGGTATAGCTCGGCAGGATATAGGCCGAAGTCCCTTCCGGAATTGCAGCGATAAAGGCATCGAAGGCGGCACCGACATCGTCCGTAATGGGATGGATACGCTCCAGCGGCACATCGGCGTATTTCAGGCGGTTGGCCATATCGGCACCGCGCAGGCCTGTGGTGTACAGGTGCCCCGCGCCTTCGGACAACAACTCGAAATCGACGTCCCACAGCCAGCTGACATCGCGGCCATCGGCATCGAGGTCGTTAATGCAGATCATCGTTGGGTGTTCCAAGGTGCCGCTGGCCGAGGTGAGCATGCGCAGCACCTCGTTGAAGCCGGTGGGGTTCTTCACAAGCGCCATGGTGATGGCGCGACCCTGATACTCGAACCGCTCGATACGGCCGAAGGCGCTCTGGAACCCGGCCAGGGTGCTGGTTACCACATCCCACCCGATCCCGAACTCACGTGCCACAGCGACCGCAGCCAGCGCGTTGTAAGCGTTGTAGAGGCCGGGCACGCCTATCTCAATGCGGTGTTCGCCGGCGGCATCATGCACGGTCATCGCGGAATCGAGGTCGCCGTTCAGGGCAATCTCCCCGGCGGCGTAATCCAGCGCGGGACGTTCGCGTCCACAGCCGGTGCAATACCACTCGCCGAGATGCGAGAGGTAGAGCGCGCGGTAGGCGAGGTCGCTTCCACAGACGCGGCAGATGGCGGCATCGGCGGCGTGCGGCAACGATTCCAGCCGGTGATGCTGCTCGTTCAGGCCGATACACACGCGCCGGGCCGGGATATCCGCGGTCAGCGCAGCCAGCGTCGGGTCATCGGCGTTCACCACCACGGTGGTGGTTGCCGGCAATTGCTGCAGCACCACTCGCCATTTCTTTGTGATGGCATCCAGTTCGCCATAGCGATCAAGCTGGTCACGGAAGAGGTTGTTCAGCAAGATCACGCGCGGTTGCAGGCGCTTCACCAGTTCCGGCATGGCGGCTTCATCGGCCTCCACCACACCAACATCGCCGCGGATTCGCCCGGCAAACGAGCTCTTCTCGACAAACGATGCCACCACGCCCCGCACGAGGTTGGACCCACTGCGGTTGTGCACCACGCGCCAGGAATTGGCCTCGAAGATATCGGCCACCATGCGGGTGGTAGTGGTTTTGCCGTTAGTACCGGCTACCACCAGTACACCGTGCTGCAACTGCGCGCCCAGCTTGGTGAGCAAGCCCTTGTCCACCCGTTCGGCCACCAGGCCGGGCGCAGCGGTGCCGCCTCCCCGGCCAATGCGGCGAATGGTGGAACCCACCAGCCTGGCCCCAACCACGCCAGCGACAAGGCGAGGATCAATGAGGGGTGATTTTGTCATTGCGGTACCACAATCCATACATTTTCGAGGCTGTCGAAATCGGCCGCCGGCTGCACGGTGAACTCGATCTGGTCGGTTTGCGCGTTCACCGTGGGCTCGCCCACGATCCAGCCGACGGGGATATTGCCCGGAACCTGCGCGGTTTCGCTCTCGAACAGGTCGGATGTCATGATCCACTCGTTCTCAACCGGGGTCACCGCCCGGTTGATATGCCGAAGCGTCAGGTTCGGGTTGGCGCGACCGTTGCCGTAGAGGATGCCATCGGCACGGGAGTTGTACATGCGGGCACCGACGGATGCATTGGTATCAGTAATCAGCAGCACGCTGCTGCGGTTCTCCTCCACATCCACCACCTGGCCGATGAAGTGGGTGCCATCGATCACCGCCATCCCCTCGCGCACGCCATCAGCGGAGCCGCGATTGATGATGATCTTCTGTTGCAATCCGCTTGGGTCAGTGCCCAGCACGCGGGCCGGTAGTACCTGGCGGTCGGTGTAATCGCTCTGGATTTGCAGGGTTTGCAACAACACTGCCTGCTCATCGAGTTGCCCCTGAAGCAGCATGTTTTCGGCCCGGAGCGCGTCACGCTCGGCTTCGGCGGTGGCAAGCTGCACCTCTACCGGGTCCGTGGGTTCGGCTGGCTGGCCAAACTCCCGCAACTCGGTGATAACCGGGTTCAGCACCACACCCAGGCCGCTGCGAAGCGGATCGAGCAGGCTGCGGGAATCCATCAGCATAATGCCGAGGCAGAAGATGCCAAAGAACCCGATGGCCATGGCGAGGCGTTTGAAGGGCAGGTTTCTCATAACGTTATGGCCCCGGCGCTAACCGCGACGCAGTTCCTGGCCACTGGCCAGCGCGCGCTGGTAGAGATGCAATGCCTCGGCCACCTTGCCCGTACCGCGTGCCACACAGGTAAGCGGATCGTCGGCGCGATGCACCGGCATACGCAGTTCGCTCTGCAGGCGGCGATCCAGGCCCATCAGCAAGGCGCCACCCCCGGCGAGGGTGATGCCGTTCTCCATGATGTCGGATACCAGTTCCGGCGGGGTTTCCTCGATGCTGGTTTTCACCAATTCAATGATGGTGTTCAGCGGCTGGCTGATGGCATCGCGGATTTCCACCGAGCTCACTTCCACCGATTTCGGCAGGCCGGTGAGCAGGTCGCGACCGCGCAGCATCACGCGGACCTCTTCTTCCAGCGGATACGCGGAACCGGCGGCAATCTTGGCATTTTCGGCGGTGCGCTCGCCGATCACCAGGTTGTGGTCGCGGCGGGCGTAGTGAATGATGGCGTCATCGATTTCATCACCGGCCACGCGCAGGCTGTGGTTCACCACGATACCGCCGAGCGAAATCACGGCGATTTCCGTAGTGCCACCGCCGATATCGACGATCATGGACCCGACGGGTTCGTTAATAGGAAGACCCGCGCCGATAGCGGCGGCCATGGGCTCCTCGATGGTGTACGCCTCGCGGGCACCGGCGCTGAGGGCGGCATCCTTGGCGGCGCGCTTTTCGACTTCAGTCACGCCACTGGGAATCCCGATCACCACACGCGGGTGCGGCGCCATCAGGCGCTGCATGTGAACCTTGCGAATGAAGTGGTGCAGCATCATCTCGACGGTATCGAAATCGGCGATCACGCCATCTTCCAGCGGACGCACGGCAATGATGCTTTCCGGCGTTTTGCCGACCATCGCCTTGGCTTCCATACCGACCCAAAGGGCGCGCTTGGTGTATTTGTCGATTGCAACCACGGATGGCTCGGAAATCACAATGCCCTTGCCGCGGACGTAAACGAGGGTGTTGGCGGTACCGAGATCGATACCGAGATCGCGGCTAAAGAATCCGAAGAGGGCAGAGAGGGGACGAAACAAGTGTGTGATCCTCCGAACAGTTTGGCACTGGTGGCAGGGCACGCCGGTACTGTACGCACCCGGTAACGCGCCGCAACCTCCATTGTACGGGATTCACGCCATGGCCGTGACGCTCCTGTTGCTTAGCTAGGTATGGGGCAATATCGGTGGAGCAACGTCTAACATTGACCTAATGGATTCTCAGACCACACTACTATTGCACTAAAGGAATACCACGATGGACAAGATTGGCGTTGGCGAGTTTTGGCTTCCCGAACTCAGTGGGAGCAAGAAGATTACTGGATCACTGGAACATTCAACGGAACCGGGACCTGCAATCTGGCAACTTATCACTCATGAGAGGCTGGATGGGACCAAACCCACTATATTCAATCTCACGCAAGGAATCCGCCGTTTTACAGTCGTATTTGGCCATATAAAAGGCTTTGCAGTGACTCTCTTAGACTGTCGATATTCGGGCACTTCCTTGCAGAAAAACTACTCAGAGACTCGATATACTCCTAAGTTCGTGATTTTCGGCGGTCACTATGACGATATTGAAGTCAACTGTCCGAGTTACGTTGAGTTCTCGATTGCTAACCTTTCTCCATTCTTACGAACAGTTGCCAGTAGTCCCGGTTCACAACCGGCAAGTTGGGAGAAAGTATTCAACTATTGGCTCCAGCATGATTCTCCCACGTACGAGTGGAGACTTGACGGATACAGTGTCAACTTATCGATAAACGTCGACGTCAGCCGAAATGGACCCAGTACTACATTAAGGGAGATTGGAGTCTTTGCTGTGACAAAGAACTCCGCGCAGCGGCTTGCGGACTGGTTCACAGACGTCATTCTGCCCATACTGGAACTAATTCGATTCGCTTCATCCCACATGACGAATTTGGAAACGGTTCGAATTCGTCCGAATTCGGATCAGGAACCTGATCTGAAACCTAACTTGATAGATGTATACATCAATTCAGAAGTTCAACCAGTAAATTCCCCGGTCATATCGCAATCAACTGACTGGTTTCTCAACGCCAATGACTTAAGTGAAGAAATTCTGCGACGCTTTCTTGACCGAACTCAAGTCTTCCAGGACTTGATGTCCAAACTGGTTAAAGTGGAGGCTTCTCCTATTGATGACGACGAGAAGCTTATACAGCTTGTACGCCTCTTGGAGTCTTTCCATCGCCTGCAATCCCCTGTGTCAACTGCAGACGTGGAAGCGTACCAAAAACAAGTTGATGAAATCATTGATATTGTTGCCAAATATCAGCCAGAACACATTCAACTTCTTAGCAGGCAATTACGATTCGGTTACGAGCCTTCTTTAGAAAGGAGACTCATCAAGCTAGTTGAACCGTGGAAGGATGACCTCCAAACCATTTTCGGATCTTCGAAGCGGGTCAATCGGTTGATAGGTAGCATTGCCCAACATCGGAACTACTTAGCGCATGGACTTTCAAAGGAGTCGCCTCCTCTCATAGGAATCGACTTGGTTTCGGCTACCACTTTGCTTTCTGTGCTGGGGCGACTTCTAGTTCTAAATGCAGCTGGAATAAGTCCCGCCGATTGTTGGACTATGATCCAACGACTTGAGGTGTTCGACCTATGGATTGCATACCTTGAAGGCCAATTCGAAGTTTAGTGTCGATTCCCGATACCGAGGCTTAAGCCCATGGAACTGATTACCCTCCTCACCTTCGCGGGCGCGTTGATACTCAACGCCGGCACACCCGGCCCGAGCATCGCGGCGCTGGTTTCCCGCGTGATCACCAACGGCTGGCGCGACATTATGCCGTTCCTCGCCGCGTTCTGGATCGGCGAGGTGCTGTGGCTGACCGTGAGCATGGCCGGGATGACGGCGCTGGCCGAGCGGTTTTACACCGGGTTCCAGGTGCTGCGCTGGGCGGGCATCCTCTACCTCGTGTACCTGGCGTGGAAGATGTGGACCACCCCGCCGGTCGAGCGGACAGATGAACTGCCGAAGCGGCAGAACCCGTGGAGCATGTTCGCCGGCGGCATGGCGCTCACGCTTGGCAACCCGAAGATCATGGTGTTCTACCTGGCACTATTGCCCTCGTTGATCGGGCCACAAGCGTTTACCCCGGGCACATGGCTGCCGATTGCGGCGACCTGCTTCGTGGTACTGATGGTGGTGGATTGCGCCTGGGTCGCGGCCGCAAACGTCGCCCGCCGGTTCCTGCACACCCCACGCGCGATGAAGATCACCAACCGTATCAGCGCTTCCGCCATGGCTGGTGCAGCAGCGGTCATCGCCTCGAGGACGTAACATCCGATTGAATGAGGTAGCGGTAAAGATAACTATGTAGCCCCGCAACTCAACCGCAGTCGAGTGGTGCGGGGTTGTATCCTGAGCGTACGCTGAGGAGTCAACAATGACGACAGATACGCGCATAACCTGGGACCAGGATGCCAATGCAATCTACGTCCGTCTCTCGGACGCCGAGGTCGCTACAACCGTCACTCTCTCCACCACCGTTTACATCGACGTCGACCAGGATGGTAACCCGGTCGGCATGGAAGTGCTTCGCGTTGATTCGAGCATTTTCGCAGCCCTGAAAAATCTCCCCGAGACCGCTACTTTGCGTGACCTCATCCGCAGCGCAGCCTGACGTACCCATCCACAACCGGGTGATTGCCTCGCGGACGTAATCCACCGGATCCGCGTCTCGTGTAGGCCCGTACCTCGCGTCGCAACGCGAGTGGTGCAGGCTCTTTCACCGCCCACACGGTCGCTGCGCTCCCTGGGACGGTGCTACGTCCGGGGACACATGCCATGCGCAACATCGGAGTATCCAACCAGCCCTCACTATGCCACGATAGACCTGTCATCACCGGTCAGCAGGGAGGTCTATCGTGAAATTCACGTCGCAACTCCAGATAACAGAAGCGGATAACGCCGGTATTCCCGTGCCGCCGGACGCCGTGGCATCCCTCGGGGGCGGCAACCATCCCAAAGTCGTGCTCACGCTCAACGGGTTCACCTACCGATCGTCCATCGCGAAGATGGGTGACGGTTTCTGGATTCCCGTCAGCAAGGCACGCCGGGCCGAGGGCAAGCTGGAGGTTGGCGTGCCGTACGAGATCGGGATCGAACTCGATACTGCACCCCGCGAGGTGGAATTGCCCGAGGAACTGGCAACTCATTTCGACGCAGATCCGGCCGCGAAAACCGCCTGGGATGTGATGAGCTACAGCAACCAGCTCCGTATGGTCACCCCGATCCTGAACGCGAAGAAGCCGGAAACCCGGCAGAAGAACATCGACAAGGTGATCGCCCAATTACGCGAGACCGGGGCATCGGCAGGATGAAATACCTGCTGACGTCTGGCGGCATCAAGAACCCGAGCATCAATAACGCCCTGCTCCGCCTCCTGGACAAGCCGGTTGAGCAATGCAACGCGCTCTGTATCACTACTGCCAGTTACGGGCTTCCGATGGCAATCAGCCCGGAACTGGCGTACCGGTTCATAACCGACACTGCCGACACCCCGATGATCGGCTTCGGCTGGAAATCCGTGGGGGTGCTGGAACTCTCCGCGCTGCCAAGCCTCGGTAGGGATCGCTGGCTGCCATGGGTGCAGGAAACCGATGTCTTCCTGGTGAACGGCGGCGATACGATGTACCTCAGCCACTGGATGAAGGAATCGGGCCTGGCGGCGATGCTGCCGACCCTGAACGCCGTATGGGTGGGACTCAGCGCCGGCAGCGTCGTGATGGCGCCGCGTATTGGCCGCAATTTCGTCCACTGGCCCGAAGAGGGCGCGGACGACGAAGCGCTCGGCATCGTGAATTTCGCCATTTTCCCGCACCTGGGTTGGCCGGGCCTGCCAACGCATTCACTGGACCATGCCGAACAGTGGGCGGCCACACTGGACACCCCCGGATATGCCATTGATGAGGACACCGCCATCGTTGTGGCGGACGGTGAGGTTCGGGTTGTTTCCGAGGGCGAATGGCGCCTGTATCAGAAGAAGTAGCGTCGACCCTTGTGGTCGACCACGAGGGTCGACGCTACAAAGAACCGCAGAAACACGTGGCGGCGTGCCCACGTCTGCCCTTGGTTGGAGCCGACACACAGGTCCGCTGCTACGAGCGTGGCAAGCCACGTAATGGCGCACCTGCGTGTGCGTCTGGATGGAGCGGACACACAGGTCCGCTGCTACGAGCGTGGTAAGTCATGTCGTGGCGCACCCAAGTGTGCGCCCGGATGAAGCTGACACATAGGTCCGCTGCCACGAGCGTCGTAAGTCACGTAGTGGCGCACCTGCGTGTGCGCCCAGGCTGCCCGGACATGAAGTCCGGACCCAGGAGAGAAATGGATCGATGAAATTCCTGCTCACATCCGGTGGCGTACGCAACCAGAGCATCCACAACGCCCTGGTGAACCTGCTTGGGAAACCGATTGAGGAGTGCAACGCCCTCTTCATTCCCACGGCGACCTATGCCCACCCGTATGCCGGGCCGAAAGCAGTCTATCGTACCCTCACCGCGGCCGATTCGATGGTCTCCCTGGGATGGAAGAGCGTGGGAGTCCTCGAACTCACCACGCTAACGAGCCTGAGTCGTGACCGGTGGGTGCCATGGGTGGAGGCAGCCGATGTGCTGCTGGTCGATGGTGGCGATGCGATCTACCTGGCCCAATGGATGAAGGAATCCGGTTTGGTGGACATGCTGCCAGCGCTCGACGCCGTCTGGATCGGGGTGAGTGCGGGCAGCATGGTGCTGACGCCGCGTATCGGGCGCGAGTTCGTCACCTGGCCGGGGCCAGAGGGCGACGATGAAGCGCTGGGCATCGTCGATTTCGCCATCTTTCCGCACCTGGAGTATCCCGGCTGGAGCACCAACACCATGGCGAGCGCCGAGGCGTGGTTCGAGAACATCACCATACCGGCCTACGCCCTCGATGACGACAGCGCCATCACGGTGGTGGACGGTAAGGTAGAGGTGGTTTCAGAAGGGTTGTGGCGACGGTTCGAAAAATCGTAGAGGCGGACCTGTGTGTCCGCCCCAACCCGGAATGCGGCGGACACGCAGGTCCGCCTCTACGGATCCCGGGGACATAACCCGAACCTCTGACTCGCTTCGCTGCTACGATTTAGCCGCCAACTGCTGGCGCACACGGTCTCCACCGCCAACCAGCCGGTTGGCGAATGGCTTCTCCGGATCCACTACCCGCCAGTACGGCACATCGCCACCCTGGCTGAACTGCACAAGCATGCGCTGGGTGGTAACCGGGCAGGTTTGGTCGACGCGATGCTCGCGTGCCAACGCGCGCCGCACCTCGCCGACGTCGGAGCGCACGCCAGCGGGCAATGCGCGGATCGCATCCCCGAGGAGCGTTTCATCCGGAATCAACACTGATTTGCCGTTCCGGTTGGTCACCTGCACCATCAACCACCTCCAGCGCTAATCGCCAAATCGGCTCGTATTCTGTCCACCATCATAGCGATCACGCAACCGGTTAAGTGTCTCTTCAATGCCCTTGGCATTGCGGCCGAACATTCCCGTAACCCGGAACAGCGGAGCCAGCCAGAGGCCACGAACGTCCCATGTTTCCGTGACTTCGGTGGTGTTGGCATCAATCGGGCGGAACTCCCAGCGCCATTTCTGCCTTCCAGCTACCTGCCACTCCACCACCTCGTTCTCGCGCACCTGTGTAGGAATGCTGGTGGTTTGGTAATTCATGCCAAACATCCGCATGCGCATGCGGAATGGCTCGCCTTCGGCCATGCGCTCGGCGCCGGACACAATGGTGCCTACCGAGCCGCTTCCATCCAGCTCGTGGTGCCGGTGCGGGTTGGCAACGAGATCGAACAACTCGTCAACGGGCGCATTAATCACCGCGCGCCTGCTCACCTGGTTCTTGCCTGCATCGATTCTCTGTACCATTCCCTGGTTCCTTGGTAAGCGTCAGGATGTCATCACGCTTCTATTGTCTCATGCCCGGCATGCAACCCGGCAGAGGCCCACAGACCGGAAACCTGTGCGAACATAGAGAGCATGAACACACCGCCTGTTGCCATGCTCCCGCCACGGTAACGGATTCGACCACACGAGGGCCGTATGGATTTCACGACCATCAGTCATATCGCTGACAACCGCGTCGAAGGCACCGATATCGGCATTGCCATTCGCAACCTGGAAACCGGCGAGACATTTGGCCTCTACCCGGATCGCGATTTCCCCAGTGCCAGCACCATCAAGATTCTCATTCTCGCCGGATTGGCAGAGGCAGTTGCCGAAGGCCGCTTGAATCTTGATGACACCCTGCCCGCCGCCGCGGATATCCGGCTGGGCGGCAGTGGCGTGATGAACTGGCTCGATCCAAAGCTGGAACTGACACTACGCGATCATGCCTGGCTGATGACCGCCATTAGCGATAACTCCACCAGCAACGTGCTGATGAACGCGGTCGGGATCGACGCCATCAACGAGCTTGGCAAGCGGCTGGATGTGGGCGATACCAGGCTTGGCCGGAACTTCATGGATCGCAATATCCCGCCCGGCCCCTCGAAAAACCGCGCCACTGCCCAGGGGCTGGTGAATATCCTCACGGCCATCTATCACGACACGGTCGCTACACCGGAGCTTTGCGCCTGGATGCGCCAGTGCCTCGCCGACCAACAGCACCGCGACCGGCTGGCCCGGCACCTGCCCGAGGGCGTGGAATACGCCGGCAAAACCGGCACCATTGAAGGCATCGTGCACGATTGCGGCGTCATCATCGGGCCGCAGGCACGCATCACAGTGGCCGTGCTGACCCAGGGATACCGCAACCCCTATGATGCCGAGCGGTTCATCGGCCGAATTGGCACGGCTCTGGGCGAAATGGTGGGTTAGGCTTCGTCTGGCAGGCGGGCACCGCCACGTCGCCAGGGGGCAATTACGGGCGTTGCCGTGGACACCGGCACGCCGCTGGCGGCCAGGAGTTGCTGAACGTGCGCGCCGCGCTGGGTGCGGTCGTTACGATTACCGAAATCGAAGAAGAGATCGTACCGGCCGCCACAGGCATCCTCGATGCCGATAGCAACGCGGTCACCAAACCCGCCACGAGCATCGATAATCGATTCCAGCGGCAATCGGTTGAGTCCCCGCCCATGTACGGGGCACCACAGTAATGCACGATCGGTGATCCACACATCGGCGTCATCCAGTTCCGCACCAAACGGGCCGCCGACACTCGCAATGGCACGCCCGGAATAGCGCACCTCATCGTCCACGAAATCGGCGATTTCATCCCAATCCACATGGATATCCGGGAAGAACCGGGCCTCCTCGGGATTGATCTTCGGTACGCCCAGCCTGGCGAGCTGCTGCTGCCAGACATCGGCACGCATCAGGCCGGATCGCCCGCGCGCCGTGCCCCGGAAGCTGAGCGAGAACGAGCCGGTGAGCTCGCCATCGTGGTACCAAAGGATGAGGCTGGGCGGCTTAAGTCCACCCGTGCCCTGGAGGGCACTGCCAACGAGGCGGTCCAGTGGCAGGGCGAATCCGTTGGACATGCCCTCGCCCACAATCAGCCACTGGTCGGTGAGGTGAATAGAACTGCCTGGGAGCCGCTGCTGCCAGCGCAGGCTGCCTGGGAAACCACCCGCCACATCCACCTGGGCAATGAGGATATCCCTGCCGCGTTCGGCGCTCCAGGCACGGCTCAATCGGGTGCGGCGGTACAACATCCCGACGGGCAGCATGGATGCGAGCGATGCGATCATGCGATCGACCCCGCGTAACAGGCGCTCTGATGTTGCCCTGAGCGAGATAGACATCCATGATCCTGTGGGCAAAAGGGACGGTTGCTGCTGCGAATTTGCCACAGAACGCGGTACGCGTCTAGCCAGCGGCAGTGCCCGGCCAGTACAGGCAGCACACCGCACCCGCCTTATCGCGGAACGCGTGCGTTCCCACGGCAGGTGATCGACAGAAGCCTGATGTGCGTTTCACCAATTCTGGTGAACGGCAGGGCAAAATGCAGGTCCAATTGGCACCCTTGCACGGTGCTAACCGGATACAACCTGCCGCTACGCTTTCAATTAATCGTTAAACTGGCAATCCAGTTGAGAATCATTCTTGACAGCGAATCATTTTCACCTGACACTGGTAGTACGCTCTGGTCGGGTGCCCCGTAGCGGGGAGCCGGCCAGTAAATTCGTTTTCATGGAGGTATTAAATGGCCGAGAACGGTAAGCCCGTTATTACAACACGCCAGGGGCACCCGGTACACAACAACCAGCAGATGCGCACGGTGGGCAACCGTGGCCCGGCAACGCTGGAGAACTACCACTTCCTCGAGAAGATCAGCCACTTCGACCGGGAGCGGATTCCGGAGCGCGTGGTGCACGCCCGTGGCATGACCGCCCACGGCATTTTCGAGGCCTACGGCACCATTGGCGATGAACCGGCCAGCACTTACACCCGCGCCAAGCTCTTCCAGGAGAAGGGCAAGATCACCCCGGTGAGCGTGCGCTTCAGCACCGTGGCCGGTGGCCGCGACAGCTCCGAAGTTGCCCGCGACCCGCGCGGTTTTGCGGTGAAGTTCCGCACCGAGGATGGCAACTGGGACCTGGTGGGGAACAACCTGCCGGTGTTCTTCATCCGCGATGCCACCAAGTTCCCCGATTTCATCCACAGCCAGAAGCCGGATCCGGTGACCAATTACCGCCAGGTGCCGAACCGCGTGTTCGATTTCTGGGCCGCCAGCCCCGAAGCCATGCACATGATCACCTGGGTGATGAGCCCGCGTGGTATCCCGGCCAACTACCGCCAGATGGATGGTTTCGGCGTGAACACCTACCGCATGGTGAACGCCGCCGGCGAAGGCGTGCTGGTGAAGTATCACTGGAAGAGCCAGCAGGGCATCGAGAGCCTTACCCAGGCGCAGGCCGACGAAATCCAGAAGACCGAACTTGGCAGCCATACCAAGGACCTGGTCGATAACATCAATGCCGGCAACTTCCCGAAGTGGGAGCTGAACGTGCAGATCATGAGCGACGATGGGCACCCCGAGCTCGATTTCGATCCGCTTGATGACACCAAGACCTGGCCGGAGGATGTCTTCCCGCTGCGCCCAGTAGGCATGATGACGCTCAACGAGAACATCAAGAACTTCCACAACGAGAGCGAGCAGATCGCCTTCGGCACCGGTGTGCTGGTGGACGGCCTCGATTTCTCGGACGACAAGATGCTGGTGGGCCGCACCTTTAGCTACAGCGATACCCAGCGCTACCGCGTGGGCCCTAACTACCTGCAACTGCCGATCAACGCCCCGCTGGCCAGTGTGCGCACCAACCAGGAAGGTGGCGCCATGAGCTACGGTATGGATGAGCGCGGCGCTGACCCAAGCGTGAACTACGAGCCCAGCGTGCGTGCCGGCCTTTCCGAGGCCGATGCCAGCTACGCCCAGGCAGAGTTCGATGTTCCGGGCGGTAAGCTGGTACGCCAGAGCATTGATCGCACCAACGATTACGGCCAGGCCCGCGAGCGCTACCTCACCATCGAGGACTGGGAGCGCGACGAGCTGGTGAGCAACATTGCCGGTGGTCTGGCGCAGTGCGACCAGATCGTGGTGGAGAAATTCATGCAGCACGTCTACGCGACGCACGAGGAATTCGGGCAGCGTGTGCAGGCGGAAATCGACGCCATCAAGGGCGCGGCTGTCGCCGATTAGTCACCTTCATAGACGTAAATGAGAAACCGGCCCTGGTGACATGCACCAGGGCCGGTTTTGTGTTTGATCGTGGGTCGTAGGGGCGGATCCGATCCGCAGACCGGTATCCGCCCGACCCCAACCAACACACGAACTCGCACAACGGGAACAGCGTCGCGGGCGGATACCCTTCAGGATCCGCCCCTGCGAATTGCATCGCCAGGGTCCCAAAACCACGCTGCCTTGACACATCCCCTCCCCCTCCGGCACGCTTGGTACACATCCGCATAGCCGGACGGGAGCTCGGGTTGGCCGGGCTGAGAGGGCGATCACATCATCGCCGACCGTATGTGACCTGATCGGGATAATGCCCGCGCAGGCATCGGAGAGTGTCACCATGTTCCAACCGTTTTCATCACATCTCAATCGCCGCACGCTGGTGCAGGCGGCCGCAGCATCGGCGGCGGCAGCATCACTGCCAGCCATTAGCCGCGCGCAGGACCGCACGCCAGTTACGCTCGCGCTGGACTGGTACCCGAACGCCAACCACGCCGGTATCTACATGGCCGTAGCGAACGGCTACTTCGAGGATGCGGGCCTGGATGTCGAGATCTTCGTGCCGGCCGATCCCACAACGGTGCTGCAAACCGTGGGCGCGGGCCGCGATACCTTCGGCATCACCTACCAGAACGATGTGCTGCAGGCGCGTGCCAACGATGTGCCGGTGCAAAGCATCGCCGCCGTGGTGCAGCATCCGCTGAACTGCGTGATGGTGCTGGAGAGCAGCGATATCCAAGGCCCGGCCGACCTGAAGGGCAAAACCGTCGCGATCGCCGGCGTGCCCACCGATGAGGCCCTGCTGCAAACCGTGCTTGGCAGTGTCGACCTCACGCTGGACGATGTCGAGGTGGTGAACGTCGGCTTCGACCTCATGCCGGCACTGTTGAGCGGGCGGGCCGATGCGCTTATCGGCGTCTACTGGACCCATGAAACCATCCTCGCCGAACACGAGGGCTATCCGGTGCGCTACTTCCCGATCCAGGAATACGGCGTGCCCGATTACTACGAGTTGGTGATCGTTGCCGGCGAGAGCACGGTTGCCGACCAGGCTGATACCGTGACCGCGTTCCTGGGGGCGTTGCGCCAGGGGTACGCCGCCGCCGAAGCCGACCTTGATACCGCGCTGCAACACCTGATGGCCGAGAGCCCGGAACTGGTCGAGGACGTTGAGCGCGAAGGACTCGAATTGCTCGCGCCGATGTGGACGGATAACGGCACGGTGCCGTGGGGCACGCAAACCGCCGAGCGTTGGGAGGCCTACACCACCTGGGCACAAGGCGAAGGCCTGATCCCGGAAGATGTGTCTGCCGACGACGCCTGGGTCGACCTCTTCCCAGAGAGTGAGGCCACGCCGGAAGCATCGCCCCAGGGATAACCCATCGCGTCACCGCATTCGTAGCCCCGCGCACAGGGCGCGGGGCCCGGCGCGACGGATATGTCCACCTGGCCCAGGTTGGCCCCTACAATAGAACGATCACGTTGCAACACAAAGGAGCCACCACGATGACCGATTCCACACTCCGTACACTCAGGAACCTGCGGCAGTCGCGCCAGTTCGATGGCTCTCCGATGGACAAGGCGGACTTGCAGCGCATCCTGGAAGTCGCCCGCTGGACCGGATCCAGCCGCAACAGCCAGCCGTGGCAGCTGGTGGTGGTGGACGACCGCGAGCAACTCAAACGTCTGGCCCACGTGCGCGAACTGAACATCTGGATGCAGGAGGCCTCGGCCGCCATCGCGATTGTGCTGCCCGGCGACACCAACGTGGCCCACAGTTACGATGAGGGCCGGTTGAGCGAACGGATTATGCTGGCCGCCGATGCGCTGGGGTATGGCAGCGGCACCGCCTGGTACACCAACGAGCAGGAGACATCCGCCGCGAAAGAGATCCTGCAGGTACCGGTCGATGCGACGTTGCGATCACTGGTGGTGATCGGCCGCGTGCGCGAAGAGGCTAAATCCGGCGGCAAGCCCGGCAGTGGCCGCAAGCCGCTGGACGAGATCGTCAGTTACAACACGTTCGGCAACCGACAGCCGTAGCACCTGTATGGGCAGTGTCCCGACGATGACCCGCCCGATGCCTTTGGCAGGACGGGTCTACAGAACGTCTCGCCGTCACCTGCTGTGGTAGGCCCGTCCTCCGGAGGCCGCAGGCCGGAGGAACGGGCGGGCAATCGACCGGAGGTCGATCCGCGCGGTGTGGCGACATCGGGCCCGCCATCGGCCCACCGCTTAGGGCGGTGCTGCGGATCGACACCGACATGCACGCCCGTTTTCGATTAATGCGACAATAGCGCCATGATGTGTACGTACCGAATCATGGAGATGCCATTGTGAAGATCACCGTCGTCGGAGCTGGTGCAATGGGCTCGCTGCTGGCCGCACGTCTCACGGTTTCCATGAACTCCCAGGCCGCCGAACCCGGCGCAAAACCGGAACTGGATCGCGTCCTGCTCTATGGCCGGGCCTCCGATCATCTCGATGCTGTACGCCGCAACGGCCTGGAACTTACCGAACGCGATGGCCAAATCACCCACGTGAACCTGGATGTCACGACCAACCCGGCCGATGTGGCCGGCAGTGATGTGGTGATTGTGCTGGTGAAAGCCTGGGCCACCGGCGAGGCCTGTGCCCCGCTTGCCCCGTACCTGAACCGCAATTCCGTGGTGCTTACCCTGCAGAACGGACTCGGGAACACTCATACCCTGCGCGAGGTGCTCACCCACAACGGGGTGCGCCCGCACATCTGGATGGGCGTCACCACCCAGGCCGCTATCCGCACCGCACCTGGCAAGGTAACCCACACCACCGATGGCATTACCGCCATTGGCCGTCGCACGCCTTCCATTAATGATCGCCTTGCCAACCTTGCCACCACCCTGCGCGATAACGGCTGGCGCACCAGCGCCGTGGCCGATATCCATCGCTGGGTGTGGCGCAAGCTGGCCGTGAACTGCGCCCTCAATCCCACGACCGCGCTCGCTGCGGTCGAGACACGGGCCGTGGCCTACGACCCGAACCTGCTCCAGGCTGCCCGGGCGATTATTGAGGAAGTCGTCGCGGTGGCCGCCAGCGAGGGCGTGCGCCTGCATGCCGGAACGCTGGTGGAAACGATGGAGAACTTCGCCGCCACCACTGCCAACCCGTACACCTCCATGTATGTAGACCTGGAGCAGGGGCTGCGCACCGAGATCGATGCGATTAACGGTGCCGTGGTACGGCATGCCCGCCGCCACAACGTGGCCGTGCCGAACAACCTGATGATGTGGCGGCTGGTTTCCGCCCACGAGGCCGGGCACCGTCCGGAATCCGGCGAATCAAAGGAAGCCTCCAGCTACACGCGCGGGTTCCACCCGGTACCACAGGTGTAGCGGACCATCTCGATATCACGTATCTCGCACACGGACACACACGCATTCATGAGCACACAGGTCGGCAACGCTGCTGAACGCCCTTCAACCCTGGAAATCTGGTACCTGGCCGCACGGCCGAAAACGCTGCCGGCTGCCGTCGCGCCGATTGTGGTTGGAAGCGCAGTGGCCGTGCGCGAGGACGGCTTCGTGTGGTGGATCGCGCTGCTGGCGCTGATTACGGCCCTGTTGCTGCAAATCGCGGCGAACTTTGCCAACGATGCCATTGATGCGAAAAAGGGCAGCGATACTGCCGACCGCACCGGGCCGGTGCGGATCACATCGGCGGGCTATGTCACCTTCAACCAGGTGATGAACGCCACCTGGATTACGCTGGCCCTGGCGATGGTTACGGGTATCCCGTTGCTCGTGCGCGGCGGGTGGCCGTTCGTGCTGCTGGGCATCGCCTGCCTGGTATGCGCAGTGGCCTATACCGGTGGACCCTTCCCGATCAGCTACCTCGGGCTCGGCGAGGTGTTTGTGTTCCTGTTCTTCGGGCTGATTGCGGTCACCGGCACGGCATACCTGCACATCGGCGAGCTTACCGGACTCTCGCTGGCGGCATCGCTGCCACCCGGTGCGATGATCGTTGGCATCCTCATCATCAACAACTACCGCGACCTGAATGAAGATGCCCGCGTGGGCAAACGCACGGTGGCGGTGCGGATCGGGCCGCGCAATACCCGCATCGAGTACTACGCCATGTTGCTCATTACGGCGCTCAGTCCGTTCGTCTTCTGGGCAGTGGGCTGGCTGAACGCGTGGGCGCTGATCACAATCCTCAGCTGGCCGCTACTGTGGCAACTCGCACAGCAGGTGCGCTCACTTCACGGGCCGGCCCTGAATCGTACACTCGGCCAAACAGGCAAAACCGCCCTGGTCCACAGCATCTTGCTGGGCCTGGCGCTGGTGCTTTCGGCGTAAGGCCGGAATCGGAGAACACCAATGTCCGCAACGAAGCAATCTCAATCCGGCGCGATCTCCAGTAAGGACGACGTGCAGGGAATGTTCGATACCATCGTGCCCCGCTATGACCTCATGAACCACGTCATGACCACCGGTATGGACTTCCGCTGGCGGCGCGTGGTGGCGAATATCGCCAGGACCACCGAGACCGGCCCCAGCGATTTCGTGGTGGATGTAGCCTGTGGCACCGGCGATGTCGCATTCGAGATCGAGAAGGTTGGCGTGCCGCTGGTAACCGGCCTCGATTTCAGCGCCGGCATGATTGCCGAGGCGAAGAAGAAGGCGGCAAAGCGCAAGAGTGAGGTCTTTTTCATCGAGGGCGATGCCATGAACATGCCCTTTGAGGACGGCGCGGCCAGCGCTGCCACCATCAGTTTCGGCATGCGCAACCTGCCGGACTACGCGGCTGGCGTGCGGGAAATGGCGCGTATCGTGCGGCCGGGCGGGAAGGTGATCTGCCTGGAACTGACGCCCTACGAGCGCCCATTCCTGAAAGTGCCGTTCGGGTTCTACTTCAACCAGGTGGTCCCGGCCGTGGGCTGGTTGCTGACCCGGCAGTACAAGGCGTACAAGTACCTGCCGGAGAGCGTGCGCAACTTCCCCAACGCCGACGAACTGGCCCAGATTTTCCGCGACGCCGGGTTGGTAGATGTGAAATACACCCTGCACGGGTTCGGCACCGTCGCGCTGCATGTGGGCACCAAACCGCTGTAGGGACGGTACTAATAGTACCGTTGCAGGTCGCGAATGCGTCCACGGCGGTCGGGCACGTGGATGAATATCGGCCCGTCCTTCGATCCCTGAGCGCAGCGAAGGGGAGAATCGGGCGGGCATGTGAGGCGGGCCGCACCTTGTGCCCGCCCGAGGCCCGATCTTCGACCGGTGAGGACCGCCCTACCCCGTTTGGATCGTTCCCGCCAACCCGCCATTCGCCACCGCGATCATTCGCTGCGCTAACCGCGCGAACTCGTGCTCGATTGCCGCACGCGATTCGTGCAGGTCGATTGATACTTCATGGATCTCGATCGGGCTGCCACGCACCAGCAGGCCTTGCTCCACATCAACCTCGTGGCGAGGATAGACCAGCATACCGGCCTGCAATCCGAGCACGGTGCAATACGTGATCATCTGGTAGTAATCGGCCGGACTGCCATCCGCACCCATCCGCCGCTTGTACTTGGTGTCTGCCACCATCGCCGTATGATGCAGGTGCTCCAGCAGCAGGTCGGGCCTGACGAGGTTCGATTGCCCGTGGAAGAGCCGGGTTTGATGCTGCGTTTGCACCCGCCAGCGGGGGTGATGATCCAGCAGGCGCTGGCGCAACCGTGAGGCGACAAACCGCTCGAACAGCACATTCATGTCCATCAGGAAGCCATCGAACGGAGAATCGCCAGCGTGCTCGCTCAGCGAGAAACCATCGAGGAAGAGGCGGCAGAAGCGATGGACGGGCCGGTAGTGGTCGGATTGGCGAGAGTAATGGAAGCGGTCGATATCGACAGCGGCGAAGTGTGACGGGCTCACATCCTCCATCTGCCGGTCGATCGCCATCAGTTCGAGGGTAAGTTCGGACGAGAAGCCCCACCCGGCCAGCTTGCGCACCACCTGCCGAATCACCTGGTTCTCCGGCACATCCCACGAAAACTCGGTGAACCGGCAGTAGGTGCGGTGCCGCAGGATCACGTTGCGATTGAGATCCTCACGGAAATCAATGCGGCCGCGGATGGCGGTGAGGTTGTCCTCTGTATCGACATAGGTGCGGTACAGGCCCCGGTCGATGAGGTGCTCCACCTGCCCGACGAAGACCCTGGCAATGGGCTCCAGGATATCGTCAAAGGTATCGATGGTGACATGCTGTTCCAGCCAGTCGAAATCGATGCCTTCCAGCCTTTCCACCTCGGCGATCATCCACATGACGGTGTAGAGGTTCACCTTGGGCAGGAAATCCAGCGTCAGCCCGGATGGCAGCCGCATGACCCCGACGTACTGGTTCGGATTAACATCGAACTCCCCGGAGACCACGGTAGGAAGCACGCCGATACGTCCCGCACCGTCTACCAGCAGCGCATCCCTGTCGTCTGGGGAGAGCGTTAACCGCTTCGGGGTGTATTCATGGAGCGTGATGCGGTCAGGCATCGGGTTCATCCGGTTCGCTGAAGGTTCCGGTAGCCGGTATCCCTGGTTCCTGCGAAGAGATCGCGGCCCGGATTGTAGCAAGGTCAAACATACCGAGCACCGTTTCGCGGTCGCGATCGTGGTAGAGATATTCGCGCAGCAGCGGCATCACCGCGTACTTCCATACCTGTTCCAACTGGCCATCCGTGTGGATACGCCTGTCCATGAAGTAGCTGTGGCCTACCTGCAGGTCGTCGGTTTTGAGGCGGTCGCTCAGGCGTCGGTTAAGTTCGATGAAGAGGGGAAGCACGGTATCAACCGGGATGGATTCCCGCCGCAGCCAGCGTTCCAGCACCGGGGCGCTGCCATCCTTGACACTCATGAAGCGTACGAAGTAGAACCGGCGACGCAGCGCGTAATCGATCTGGGAGAGCGAACGGTCGGCGCTGTTCATGGTGCCGATGATGTAGAGGTTTTTCGGAATCTGGAACTCTTGCTTGCTATAGGGTAGCCGGGCCTTCTTATCCCGATACTCCAGCAAGAGCATCAGTTCGCCAAGAATGCGCGAGACATTGCCACGATTGATCTCGTCGATGATGAGCACAAACTTCTCGTCCGGTCGCTCGATTGCCCGCCTCACCAGTTCAAGGAAGATGCCGGGGACAACATCGTAGACCAGTTGCCCGTCATCGTTGGTATCCGGGCGAATGCCCTCCACGAAGTCCTCATAGCCGTAACTCTGGTGGAACTGGATCAACTCCACCTGGTCGTTACGGTCGCCATCCAGCGGCTGCCGGGTGATATACCGGGCGAACTTCTCGGCAACGAACGTCTTGCCGCTCCCCGGCGGCCCCTCGAAGATCAGCTGCTTCTTGTCGTTGAGAAGCGTCTTGATCTCTTCAAGGAATGACTCGTCGAGATGGGTTGCACGTGCGAGTTCGGCGATGGGTGGGCCGCCCACAACTGGTAAAGGATTTGTTTCTTCATTCTCTGTGGTATCGGGCTCCTCCTTAACAATGCCGGAGTCCCACAGCTCTTTCCACGGACTGGCGAAGAAATCAAACGTGTATGGATCAAAATCTGGATCGAGTTTCTCACGGATTGCGGCCAGTTCGCTTATTTCGTGAGGATAGGTGTGTCCGTCCAGCAACCCTCGAAACTTCTTGATTGCTCTATCTCGAGGAAATGCCCCTGGTATCGGAGCTACTTGCTCAGGATACATGAGATAGAAAAAAGTCCAGAATGGGAACGACATCAATTCTCCACCAGTAGAATCTCTGTCGATCACAACCTGCGCCATTTTGTCTCTGTCGCCAATGGTGTCTGGATGCTCAAGAATTACTACCAAACCGGCGAGTATCATCGAGAAGTGATTGATTGTGGGCACGCCTGCTTTCCCATCGATTGAACCAGGAAATCGATCAGCGGCAGAATCGAGCATGGTTTCCAACGCTTGATCGTCTCCATTGAACGGACCTTGAAGATCAATCAGTTTGCGGATTTCTCGTTCGGCGGATGCCCTAGGCATTAAATCCTTGATGATGGTCGCCGATCGAGTATCACAGAGAATTTGAAATATCGGACGTTCCGCTTCCCGCATGATCTCGATCAAGTTAGAAGTCGATTCTTGCTGAGATTGACCAGATAGTGACCGGACGAGTTCAAACGCTTTTCGAGCGTTCTCGGCTGTCCAAACCTCTTCCTCAAAAGGCCACAGGAATGAGCCGTTGCTTTCTAGCACACGTTCACGGAACTGAGCGGCTAAATCGAACTTCTTGGTAACGACTGTCGGTTTCGTTCCTACGAAGTCCCACAACGGTCGCACCTCGCCTGTGTACATGTTGAAATCCTGCGAAAATCCCTCACTTGCTACCATGTGTTCTCGGGCTTGAAGGATCGTTTCGTCTACGTCTTCCCCTTGCCCCAGCCCGAAACGATCTGACAAGTTCTTAGCCATTTTGGACTTTTGCTCATTCGATGAAGTGGCTTCGAATCGGTCAGGCCAGAAGAGATGAAGGATCGCGTTATAGGATGTCGCCGGGCGGAATTTCCGAACGTCCTGAACTCTATCGATTGCGGCATCGACCACGGCCTTGGGCTTTATGTCTGCCAAGGATGATGGTTGCTGCTTTTTCACTTCCATCGCAAATGCTAGTTGCATAGCAATGTGTGCATCGCGTGCTGTGTTGTAATCGGTGCCCGGCGATCCAATACCATCGGTATCAACTGCCGCTTCATACAGCCTCCAACGATTTTCATCAGGTTGCCCCAAGTCAGGTTTGAGTTCTATCAAACCGTTCACGAGTGATCGTTTCCTGTCTCTCCCTATTCTTCTTGAGCTTGGGAAAAGACAATAGATAGCCGTAACCTCTGCCGCCAGCCGATAGACATCGTTGCTCTGCCCCTGAAGTTGACCAGCCATTTTGACCATGTAGTTTTCATCGCCTTCATCGGGATTAACAACCAGCGCGACCCAAAATGATTCGAGATTCTCGTGTGTCCATACCTGTCTGCCTGGCCAAAAGAGCGAGCCATTTTGTAAAAGGCAGTTCTCGGCATATGTGGATGCGAACTCATATACAGGGGTACGATCGGGGTAACGCGCCATTCCACCCTCTCCTTCATTTGTCTGCGGTTCCGTATGCCCTGCATGATAGCCCAACCCGCTATCATGCAGGTGTCACAGGAGCAGCCATGCCGACCACCTTCGCCAATCGCATTGAGGCCGGGAGAGCCCTGGCCGAGCAGTTCCACGACCTGCGCGGTCGCGGCGATGTCGTCGTGCTCGGCCTCCCGCGTGGCGGGGTGCCCGTGGCGGCCGAGGTAGCCCGTGCCATCAACGCCCCGCTCGATATCCTGCTGGTGCGCAAAATCGGCGTGCCCTGGCAGCCGGAACTGGCCATGGGTGCGATCGCCAGCGGCAACGACCTGGTGCTGGACCACGACATCATCGCCCACATGCAGGTGCCCACCGATGAGATTGAAAACGCCATCCGCGCCGAGCGCGAGGTGCTCCACCGGCGCGAGAAACGCTATCGCGGCGACCGTCCCCTCCCCGACCTGCGCAAGAGGATCGTGCTGCTGGTAGACGATGGCCTCGCCACCGGCACCACCATGCGCGTGGCGATCCGGGCCGTGCAGAACCACCAGCCGGCACAGGTAATTGTCGGCGTGCCGGTTGGATCACCGGATCGTGTGCGGGCCATCGGGCGCGAGGTCGACCGCATCGAGTGCGTCTCCCGACCGCGCGGATTCCGGGCCGTCGGCCAGTTCTACGACGATTTTCGCCCGACCACCGACCATGAGGTCATCGCGGCGCTGGCCCGCTGACACCATGCGGGAACCCCCGGCAGGGCGCAGGCGTATGCATCAAAAGGAGAATCACCATGCCACACCCGGATCCATCCGCTGCACCACGCATTGTTGGCCCGAACGACGGCCATTCCATCGACCTCGGCGCGCTCGCAGCCCGCTTCCTTGTCTGGGGTGAGGAGACCGGCGGCCGTTTCTCGCTGGTGGAGCACCCTATTCCGCCGCGTACCCTTGCCGCGCCGTTGCACCGCCATGCAGATGAGGATGAATACAGCTACGTGCTGGAAGGCGAACTGGGCGTGATGCTGGGCGAGCAGGTGATCATCGCGCAGGCCGGTGTGATGGTGGTTAAGCCGCGCAACCAGTGGCACACGTTCTGGAACGCAGGCGATGGGCCGTGTCGGATTCTCGAGATCATTTCACCGGGCGGGTTCGAGAAGATGTTCGCGGAAATGGGCGCAGATCCTGATACCTTCACCGGTGATTCCGCCCCGAACCTGGATGCCAAGTACAACCTCGAGGTGGATTACGACAGTATTGAACGGCTGTGCCGCGACCTCGGCCTGGAGTTCCCTGAGGAATAAGGCCGCACCTGGCCCAATCCCTCCGTTTCGACACATGGGATGCACCACGCTTCACGCCCGTGCTGCTCCGCCATTGGCAGCGGCCGCTGCGAATGCCATACTTCTTTTCAGTAAAAACGGTGCATAACGCTGCATTTTGCAGTAACTTCTCTGTCAATACGGGCCAGACTCACAACTTTACCGTGATGTTACCGTATTCTTATCGATGGCCCCCTTCTTGCGATTGGTTTCGAAAGCGGGTACCGCTCTTTTCCCTAATCGAACATGCACGGAGTAACGATGGCAACGACAACTCCCGAGCTGCACACGACCACGTCCGGCGCAGGCAGTATCGAATACCGTCCGCCCACTAAGTGGCAACGGCTGCGGCGGAA
This sequence comes from Chloroflexia bacterium, assembly GCA_043427975.1. Lineage (GTDB taxonomy): Bacteria > Chloroflexota > Chloroflexia > Thermomicrobiales > UBA6265 > UBA6265. The sequence goes on along the minus strand of JBHWTK010000097.1, from coordinate 34,771 downwards.
GATCGCTCGCGAGAAACTGATGTACCTGTTCATCCTGCCGGGTGCCATCTACTTCCTCACCTTTATCTACCTTCCCCTTCTGGGCAACATCATCGCCTTCCAGGACTGGAGCCCCTTCCGGTCAGCACAGGCCGGGCCGATTCGCGGCTTCATTGCCGGTCCCTGGGTAGGGCTGGATAACTTCCGGGCCATGTTCACCGACCCGCAGTTTAAAACGGCGCTGGTGAACACCATTCAGATTGAGATCCTGCAGCTCATCTTTGCCTTCCCGGCCCCCTTGCTGCTGGCGTTGCTGCTGAACAGCATGGTGAGCGACAAGCTCAAGCGCACCATGCAAACCATTGTCTACCTGCCTCACTTCCTCAGTTGGGTCATTCTTATTTCTATTTGGCAACAGTTCTTTGGCGGTACTGGCATGCTGAACGAGTTCCTGCTCAGCATGGGGTTGGATCGTGTGAATATCATGGCCAACCCCGATATCTTCAAGCCGCTGGTAGTGGCCCAGGGAATCTGGAAAGAGATCGGCTGGGGAACCATTATCTTCCTCGCCGCGCTTACCAAGGTTGATCTCGCGCTGTACGAAGCCGCAGTGATGGACGGTGCCGGCGGCTGGCGCCGCATGCGCGATGTCACGCTGCCCGGTATCCGCCCGGTGGTGGTGCTGTTGCTCATTCTCACCATTGGCAACATGTTCTCGGTCGGGTTCGAGCCCTACTTCCTGCAGCGAAGCGCCGTCGGCCCGGATGCATCGGAAGTGCTGGATACGTTCAGCTATTTCCGCGGTATCCAGTCGGCCGATTACAGCTTCGCAACCGCCGTTGGCATGGTGAAATCGGTGGTCGGGTTCATCCTGATTATCGGGGCAAACTGGCTGGCCAAGAAGTTTGGCGATGAAGGGATTATCTGATGAGTACACCTAACCCCCCATCAGACCAGGCGTGGTCCGGGCTTGATACCCAAAGCCCGCTACGCGCGGGCGGCACCACTGCACCCGGGGCGGGTACCACTGCCCTGGCACTGGAAGGGCTGGAGCCCGCCCGCAAGCGTCCCCGGTTCTTCAACCGGAACAAGCTTGCCCCATGGATGGAAGATACCCCGTGGTACATGAGCCTTGGCAAGGGCGCCCTGTTGGTGCTCATTGCCCTGGCCATGCTGTTGCCCCTGTGGAACGTGGTGGCAGTGAGTTTCTCCTCGGCGAAGGACGTGGCCGAGGGTGGTTTTACGCTGTGGCCGCGCAACCCCACCACCGAGAGTTACGAGGCGCTCCTGAGCGGCGGCACCGTGCTGCGGTCGTTGCGGGTGTCCATCTTCCTTACACTCATCGGGACGGCGGTGCAGGTGTTCTTCACCACCATCATGGCATTTGGCCTCTCCAAACCCGATGTTCCCGGCTCGCGCTTCGTGTTCATGATGGTGCTGGTGGCGTTTATGTTCGCCCCCGGCATGATCCCCAGCTACCTGCTGGTGAAAGAGCTGGGCATGATCGATACCTACGCCGCGCTCGTTGTTCCCGGCCTGATTGGCGCATGGAACCTGATTATCATGCGCAACTTCTTCCAGAACCTGCCGCAGGATTTGCTGGATGCCGCCCGCATTGACGGCGCATCGGATATCGGTGTGTTCCGGCACATCGCCCTGCCGCTCTCCAAGGCCGTCATCGCGGTGGTGGCCCTGTTTACCGGCGTTGGTATCTGGAACACGTTCTTTAACGCCATCCTCTACCTGAACAAATCCGAGATGTGGCCGATCCAGGTGGTGCTGCGGCAATACGTGCTGGAGCGATCCTCCATCACCAGCGCCGCCGACTTCCCGCCGGGCCAGCCACCACCGCCGACCGAAGCCCTGCAGATGGCAATGGTGGTGATTGCCACCGTGCCGATCCTGCTGGTGTATCCGTTCCTGCAGAAGTATTTCGCAAAGGGGGTGCTTACTGGCGCGATCAAGGGCTAATCGGATACCTGCGCGCCCTGGCGTACAGCACGAGGGGACCGATGGTACACGTTGTGCGCAGGTAAGCAGCAGAAACCGTTTCGGTTAATTGCGTTACGCCCATTGCCCGAGGGCTCCCCATTGTATGGCAGTGGTACCAACGTAGCGCATGAGTATGGAGGTTCAGTATGAATCGCAAGGCATATACACGTCGTACCGTTGCAGGGGCCGGTGCCGGGCTGACGCTCGGGGCAGCCCTGACACCCCGGATCGCGTTCGGCCAAACCCCGCAAGCATCGCCCGAGGTGGGCGCCACGCCCATGGGAACCGTCGATGAGAACGGATACTACCCCTCCGGCGAGGAATCCGTACCCGATGCCTATACCAAAATGCCGGAGCGGTTTGCCGCTACCGATGGGCCGCCGCTGAACGGCGAGGAAGTCACCGCGCTGGTGATGACGTACAGCCCGCCGCCCACCAGCAAGGGCGACAACGCCTACTGGAAGGGCCTGGAAGAGCGCATCGGCGGAACCTGGAATCCGATCCTGGTGCCGCATGCCAGCTACGGTGAAAAGGCATCCACCCAGATTGCGTCCGGCGATATGCCCGACCTGTTCTACCTGAACTACACCCAAACACCAACGCCGCTGCAGAAGTTTGTGGAGGAAGGCGCATTCCGCGACCTCACCGACTTCCTCACCGGCGATGAGCTGGCCCAGTACCCGAACCTCTCCACCTTCCCGGAGTACATGTGGGAATCGGTGAAGATGAACGGCAAGATCACCGGCGTACCGACCCCGCAGGTACGGGTTGGCCAGGTGCCGATGTTCCGCGTCGATTGGTCGGAGCAACTGATCGGCAAGCGCAAGCCCACCAACGCCCAGGAAATGCACGACGTGCTGGTAGCCATGTCCAAGGAAGACCCGGACGGCAACGGCAGCGAGGATACGTTCGGTATCGCCAAGTATGGTACCGGCTGGGATATCGGTATCTTCAACCACATGTTCCACGTTCCGCCGCTGTGGAAGGTGGAAGACGATGGCACCTTCACCGTGCAGTACGAGATGGATGAGTTCCGCCAGGCGCTGGAGTACATCCGCACGCTGTACGCCGATGGTGCGTTCCACCCGGATGCCGTCTCGATGGGCTTCGACGAGGCCCGCAACCTGTTCTACACTGGTCGCGCCGGCCTCTTCAACGCCGGTGGCAACATCTATGGCCGCGATGGCTCGCTGACCGCGATCCGGCAGTACCAGCCCGATGCCGAGGTGGAGAACATCGTGCCGTTCGGTGCCGACGGCGGCAAGGGTATTACCTACCTTGGCTCCGGTATCTTCGGCCTCACCGCGGTGTCGTACACCGTAGAGGACGACGATCGCGTGCGCACGCTGCTGCGCCTGCTCGACTGGTTCTCGGCCCCGTTCGGCTCCGACGAGTGGTGGTACAAGAACTACGGTGAGGAAGGCACACACCACACGGTTAACGAGTACGGGTTCCCGATCCCGACCGACCAGCTCACCGCCGAAAACGCTGGACTGGTGGGGTACATGGGTGGCTCGCTGCCGGTGAACTTCAACCCGGATGAACCGGAACTCGCGCCGCTGCGCACCGACCTGCAGAAGGAGATCTTCGAGCTCGGCGTGCAGAACCCGGCTGCCAACCTCTACTCGCCGACGTTCATTGACAACAGCGGCCAGATGTTCCAGAGCATGTTCGACGGCCTGAACGAAATCGTTGTTGGCCGTATGGATATCTCCGAGCTGGACCGCCTGGTGCAGCAGTGGAAGGACCAGGGCGGCGAACAGGCCGCGAAGGAATACGAGGAAGCGTACAAGGCCAACCAGGAAGGCTAACGCGCTGCCAGTGCAAACCGGGCGGGAGCAATTGCTCCCGCCCGGTTTTGTTTGCGCCGATATCGGTAGCGTCGCCCCTTGTGGGCGACTGACTGGATAAGAGACTGTGGCCCCGCCGTGGCCAACCTCATGATGTCCTACCGGCTGGTTAGCCCTGCGAACCGGTCGAAGTACTCCACCAGCCGATCGAGCACCCGAGTCTTTTTCACCTGGTAGTCTCCCGTAGGCGTGAACTTCGAGGTAGGTGGCAAGATGGCGGTGATCGCGGTGCCAGTGGATTGCACACCACCGGTTCGGAACGCCGCATCAATAAACGCGCGCGTCGGGTCGGGCTTCAGGTTCTCGTCGGCAATGATCTGTTCAAGCTCGGCCGAGCTGCGGACATGGATGAACTGTTTCCATTCCTCGTCGATCTCGCCGTGGACGGAAACGCCCTCCACGAAATCCTCGATGAGGTCCTTCTTGTTGCGCAGCGTCGGCGAGGAATCCACCGCCCGGAAAATCGCATCCTTCAGCAGCACATCGTCGCCGTCGCCACGCTCGCGGCGGTACTTCTCCACCAGCATCAGGATGTAATCGACGTTGACCTCAACCTGCTTGACCAGTTCGATCTCGAACACGATATCGTCGTTGATCGTTTCCTTCTCGGAGTCATCCTTCCGCTTGAAGTCGGCGTAGATATCGAGGTAGACGCTGCGATAGTCCTGGTGCTCGCGCTCCGAAAGCGGATCGGCTCCCTCGAACTCATCAAAGGCGGTGAGGATGTTCTGCAGCTTCAGGATGCTGCCATACAGCATCACGAACGCCTTCTTCCCGGCCTCGCTGATGATCGGCTGCCCGAGCGGGTAATGTGCCAGCAGCTCGGCTACCTTTTCGCGATACTCGGTCTCGTACTCGGCAAAGGGTTTCAGCAGTACCGTGCCGCGTGCTTCCTTGTTGCCGAACAGCGCAATGGCATCGTTGGTTTGCTCTTCCAAATCCCGGAAGGAGACGATGTTGCCATACGCCTTCACCGAGTTGAGAATGCGGTTGGTGCGGGAATACGCCTGGATCAGGCCGTGCATGCGCAGGTTTTTATCCACCCACAGCGTGTTCAGGGTGGTGGCATCGAACCCGGTGAGGAACATGTTCACCACAATCACCAGGTCGATTTCCCGGCTCTTTATCCGTTGTGAGAGATCCTTGTAGTAGTTCTCAAACTTGTCGGACGAGGTATCGAAGCTGGTACCGAACATCCGGTTGTAATCCTGGATTGCGTTCTCCAGGAACGTACGGGCATCGCCGCTGAGGGCCGACGTATCGAACCCCTCCTCCTCCAGCGCGCCATCTTCCACCGGCTCATTGGCCCCATAGGAATAGATGATGCCAACCTTCAATTGCTTGTCGGTGGGTAAATCCTGCTGCTGGCGTTGGAACTCGGCGTAGTACAACCGGGCGGCATCGATTGAGGCGGTGGCAAACAGGGCGTTGAACCCACGCAACCGCTTGCCACTCGCGGTGGTGTAGCTCTGGTTCCGCTTCGTTTTCTGGTCGAAGTGTTCCAGCATGTAGCCGGTCACCTGCCGCAGGCGCTCGGGATCGAGCAGCGCGCGCTCGGTATCGATGCCAGCTACTGGCTTGTCCTCAATGCCAGGCGGCATTTTGATGGTGTTCACGTAGTCGATACGGAACGGCAGCACATTCTTGTCGGCAATGGCATCGACAATGGTGTACTGATGCAGCCGCTTGCCGAACGCCTGCTCAGTGGTTCGCAGGTTCACCTTGCCCCCGCTGCTGGCATTCACCGCGAAAATTGGCGTACCGGTAAAGCCAAACAGGTTGTAGCGCTTGAACGCCCTGGTGATGGCGGTGTGCATATCGCCGAACTGCGACCGGTGACACTCATCGAAAATGATGACGATGTGCCCCTTGTAGATCTCGTGGCCGGCATTGGCATTGATGAACGTGGACAACTTCTGGATGGTGGTGATGATGATCTTCGCATCCGGATTCTCCAGCTGGCGCTTGAGTTCCCGCGTGGAGGTGTTGGAGTTGGCCGCGCCTTTCTGGAAGCGGTCGTACTCGCGCATGGTCTGGTAATCCAGGTCCTTGCGGTCGACCACGAACAGCACCTTGTCCACACCGTCCATGTTGGTGGCCAGTTGCGCCGTCTTGAAGCTGGTGAGGGTTTTGCCGGAGCCAGTGGTATGCCAGATGTAGCCGCCCGCCTCAAGCGTCCCCAGTTTTTTGTAGTTGGTGGAAACCTCGATGCGCTGCAGGATCTTTTCCGTGGCGACAATCTGGTACGGGCGCATCACCAGCAGCATCTTGTCGATGGTGAGCACGCAGTAGCGGGTGAGGATGTTCAGCAGCGTATGTTTGGCGAAGAAGGTTTTGGTGAAGCTGGTGAGGTCCAGGATCTGCTTGTTGGTGGCATCGGCCCACCACGACGTGAACTCGAACGAGTTCGAGGTCTTCCGCCCCTGCTTTTTGCCCTTCATTTCATCGAGGTGCAGCAGGCGGGTGGTGTTGGAGTAGTACTTGGTGAGCGTGCCGTTGCTGATTACAAACAACTGCACATACTCAAACAACCCGGTGCCGCTCCAGAACGAATCGCGCTGGTAGCGGCCGATCTGGTTGAAGGCCTCGCGGATATCCACCCCGCGCCGCTTCAGTTCCACATGCACCATCGGCAGGCCGTTGACCAGGATGGTGACATCGTAGCGGTTGGCGTAGGTGGCGCCGCTTGCCTGGTCGACCTCGTACTGGTTGATCACCTGCAGGCGGTTGTTGTGGATGTTTGCTTTATCGATCAGCGTGATGTTCTTGGTGGTGCCGTCGTCGCGCTCCAGCAACTGCACGTAATCCTCATGGATGCGGACGGTTTTCTCGACGATGCCCTCGTTGGCGCTGGCGATTTTGCCCTCGAAGAAGCGCTTCCACTCGGAATCGCTGAACGTAACGTTGTTTAGCCGCTCCAGTTGTGCACGCAGGTTGCTGATGAGTTCGTGCTCGCTGTGCACCGGCAGGTACTCATACGCCTGTTGCTTGAGCAGCGCGATAAACTCGCGCTCCAGGTCGGCCTCGCTCTGGTATGCCTGCCCGGCGGTGTAGACGGCGGGCGATTCGGCCACTACCGTGCTCTCGTTGCTCATGGTGATGGTGTCGTACAGCACCGCCGGGGCCTCGTTCATGTGGTCAACTCCTGGAAGGTCAGCAGTTTGTCGCGGTAGTACTCATACTGCTTCCGCCGCGCGTTCAGTTCGGCAGGCAGGCCTATAGAGAGGTCACTGGTAAGAGATTCGAATTGATCGAGGACGGAGACAATCCGGTGCTGTTCTTCGAGGGAGGGTATGAGTATCTTGGCTCTTCTTAGATTCTCGTTATATAGCCGTTGGATGGTTCCCCCATCGGTCGACCACTCGATCACTTGATACCAGTGGTAAAGGAACCTGTTGGTAACTTCCCGCTCATCATTCTCAAGCCACACGATATTGGAATCCTGAAAATATGCAGGAGCACCATCGAAAGGTATGGCTCTTCCTATCGTTCCTGCAGCAGAAAGCAGAATCTCGCCTTTTTTCGGATAGGCATATCTGGTTCGATAATCTTCGAATAGTGATCTTGAGATGAAAGCGTCGGGTTTTGTTCCAAAAGTGCCAATCTTGTAAAAAGGGATCTCACCTACTTCTGTGGTTTCATGCTTGAACACCCGTTTGCACATCGCGACACGCCCAATATCACCAAGGGTTGCCCATTTCTTTGAGCCCTCGTCGCTCTTTAGCAACCAATCCCGATAATGCGCATACTGAATACGGCGCCCCTCAAGCTCCGCCTCAAGCTCCGCCTCAAGTGCGGAGAACGTGTCCAGGATGCGCACGATCTCGCGCTGCACCTCGAGCGGTGGAACGGGGACACGGAAACCCTTCATCACGCCAATATTCAAGTTGTTAATGGTGGTCGTCGAAAGGGCTTGACCAAGATAACCGGTGAATGATCTACCAGTCAGGATATGAAACAAGTACCGAGGTTCAATGCTTCCGCGGGATCTAACCACGCCCATAAAGCCGCCGAAAGTTTCTTCTCGATCTTCGGAAATGTACGCAACTTTCCCTATATGATCCTTGCTGCCACTACCCGCGCAAATCAAAATATCGCCTCGACGTAGTCGCTGGTTATCCCGAACCCGAACCGAACCTTTGACACGCTTAACGTCGTCAAAGTTAAGCGTATTCGAGGACAGAGTAATGTTGTTGGCGCGAAGAACACTTATTGGTCCATCCGACTGTTCGTCGTGTTTGTTGTACGTGAGCCCTCGAACGTAGTCAGCGGTCTCGATAATTGATAGGTACGGGACGCCATCTGGGCAGCGTTCGGCAATCAGGTCATCAAGGCGGCTCATGCCTCACCTCCGGCACAATCCGTGTTGCCAATCCCGTCGAATTCGACGGGATTGGGTTTGTGTACGTCGAGAATCATGGTGAGTCGACTTATCCGGAAATCCCGGACAACTGAACGGGTTGCGAACCCAACTATTCGGAAATTTCGAATAGTTGCCGTGAGGCCTTTTGCCACAGTTTGTGGCAAAACCGGGTCCGGTATTTGTCCAACACCCCGTTGGACAAATACATTGATTCTCTGCTGAGTTCTCATTCGGCACCGCCTTGCAGTTCTCGTTCGAGTTCCTCGATGGTTGGCAAGCTCGATTGCAGGTCGGTCGGTAGGGCGCGCGTCAACTCAAACCCGGAAACGCCAATAGGCTTGTCCATACCACGCAGGGCATACTCCGCCAGAATACGGTTCGGCTGCTGGCACAGGATCAGACCGATGGTGGGCTTGTCACTTTCATGACGTAATTGCTCATCCACAACGCTGCAGTAGAAGTTCATCTTCCCCGCGTACTCTGGCTTGAAGTCACCGCGCTTCAAGTCAATCACCACGTAGCAACGGAGTTCGAGGTGATAGAAGAGCAGATCGATGTAGAAATCCTGGTCGCCAATATCGAGGTGATATTGCCTGCCAACAAAGGCGAATCCTTGGCCAAGTTCCAGTAAGAACTTCTCCAGATGAGCGATCAATCCGCCTTCCAGCTCACGTTCCCGAAACCCTGTGTCCAGCGTAAGGAAGTCGAAGATATAGGGGTCTTTCAATGCCTGTTGTGCCAGGTCTGAATCTGCCTGTGGCATGCGCAGGGCGAAATTGCTGGTTGCGTTGCCTTGCCGCTGGTGTGCTTGTGTCTCTATGTGCATCACCAGTGTGCTGCGGCTCCATCCATTCCGGATGATCGATTCCATGTACCATCGTCTTGTGGAAAGATCCTTGATCCTTGCCATCAATTCGGCATGATGCCCCCATGGAATCGAGAGGACCAAAGACGCGGGCAGTTGTGCCACAGGCTGTGGCACAACCTCCTCACCAGCTTTCGCCACAGGCTGTGGCAAAAGTGATCCGGAATCCCGAGTGGGTGACTCTGCCAGATCCAAACGTGAATACTCGCGATAAAACGCAAGCATGCGATTGATGTTTCGCGCTGAAAACCCCTTTACCTCCGGAAGTTCGGTTTGAAGGTCTCGTGCGAGCCGTGGAACTACACTGGTGCCATAGCCCTGTTGCTGTTGGCGGTTCTCAATCAATTGGCCGACCTGCCAGTAAAGTTGGAGCAACTCAGCATTTACAGCCAGAACAGCCCGTGTCTGGGCACTACGAACCCGATTCTTGATGTCATTGAGCAGGTTGGCATAAGCACCTACGCTTATTTGTACATCGTCGTTCATCCCACACCCTCCAGATCAGCCACGATCGCGTCGATCGCTACCCGCAATTCCTGCTGGCGGGCGACGATGCGGGCGATGTTGGCGTTGAGTTCGGTGATGTCGATGGCTTCGCTGGTGTCCTCCGCCTCGACATACGAACTCACCGAGAGGTTGTAGTCGTTCTCGCCAATCGCCTCGTTGGTCACGAGCCGGGAGAAGTGGTCCTCATCCTGGCGGGCGGTGAACGATGCCAGCACCCGCTCCCGGTTGGCCGGGCTGAGGGTGTTCTTGTTGCCACCGCGCACGAACTCGGCAGAGGCATTGATGAACAGCACGCTGTTATCGGCCTTGCTCTTCTTCAGCACGATGATGCAGGTAGCAATGGTAGTGCCGAAGAAGAGATCCGGCGGCAACTGAATCACGGTATCGACGTAGTTGTTATCCACCAGGTACTTGCGGATTTTCTTCTCGGCCCCGCCCCGGTAGAGCACGCCGGGGAACTCGACGATGGCGGCGGTACCATCCACCGCCAGCCAGCTGAGGATGTGCATGGTGAAGGCAAGGTCGGCCTTGGATTTCGGGGCGAGCACGCCAGCGGGGGCAAAACGGGGATCGTTGATCAGCAGCGGATTGCTATCGCCTTCCCAATTAGTGGAGTACGGCGGATTGGAAACGATGGCCTCGAACGGTTCATCGTCCCAATGGCCCGGCTCCAGCAACGTATCGCCGTGGTAGAGATGGAACTGCTCGTAGTTGATATCGTGCAGGAACATGTTGATGCGGGCGAGGTTGTAGGTGGTGAGGTTGATCTCCTGCCCGAAGAATCCCTGGCGCACGTTCTCCTTGCCCAGCACCTTGGCGAACTGCAACAGCAGCGAGCCGGAACCGCAAGCAGGATCGTAGACCTTGTTCACTTCGGTTTTGCCGACCACGGTCATGCGGGCCAACAGTTCGGACACCTCCTGCGGCGTGAAGAATTCGCCTCCGGATTTGCCGGCGGATGATGCGTACATGGTCATCAGGTATTCGTAGGCGTCGCCAAAGGCATCGATGGTGTTATCGGCGAAATCGCCCAGCTTGAGGTCGCCGATGGCGTTGAGCAGGTTCTTGAGCTTGTTGTTGCGGCGGGCAACGGTATTGCCGAGCTTGGACGAGTTCACGTTGAGGTCGTCGAACAGGCCCTTGAGGTCGTCCTCGCTCTCGGCACCAACGGCCGAGCCCTCGATGTTGCGGAACACGGCTTCCAGCTTCTCGTTCAGGTTGGCGAGGTAGTCGGCGTTGGTATTCGCCTGCTGGCGGACATTAATGAAGAGCTCGCTGGGAAGGATGAAGAAGCCCTTCTCCTTAACCGTCTCGGCACGGCCGAATTCGGCCTGGTCATCCGGCAGCTTCGCGTAGTCGAAATCCGGGTTGCCGGCGGCGCGCTCCTGCTCGTTCAGGTAGGCGGCCAAATTCTCGGAGATGAAGCGGTAGAAGAGCATGCCGAGGACGTAGGTTTTGAAATCCCAGCCGTCCACGCTGCCCCGCAGGTCATTGGCGATGCGCCAGATGGTTTTGTGGAGTTCTGCCCTCTCGACTTCCCGTGCTGCCAAGCTCAACCTCGCGTTTCATTGCCATATTAACGAAGACGGCATGAACCCGAGGTTCACCCGCCGACACCTGTTCCCAAAGTGGGGTCCGTGTTGATTATAGGCGAACGTCCAGGGGATTGGGTGTAGGAAAAAGCGGCAGGTAGAGCAAACCCGGACGACTCACATTGCGACGTGAGGTCCGGGTCTACAAAACCGGGGCTATCTGTGGCCTCAGCCGAAGATCATCCCGAGAGCTGCGGGGCAATAGCCGGTGCCTAATCCCCCACCTTGACTGCGGGGATGGTATCCACCGTGGCGACGGTGGTCGACGTGCCGCCCTCCACCACATTCACCCGAATCACAAAGCGCCACATGCCGGGTTCCCAGCCCGTTACCGGCACATACCGTTGGGATACGCCCGTGGTGGCATCCTGCGGGAGGTTGAGCGATGGCGCGATCGGGTAGCTCTCTACCAGCTCGCCGTCCCTGAAGACGTCCAGCACCACTTCCGCGCCTTCAACTGCATCGCCCTCGTTGGTGATCTCGGCGTTCACATCGGCAAAGGTCGGGGCCTTCGCATCGGGCTCCAACGTCACGGTGCCGGCGATGGTCACCTGGTCGGTTGACTCTTCCGCTTCCATAATCGCGACGGTTGTTTCATCAATCGAGGCGGTGATTCCCGTTGCATCATCTGTGAGGGTGACCGACACGGTATAGTCGCCAACCGGAACAGACGATGGAACGCTCACGGCCAGCGGCGCAGTGGTGCCGGCATAGACCGAGCCCATCGCGATGGGTGCGGTCAGCACCGTTTCCCCGGCCTCGTTGGTGAGCCGGAGCTCGCCCCGCGGTTTCACCAGCATGTTCCCGGTGTTGTTCACCGGGATCACGATTTGCGCCCGGCGCACACCGGGTACGATTTCCGGTTCGCCGAGATCGTATTCCGCGGTGAGTTCACCGGGAACAATGATGAAGATGGCGATCGTTTTGCGGATTACCTGGTTGAAGAGTTCCGATCCCTCAACTTCGATCGGCTCGGCCGTTTGTAGCGAGAGCCCGGCAATGTACTGGCCGGGCGCGGTGTCTTCCGGAATGGTGACCGTGAAGCTCCGCTCAACGCCCTCTTGCGGCGCAAAGGTATAGACATCGGTCGGGTAATCGACCCAGGTGGCGGGGCCGGTGGGCTGAACATCCGGCTCGGCAACCGAGAAGCCGCCATTCGTCATCGGCACAGCGTCGTTCACATAGGTCAGCAGCTCAAGGGGCTCGTCATCGGCATTGCCAAGTACCACGGTGAGCGTGTTTGTGGTGCCGGGCTGGGCCTCCAGCGTAAAGAAATCGCCATCCACGCCATCCGCCGGTCGAACCACAAACGCAGGCCCCGCATCGATCGTGGGCGTCCCTTCCGGGGAGGCGTCGCCCTGGAACGCTGTGGCAGGCAGTGAGGACGGGACGCCTATCGCGAACGCGAGCAGCATCACAAGCAGGCGGGGAACGAAAGACATCGATCGCATCATGGACAAACTCCGGAACTAACGGGAGCCCCTTCAACCTGGTGCCGGCAAGCAGCATCAGGGGGCAACACTGTTGAGATTCACAATGATGGTATAGGGAGCATTTGCGTGCTGGCCAACCGTTGGGCCCGGCGTACCGATGAGCGGCAAGGTATATTCGCCGTCTCCCGCGTGACGCGGAACCGACCAGACGAGCGAGGGAATGGCGCGGACGGGATCGACGCGAAATGTCGCGTGGCCCGACAGGTCCGGGTTTCCTCGCACCGTAGACACAGGCCCTGGCGAAAGCGCCAGCGGGCCGGGAGCAGCGTGGTCCACGGTGGATACCGAAATGGTCCAGCCCGCTACCGAGCCTCGCTCATCCAGCACGCGCAACGTGAAGTGCCCCTGCTGGCCATCCATGCCCACGCTGTCCGGATAGTCCCCGGCCGGTGCCCAGGTGAGGAATGCCCTCAGCGGCCCGGGGAGGATGGTGACGGACGAGGTGTCCCGATAGCTATCCTCATACCCCACCCCGGTGGTGACTGTTGCCCCAAGCACTACCAGCGCCCCAACAACCGTGAGGATACGTTGTCGCAGTCGCATTGGCGGGGCCTTTCGCAGCCGGAGGTAAGGAAACAGGCAGGAGAACGGGGCGCCCGATGGACGCCCCGCGAAGGAGATACGGGGGTTACGGGCCGGCAACGATTTCCACCGTACCGGTCGAGGTGTACTTTTGCGCCTGGGTGCGGCCCGGTACGAGCAGGTCGGCGGTCATGTTCAGGTTGTATGCACCGGACCCGTAGCCTGGCTGTGCCGTCCACGTGAGCTGGGGAACCGTTTCGCCATACACCGGGGTCATGTTCGGCTGGGATACCGGCTGGCTGCCATCGGTAACAACGGTGATGGTATAGCCTGTGATTTCCAGGTTCTCCGACGGAATGTCCGTAACACCCGGTCGGGACTGTCCAACGAAATCGGTCAAGGATACGGTCACCGTCCATCCACCGGCATCACCGGTCTGGTCGTTCACCAGGAGATTGATGTGGCCACCCCTGGTGTACTGATCGGTGAGGCTGTACGGAAGATCGGCGAAATCGGTCGCCGAGAACGATACGGTGAAGGCACCGGCGCCAATGGTGACCGACGATGTATCGGTGATGGCCTGGGATGCACCGGTGAGGGCCGTGGAGGCCGTCATGGCAACGGCGGCGACGGTGGCGAGGATTTTTCTGCGAAGGTTCATGACTGGGTACTCCTGAATGATAGGTAAACGCAACCGATTAACGCGTGTGACTGTGTTGGCACCCTGAGTGCAGCGCGATGGTTCCTGAATGCCAGCGTGTATCTCTCCCTCCACAAAAATCCGGAATCACTACGGCGCAGCGGTCGCAGTAACGGTAATGGTCGATTGGTACGTTCCCGTGAGCGTTCGGCCCGGAATCGTCAGGTTGAAATGGAGCTGCTGCTCGTACGTGCCAATGCCGGATCCGGCGGTAGCACTTAGCACCCTGAGCGGCGAATCTATGGGGCCGGTTACCGGCTGGCGGACCACTCCTGTAGCCGTGCCCGAGATCACAGCAGGGCTCCCGGTTTCGGTGAGCAGCAGGTTGGATGCCGGAATTGGCGCCCGGCTTTCCGGCCCGGTGGCAACATACGGTGATGCAGCCACCTGGATATTCCAGCCACTGCACCCGGTGGCAGACACGCGGTAGGAAAGGCTGCCGCTCACGGACGAATCGGTGAGCGAACAGGTCTGGCTCCACACAAGGGAGTTGCTCTGCACGGAAACCGCCAACGTACTCGCGTCGGAGCGGGCAGCAGACTGCGGGAACGTGGCCCCGGCGATTCCGCTGGTGGAGCCGAATGAGAACTGCGACGTCAGGTTGATCGGCTGCGCCGTGGTCGGGGCGGTACACCCTGGCGTGAGCGTGTAGGTGAAGGTGTAGCTCTGCGGAGATGTTGCGCTATAGGTGATCGGCGCGTTCGGCGTGATGGTGAGCGCTGTGGCTGTGGCGGTTCCTGCCGGGCTGGTGATCGACCATCCTGCCGGAACCGGCACGGTGATTCTCGTCAGCGTTACCTGCCGGGTACCGAGCGATGCCCTCCCGCTGTAGGTGCATGTCACAACCTGGTCGGTGTTCACCCCAACCGAAATCGATGTCGGGCTGCACGTCAGCTGCACATCGGCCGCTGTTGGCACAGCAATCGCCTGACGGGTAGCACCAAGCGTTGCCGAGTATGAGCTTACTGTTGATCCAAACAGGCCCCGAGTAACGACGCTCACGGTCACCGTACCCTGGCTGCCCGAATTAACTGCTTCAGTCGGGCGAATCCGGACGGTAAAAGCGGGCATTGTGTTGAATTGACGAGAATCATCTGCGCCCACGACGTCTCTCCACGGTTCGTCGTTGAGCTGGTATTGCCATCCGGCGGTCAACCCCGTAAATGATCGATTCACCGAGCCCAGGAACGGAGGAGACGCGCTATCGCAGCGAAACTCCACTGCGGTCCCAACCGGAACGATGTCTGTTGCCGAGACCTGCGTACAGCCGGACCCACTCACGATCCGCTGCACCGTGAACCCTCCGGTCGGAGTCGGTGTCGGCGTAACAGGGGTTGGGGTTGGCTTAACGGGCGCCGGTGTGGGCGCACCAGGTGTTGGCGTTGGTGGAACTGCTGTTGGAACCGGTGTTGGCGGAACAGGCGTTGGGGTTGGCAGGACAACCGTTGGTACCGGTGTTGGTGGTACAGGCGTTGGGGTTGGTGAAACAGCCGTTGGAACCGGTGTTGGCGGAACAGCTGTTGGTATCGGCGTGGGGACAGGAGCAGTAAGCGGATCCGTGCCGCTGGCCACTTCCACGCCGTCGCTGATGCCGTCACCATCGGTGTCTGCCAGCAACGGGTTGGTACCGTACACGGACTGTTCGTCGGCATCGGTGAGGCCGTCGCCATCGGTGTCAACTGGTGCGGGTGCGGGTTCAACCGTCGGGGTCGCCACAAAGGGGTCCGCAATCTGCTCCGAGGCAACCATGGGCAGTGCAGAGGCAACCACGAGAACAACAACGAGGCAACCTGCTACCAGGGTTTGCGTGATCGTGCGTTGTAGCAGGGAGAAACCTGGCAAGCTGCAACTCCATTGTTGCGACAGGGGCGTATCCGTACGTTGAGGGTGTTCTTTTTAATCACATACTAACCCCCGGTAAGGGGCTATACGATACCAACCTAACTTTGACAAGTGATAACACGAGAATGTTGAACCTCGTTCAACCGGCCTTCCAACTTATGTAAATTAACGCAACGTATACAGTGTGTGGAACCTGCCGGTAAGCCCTCGGGAGGGGGCAAGAGCAAACGGCTCGTACACGTCTTGATCAACCATTGAGGCGGCCGCAAGTGCAACATGCCCTTTCCTCAGGCACCTGAAACTCATCCGATTTCTAGTGTCTCCCGCTACAATCTGCATTAGGAGATGCCATGACACAACGCACGCAAACGGGGCTCGATTTCGGCAACGCCGGCAACTGGAACACTATCGAGGTACTCGCGGGCGAAATCGTAACGCAATGGAACGGCGAGACCTACGAACGCGGCGAGAACCAGTCGTTGTGGGCCGATTTCCCGGCCGTCCTGGACGATCCGCTTACCATGCCTGCCAACCTCCGCCGCGCCGTCGATCGTCTGTGACCCAACAAACCTAGCGAGGGCGCCGCCGAACGCGCCGCGATGTTATCAGGTGTTGGTAGTGCAGTAATCGTAGAGACCATTTGAAGGAGCGAAAGAAGTGGACTCATGGGAAACGACAGACTTGCTTATTACCGTTCGGGCTTTTCCAACTCCCTCTACAAAGCACAGAGAAACATCGTGTGTTGCAGGGGTTAATCTCTCGAAAGGTGTGCCTATTCGCGTGTTTCCCGTCAGAGCGCGAGAAACCAATATCCATAAGTATGAGATTCTGTCGGCTCGAGTGATGAAGGCTAGCAGTGACTCTCGTCCTGAGAGTCACTATATTGATGAAGATTCGATTGTGTCGGTCCGGAAGATCGACACCAAGAACAATTGGAGCGAACGGACGAAGCTCGTAGAACCCCTCCGAGTTGCCAACTCGATCGAGGAGTTACTCAGCCTGAGAGAGCGATTGGGACACTCTCACGCTCCAAGCCTTTCGCTGATCAGACCTAAGGAAATAACTAAAGTTGAGGTTACCAAGAAACCCACGGATGATTGGACTGCCCAAGAACTAGCGAAACTAAACCGAACATCGCTCTTCGATAGAGAGTCAACCAAATTACCACTCGAGTTCGTTCCATATGATCTCAGATATTCGTTCGTATGTGATGATTCTCGATGTACCGGTCATAGATTGAGATGTGAAGATTGGGAGTCCTCGGAGTCCATCAGAAAATGGATGAAGGATTATGGTACGGGATGGCAAGAGAAGTTCCTAGAGAAGTATAGAGACGAAATGCTCACAAAGGACCTGCAGTTTT
The DNA here is from genome assembly GCA_043427975.1 of Chloroflexia bacterium. GTDB lineage: Bacteria > Chloroflexota > Chloroflexia > Thermomicrobiales > UBA6265 > UBA6265. The sequence continues at coordinate 17,703 of JBHWTK010000097.1, read as the reverse complement.
TCGTTGGAACTTTAAAGGCCCATCCAGCAACATGGACGATTATCGGACTCTTTTATCCACCGAAGACTAGAGATGATCAACTTCGAAACCTGCATCTTCCACTAGACGATTAGCGAGTACACCTCTGTGGCAGATTTGATGATCGGCCTCGAAACACAACAAGCACACGTTCTTGTCTGTGGCCTGTTCAATCAGTTGCTGGATCGTGTCTATGTGTTGATACAACTGCTGCTCATACGCTAGTAAGATTTCGCCGTTATCCTTGAGATTTCTTTTTGGCAGTAGATGAGTTGGCATTCCTAAGTCAGGAAAATGTTGGTATTCGATGCCAGCCGCCTCAAGCTCATTGCGGAGTCGGGTCTTAGAAAATCCTGGTTTCCGGCTGATGGCCTTCCTCCGTATATCAACCAACATTTGAACGTCACTTGCGACAAGCTCGCCTACAAACTCTGAGATCGATTTCCCTTGGTAACCAATGGTGCTTAATCTCTCGGCAGCGCTTTCCACTTTGTTTACACCTCCATAGCAATTAGTTCGTTATCGGGATTGTATCCCCGAGTATATCGACCTGGTACGTGGCGTTCGCACAATCATCCTCACCGGATCAAGACATTCCTTACGCCGCCCTAATCCCACGCGGTACGTACTGAGACGGGCGGTCGCCTCATCGCGCTCATCAGGTGCCTGGTGTCGAGACGAGCAGCGCGTTTGCCCGCAGGGCGCTCTGCTCCTTGTCCTTGATCTCCAGCATCACATCGGCATTGTGGCGGGCCAGTTCCGGCAGCAGGGCGGAGAAATCTTCCATATCAATACTCTCCGCATGCGCGCCAAACCGCTTGGCCGGGTCCTGCGTGGAGTAATCGACCATCATCGGCCCGTGCCCTTTCCATACCGGCGCGACCATCGCCAGCGCCTCGGCCACCGTTTCCCCCATGTTGTACAGGCGGTGGTGGAACACATCGAACACAATCGGCACGCCCGTTGCCTCGTGGATCGGCAGCAAATCGGCCAGGTTGTAATGACGCTCCTCGTGCTCGATCACCAGCCTGCGCCGCACCCCCTCCGGCAGCGCGCGGTAGATATCGATAAACCGCTGTGTCGCGGCCGCCTTGTCGCCATATACGCCGCCGGTATGCAACTGGATCTTGTGGGTGCTATCCATGCCCATCAGGTCGAGGAGGTCAGCGTGGTACACCAGCTCGTCGATGCTGTTGCGCACCACGTCTTCCCGGGGCGAGTTGATAAGCGTGTACTGGCCGGGGTGCATGGTGAGGCGTATGCCATGGTCGCGCGCGTAGGCGCCCAGGGCAGCAAGCTCGCTAGCGAATTCGGATCGCCAGTCGAACGCTATTACCGGGTGGGATGCCAGCGGCACCGTTCCCGACGAAATGCGGAAGTATGAGATGCCGTTCTCGACGTTCCATTCCAGGATCCGGCCCAGGGCCGCGAGGTTGGATGCCGTCACCTCACGGGCGCGCTCCTCGCTGTACGACGCAACCCGAAATGTGCGGGAGGCCGATTCGCGGAAGGTGGTATTGACACAGGCGTATCCGATGCGCATGGGCAGGCAACTCCGGTAGGTGAACGGGGCGTTCCCGCGACCACGTGGCGGGATCGTAATGGGAGGTATCTCAATTTTCATACCCGCGCGGCAGGCAGCAACATGTGTGGGCCAGGAAGGGCGTGAAATTGCATAGGGTCGGTTCTGCCCGGAAAACGTGACAGACGTAGGGGCGGATCCGACCGCAGTCGGTATCCGCCCGATATGGGAGAGTATGTTACGCAGCAGAGTAGCGTCGACCCTTGTGGTCGACCCGACCACGCACGTGGCACATACGGCATTTACGCCAACGAGCCCGGGCACAGGGCCCGGGCCCACGTCCAACCGCCATCGGCAAGGGAATACCCCGGCGTACGAGGGACTACGAAATCCCGACCAGCTTCGCCGCGCCGAGGGTGTTGAACAGCGCCAGGCCGCAATACCACTTCAGTCGGGTTCTCGTCGCGTCCTTGGTTTCCAGTTCGCCGACGCGTTCAATAGCCACACCGCCGTGTTCCAGCCCCATCACGCCGGACCCCTGCCCGAAGCGCACCGCGTAAATGCTGCTCAGGTTGGTGCCGGTGCCGAGTGCCTGGTCATCCTTGATGAAATCGTCCACCACCAGCGGGATGCCATCGTAGAACTCCACCTGCTGGCCGAACTGGTTGATCCCGGTTTCGAGCACATACCCGGAGGTACGGCGAAGGTCTTTCAGCTTGCGTCGGGTGCGCTTGCTCATCAGCAGCAGGTCCGGCCGGCCCGGCTGCACGCGGTCGATCAGCTCATCCAGCATCGCCAGCGTGAGCGCGGCGCCATTGGTACCGGCTGTTACCGTTTGGTCGGCGGGGATCAGCTTGTGAAGGCCATCGAAGCTCTTGGCGTTGGCCGCGGTATCGCCATTGAAGAACGAATCGCTGAACGCGTGCGCCACGGCCTTGGCGCGGTTGGCAATCACCTCGGCCTCGATGTCGTTGGCATCGGCGTAGGTGGCCTGGAGGAAGTTATCGACATCGGCATCGCCACCCAGGATGCTGAGTTGGGCGGTGTGCTGGCTGAACGTCGGCGTGGCCTCGGCCCAGGTATCGCCCGGCTGGTAAAACGCTGCCGTCGGCATGCTGGCCTCGCGGTTGTAGGTGACGCTGGTGCCGGTAACCTGCATGAACGGCAGGTAACTGAGCACACTGCTCTCTTTGACGATGGTCTCAATCACGCCGCGCAGCAGCAAGTCGTTGCTGAGTTTGGCGGCTTCGGTTTTGGTGATGGCCATGGATTAGCCCTTTCGCTGGATGGCGGAGAGTCCGCGTCGGATCTTCTCGGATGTCGGCAGCGCATCGGCCTCAACCAGCACCGGCGTGTTGCCACCGGCCGGCACGGTCACAGCTGGCTGCGGCATCGATTCGGCCACGCGGTTGTAGGCGGCCTGCGCCGGGCCGATGCTGGCGATGAGATCGGCGATGGTGGTGCCGGTAACCAGTTCCGGCACGGTATCCGGGTGCGAGGCGAGGATGAGTTGCCGCACCTGCGCGAGGTCGTCCTCCGGTTCGGGAACGGGTGGTTCGGGGATATCGGTCATGCGTGGTCCTCCCTGCGATCGCGGTAGAGGGCGGAATCCCTCTGCTTCTATACGCATTGGTGAGGAAATGGCAGGTGCGACCACACCGTAGGGGCGGAGTCCGATGGCTATTCGCCCGGATCAGGCCCGTTGGCGTAACAATTCCGTGGTCGACATATGGGCGGATACCCCCGGTTGCGACCGGCGAATCCGCCCCTACGTTTGTCTTGGGGATGAATCCGATGGGCGACCTGATTAACGCCGTAGGGACAGATTCCCAGGACCGACCTCCGGTCGGTTGCCCGGGGAATAACCCCCGGGCCTACGCCGCAGCTACAAACAGCGTAGGGGCGAGACAATCGTCCCGCCAGCATGCGGTTGACTGGCACGCGGGATGCGACGCTCGCATCATCGGATTCATGCCGCAGCCCGCGCAGGAGATATGCATGCCCCAACCGCCGTTCCCCTACGATCTTCCGTTCGATCGCATCGATTTCCGCAAACGGCCCGACCTCTACCGGATCGGGCGCGGCGAACAGGGCGTGCTGATGGTGGAACCGTACAAATCCGAACTACTGCCGAACTGGCGCTTCCGCACCCCGGAGATCGCCACGGAATCCGCAGCAGCACTCACCGACCAGTTCCACGCATACCGCGAGGCAGGCGATTTTGTGGGCATGGATATGGCCCGGAAGTTCCTGCAAATGGGCTTCACCCGCTCGCGCCGGTATGCGAACCACAAATCGGGCCGGAAATGGTCGCCGGATAAATCGGAAGTGTTGCCGGACGATGTGGATCCGGTGAAAGCGGAATCGGCCCGGATTTTCTACGCCGCCTATGCCGCAGTGAAAGACCACCCCGATTACCTGCGCATGAAGGCAGAGCACCTGGCCGCGTATCCCGATCCCGTCGATCCGGCGGACATGCCTGCTTCCTGACCGCACACAACCCCGGACCAAAAGGCCCAGGGCATGCGCAATGGACCGCCCCTAATGACATAGCAGCTCTTCAGGGTTGTCGACTGTCCCAGTTCCGTCCACCGGCCGGGTTAAGCGCCACCCTCCCCACGTCAGTATCGAATCCAGGATTGGTTCAGGAATACAAAACTTTCTTTGCAATGTTTGACTCCGCAAGTCCGACCATTGGTATGCACGCAGGTGCGTGTGATGCGCGCGGCCCACGTATGGTGGCCCAGAGGGGCCTGGCCGCGACATCGAGCCTGTACCCATCAAGACCAATGGAGGTTTGGGGATGTTTCGTGTTTCACGCCGCTCGTTTGTGAAATCCACGGCTGCGGCTGCCGCTGTCGGTGCAGCCAGCAGTTCGTTTGTTGCGCCTGCAGTGATCCGGGCCCAGAACGCGCCGGTGGAAATTGTGTTCCATCACATCTGGGGAACCCCGCCGGGCACCACATCGGAGCATCGTGACCCGATCATGGATGTGATCGATCTCTTCAATTCGAAGGAGGCCGAAACTGGCGTCCGCGTGATCTCCCGCACCGATTCCGGCAGCTACGCCGAAGTGCTGCAGAAAACCCAGGCCGAGATGGCCACCGGCAACGGGCCGGATATCGTCTCCACCCCCTGGGCCAACATCAACTGGGCGCGCGAAGGCCTCAATATGCGCCCGCTGAACGATGTGAGCGACCAGCTTGAGGAACTGCAGAAGGGCCTGCGCCCGGAAGTGCTGCCGCTGGTGACCATCGACGACCAGATGTGGGGCCTGCCCTACGCGTTCTCCACGCCGATCATGTACCTCAACCGCGACATCTTCGATGAAGCCGGCATTAACCCGGACGATGTGCTGAACGATTGGGCCTTCCTCAAGGGCGATGCCGCCATGGCGCTGAAGGACCACGTCGGTGGCCCGTTGCTTGACCTTACCGATGGCCAGTGGCCGGCCCAGGGCATTGCCCAGAGCAACGGCGGCTTCGTGATGGACAAGAACAACCACTTCGTCATGGATAGCCCGGAAACCATCGAGGCCATGGCAACCATCGCCGAGCTCGATGAGCTTGGCATCCTCAACCGCTCCACGCGGCAGGAAGCAAATGCGGCGTTCATTGGCGGTTCGCTGCCGGTGTTCTACGCCTCGGTCGCCTCGCTGAAGGGCCTGCGCGAACAGGCGGCCTTCAACATGGAAACCCACACCTTCCCGGTGTTCACCGGCAAGGATCGCTACATGAGCTGCGGCGGCAGCTTCCTGGGCATGTACGCGCAGGATGCCGAGAAGCAGCAGGCCGTGATGGAGTACCTCAAGTTCTCGATCACCCAGGAAGCCTACGAAATCTGGAACCAGCGTGGATACATGAACGCCACCACCCTGGACATGCCAGTGGTTCCTGGCCAGGAGCCCAGCTACACCCACCTGGAAGAGGGCATCACCCCGGAAACCCCGTGGCCAACCGCCCGCGGTGGTGAGTACGCCGCCATGTGGGCCGAGATGGTGGCTCGCATCTGGACCAATGATATCTCCGCCGAGGAAGGCTGCACGCAGATCGCTGCCGAACTCAACGACCTCGTCGGCCAGTAGCGACCCATCGGTCTACGGTGCATGGAGCCGGGCCCTGGTGCCTGGCTCCATGCAGTAAAGGACATTCCCCTGGGGGTGGGCGAATGAAACAGACCTCACTACCGGTACCACGCTATGTCGTGAGCCGGGCCGCTGGCACCGACCGGCTGCACACTGCGCGGTTGGGCCTGGCAGGGCGCATCGGCAAACAGATGGAGCGGCTGGCTCCATACCTGCTGTTGTTGCCGCTGCTCGGCCTCATCGTGCTCTTCATTTACTGGCCACTGGTCTACTCGTTCTACCTGGCGTTTTTCGACTGGAACTTCGTTACCGTCGAGAAGCCGTTTGTCGGTTTCGATAACTTCACCCGCCTGTGGAACGATCGCCGGTTCCTGCAATCACTCAACGGCACCTGGAAGTACTTCGTGATCCTCGTGCCGATCCAGGTGTTCCTGCCGCTCGGCCTGGCGCTCATGCTCTGGCCCATTCGCAAATCCAAAATGCAGGATACCTATCGCTTCATTCTCTTTTCGCCCACGGTCATTGCGTATTCCGTGGCTGCGGTGCTGTGGCTCTGGATCTTCAACCCCCTGCAAGGTGTGTTGAACAAGGTGCTCATCGAGTTCGGGCTAGAGCGCATTAACTGGCTGTCGGACAAGAACGTCGCCATTTGGTCGATCGTGATCGTGGCCTCGTGGAAAACCATCGGTTTTCACCTGCTGCTCTACCTTGCCGCGCTGGAGGCTGTGCCAAACGATGTGATCGAGGCAGCTCAACTGGATGGCGCCGATAACTGGCAGGTGATGAAGTCGATCCGCTTCCCGCTCATCACGCCCACCTTCTTCTTTGTGCTGGTGACCACCGTGATCTCGGTGAACGACGACGTATTCGGCGCCATCAACGTGCTCACGGAAGGTGGTCCGTTCAATAGCACCTCCAACATCGTGTACTACCTGTACGAGCAGGGATTCGTGTTCTTCCAGATCGGCTCGGCCAGTGCGGTTTCCGTGATCGTGTTCGTTGCCACGGCACTGCTCACCTGGGTGCAGTTCCGGTTCGGCGAAAGGTTTGTGCATTATGGCTAACGCCACGTACCAGCCACCGGTGCAGCGGCCCATGGTCAGCAAACTGGTGCTGCATGCGCTGCTGGTTATCATCTGCTTCCTCATCGTGTTCCCGTTCCTGTGGATGTTCAGCACCATGCTGAAACCCGCGGACGAGATTTTCACGAAAGACATCCAGATCCTGCCCCGCACCGTGGAATGGAGCAATTTCTCCCGCGCGCTGGATATCTTCCCGGTCATCCGGTGGGCCTGGAACAGCTTCGGCATCTCCGTGCTGGTCACCACCGGCAAGTTGCTCATCAGCATCCCTGCCGCCTACGCGTTCGCCCGGTTGCAGTTCCGCTTTAAGCCGCTGTTGTTCGCGGCGGTCCTGGTAACCATGATCGTGCCCGGGGTGGTCACCACCGTGCCGAACTACGTGATGGTGAACAACTTCGGCTGGCTGAACACGTGGATCGGCGTGATTATCCCCAGCCTGCCGGGAACGGCGTTCTATGTGTTCCTGTTGCGACAGAACATGCTTACCCTGCCGCAGGAGCTGGTCGATGCCGGCCGTGTGGATGGCGCGGGCACATATCGCATCCTGTGGGACATCATTCTTCCCAATATCAAACCCACCATCGCCGTGGTGACGATCCTCTCGTTCCTCGGGGCGTGGAATATGTACCTGTGGCCGCTGCTGATCCTGAACGGGTTCGAGAACCGGACCCTCGCCACAGGCATGCCGTTCTTCACCGGCAACGCCGAAAGCGCCCAGATGTGGGGCCCCATGATGGCCACCGCCGCCATGGCAGCCCTGCCGCCGCTGATCGTGTACGCCGTGTTCCAGAAACAGATCATTAATGCCTTCGTGACCTCGGGCATCAAGTAACCCGGAGATTCTCGCGTCAGTAACCAGAGCCCGCGCCATGATCCTCGGATCAACGGTGCGGGCTCTGGCGTTGCGTGGGTACTCGCGCTGAACGGTGAACCCGTACCGTCGCAGCAGCGAGGTACGGGTTCACCATGACGTAGGTCGAACCTATTGACCGAAACCGCGCCGGTGCAGGTACGCCGCTCCACGCTGGATAGACGTTTTGTCCTTCAACTCGATGATCATGCGCGGGTTGGCACCGGAAAGCCGCAGTGCCTCGAAGATATTGTGGAAGTTGATCAGGCCATCGCCCGGTGCCCAGTGGCGATCGCTGAGGCCATCGTTATCCTGGATATGGATGTGCTCCAGCCATTGGCTCGCATCGCGAATGTACTGGTCGTTCGGCATGCCGCCCTGCGGTACATGCAGTTCGCAGTGGCCCACATCCAGGCTCATGCGCAGGTTGGGATGATCGATTTCCTGCATGGTGCGGAGCACCGGGTAGCAGTTGAGATCGAAGATGTTTTCCATTACCAGCGTGACGCCGTGATGCTCGGCCACCGGGAACACCGGTGCCAGTGTTGCCCGGATGAGTTCGATGCTCTTCCCGACTTCCACCGGATCGCCCGCGAACGCGAACGGATTCACCCACCCGTGGAACGGGCTGTGGATCACGATGTGGCTGCCGCCAAACATGGCCGTGAACTCGACCGCCTGCACCAGCCGCTCTCCCACAACCTGCTGGAGTCGCGGATCCAGCGAGTTCAATGGCACACCACGGAACGGGCCGTGAACACCACGGCGACCGGTGTGACCGTCCAGTTGCTGATTGATCTGGTCCGCCCGACGTCGCTGCTCGTCCTTGTCGTCCAGCAGGTACGGATCGGCAGCATCGCCGATTTCAAGATCGCGATTGCCTTCAAGGAACCAATCCCTGTTGATGTGGAGATCGGCCACATTGGTGGCGGCCCCGAGCATATACCGTTTGACAGGATCCATGGAGTGAGATTCCTTCCCTGGGAAATGACATCCGGTGCCCATATGCACCGCTACTCATTCTCGGAAAGCCCTGCGGTGTTGGTGTCAAAGCGGTATTAAGTGTTGGAACGAACAATGCTGATTGCGCAGGTATGCAGCCATGTGCCAGCCATGGCCCAACGTTGCCGCGCTGTTCCGCCCTACCCCGTTGCTGCCGTGCCGGGTATCATGGCCTGCAGGCCACCTTGCCTCTATCATCAATCGCCAGAAAAACGGACACCATGAGCCAACCCGCCGATGTCATTCCCGCCACCGTCGAGAGTAAACCGTCTGCCTTCGAGGCCCTGAAAAACGCATTCTTCGCCCGCTATGTCGGCTCGGTCTCTATCTCGCTCATCGGCATGTGGGTGCGCATTACCGCCATGGGCTACCTGGTGTACGAGCTTACCGACGATCCCTTCAAGCTCGGGCTGATCGGCGTGGTACAGGGCGCGCCGCAGCTGGTGTTTGGCCCCATGGCGGGCGCATTCCTGGATCGCATGGATCGCCGCAAGGTGCTCATGGGCGTGCAGATGGTGCAACTCACCATGATGCTCTTCCTCAGCTACCTCGTGTTCAGCGAAACTGTGACCTTCAGCTGGCTGGTGGCGATTTCGGTGGTGGTTGGGGCCACCGCCTCGTTCGATTGGCCGGCCCGGCTCAGCATCCTGCCCCGGCTGGTGAGCCGGCGCGAGCTTCCCAGTGCCGTCGCGGTGCACTCGGCAGCGTTTAATGGTGCCCGCGTGGTCGGCCCGGCGCTGGCAGGATGGATGATCGCCCTCGTAGGCATGGCAGCGAGTTTCGGCCTCTCCGGGGTTGCCACGGTACCGTTCCTGATCATGTTGATCAGCATGGCGGGCATGATCCCCACCGCGCCACCGCAAACCAGCCAAACCCAAAATCCGTTCCAGTCGTTGATTGAGGGCTACAAGTACATCTGGAACACCAGCGATATTCGCACGATGATCGGTATCGATTTGTTCCCGATCATCATCGGCATGAGCTACCTCACCATGACCCCGGCCATCGCCCGCGATGTGCTGCACCAGGGTCCGGCGGGGCTCGGTTGGCTAATGACCGCCGCCGGTGTAGGCTCGCTTTCCGGCACGCTGCTGGTCGCCCGGCTCAACAGCTGGCCCAAACGCGGGCGGATTGTGCTGTTTGGGGTGGCCTTCTTCGCCATCCTCATCATGGTGTACGGCTTCAGTTCGGTGTTCTGGTTCAGCCTTATCGCCATCGCGCTGGTCGGGTTCGGGTACGGCACGGCATCGACACTGAACGATACGCTGATCCAACTGCGGGTGGATGAAGCGTTCCGTGGCCGGGTGATGGCGGCGTACTCCACTATCTGGGGCCTGAGCCCGGCGGGCGGCATGCTGGCCGGCTGGATGGCCAACCATATCGGGCTGCAATGGGCCGTGGCCCTGAATGGTTTCCTCGTGCTGCTGTACGCGATGTACCTGTGGTTCGCCACGCCCATGAAGCACATCGACTAGCCCGGGAGTATCATTAGCAGCGTTACCGTACGATTCACCGGCACCGGGTGCGGCCCCGGGCGCCGATGTGACACCCGGATATCGCATGACCAACCCTGCCCGACGCCAGCCAAATACCACCGAGGCCCAACCGGCCAACGCCACCGCGCTGGATGTGATGAACCTGCAGCCCGATCCCTCGTGGTACGTGCAGGAAATGGGCATCGAGGGGCCCACCATCTACCCGGACGATGTGCCCCCGCCGGTGCGCATTCTCGGGATTGGGGGCACCACCAGCGAGCGGAGCTGGAGCCTGGTGCCGATGGACCTCGCGCTGGAAAAGGCCCATGCCGCCGGTGCAGATGTGGTGCGGGCCACTATTTACGACCTCGACCTGCCGATGTTCCGCACCGACTGGAAGCTGGAGCAATATCCGCCCACCCTACCCTGGCTGCTGGATCAAATCCGCCAGGCCGATGGCCTGCTCATTTGCTCGCCCACCTACCATGGCACCATGAGCGGCGCGATCAAGAACCTGCTGGATATGCTGATCTTCCTCGGCTGGGATAAGCCACCCTACCTTGGCGGCAAGCCGGTGGCGCTTATGGCCTACGGCGGCATGACCAGCATGGGCGTGCTCAGCGGCCTCACGCAGGTGGTGCGTGGCCTGAAGGGTATTACCACGCCCACGCACGTTGCGGTGCCGGAACGTGCCGTGAACCGCGAAACCGCGACCATCGACGACGAGCGCCTGCTGGAACGCATGGACGAAATGGTGGCCGAGCTGATGCGCTTTGCCGCCCAGTTACGCCAGCCGCACCAGGCACCCCATATACCCGCACGCAAGCTGGCAGGCCGGGTCAAATGAGCGCCCCGGTACGCATCCTGGGCATCGGCGGATCGGTGCGGGCGCAATCGGTGAACCGGCGCATGCTGGCAATGATGCTCACCATGGCCGACGAACTGGGTGCCGAAACCGTAATGGCCGATGTGCACTCGCTGCGCCTGCCGATTTTCGACCAGGAAATCCCGCGCGAACAGCAACCGGAGAAGCTGCACTGGCTCATCCGCCAAATGCAGTGGGCCGATGGCTTTATCATCTGCTCCCCTACCTATCTCGGCAGCCTCAGTGGTGCGCTGAAAAACACGCTCGATTCCCTGCACCTGGCCCATGGCGAACCGCGTGTGTACTTCGAGGATCGCCCCGTCATACTCGGCAGCTTCGGTTACTACGGCCAGGACCACACCATTAGTTCGCTGGCCTTCGTCACCAGTGTTATCGGGGCGCAGGTGTTGCCGGAGCATGTGATTGTCACCGCCGCTGAAGGCGAGGACAGTGCTGCTATCGCCAGCGATGAAGCGCAGCTGCAAATGCGGAACGCCGTGGCCGCGTTGATTAGCACGATCGAGAAAATACGCCAAACCAGCAGCCCGCTCTCCCGCTAGGCCATCAACAGCGAAGGCAGTGCCGTCACCACCGGCGGCTCCATCGGATGGGGAGACCGGAACGCCAGGTGCAGGTCGGCCGTTTCCGCACCGGGACCCAGCGTAAACGGCGCCGATGACGCTACCAGCAGCTTGCTTGCCGGCAACAGGTGCTCGAGCGGATCGCTTACCTGCGGCACCGACGCCGCCAGCAGCACCCATTTCCCCCAGGGGACATGCGGCAACTCGAACGGACCCGCTTCTGTCACCATGCGGCCTACAACCGGCCGGGATACGGCAATTGCCTGCGGGAATACGCCGACAAAGATGCTGGTCTTGCGCTCTACCGGCACGCTCATGGTGCCCTTGATGTACCCGCGGATATGCTGCTGGCGCGGATCGACGTTAAAGGTGGAACGGCTGAAGTCGAGATCGGCCACGGCATCGGGCAGGGTACGGAACACGCCGGGCGTCACGCCCACGAGGTTCTTGAACCGGGTGCTGAAGGTGCCGAGGCTCTCATACCCCACCTCGAAGCAGATCTCGGTGACGCTGGCCGGGGTGGTAAGCAGCAGGTGCTTTGCCCGCTCAAACCGCAGGCTGGTGGCGAACTCGCCGGGCGGGATACCGATAACCTGGCGGAAGATGCGATTGAAATAGAACGGGCTCAGGCCCGCGATTTCGGCGTAATCGTTCAGCGAAAGCGGCTCTGTCTCCGCGCGCATGGCGGCGATAACACGTTCCGCCATGCGGGCATGGTCAACGGCAATATCAGGGGATTCCAGTTCGAGTAGATGCGTCATGGCGTTCTCGTAGCACTGGTGCGATTGGACAGTAGCGCCACTGTAGCACGTTTTGTGACAAATGGGAACACCCGTTCTATACGTACACCTTCGGGCCCTGATGTGGTGCCCAGATCACGACACATAGCCAGGCGTAAATTCAGCCCAAATCGACGCGGTTAAGCACTGTCGGGTTAACGCTTACAGGGGATTGTGCATATCTTCACAATCCCTATTGTGTTTCACCTGCGATGTTCCATGATACAGACATGACTGCCTGTTGGAGACAGCCAAAGGAGGACCAGATGGGATACGTACAATTTCTTTCCACCCCTGCAGGGCGATTCATGCGAATCGTTCTCGGCCTGGTGCTGTTGTGGATCGGTTTTTACGCGGCTGCTCAACCGCTGGGCTACTGGATCATGGCATTTGGCCTGATTCCGCTGGTGTCCGGCATCATGAACGTATGTGTGATCGCGCCCTACTTCCATGCCCCGGTGCATGGCAGCGAACTCGCGGTTAATCACAAGTAAGTACGAACCGCCCGGGGTTGGCCCCGGGCGGTTTTTTTGTGCCTCTATGGTGAACAGCACTCGGGCAACCAGCATGTTGCCCAGCCACAACCGTTAGTGGCAGGTGGCAGGCTGATCTGTTTCGTAGCGGTCGTGATGCCGCCACCAGCTGTACATCTCCGTCTGCGGCCAGCCTTCGGGCGCATCCTCGAACTGCTCCGAGCGGCCAAACACCGTGCGATCCAACAGGATAAAGGTGCTGATGGCATCCTCCACACCGCGGCCATTGTGAAACGCGGTGCGAAAAACCCGGTCGCCATCCCGGACGAGGAAGCTCATGCCATGATCCTCCTCATCGTTGACCGTAACGCCGAAGTCCTCGTTAAAGCGGGTGCCGTGCGATGAATAGAACGGGATCTTCCATCCCATACGATCCCGAAAGGCTCGCAGTTTGGCATAGGGAGCGCGAGCCACCGCGACATACGTGGTATCGCGCGCCTGCATATGTGCCAGTGGCCCAACGTGATCGGCCATCATGCTGCAGCCGTCGCACCCCTCATCCCAATCGGGATGGAACATGAAATGCTGCAGGATCAGCTGGCGATGTCCCTGGAAGAGATCCAGCAATGTCGCTGGTCCCTGCTCGCCCTCGAACACATAGGGCGTCGTGATCTCAACCATGGGTAAACGCTTGCGGCTGGCAGCCACCGCATCGCGCATGCGAGTGAGGGCCTTTTCCAGCTTTAGTTGTTTCGCCTGTGCAGCCTTCCACTCCTCCATCGAAACGATATTCGGCCAGGCTGCTGGTTCGGGTAATGTGGTCACGATGCTGCTCTCCCTGTATCAGGTACGGATGCTCTTCGCATCGTACCCGCCGGTTATCCGGGAGGCTTCTCCAATCTTGCACGGGAGCCGGGCGCGCCTACAGCCCGGCCAACTCATCGGCGAACGTGCGGTGCGCGAACCCCATGGAGTGGAAATCGGCTGGCAACCCCTTTGCCAGCCCCAGCACGCCAAACCGCCCCAGCCCGGCAGGATCAATGAGCCGCATGGTGGCATGTTGGGCCAGCGCATATTCCTCGTAGGCGAGGTCCGGCTGCTCTCGCAGGTCCATCAGCCATTCACCAAGCCCCAGCCGGGTGAGGTAGTCGCCCTGGGTGGTGAGACCCAGCACCTGCATACCGGCGGATTCCGCCGTATCGGCAAGCCAGCTGAAATCGACATGTGCTGTCAGGTCCTGCTCGCCGACGCGAATGTACGGATCATCCGTCGCGGTGTGCTGCCAGTAGCCACGCAGCGTGCCTTCCAGCCGATGGTCACGGTACAGGGTTGGGGCATCGTAGCCGTAATCAATCACAATCGCGATGCCGGCCGTCAGCGTTTCGGCCACCGACCGCATCCAGCTTGCGGCGGCGGGCGAGAACTCGAACCGCGCGCCGTCTGGCACGGTAATGCCATGCCGGGTGAAGTGGGCCTGGATGGTCGCCAGCAGCCGGTCATCCGGCGCAGATTCCACGTCAACGAGCGCGCCATCGTCATCGACACCGACCAGCACTTCCAGCATCTCGCCGTTGCGCACCACGAACCGGTGCACGGGCAGGGCATCGGCCACCTCGTTGGCGATCACCAGTCCCGGCTCGGGCGCGAGATCATCCGGGTGCTCGGCACGCACCTTGCCGGCAAACCCAACCTCGGCCATGGCCGCAATCGCCTCATCCGTCCGGTGGGTATTCACATCGATCAGGCGATACTCGATTGCATCCAGCACATCGGGAGCCTTCTCGTGCAGGGCAACGAGGATATCGTAGGCAAGGCCACCGCTGGAGGCGCCGTGTTCGCGCACCACCAGGCGGTAGGGCTGCCCCAGTGCATCCCAGGTTTCTGCCACCTGCCGAGCCAGGGTGTTGCCGAAAAAAGGATGAAGCTCGGGCGAGGTAATGAAATCGCCGCCCCGTCCCGGCTTGCGATCGGGCTGGCGGTAGTAACCGAGCGTGGGATGATACAACGCGGTGTCCATGAACCGCGCAAACGATATCGGCCCGGAGGCCCGGATAACCCCGATAATCTCGGCCTGTAACGGCGTGGTTCCTGGTGAAGGCAAACGGGCGCTCCGGATACGATGCGTGGCACGCAAATGGCTATAGTTACTGGTATTATCGGATTTTTCCGGCATGGGAGCGGCACAATAACGCGCGTGCTCCCAACGCCTGTACGATGATAGTACGAGAGAGGAATCGCAGTGGCGAAGCAAAAAAACAGCAACAAGGGCTGGATCGTCGGCACGGTGCTTGGTGCACTTGGCGGTGCCGCGTATGCCCTCTGGAAGACTCCCATGAGCGGCCAGCAGGTACGCAGCAAACTGATGCCAGGCTCTGCCGGCTCCACCACTACTGCATCCGGCAGTGGCGTGACGGGCAAGTTCATGGACAAGGTTGAGCATACGCTGGCACCCATTGTTGGGGTGAAGTTGGGCCAAACCGCGAACAAAACCGGCGATGCCGAGGCCGTCCAGGTCTCGCAAACCACGGTCTACACGGCGGATTCAGCGGCGGGAAGGAGCACAACCGTGAAATCGGACCCCGAATCCATCAATGAAAAGCGTTGGGCATGGGGATCCCCTGCCCCGGATCGCAGCGAGGCAGACCACGACCACCACGAGCGAAACGACGTCGATGATCCGAAGTTCAGGGCCGCGGAAACTGCACAGGTCGAGCCGAACCAGCCGGAGGCAGCACCCGACGATGATGGCGGTATCTCTGGCGAATCCTCCAGCAACGCAACCTCTGCATTCGGGAACGATACGATCCGGCAACGTCGTTTTGGCTGGGGCGATCCTGCACCCGAGACGACGACCGCTCCGCCCGCGACCGAGTTCAACAACGTGCCCAGCGCAAACAGCGTGATGCCTGAGCAAGCCCGGGGAGGCGCCACCGCGACAACCCCTGGTGGAGACGGTATGGTCAATACGACAGGCACGGCAGATATTAACCCGGAACGTACAGCTACGGGTTCCAGCCTCACAACGCCCTCACCCGAACAGCGCGTTGTGCCGACCAGCGCGACCGATGCTGTTGGTTCCGGCGGGACCGCTGGCAGCAGTGTTGCCGGTAATGCAGATGACACCGTCCTGATTTCGGCGGCAGGGAACTCCACAGGCGAAATGCACAAGTTCCCGAGCCTCGGCGGTCTGGAAGATTAGGTTGTAGTCACAAACCAGGGAGACAGGAATCATGATTCGTAATGCAAAAACAGCAGTGAAGTTCTTTGTCTATGGCCTCATTGCCGGCCTCATGTTCTCGCCGGGCAGCGGCGAGGAGAACCGCAAGAAGTTGATGGACTGGGCCTCCGGTTCACTCAAGAACATGGGACAGTAATTCCGTGAAAGCAGGCGCGAGCACCACTCCGGTGGGCTCGCGCTTTTGGCATTAACGAAAGGATTCCCGCATGCTGCCGCTGAGCGACGACAATCGCGGGCGACGCACACAGCCAGTGGTGACGTGGGCGATGATTGCCATCAACGTCGCGATCTACGCCTATCAGTCCATCCTCAATCGTGTGGACCACTGGGAATTCCTCCAGCAATGGGCAACCATCCCGACGGAGATCATGGATGGCACGGCCTTTTACACCCTGCTCACCTGCGCCTTCCTGCACGGATCGTGGTTCCACCTCGGCAGCAATATGCTGTTCCTGTGGATTTTCGGCGATAACGTGGAAGATGTGTTCGGCCACATCAAGTACCTGTTCTTCTATGTGGTGTGTGCGGTAGGGGCCAGCATGGCCCAGGTGCTGGTGTCGCAAGACAGCGATGTACCCCTGGTAGGAGCAAGTGGCGCGGTTTCCGGCCTGCTGGCGGCCTACATTGTGATGTTCCCGCATGGACGCATTCGCACCCTGCTCACATTGGGAATCTTTGTCACGCTCACCATGCTGCCGGCGTGGATGATGATCGGCTACTGGTTCGTGCTGCAGCTAATCTCCGGCGTGCTTTCACTCAACCAGGTGGGCAACGAGGGCGGGGGCGTGGCGTTCTTTGCCCATATCGGCGGGTTTGTCGCCGGCCTGTTGCTGGTATTCCCGCTCCGTGATCGCGACCGGATGATGAGCCAGCGCTACGCCCGCAACGAACGCACCGATTCGCAAACGTTCGGCTGGGGCGGGAATCGGCGATAGGCGTTGTGCCAGCATCATGTAGACCCGTCCTGACCGGTCGCAGACCGGTCATGGGGCGGGTCACACGTTGGTCCGCAGAACACTGAGCCACCCCTGTTACGACCGACAAACGTCATGCCAATGGCCATGCCGGTGGATCGGTCTCCCCGACCCGCCCGATGCCCGCTTCGCGTGCAGGACGGGTCTACATCGAATCTTCTGGCCGTTCTGCACCCTATTTTCGATGCTATGATGCCTGCATCGAAACCCGTTGACCGCAGCGCAAAAGGCTTGCTCCCGTGACCACCAATCCCACCCATCGAGGCCCGCTCGCCGGCATCCGCGTGCTCGATCTCACGCGCGTGATGACCGGCCCCTATTGCACCATGATGCTCGCCGACCTTGGCGCCGATGTGATCAAGATCGAGCGTCCCGGAGTGGGCGATGACACCCGCCACTGGGGACCGCCGTTTATCGATGGCGAGAGCAGCTACTTCATGAGCGTGAACCGCAACAAGCGCAGTGTGGTGCTGGACCTCAAGAGCGAATTTGGCCGGGAAGTGATCTGGCGGCTGATCGACCAGTCCGATGTGCTGGTGGAGAACTTCGCGCCGGGCGTGATCGATCGCCTCGGGTTCGGCCACGAGGCCGTGCTGGAGCGCAATCCGTCTATCATCTACGCCAGCATCTCCGGGTTCGGCCAAACCGGACCAAGCCGGAACCGCACCGCCTACGACCTGATCGTGAACGGTATGAGCGGTATGGCCAGTGTTACCGGTTTCCCGGACGGTCCACCGGTAAAGTTCGGCCCGCCGATCGC
>JBHWTK010000096.1:0-6229 GCA_043427975.1 Chloroflexia bacterium | reverse complement strand
TCCATGAACGAGTTCACCAGGCCCAACCCAACAGCGGTCACACCGGTGATAGCAAGACCCAAAGGATTGATACGTCCGAGCAACATTGCGAGCGAACTACCGAAGCTGGTTGCACCGGCGGCACCTGACCGGAAGACGCCGCCGCCCAGAAGACCGCCGACACTTCCCGCGAGGCCTCCAAGGCCAGCAAGGTTCGTGATCATGCCGAGGCCGCGCCCAGCTACCCGTAACGCACCGAAAGCAGCCACCATCTTCAATATCCAGCCAACGGCTGACTGAACGGGGCCTGGCAGTGTTCGGAAGAATCCAATGAAGTTGTCGGCCACCGAAATGGTGCCAGCGATTATATTGCCGAGGTCTGCCGCAGCATCGCCCACACTCCGGATGACGCCGGGTGCGTCTCGGAGACTCTCCACCAGGCGGGCTCCTAACCCACCTTCAATGAACTGGCTGGTATCCCGATCAACGCCAAGGAAGCGATTGCCAACGTCCCGGATGGCCGAGCGAATGCGAACCATGAGACCATCGATGTTCTGAGCGATACCTTCCAGCGCGTTTTCGGGCATGCCCTTATCAAGCGCGCTGAACAACTGGTCCCATGTGACATTTGCATTACGGAGGCTATTGTCCAGACGGAAGCCGGCGGCGACCAGGTAATCAAAGTCCTGTCCTGCCAGACGGCCCGTCGAGCCAACGCGACCGATCACCGTCCCAAGTTGATCCCAGTTGCTGAGCCCGAGACCAACCGAGCGAGACATGATCTCCACGTAGTCCACGAGGTTACTGGTCTCCGCGCCATACAGCTTCAATCCCTGAGCAGCCGCGAAGAGCTCCTGCCGGTTGAACAGCACACCGAGGTCGGAGCGCGCGTAATCCAGCAATCCCTTAAGGACGGCATCGACCTTGCTGGCATCCTTCTCGTACGCCCGCAGCGCACTGGTGGCGTTCTGGACCGCCCGCACCTGGTCCCAGGCGGCTTTGGCACCGCCGGCGATCAGTGTGACCCCGCCTGTGATGGTTAATGCCCCGAGCACCTGAGAGAATCCATCCAGAATGCGAGTAGCGCCGCTGAGACGACCCTTGCTGGCAATGAGGTCGTCGATCTGGTCACCAAACGTGGAAAGGCCCCGAGCGGCCCGGTCACCCATGCCGCCGAGTTCTTCCACGCCAGATTTCACGATGCCGACACCTGACAGGAATCCGTCTGCGTCGAGCGTGATCGCTCCTCGTGCTGTGCCCAGATCAAGCATTCGATACCTACTTACTGAAAAAGCGCGGCTCCAGCCCGAAGGCCATTGCCGCGCTTCCCGCGCTTCGTCTTTACTTGCAGTTTCCAACTAGAACTTCACTGGTAGTTCATCCAGGATCATCTCGGCGATCGACTCTCGCTGATCAACGTTCGCCATTGCGGCGATCCCTTCCTGACCCAGCGTTTCGCGTTCTTCTATGTTCGCCTCGATCTCCTGGAACACGTCATTAATGTTGTCGTACTTCAACACCTGGATAGTCGGATCCTTCTTCCGGATCGGTGCCGGCTTCTCCACACGTTCCTGCATCTTCGCATCGATGTACATCACCAACTCGGCGATCATGCCATCGAAATCGTAGATGAGGTCCTCGCTATAGCCGCTCTCCCGCATCCGCAACCGCGAAGACGGCAGGACCTGCAGGTGCTGGCACTGCTTCCCCAGTCGATACAGTTCCCGCATCCGCTTCGTCACGAAACAGTTCGAAATGCTTTGCCTGCTCGCCGTCAGAGTCCATACACGCAACCATATAGGCGATGCGGTCCTGGCGCTTCACCCGACCGATCCACATTACTCCGCTCGCCAGATCCTCATCGGACTGCTTCTCGACCACCTTGGGATCCAGCCAACCAGCAACGCAAAATTTGTCCGCCTGCTTTACCAAGATGTCGTGTTCGGCAAGCTTGTCCATGAGGCTGTCGCCAGCCTTGCCATTCCGTTGCTGGCGCTTGATCTCATTCTGTACGGTCTCCACGTTTGCGAAGAACTCGTTCTGCAATCGCTGGGGCAAGTGGCCCAGCGACGCGCGCTCAAACAGGTCGATGACTTTGCAGGTCACCCTTCGGGGCTCCTTCATGCCGTAGCTGGAACGGTGCAGCGGAAACGTGTAGGTGTCCTGCTTCTGGTCTTCGATAAAAGAACTGATGTCGAACTGCATGGTGGTGTTCTCCTTGCGCGGCTCATGCCGCCTTGCGAGTTAGGTCACGACCTCAACTACGGGGTGGAAACCGGTACCGGGACCGGCATAACCCCAGCCGTAAATACTGGCGCCGTCTTCAACCACTGGTATCGGATGATCGGCTCAGTCTCTGTGCCGCTGAACTTCAGGTCCGCGGTCCAGTTGTGGGTACTGGCCTGGCCACCAGACCGACGCCACGGCGACAGGTTCGCGTTCAGCAACACTGTGCGAAGGCCTGCGATATCCGGGTTGTGCTTCTTGCCGACATTCGGCACCCAGTCGGCCAGCATGATCGGGGGCGCGATGTAGGAACCGGCCAGATCGACGGTGTCGATACCGCCGGTGGTGTCGCTGATGGCTACACCGCCATTGGTAGCCACCTGGATCGTGGGCGTCATGTCCACTGCCGTTACGGTGCCCTCACCAGACGTAGCCCCGTAGACGGTCTCATAAACTCCGCCGTCAGCCTCGATGTCCGTCGAGCTCGTATTGACGCGTGGATCCCACTCGGTGAAACCTGGCACATCGATCCAAACGGCGGTCCCGAGTTCGACCTTCTCGGCCACCTGCAGGTGAGCACTGTGAAAACCAACAGATCCATTGGCCATGTCTATGTCTCCTTCTGGCGCTCATCCGGCGCCTCTAGTTCGGTCCATCCATTGGCGATGTTCATCAAATCCCAACAATGGAAGACCTTTTCTCCCAACCCGCGATCGCGAGCTGCCTGAACGTCGCGACAACGATTGTCCCGACATCGGATGCGCAACACGCGCCCATCCGTCACGACGGCGTGCGTTCGGCCCGCGCACCCCAGGGGGGTGACACCTACACCCCGTTCCATTGCTTCGTCCCCTGGATATCGCGTTCATACCGTCTTGCTTCCGTCAGGTCGTTGAACTCATGTTCCTCGGCCACTTCGTAGTCGAAGGTGCGCACCGGCGTGTACGGGCCATACACCTCCGGGTTCTGGAACCATCCCGCGATAAAGGTCGCCTTGCGGATGAGTTCGGCGTCAGCGTCGCTCACCTCTTGCACGAAATCGTTCTGCTTGCACCACACATAGGTCTTGCTCAGCCCGGTGGGGTAGAAGCGACATTTACCCTGAAGCACCGTGTCTCGCTGAATCGGGGTCAACAGTGGCCATGCCTCCATCGTCTCCGGGTTCTCGGCGAACACATCTCGGCCCCAGGCAACCAGGTTCTCTTGGTCGATTCGTGGACCCACACTGATTGAGTCACCATCCGGGCCCTTGGTCTGGCGCATCATGTCGCTGGCGATGTGTTCGATGCTCGTTTCGGTGAGATGCGGGTATTGGGCCCGCGTCATCTCTAGCACCTGCTTCCAGTTGCGGCGCATCACATCCTTGCCAATGAACTCCAAGCGAATCACTGCATTCCTCCTCTCACTTGCGGGCTGAAGGCCCCTATCTGCGGTATAATTCGAGGAACGCAAAGTGCCCCGGCGATGCTGGAAACATCCCGAGGCGCGGCACCCCGAAGCCTATTGAGGAGGCTCCAAGAATGCCCGCTAAGTTTACCCCGGACAAGTTTCTTCGCGTTTTTTGGTCGCGCGTCGACCGCTCGGGCGGCCCTGATTCCTGCTGGATATGGACTGCCGCTAGTAACGAGTTCGGTTACGGAATCACGTGGTTCCGCAACAAGCTTTGGAAGGCCCATCGCGTATCGTGGGTGATCGTCCACGGGAACATTCCGCAAGGACAACAAGTTCTTCATTCCTGCGACAATCCCGCATGTGTCAACCCTTCCCACCTGTTCTTGGGCGATCGCTCGGACAACATGCAGGATATGAACAGCAAGCTTCGGAACCGTCAGCCCATGGGGGAAGGTCACAATGCCGCCGTGCTCACAGATGAAATCGTTCGTGAGGCTCGTCAGCTGGCTGCACAGGGATGGACCGATCGTCAGCTGGCTGACCGATACGGCTGTTCTCCTGGAGCCATCTATCAAGCTGTGAACCGACTCACCTGGAAGCATGTTGCCTAGTCCTTTACGATCTTGCGGGCCTTCTCCGGCCAGCTCGCACTGACCGCGTACCCGGCGCGCACACGGCCGGTCTTGAGGAACTCGGCCCAGACCTCTGCGGCCTGTTTCTCGGTCGCCTCAGTGGTCTCGACCGTTGCGTTCGTGGGCGGAGTCTGATCCGCCGGCGTGTTCTCATTCGCCATCGTGTTCGTCTCCTTACTGTGCGGCGAGGTAATCGCCCGTCGCGCTAAACGTCATGCGGTCCAGTGCCCCATCGTCCATGTCCTGCCGGCCGAGCCGAAAGGTGTATCGGACCAGAACGCCAACACCCATCCAGTCGTGGAGCAGGTAGCGACATCGGTTCATCAGCGCCTCGATCTCCCGATGCCCTTGGGCACTGCGATCCGCGAATGCCCAGACGAACAGCGTGTCGGTTGTCAGCACGTCAGAGGCATCCAGCACCGGAGTCCCGCCGGTGTCATCCACACACAACGCGGAGAGCATCAGACCATCGCGGTCAAACACTTCCGGGGTGCGGTCCCAGCCAACGGCCCGCATATCCCGCGGGTAAATCCGCATCTTGCCATCTGAGCTGGTGAGCATCTGTTGCAGCTGCGGATCCGTTTTCAGATAGTCACACACCACTTCCGCGAAGGTCGGCGGTGCGGTAAATGCCATTGGGTCGGTCATACGGCAGCTCCCGTCATGTACCGACGCATCATGCGCACAACATCGCTGTAGTACTGCAGCGCGATCTCGAAGATGGTGGGCAGGATGATCGGGTATGCCCGCATCTTCCTGGTACCGAGCTCGAGATAGAGACCGTAGTCCTTATTGACGGTGCCAACGTAGATCGTCGTGCCAATCGCGTCACCGTAGAGTGAATCCCGCGCATGGGTGGTCTGGTCGTTCCACGGGCGGTGCTGTTTCGCAAATCGCTCCGCCTTCTTTGCCCAGGCGAGGGCCAGCGTTTCGATCGCGACGTTCAGCGTCGTGCTGTTCAGCTTCCGCAGCTGCACCGCGATGCTGTGTTCGGGATGCTGGATCCACTCGAACTTCACCGCCTTGCCGCCATATCGCATTGCTGCACTCATGGCCGCACCGCCGTTCCCGCCGGAACCAGTTCAATCACTGCCCGCACCTGCTTGTTGCGTACGGGAAAGACGTGCTTCACCTCGCAGGTTTTGTCACCGAACGCGAACCGATCCCCTTCCAGAAGATCGATCGGCGCGAATGCCTTGAGTTCGCCAACGGTTCGCTGGGTTACGACACCGGCGTTCTGACCCGCTTCGTCGACGTTGCCGCCAGCGAACGAGATACGGATCAGATGCACTGGTTCTCCGTGATTCTCGAAGCGCCCAGTTTCTGGATTCATTCGACGCAGCTGCACAATCGGTGGCGGGTCTTGTACCAGCTGCACGGTGGCGGCACCATGGGTACGCAGGCGCTTGATCCGCTCCGCAGTCGCGGCTCCGAAGAAGGGCTTGTACTGATCGCTCATCACCAGCCCCTTTCATCGCCGAGGAAGGGCATCACGATCGTCATGGTGTTGCCGAACGTGTCGTCCCCGGTCGCACCGGACCAATCGACCATCCAACCCACGAACTTGCGCTTCGCGTCGCGGAGATCGACCGCGTTCTTGTAGAGCTGGTTGAGCCGGAAGCTTTCGCCCTCCACCGTGACATCGAACATGCCAGCAAGGCTAGTTACGATGCGATCGAGCACGAAGTACGAGAACAGGTCGTAGACGTGGTAGCTCTCGACGGACGGGTTGCGTGCCCGGATCGACTCGACGTCATCCAACGCGGTGCCGAGTGCGCCCGGGTCATCGGCGACGATGATCCCGGCCTCATCCAGCAGCACGTCGTATTCGACGGCGATTCGATCCAGCAACGCAAGTCGATCCATTAGCCAGCAGTCTCCAGCAGCTTGTCGATCACATCCGCCTTGGCGCGAGCGTTCTCCACGCCCTCGATGCCACGATCGGCCGCCATCTGCTTCAGATCGTCGAGCTTGAGCTTCTCGAGGTCTTCACGGCTCGG
>JBHWTK010000095.1:0-2647 GCA_043427975.1 Chloroflexia bacterium | reverse complement strand
AGGTACCTTGCTGCAGAAAACGCACGGTTGCGTCGAGAGAATCAAGAGCTGCGGGACACCAATGAGTTGTTGAAAGCCGCCTCAGCTTTTTTCGCATCCGAACTCGACCCAAAACGTCGGAAATGATCCGATTCATCGATGAGCATCGGAATCGTTTCTCAGTCGAGTTCATCTGCCAGACGTTAAATACGCATCGCGAAGGCGGTTTTCTTAGCTCGCGTGGATACCGCCAATCCAAGGCCCGGGGCTTAAGCTCCCGCGCTCTTCGCGACGCTGCCCTTGTAGAGTATATTCGCGACGTTCATGCTGAAAATTACGGCGTCTACGGCGTGCGGAAGATGTGGCGCGTGCTGCAACGCCAGGGCATTGACATTGGACGCGAGCAAACAGCCCGGCTGATGCGCAGCGCTGGTCTGTCCGGCAAGGGTAAAGGTGGGGCACCAATCACAACGCGTGAGCCCAAGGGCCCGGATCTTCGCCCAGACTTGGTAAATCGTGAGTTTAGGGCTCCTGGCCCTAATCGGCTGTGGGTGGCGGACATTACTTATGTGCGCACCAGGAAAGGGTTCGTGTACACCGCGTTCGTGACCGATGTATTCTCCCGGAGGATTGTCGGGTGGGCGCTGTCGGATTCGATGCGCACCGAAGCCTTGCCGCTGCAGGCGCTCAATCAGGCGATCGTGTGCGCCAAGGAAACAACGGGCTTGATTCACCATTCAGACCACGGCTCACATGGCGGATTCAACTGGTCGTCGCAACACCTTGAGGTGAGAAAGGTGTTCAAGGATGGCGACCAAGGACTGGAGCATGAAGACCAGCGAGGTCCCGGAGGGGATGCGGCGGCAGTGGCGCGCGGACCGGGCGTTGCGGCCAGCAATGCGCTCTCCGGGCAGACCGCAGCCATCGAGGGCGGTGCAGCGACAATTCTGGCGCCTGATCGCGGCCGGGGTCACGACAGCGGAGGCAGCGCTGGCGGTGGGGGTGTCGGTGCCGGTCGGATCACGGTGGTTCCGTCACGCTGGCGGTATGCCACCGCTGACGTTGACGGAGCCAACTGGTCGTTATCTCAGTTTCGAGGAGCGAGAGGAGATCGCGATCTTGCGTGCTCAGGGACGCGGTGTCCGGTCGATCGCGCGTACCCTTGGGCGGGATCCGGGCACGATCAGTCGGGAGTTGCGCCGCAACGCTGCTACCCGCAGCGGGAAGCTGGAGTATCGCGCCACGGTGGCCCAATGGAAAGCCCAAGAGGCCGCGAAACGACCCAAGACCGCGAAGCTGGTGGCCAACCTGCGGCTTCGCGACTATGTCCAGGACAGACTCTCTGGGAAGGTCACTGGCCCGGACGGGACGCCGGTGGAAGGGCCGGTCACGCCGACGTGGAAGGGGTTGAACAAGCCTCGTCGGCAAGATCGACGGTGGGCCACCAGTTGGAGCCCGGAGCAGATCAGTCACCGCTTGAAGCTGGATTTCCCTGATGATGAGTCAATGCGTATCAGTCATGAGGCGATCTACCAGGCGTTGTTCATCGAAGGCCGCGGCGCGCTGAAGCGTGAGCTGGTGGCTTGCCTGCGAACGGGCAGGGCGTTGCGACAGCCCCGTGAGCGTTCCCGGAACAAACCCGGCGGTCATGTCGGCGCCGAGGTCGTGATCAGCCAACGCCCCGCAGAAGCCGCTGATCGCGCTGTTCCAGGACACTGGGAAGGTGACCTGGTCATCGGGACCGGCCGCTCTGCGATCGGGACCTTGGTCGAGCGTCGCAGCCGCGCGACGATCCTGGTCAGCTTGCCCCGCCTCGACGGCTGGGGCGAGCACCCTCCGGTTAAGAACGGCCCCGCGCTGGGCGGCTACGGTGCAGTCGCGATGAACGCGGCTCTGGCCGCTGCGATCACGACCCTGCCCCAGCAGTTACGCAAGACGATCACCTGGGACCGCGGCAAGGAACTATCAGGACATGCCGCGTTCACTCTTGAGACTGGCACCAAGGTGTTCTTCGCTGATCCGCACTCCCCGTGGCAACGGCCCACCAACGAGAACACCAACGGCCTGCTACGTCAGTACTTCCCCAAGGGCACCGACCTGTCCCGCTGGAGCGCAGACGACCTCGAAGCGGTGGCCCACACCCTCAACAACAGACCCCGCAAGACCCTCGGCTGGAAGACCCCCGCCGAAGTCTTCGGTGAAGCACTACAATCCCTGAAACAGGCCGGTGTTGCAACCACCGGTTGAACTCGCCCAGTACACGGCGATTCGCTACGCCGAGCGATGCGCCGACGCCCGCGCGATCGCCTCGATCGGCACCGTCAGCGACTCCTACGACAACGCGCTCGCCGAGTCCGTCGTCGGCCTCTACAAGACCGAGTGCGTGAAGCTCGACGGCCCGTTCCGGACCGCCGACCAGCTCGAACTCGCAACGCTCTCCTGCGTCCACTGGTTCAACAGAACCGGCTCCATTCATCGATCGGCTACCTCACACCGATCGAGAAGGAGAACGCGTACTACCGTGAGATCAACTCCCAGCCTCAGCCGAAGCTGGCAGAACTCGCCCTCCACTGAACCCGGGGCGATTCAGCGCGCAAGCCGCTCGCTCATGAGGCCCTTCATCGCGGGCACCTATGGCCGCGGCGAAACGGTGAAGGTGGCCCATGGC
>JBHWTK010000094.1:0-23985 GCA_043427975.1 Chloroflexia bacterium | reverse complement strand
ACGCGCATCGGCTTTGCTCCGTCTTCCGCACACAGTTCCCCGTGTGCCCACTTGTTAAGGTGTCCCCCACGCCGCTTCCGACATGAGAATCGCCCCAGCTAAAGGGGCGAAAGATGCTTGCCGACCTGCTTCCAGGTCGCTGTCCGACTGGTTCTTGGGAACCTCCTCAGGACATCCGCATCTCCTTGTAACCTCCACTCTCGTAAAGAGCGGCGAACATGATCTTATCATGCCCCTACAGAAGTGTCAAGGGCGATTTCCGATTGCTTCGGATTTCGTCCTGACCTCGCTGTCAGGTCTGCCCTCGTTTCCGGGGGCTCACGTAATATACCCCTCCCGTTTTGGAGTGTCAAGGAAATATCAAACGTATTTTCAGAATCCGCTTTCAGGGCCGTTTTGCGCTATTCCGGGGCCTGAAATCGTGGCACACTGGTAGGGTCAACTGACACAGGGGCTGCCCCTTCCAGGCGCCCGACCAGCTGTTTCTCATATAGAAGGAGAGCCTAATGTCCAGCTTTAGCGCGGTGAACTCCGCCAAGGCCCCGGCGGCCATCGGCCCCTATTCGCAGGCCATCACGGTAAACGGCATGGTGTACACCAGTGGCGTGATTCCGGCTGACCCCGCCAGTGGGGACATCGTCGGGGACGACATCACCGCCCAGGCGACTCGAGTATTCCAATCCCTGCAAGGGCTTCTGGAAGATGCTGGCAGCGGGATGGACATGATCGTGAAGACAACCTGCTTCCTGCAGGACCTGAACGATTTCGCCACCTTCAATGAAATCTATGCCTCGTTCATGACCGGAGAGGCGGCACCGGCGCGCAGCACCGTCCAGGTTGCGAAGCTGCCGAAGGGCGTGCTGGTGGAAGTTGAAGCCGTAGCGCTTCTTAAGTAGGTTCCCGGTACGAGCGCCACATGCATATCAAACAGGCCATCTATATAGAAGCAGCCCCGCCAGACGCGATGCATGCCGCCCGCGCCTGGATGCGTGGAGAGCTTCAGGGTATGGATGGCGAGATCATCGACGGTACGTCCGCCGATGGCTCCCCCACCATCAGCTCGGTGCTCGAACAGGACGGGATCCTGATGACCACAACCGCATCCATCTCCGCACACCAGTCCGGGAGCAAGGTGGTATTGGAACTCCGCACCCAGGGGTTCTCCCGCCGCGACAAGCTGCGCAACATCTCGCTGCTTCCGGGTCGCAAGCTGGTGCTGCAGCAGGTGCGGGCATCACTGCTGGAGATAAAGGCCAGCGCTGAAAACCCGGTATCAGAAACCGGATCGCCGTAACCAGGAGCGTGCCCAGGGACCGCCAGTGATGACCACAAGCGGGAGGCATGTGCCTCCCGCTTGTGCCTTTGTGGTCCGTTCACTGGCGAAGCACGCCGGCACCGAACATAATCGAGCCAGAACACACCACTGTTTCCATGGAGCACCATGTTGTCGCAACAACCCGTCACACCATCACTTCGCCGCCTGCATGCCACCCGGTTTGTGCTTCCTCTTAAGGAAGGAGGGTCCGTGCCTGGGCTGTTCGAGTCCGATGACGATGGCCTGTACGTCGTAAAACTCCACGGCGCCGCGCAAGGGCCAAAATCGCTGACGGCTGAGCTGATCGCAGGCGAGATCGCCCGTGCCCTCGGCCTGAATGTGCCCGAGCTGGTCCTGATCGACCTGCACCAGGCGCTCACGGCGGGCGAGCCAGATCCCGAAATCCAGGATCACCTGCAGCGGTCACTTGGGCTGAACCTCGGCCTCGATTTCCTGCCGGGCGCCCTGCCCTACAACCCTGCCACCCACGAACGCATGGAAGCGGTTCTGGCCGCCGATATCGTTTGGCTGGACGCCTACATCGCCAATGTGGATCGCACCACCCGCAACCCCAACATGCTGCTGTGGGGCGACGGCGTATGGCTGATCGATCACGGTGCTGCGATTTTCCCGCACCATCGCTGGACCAAACCAGCCGATCAGGGCCGGCGAGGGTTCGCGCCGATCAAGGACCATGTGCTGCTGCCCGTGGCCGGTTCCATTGTGGACGCGGATTCCCGCCTCGCGCCCAGGCTTAACGACACGGTGCTGTGGAGCATTATCGGCAGCGTTCCCGATGCATGGCTGCCCGAGAACGAAATCGGCGATGCCGCGGCCCAGCGCCAGGCGTACATGGACTACTTTCTCTCGCGCCTGGAAGGCCCACGACCGTTTATTGAGGATGCCGAGCGATACCGCGAGTCGCAGAATGTTGGCGCCATTGACCCGGAACGGGCAACGCGAGGTCGGCGACGTGAGTAACCCGCCCGTCCCGTATCTCTACAGCGTGCTGCGGCTGGTGCCCTGCCTGGAGCGCGGCGAATCGATCAATATCGGGCTGGTGATGTTTTGTCGTCCACAGCGGTTCCTGCGGGTGCGCTCGCATGTCGATCCGCAGAGAATCTCGGTGCTCGCGCCAGATGTCGATATCGAGCTCGTCCAAAGCCAGCTGGCGATGTATGCCCGCATTGCCGAAGCAGATGCAGCGGGCGGCCCGGTGGCGGGGTTGGACATCGGCGAGCGATTCCACTGGCTCACAAACGTGAGCAACACCATAATCCAGCCCGATGCTGTTCACACCGGCCTGACGACCGATGCAGAAGCGACCTTCGAACGCCTGTTCAATCGGCTCGTGGCACCGGTGCACCGGGAGCCGTAGAATACGGGTGCAACCCTGCCGGGTTGGTGAAATTGGCAGACACGCCAGACTTAGGATCTGGTGGCCGTAAAGGCTGTGTGGGTTCGAGTCCCGCACCCGGCACCTCACAAGAAAGCGGAGTTGGCCAGGCGCCAACTCCGCTTTCTTGTGAATTTACTCGACTTCAAACGTCACGATCATGCCGGTCATGGCGTGAGGGGGACCGGTGAAATTGTCCGGCGCGAAGCAGAGCGCTCCGTAGGCGCCGGGTTTCACATCCCACTCCATCCATACCTGAGCGCCGGGCGACATGATGCCCGATCCTCCCACCTGGGAGTAGCCGGCATCGGTGAGATCGCTCTCACTCTCGGTAGAAAGGAAGAACTGCAGCAGTTCATCCGCCGAGATCAACTCGGGCATACCAATAAGCATGATCTCATGCCAGGTTGCACCGAAATTCACCAGCGACCAGATACCGTTGCCTGCCGTCACCGGCGTATCCAGCCCGGTGTAGGTCATCTCCACCATGCCGATTTCGTAATCTGCCTGCGGTGGCATGACTCCCCAAGGGTCGCCGACCACGGAGAACATTCCCGGAGCCTGACCGCCGAAGATGTTCACGGCGATATATGTTCCTGGCATGTACGTCACGTAACCGGTTTGAGATCCCCCGATCGGCGGAAAATCCGGGATGCCCGAAAAATGCTGGTCACGCAGGTATTCCGGCATCGGCGCTTCAGGATCACTCAGATCGGCCATGAGCGCCTCCATGTCCACATCATCCGGCAAGCGGAAGGTGAGCACATGGCCATCGCCGCTCGATTCGTTCGTAAACGTCACGCGATTGATGCCAGCAGCCACTTCCGGTGGGAAGGTCAGCGCATCATCGGTGAGCGTCACGGTGATGTCCGGAGTCGGTCGCGAAGGGCTCACTTCGTGACCGTGCGTTGCTGGCGTTGCCTGTCTGGTGACAGCATTACGCAGACCGGAAACGATGGACAGCGTGCTCGCAGCCCCAAATGCAATCACGTTACGTCGGTTTGTCTTGGCATTCATTCTTGTGCTCCGTTCCTGAAAAGGGACGAAGCAGACGTGTAAGAAGCCAGAACTAATCGTGGCCTCAAGAATGGCTTGCGTCTACTCCGTCCTGACTAGCTAATGTCAGAATCAGGGGCACCGAAGCAGGCATAAATGATGTGCTTCATGGATGTACGTCTCCTGTGAATGTACTTCATGTTCGAAGGCATGATCTGGAACCAGAGAGGTCCTGCACGGATTAGGTCATCGATGAACTATTTACATAATATCCGATGATGTCAAGAGGGAATACACACCAACCTTTGCGGTCAGGCGGTCGCCCAGTTGCGTGTTCCCGTAATCTCGGTGACGCCGTAAAATCGGACGTACAAACCTGATCAACCTGGAGGCCGCCAATGCATATCGATTCGCATACCGATTCCCTCTCCTACTGGCATGCCACGCACGAGCCAGTCGTGCCTACCGATCCATTGCCAGCAGCGGCTGATGTGGTGGTCATTGGTGGCGGCATGCTTGGATGTTGGACAGCCTACTGGCTGGCGCAAGCTGGCGTGAAGCCGGTGCTGATCGAGAAAACGGCCCTTGGCTGGGGGGCGACCGGTCGTAACGGCGGGTTCCTGATCGAGGGCGCAGCTGTCAGCTACCAACGCCTGATCGACCTGCTCGGTCGCGAGGGCGCCCGCGAGGTTTACAGCCTCACCATGCAGGGACAGCAACTCGCGCACGATGTCATCAACAGCGAGGGCATCGATTGCGGCCTTCGTCGCTCGGGCACGCTTTCGCTCGCGCTCTCGGCGGAAGAACTCGGCAACATGACCCACCAGCGCCACCTGCTCGAAGAAGATGGCATCAACGCAGAATTGCTCGATCGCCAGTCGGTGCAGGAACTGATTCGCACTCCCCTCGCCGAAGAAATCGTCGGTGGCTACCTCGCGCCAACCGGCGGCACGCTGCACTCCGGGCAATACATTGGGGGCCTCGCCCGGGCCGCGCAACGGCATGGAGCCGTGCTCGTGCAGGCGGAAGTCGCCTCCATCCAGGTCACAGGCAATGCCACCAGGGTCCATACCAGCGAAGGGCCAATCGACGCCGGCAAGGTGGTGGTAGCGCTCAATGCATGGACGGATACGCTAGTGCCGGAAATGGACGGGGTGATTGTGCCCACCCGCGGCCAAATCCTGGCGTACAAACCGAGCGCCCCTGTGTTCACCACGGCCACCGGAGCCGATATCACCCCCACCGGCGAATACTGGCAACAGCGACCGGATGGCAGCATTGTGATCGGCGGCTGCCGCGAGGACGCACCGAACCGCGATTCCGGCGTGCGCGACATGGTGGCCACAGCGGACGTCGTCGCCAGGATTACCGAGGTTCTCCCCCGTTTATTCCCGGAGCTGAATAGCCTGGCTGTGGATCGAAGCTGGGCCGGGCTGATGGCCTTCACGCCCGATGGCCTGCCCGTGGTGGATCGTATCGATACGTCGGAGAACGTCTGGTTTGGGGGCGGCTTCAACGGCCATGGCATGCCATTCGGGCCGATCGTCGGGAAATTGCTGGCCCAGACAGTGACTAGCGATACCATTGCGCCCGGGCTGGCACCGTTCAGGAAGAGCCGGGAATCCCTTGCCACGCCGTAACGCGCCTCACACGAGTATGGGGCGGTGAACCATTCGTTTCGGCAAGCACACGTGCGCGGTGCATTGGAAGTTGCAGGCCACAGGAGAATCCGCCCCGGAAAGTGTCGCCCGGCACGTTCCTGCGAGAATCCGCAGGACTAAGGCTACTCCTCGTCGTACACGGGCAGGGGTGCGTAGAGATCGTCGTAGTTCGTGGTTTCCAGGTATTGCGGTGGAGTGCGCGCCTGCAGTGTGCGCTCCAACTCGGCGGCAAAGCGGATAAGGCGGCGTTCGGTGAACGCCGGGCCAAAGAAGTGCAACCCGGCGGGCACGCCTTCGGTGTACCCAATCGGGAGCGTCACACTCGGGTAGCCGGCACTGGCCGAAAGCTGCGTGCTCGCCCAGAAATAACTCGTGTTATCCCAGCGGGTAGGCAGGGCACTGGTAGGCGCGACCAGCGCATCCACCTCGTATTCCTCCATTACCGCGTCAATACCGTTCACACGGGCGGAGGTGTGCAGCTCCTCGATCCACGAGATGTGCTGCTCTCCCCATTCCTCCAGCGACCATAACGATTGCGAAAGCGCATCGTTTTCCCACGCCCATTGCGATTCCTCAGGATTCGATTCGTACCAGCCGATGATATCGGCCAGGCTCTTCACCGGGCCATCGGGCGCATAGTCGTTCAGGAACCGCTGGAGCACGCCGGGGAACTCAATACCCATGGTTTCGCTGGCCAACAGCGATCCCTGGAGCGCATAGAGCCCCTCGGGGTAGATATCTTCTACCAGTACAGCCCCGGCATCCTCCAACGCGGCCAGCGCGTTCTCGGCATGGCGGTCGGCCTCGGCATCGACGCCCCAATACGCGCGGACCACCCCGATGCGTGCCCCCTGCAGTCCACCGTCGGCAATCGCCCGGGCGTAATCCCGCTGGCCCGGCTGGTGAACCTGATTCCTGTAATCGAGTCCAGCCGGGAACAGCTCGGCATGTTCACCGTAGGCGATATCCTGCGGATCCAGCCCGGCAATCACCGAGAGGAACTCCGCCGCATCGGCCACGGAACGCCCCATCACGCCAGGCGAATCGAGCGTATAGCCATTGCCAATGCTCCCCTGGCGGCTCGTCACTCCTACAGTGGGCTTGATCCCCACCACACCGCAAGCTGCCGCCGGGCACAGGATGCTGCCGTCAGTCTCCACTCCAATGGAAACCGGCGCGTAACTGGCGGCAACGGCTGCCGCAGAACCGGAACTGGAGCCCCAGGTGGTCTGGCTCGTCACATAAGGATTCGCGCAAAGTCCGCCGCGTGGACTCCAGCCGTACAGTACGGGCCGGAACCCCGACCATTCGGTGAGATTGGATTTGCCCAATACCACCATTCCCGCTTCGCGCATGCGCTGCACGATAAAGGCATCACGCGAGCCTATGGTGCCTTCCATAGAGCGCGACCCGGCAGTGGTCTGCATGCGGTCGGCGGTGGCGAACACGTCCTTAACCACGACCGGGACGCCATGCATGGGGCCGCGGACAACGCCCGCCTTTCGTTCCTCATCCAGTTGTTCGGCGGTATCAAGCGCGTCCGGGTTGGTTTCGATCATGGCCGCCAGCCAGGTATCGGCACCGTCGAGCTGCGCAATCCTGTCCAGCGATGCCTCGGTGAACTCGGCGATGGAGAACTGGCCGCTTTCGTACCCGGCCCGGATATCGGCTACAGAGGTCTCGTAGGTGATGCCGGGATTGGTCCGGGGCACTTGCGTCCGGGCGTACCCGGCGGGGATGAGGGGGGCCGCGGCGCCTGCCTTGAGGAGGCGCCGCCGGCTGAGGGAATCTCGATTTGGGAACATACTCATTCTTACGTTTACGGACTAGATATCGGCCGTGCTGAGATCCGCCACGACATCGGCACCGGTGCGTCCATCGAGGAATAACCCGGCGAGCGCGAGGCTTACCCGGCGCAACGTGGCCGAAAGCGGTTCAGCAGGGGCATCGATCACCGTATAGGGCACGCCCACGTTATCCAGATCGTCCAGCAGCGCCTCGAACTGCACCGTTCGGCTCTCGGATGCGCTCGCAGTGCGTACCAGGAACACGGGCATATCGAGCACTGCGCTGAATGTGGCAGGCGTGCGCAGCGCGTAGTTATCGGCGTGCGTGAGTGGCATGCCAAATACGCCAGTCACCCAGTTGCGCCACTGGACGTCGGCATTGGCAAGCTCCATGGTCCATTCCACAATCGGGTCGATAGCGACCACGGCTGCAAACGACCCCGGCCGTGCACCAGCGGTGCTGAGGGCGAGCGCGCCGCCGAACCCATGGCCCACAAGCGCAACCTGGTCCGGATTCACGCCCTCTTCCTTGCCAAGGGCGCGTGCTGCCTCGGCAATGTCGGTAATCTCCAGTTCGGTGTTGGCGTAATCACGCAAGTCGTTCTGTATAGCGGCGCCAAACCCGGCAGCGCCATGCAACACCGGGCTGAGCACCGTCAGTGCAGTGCTGGCCAGCGCCTGCTCCTCGGGCTGGAACGATCCTCGCCGCGTCATCAGCGGGCCATCGGCCAGGTAGACAATGCCTGGCACCTTCCCGCTCGTGCCGCTGGTGCGGTACAGCAGGCCGGAGAAGGTCTCGTCTGGCCCGACTTTGAACTCCAGCGGCTGCGGCTGGACCAGGTTCATATCGCGTGTGATTCCGCCCAACTCCGGGTGAATCGCCACCCGCTCGGCCTTGGCAGTGTTCTCCTGCACAAAGAGGGTGAGCGGCTGCTGCGGTGCCGAGAATGCGAAGGCCACGGTTTTGGCCTTGGACCAGCGCGCCATGCTGGCCACGCCCTCACCGGGATCGAGTGCAACCGACGCCGAACTGTGCAGGCTGCGCTCGCACACCACGGTGGTGAAGCCTTCGGTTCGCGTGTACACCAGGCGGGCCTCATCCGGCGCGAAGCGCGGCTCGGTCTTGTCGCCGCTCTCACGGGTCACCACCCAACCTGCCTTGTTATCGGCGTTCACCACGCTGATACCGAGCCAGTCGTTTTCAATGGTGACAAACGCGATCAGGTTGCGTCCCGGCACCCACTCGATGGAGTGGCGTACGGCTGGTGCCTTTTCGCCGGTAAGGTTGGTGAGCTCACCTGCCTCCAGGCTAAAGCTCCAGATATCGTGAAACTCCGGGCCACCGCCGATCGGGCGGAGGAAGCCGAGGAACTTGCCATCGCGGCTCCACTGCGGTTCGCGGCTGTGCTCGCGGCTCCAGGTGAGCATCTCCATGCCGCCGGGTTCACGTGGTGACCCGAGCGCAATCACATCGCGACCATCGATGGTGCTGGTAAAGGCGATGATCTCGCCATCCGGCGACCAGCGCGGTGAACGATCGGAGCCGGCGTGGTTTGCCAGGATGAACGGCTTTTCACCCGCCAGCAAATCGTCTTCAACGCCGTTATCCTGGCCGGATGGCATCAGCAGTGCGCTATCGGGGATGCTTTCGCCCTCGTCACCATCCTCGGCTAGAACGTCGGAGCCAGGCTCAAAATCGGAATCGTCGCCGTCCGTGGTCTCAAGAGATGCGAAATCCTCACCATCGGAACCTGCTTCAGTGTCGGCCGAAAGCACGTCGTCGACCGGTTCGAAATCGGCATCAACTACCTGGTAATCGCCTTCGCCATCGGTTGCAACCGGTTCTTCGGCGAGCATGGCCGCGTTACCGGGCGCCATCGGCACGATCCAGATCGCCGTGCGGTCGCCATCAGGATGCATGCCGGTAATGGCGATCCGGGTGGAATCGGGTGAGAACTGGGGGCCGCGCAACAGGCGGCCGCTTTCGGGATCGCGGTCCTCAACCGGCACAAAAGGCAGGTCCAGCCGGTGAGGCTCACTGCCCTCGGTGGTGCCGCTCAGCCACAATTCGAGGTCGCCCTCCTCGCCGGGTTGCAACCACACGAGCCAGTTGCCATCGGGCGAGGTCTCCAGCGAGGTCGGCATGCGGAACGCCTGGGCATAGGCCGAGTCGAGTGCGGTGTCCTCCTGCGCGGGCATAGTCTCGCTGGTTTCCGGGGATTGTGTATCGGTGATCGAAAGGTCGTCCTGCGCTTGGGTCGGGCTTGGTGAATCGGTCATGGGAAGCAGTCTTTCGCTCCTGAACTGCGACAGTCGCAGTGGGTCCTGTATCCGGCGGAGTACACACGCGCTTCGCAGATTTGTCCGCCGACTCAATGCATCGTTGCATAGTGTAGCGCGTGCCGCCAAACTCGCGCCGGTTACTGGCTCCCCTATTAATGAAGAGCGTCAGGCAGGATCTCACCCCGGGCCACCGTGCGGGCAGTACCGGAGAGGCGGATGTCGGTGGCAAAATCACCGTTGTCGATCCAGCTGACTACCAGCGTCATGCCGCTACTCACCCGAACGTTGACAGGTTGCTGCATCAGGCCGCGCCTGCTGGCGGCAATGGCGCTGCACACCGCCCCGGTACCACAGGCAAGCGTTTCTTCCTCGACCCCGCGTTCATAGGTGCGCATGCGGATAGTCCCATGATCGACCACATGCACCAGGTTCACGTTGGCGCCATGCGGCCGCACCGCATGCCGGATTTCCTTGCCGATATGGTGGAAGCCGTCCACGGCATCGGCATCATCCACGAACCCGACAACGTGCGGCACGCCGAGCATAAGGGAATCGAAGCTCACCCCCGGCAGCGCAACGAACTCCAGACCCGTGGCCAGCAGCCGGGCGTCCATCATCCGCAAAGTGACGCGTTCCTGCTCGACGGTGGCGTGCACGATACCGGCAGGGGTTTCGAACGTGCAGCGTTGGCCGGCGATCCCGTGATCGGCAGCGTACCGGGCCCCTACCATGGCCCCATTGCCGCACATATCTCCGTCGCTGCCATCGGCATTAATGTAGTGCCAGCGAAAATCTGCCACATCGGATTTGCCGATCACGATCACGCCATCGGCACCGATCCCTGTGCCGCGCCGACACACGCTACGGACGAAATCCGGCACATCGCCCCCGTATTGGGCCACAGCATCCTGGCCGACCACGATGAAATCGTTGCCGCTACCGTGCATTTTCTCAAACGGGATACCTGAAGCCATTGCGGCACCTTCCAACACCAGCGACAACCTGGCACCAAATGGGCTCTCCGGGCGTTTACTTAGGGTACAATCGGACGAGCCGGCAGATGTCCGTACGCCCCAGGGATGCGGGCATTCTTGCTGTATTCTCGCATGGCTTCACCGATCGGGTGGAGATGTCGAAGCCAGAGGAGTAGGTAATCCCGTGCTAGTTCCCCGCACTACACCCAAAGTTCTCGCTGTGTTGCTGGCAGGATCGCTTTCGCTTGCTTCCGTGCTTGCCACCGCCCAAACCGGCGATGGAACCAGTGGCACGGCGCCCGAACCGACTGCAAACTGTGCCCTTGCCCCCGCCACGTGGCAGCCGGCAGCAACCACGCCTGTTGCCTCGCCGGTGGCCTCGCCTGTCACCTCGCCGGAGGCATCGCCCGTCGCTTCGCCAGTGGTCGAGGATGCCGAGACTGATCCCCTCAAGGACGATCTCACCACCACCGCCGACGCGATCCTGGTGTGCATGAGCGAGAACAACGTCGAGGTACTGACCCAGGTCACCGGTCCCGCCTTCCGCGGCAGTTGGCTGGGCTTTGGCGTTGATATCTCCGATGACGATTTCGCAGCGCTACTGCCGATGCTGCCCAAGCTACCCCACCAGCTCGTGTCGGTGGACGATGCCACGGTGTCCGGCGAAACCGCCACTGCGACCGTGACCTACACCGTTGGCCGTCAGCTTCACCGCAGCGAATGGACCTTTAAGCTGGTGACTGTAGACGGCACGCAGGCCTGGCAGGTGCAATCCGAAAATATGCAGGCTGCTCAGGCACCCGCCGGTGCCGCCAGCATGGACCTCACCATTGCCGATGGCTCGTTCACCCTTGCTGCCCCATCTGTTCCGGGCGGTGACATCGTGATCAATGTCAGCAATACGGGGCAGCAGCCACACGAGGTGCTGATCCTGAAGCTGCCAGCCGGTACAGGTGCTGCAGAGATTGCGGCCGCACCGACAGGCATTCCCGAAGGCGGCACGTTTATCGCCCAGGCCACGGTTCCTGCCGGCACACAGGGCACAATCGTGCTCACCGATGTCCGCCCCGGCACCTACACCGTGGTAGACCTGCTGCCGGATGCCAACGGTATGCCCAACGTAAGCAGCGGCATGATCACCACGTTCGAGGTGACCGCACCCTAACCTTCCGTTAACTGCACACCGCCCGCCGGACACTTATCCGGCGGGCGTTGGTGTTTCGTTGACTGATTGTTCCTATTCCGTAACGGTAATCACCACGCTCTCGCTCGGATCGACCGTGCAATCGAACTTGTACGTGCCCGGCTTGTCGAAGCGCAGCGTGTAGGTCTGCCCTGCTTCAATCACCCAGGGACCCGCCCGGTTCATGGTTGTGTCTTCGTTAATAATGGTGATACTGGCAACGTCGTTCGGCCCAAACCGGATATCAGTGGGAATTTCGATCGCCGAATCAACGGTCGGGATCTCCAGCTCGGCAGCGCGTCCCTCCGGGATCACGAAGATAAGCCCAAGGGGTTCGTCCTCCGGCCAGAACGCAGCCACACCACCGAGCGCGCCGACAATGACCAGCGCGGCAATACTGAGCGCCAGCAGCATAAGCCTGGAACGGGAGCGCGGTCGTTGTGGTGGGGCAATGATAGCGTCGTCACTCATACGAGAATCCTGAATCTAGTCTTCCGGTGTTGCGGCAGGTGTGCCCGGGGCATCCAGTTTGGGTGCCTGGCGGGCCCAAACGCCACTAATCTCGAGGCTGTCGCCAACCTTTACCGACTCGGCGTCGTTATCCTCCTCGCCCGGTTCAACCGCATAAATCGGCACTGTAATTTCCACCTCGCCCGCCTGCTCGAAGTGCAGTGTGGCGGTGAACTCCTCGCCATCGACCAGGCTTCTGATGATCCCGATCAGCATCACATGGTAGCTACCGGGTTCCAGCACGAGTTCCTCGCCAGCGGGAATTTCCACGCCATCGTGCTGCGGAACCATGGACATGGCACCGTCCTTCATCTCAACATTGTGGATTTCGATGGTCTCCGCGATATCGCTCTCGATTTTCACGAGACGATCGGGTTCATCGCCGGTGTTCTTCACCGTGAAGTAGAACGCGCCCATGCTCACGGATGCCCCCGGCGTGGCCATCGTGTGGTCGCCATGGCTGGCCTCCGGCGTGCCGTGCATGTGCTGCGCAGCCCCAGCGCCAGCCATGGACGCCACCAGCGCCGCAACGAGAAGGATACTGGTTCGGATTTTTATCATTTCCTGGCTCCTGTAGATCGTGATACGCCTTATTCGATCTCGCGAACGTGACGGATATCGTCGGCCATATCAAAAGGATCGAACCCCAACGGGTACGTAAGATGCAATTGGCTATCCGGCCCGATCACGTACGTCGAGACGTCGTGCGTCACCAGGTACCCGGATGCCGAGGTACTCTCTTCCTTCGTGACAGAGATACCCCACTGCTGCGTGAATGTTTCGGTATCTTCCGGCGACATGCGTACGCCGTAGAACGCCGGATCCCAGAACTCCAGCCACCCCTTCAGGCGGTCTGGCGTATCGCGCTCGGGGTCAACCGTCACCATCACAAACACCACATCGTCGGCATCTTCACCGAGCTCGGCCTTCACCTCACGCCATTCGGCCAGCGTCGCCGGGCAGGCATCGGGGCAGTTGATGTACCCGAAGTAGACCAGGATCACCTTGTC
The DNA here is from genome assembly GCA_043427975.1 of Chloroflexia bacterium. Classification (GTDB taxonomy): domain Bacteria; phylum Chloroflexota; class Chloroflexia; order Thermomicrobiales; family UBA6265; genus UBA6265. The sequence goes on along the minus strand of JBHWTK010000094.1, from coordinate 10,870 downwards.
CTCGAACTGGGAGAACGTAAACGGATCGCCGTTCTGGTCCACGGCGTTGATGAGTTCGTGCGCCTCGCGCGGGGGATCATAGAAGCCACCGTTGTAGACGTATTCATCGTCCTTCCAGAAACGGACGGAATCAGGGATGACGTTCGGGGCGGCAACCACCAGCAGCCCGGCACCGGCGATGATGATGACAGCGATAACGGAAAGCAAAACAACGAGAGAACGAGGCATGAAGGCTCCTTTGCCACCAGTGCCACAGGCGAGGCACTGTCCTGCCTGTAGTATAGTTCCGCGCCCCTGGGCCATGCCCCGGATGCACAACCTTGCCGGGCATCCATGGTTGCATACCCCACTACCCTGCCATACGATGCCCCCAGCACAACCGGATGCATCCATATTCAGGAGAATCCCCCGGATGATCACTATTCCCCCTGACCTCGCCCAGGAATCGGTTCGCCTGCTGCAGAGACTCATCCAGCGCGATACGCAGAGCCCTCCAGGTAACGAGGCTCGCGCCGCCGAGTTTATCCGCGCCGAACTGGCGAAGCACGATATTCCCTGCGAGTTCCTCGAAGCCGCCCCTGGCCGGGTGTCGGTGGTAGCGCGGCTGGTCAGCGAGAATCCAGTAGCCAAACCGATGTTGCTGATGGGGCATATCGACGTGGTGACGGTAGACGCCGACAAGTGGGAGCGCGACCCGTTCGGCGGCGAGATCGACGACGAGGGCTTTATCTGGGGCCGGGGCGCGCTGGATATGAAGGGCATGGTTGCTGGCGAACTGGCCGCATTCATCGCCATCAAGAAGTCCGGAATCAAGCTGGATCGCGACCTGATTTTCTGCGCGTTTGCCGATGAGGAAGCCGGTGGCACCTATGGCGCCGACTGGGTGTGGAAGAATCACCGCGACAAGATCGATGCCGAATTTGCGCTTAATGAAGGTGGCGGCAGCCCGCTGGAAATTGGTGGCAAGCGCTTCTACACCTGCCAGGCAGGTGAAAAGGGCGGCACGCGCCTGCGGCTGACGGTGCGGGGAAACCCGGGCCATGCGTCCACGCCGGCTGAGAACACCGCCATGTCCAAACTCGGGCTGGCGCTGGAACGCCTGCACGCATGGGACCACCCTACCGTCATGACCGCCACGGTGCGGATGATGCTGGAATCCATTGCCAGTGCACTCGGTGGTGAGGAGCAGAAGCGCATTGAATCCCTGCTGGCGCAGGATGCACCGGCGTGGGAGGAATTGGCACAGTTACCGCTGCCGGAACGCTACCTTCCCACCTTTAAGGCAGTAACGCGCAATACCGCCGTGCCGACCATGATTGCCGGTGGCCAGCAGATCAACGTCATCCCCGGCGAAATCACCATCGCCGTCGACGGCCGGCTGCTGCCAGGCGCCGACCCCGAGCAGTTCCTGCGGGAAGCCCGTGAGGCCATCGGCGACGCCGCCGAAGTCGATTTCCTGTACAACAACCAGGAAGTGGGCGTGGAGGCCGATCCGCAGAGCAGCTTTTTCGATGCTATCCAGCGCACCATGAGTGAGATCGATCCCGAGGGCACGGTTATTCCGTCCCTTATTGCCGGCGGCACTGATGCCAGCCTGGTGCCGGGCGTGAAGGTGTACGGGTTCTTCCCGATGATGCCAACGGAACGATTACAGATGTATCGGCCCCTGGTTCACAGCCACAACGAGCGCGTCCATATGGATGATCTCGCCTATGGCACCGAGTTCGTCTACCGGCTGGTGATGAATGTCGCGGGTTCCCAGGCATGAGCACCGGCAAACGCGCCCTGTTCCTGTGGGGCGGTATGGAGTTCCACGAGCCGCGCCAAACAAGCGAGCGTTTCGCGGCCCGGCTCCAGGACCGTGGCTATGACGTCGATATCACGAACGAAATTGCCGTGCTGGACGATGCTACCGCCCTGAGGGCGTTCGACCTGATCGTGATCAGTATCACCATGGGTGAGATCACCGATCCACAGGAAGCCAACTTGTTGGATGCCGTGGTGAAAGGCACCGGTTTAGCCGGTTGGCATGGTGGCCTGGCCGATACCTTGCGCACCCGCACCAATTACCAGTACGCGGTGGGCGGCCAGTGGGTGGCGCATCCGGGCAACATCATCGATTACACCGTTCAGGTGACCAGGGAGCACGAGATAACCGCCGGCATCAGCGATTTCGCCATGCACAGCGAGCAGTACTACCTGCACGTCGATCCGGCGGTGCAGGTGCTGGCAACTACAACATTCGATGGCGCGCACGACCCCTGGATTGACGGCGTGGTCATGCCGGTGGCCTGGACGAAGATGTTCGGCCACGGCAAGGTGTTCTATTGCTCGCTTGGGCATACGAATGAGGATTTCGAGGTACGCGAAGCTGCCCTGCTCGTGGAGCAGGGCCTTGTGTGGGCAACGCGCTAGATTCCGTCGTCCTCGCCGCCCGGATCGGGCGTGTGGCTGAGGTGGGCGATGGTAAGCAGGAACGCGCCGTCCTCCTCACACACCACGCCGTGGGAGATATGCGGGGAGATAACCGCGATCTCACCAGCTTCCAATATCCGGGGCTCGTTATCGATGGTGAGGGTGAACTTGCCTTCCAGCACCTGCACCGTGATCGGGCCAGGGGCACTGTGCTCGTGCAGGAATCCACCGGTGATAGCGGTCACCACCACCACCCGCAGCGTATTGGATTTCACGAGGATTTCGGCCCGGTGCTTTGCCTTGCTTTCGGGATCGGGCGGGAATTCGCTGATCACCGAGTTCAGGTTGAACACCTCGTAGGTGCGATCGTCATTCAACTCGCTCATGAACGCTCCTCCTGGCGCTTGCGCGCGCTATCTCGCCACTGCAGCAGTTCCTTTACCGGGCCGAGGTCGTAATCGGGGCCACTGGCACCTATCGTCAGCAGGGTAACGCCCTTCTCCACGTAGGCGTCGGCCTGCTCAAGGTTGTCCTTGTTCACGCCGCTCGACCGCTCGATGTCGTTCGGATCCCGACCGACATCGGCACAGTGCTTCTCCAGGATCTCGCCCTTGGCGGCCATCTCCTCCGGGCTCCCCCAGGTGTGCCAGGTGTCGGCGTGCTCCGCCACCAGCCGCAAGGTAACCTTGGGGCCGCCACCGCCAATGAGGATCGGCATCTTGCCATTCACTGGCCCCGGATTCAGCTTGCCCAGGCGCTCCCTGATTCTGGGCAGATCGCGCTTGAGATCTTGCAAGCGGCTTGCCGCGGTGCCGAACTCGTATTCGTAATTGAAGTAATCGCGCTCGAACCAGCCCGAGCCGATACCGAGGATGAAGCGCCCGGCGGAAATGTGGTCGATGGTGCGCGCCATATCGGCCAGCAAGTGCGGGTTCCGATAGGAGTTGCAGGTGACCAGCGAGCCGATCTGCGCCTGGCTCGTCATTTCGGCCATGGCGGCAAGCTGGGTATAGGCCTCGAAGTGGGCGCCATCGGGATCGCCGCTGAGTGGATAAAAGTGATCCCAGTTAAAGATGATGTCCGCGCCCATGTCATCCAGCGCGATAACCGCCTTGCGGAAACTCTCCCATGTCGCGTGCTGTGGCTGGAGCTGGACACCGATTCGAATCTGATGGTTGCTCATGCGTTCCTCACTTTGCCGGGCCGCACGGGCCCGGTGCTACGGGTTTTCCGGTTCGTTCTTCTCTTTCCCGGGCCGATAGGCCGCCCGCCAGGGAGAGCTTTCACGTGGGCCAGTTCCCTGCGGTCGCCACGGGTTGGACGGCCAGGTGGCTTCGGCAGCACGGGATGTATCGTTGCCGTACCGCTCGGCATCAACCAGCAGGCGTGGCGCCTCCTCGAAGTGCACCCCGTCATCGTCACGGGACTCGCTGGTGGCGGCAATATCGTCTTCGTCGTAGACCTCGCTCTCCACCTGCGACCCGAAATCGTTGTCGGTATCGCCAGCTGCCACGGGCCGGGCATCGCGTTCACGCGCCCGGTTGAGCATCCAGCGCCAACCGCTGCCCTGGACCGGCTCGATAGCGAACCGCGACCGCCGCTGATCCATGTAATCCGTAAGGATCACCTGCAGGCCGGCTGCGATGGGGATAGCAAGAATTGCGCCGATCACTCCCATGAGCTGTGTACCGGCCAGAATCGCCACGAACACCGTAAGCGGGGTGAGCCCCACTGCGCCCCGCATAACACGCGGCACGAGGAACCAGTTCTCCAGGCTCTGCATTGCAATGATGACGATACCCACCATGATCGCCTTGTCGGTACCCATGGTGAGGGCGACCAGCACAGCCGGAACACCACCGAGCCAGGGGCCGACAATCGGGATAATCTCGGTGATACCCGCCCAGAGGCCCAGCAGCGGCCAGAACTCAATGCCGAGGATGCCGTACGAAACTGTGGCGATCACACCAATGATGAGGCAGAGGATCAGTTGGCCACGAAGCCAACCACCGACCTTGCTTTCCACCTCGGTCCATAACGCCCCCACCCGTCCCTGCACGTTGGGGGCAAGCTGGTCCAGCACCACACGGCGGACGAACTTTTTCTCCAGCAGGTAATAGAAGGTGACTACAAGGGTGGTAATGAGCGACGTTAGGGCGCCCAACACCGTGCCGACAATCGGGATGGCGCGGGCTGCGGTTTCCCCCGAAACTTCCACCTCGGCGGTCGGCTCGGGCGATTCGATGAAGTCGATCCCGGAATCGAGCAACGAAACACCAGTGCCTCGCAGCAGCGGATTCGAGCTTTGCGCCCAGTCATCCCGGAGCTCAGTCATCCTGGCGGGGAAGGTCTCGCGGAAATCGTCGGCCTGGCTCTGCACAACAGGGATGATGATAAACACCAGTGCCACGATAGCGGCGAGCACCCCGATGTAACAGAGGGCGATACCGGCTGCACGGGGCAGGCCCCTGCGCTCGAATCGCTGCACAGGCCCTTCAAGGATGGTGCCCAGCAATACCGCCATCAGCACGCTTACCACCAGCGAACTGAGGTTCATGACGATAACGAACACCACCAGCACCACCAGAAGGTTCATGGGGGTGATGTAATTGGGGCGATCCTCTTCCGGGTTCTCTTTGGATCCGTTCGGTCGGACGGTGGCGGCCATGGCTATCCATTAATCAGGCGAGCCCGGCCATTGGCCGGAGGGGAGCAGAACCAGGGTTATTCGATGGGAAGAGCCTTCCAGTACCGCTCATCCATGGGATCAACGCGGTTGGCCTTGCTCATGCGGTTCATGCGTTCGTGAAACTCTACCTGGTTCCAGACGGTGGGGAACTGGTAGACCTCGCGGCCATTGACCACCAACCGGCGGCTGACGCCAAACGGCCGGTTCACGGCGAAGATATCCCGCGGCGGACGGCCAACGGTCTCAGCCTGGAACCAGCCGTGCTGCTCGCACCTGCCACTGTGCATGAACCACCTGGTGTGGGTCGATACATTGCCCATGGGGGTGATCCGGGTGTCCACCAATTCGCTTTCGCACACCGGGCACCGGAGCGGTGTTTCTACATTGAACTGTTCTCGCACGTTCGTGGTCATGGTTTCTCGCATCCTCGCCGCCGTAACGGGCAGCCACACCCCGAAATCACAATGACGCTATTCTACCATCGCCTGCGCAAGAGTCTGGCCAACATCCCGCACGCGGCAAGGTAATTGCGGTTACCGCTCCATAGCCATACGGCGTATTATGAACCCAACGAAAGGACACACTGAATGGATACCAACGCCCTTATCTCCTCGCTGGTCGCGACCTACCGGGAACTGAATATCAATCTCCGCCCGATGGGCGAGGACGCGAGGGCTCGTGAGATTGTCACGCGCATGCGCGACGACGAGATTCAGTTCAGCAAGGCCCTCAAGGATCGCCTTACCGGTATCGGCACGGCCACAGACGATGAGGCAACCGATGGTGCCAATATCGTCGACGGGGCGGACGACAACCTCGCGCAGGTGATTTCCCAGTTCGGCACGGCCCGGGCGACCACCCTGAACCTGCTGAAGGGTATCCAGGATAGTGCGGTGTGGAGCAGCCCGCTGGATGATGGCTCCACCATTGCCCAGCGAGTAGATGAGCTTGCACGCAGCGATGCCCGCCAGCTGGAACGACTGGGTATCTCCCCCTCCTGATGGCTACAGGTTACGTGAATCCCTCGACATCATGGCTCGATGCCCTAGGGCAGTTCCGCTGGTTGCGCGCACATATCAGCACGTTCTGCCTCGGGGCTGTCCTGTTGGTGTCCGCCAACCTGCTTGCCGGGGGCTCCAGCCTGTGGTCGCTCACAGCCATCGGCATCTGGATCATGCTGCTGATTGTGCATGGAATCCTCATCGCTATCGCCCGGCTTTCAACCATGTTGATGGCAGAGGACGAAGAGGAAATCGTGCTGTTGCCGATCCAGGACGCCGTTGTGGTGGAACCAAAACCCGACCCGGCAGCTACCTGGACCACCGGTGGTCCCAATCCCGGCGACCCCGCCCCTGAGACACCTTCCCCTGAAACTGTGCCCTGGAGCGTCGCTACTGATGTCGCCCAGGTGCGCCGCCCGATCTCCGGAGACCAACCCGAATGAGCACCGAACTCACGCGCGATTTCACCGTTGCAGTGTTTGTGGTGCACAACGGGCACGTGCTGTTGCACCCGCACCCCAAAGTGGGCCTGTGGCTCCCGCCGGGAGGCCACATCGACGCACCAGAACTGCCCGACGAGGCAGCCGTGCGCGAGGTTCGTGAGGAAGCCGGTATCGAGGTAGAGCTTGTTGGCGCGCGCGGCGTAGCGCTGGAAGGCCCGGATATGCCGCTGCAACTGGTGCGGCCCGAGGGAATCCAGCTGGAAACCATTGCCCCAAATCACCAGCATATCGACCTTATCTACTTCGCCAGCGTGGTCGATGCCCCGGCTGATACGTTACCGCCCGTTTTGGAGCCGATGCGATGGGTGCGAGCATCCGAGTTCGCTGACGTTGCCCTGAATGAAGAGGTAACTGCCTGGGCAACCCGCGCCCTGGCACAGCTTTCCTGATACCAATTCGTGGTAGCGGCTATTGACGTTACCGTGATGGCGCAGCTATATATTGATATACATCAATATGATCGGGCGTGTCGAGCAGTTTGATGTGGCACGCGCGCTACGCGGGACAGGACACCATCGCACCATGAGCGTGACATTCACCAGGAACGGCAAGCCGAAGAGAACGCTCGAATCCATCAAGGTCGAGCGCAGGTACGCAAACGTCATCCGCCTGTTCCTCGCGGGGGAACTGCCGAACTTCTCGCACCAGCGGCACGTGGATGTCGCCAACATCCTCAAGCACCATCCCTATGGCCGGGAACTGATGCACCTCGGGTTGCAGACCATGGCCCACCGCGCCTTTGTGCCCGAGAAGTACAGCGCCGAGATTACCGACCGCTATTGGGACCTGCTTGATGGGTCCCTGCCCGACCCCTCCGCGTTCGATGACCTGCCGGGTGGTTCCTGCGGCACGAAACAGGGCATAGAATAACTCCGTGCCGTAACCGGGCCGCGAGCCAACCCACGGAGAATCCTGTGCCGAGACCACTCAACATCGGTGTGCAACTGCCCGAAGTGGAATACCAGTGCACCTGGCCGGAGTACGCCGAAATGGCGCGCATCGGCGAGGATATCGGCCTCGATTCCCTGTGGCTGGGTGACCACCTGATGTACCGCTATGCGGATCCCGCCCAGGCACCGCGTGGCCCGTATGAATCGTGGACTACGCTCAGCGCACTGGCAGCCATCACCGAGCGGGTAACGCTCGGGCACCTGGTGGCGAGCGCCCTCTTCCACACCCCGCCGATGATCGCCAAGATGGCCGCCACGGTGGACCAGATCAGCAACGGCCGGTTCGTGTTGGGGCTTGGGGCGGGCTGGCACGAACCGGAGTACCGTGGCTTCGGCATCCCGTTCGACCATCGTTTCAGCCGGTTCGCCGAGGCCTACCAGGTGATCCGCGAACTGCTCACCACGGGCGAATCGAGCCTCGATGGCGAGTTCTACACCATCGAGGGCGCGCTGCTCTTCCCGAAACCGGTCCGTCCGGGCGGCCCACCGATCATGATCGGGTCCTACGGCCAGAAGATGCTGGAACTCACCATGCCCACCGCCGACTGGTGGAACGCCTGGAGCCAGGATTACCAGGGCACGTTCGAGGGCTTGGAAGCGCTGCTGCACCGGGTGGACAGCATTTGCGAACAGGTTGGCCGCGATCCCGCTACGCTCGTGAAAACCGTTGCCCCACTGGTGGCGATGCCAGGTGCCCGAGGACGTCTCTCGGAATACGGTGCCCCGCCCGCGCTGGATGGTACCGATCCGCAATCGCTCACGAACGACCTTCATCGCTTCGCGGACATGGGCATCGCCCACGTACAACTCGTGCTGGATCCAATCAACGCCACCACCGTAGCCGCACTGCACGACGTGCTGGCGCTGCTCGACCGGTAGGTCAGTCGGCTGGTGCGAGCTCCTCGGCATAAGGGCCGGGGCGATTCATTACCCTGAGCGACCCGACAAACGGAATTAGCAGGGCCGCCAGTGCGTAGGCAACCGCGATGATTGCGATGCCCGTGGAAACGCTGAAGCGATCGAAAACCCAGCCGCTGATCGCGATCCCGACCGGCGAGATAGTGCCCGCAATGGCCGAGAACGTCGCGAACACCCGGCCCTGGAGCACCACGGGGATGTGCTCGAAGCGGACTGTCACGCTCAGCGGATTGGCCGGCCCGGCGGTGAAGCCCATGAGGAACATGGCCACCATCAGCACCGGCAGCGAACTGGTGACCGCAAACAGGGCGAACCAGATCGGCTGGGTCATGAACCCCAGCAGGATGATGGCACGGCGATGCGCCCGCAGCCGGTGACCGACCACGCCGAACAGGCTTGCGCCCGCGAGGGTTCCCAGGCCCAGCGTGGTGAAGAGGATGCCCAACTGGCTGGCCGTTCCCCACGTTTCATTCACAAACACCGGTAGCCCAACGGCGAAAAACCCGTTTGCGATGAAGTTTGATACCGAAAAGACGGCCGCAAGTGCCAGCAGGATCGGCGTCGACGCGATAAAGCGGAACCCCTCACGAATGGATTCGAGGTAGCCGGGTCGTGGCGCATCGACTGGCGCGCCCACGTCCTCGGCGGCGAACAACACCGCTACGGCAGATATCGCGAACCCGGCCGCCGTGATCCAGAGCAGGTTCACCGCACCCATCACGCCGATCAGGAATCCGGCGACCACCGGCCCTACCATAAATGCACCGTTCCCAATGAGCTCGAACATGCTGTTCATCTGCTCGGACCGCAACCCGGCGCGGCGCTGGAAGCCCGGGAACAACATGCGCCGGGCCGTGATGCCGGGGATATCGAGGATGGCTCCGATAAAGATGAGCGCCAGCAACAGGGGAAAGGTGAGCCACCCGGCATGGTAGAGCACCGGGATGGCGAGCACGGAGAGCGCGGAAATGCAATCGGCAATGATGCTCATGCGCTTGCCGCCAAAGCGATCGACCAGTGGACCGCCGAACACGCCACTGATGACGGCCGGAAGCGCGCCTGCCACAGCAGCAAACCCGGTTTGGCTGGCACTGCCGGTAGTTTGCAAAACGAACCACGGCAGGGCGAGCCCGGCCATGACATTGCCGATAACGGACACTGCGGTTCCCGCGAGGAAACCGATGACTGGCACAGGGAAACGAGGACCAGAAGACGTCATGTCGATCACTCCGGGTTCTGCCCCCAAAACCGGCTTGTGGATGCGTGCACTATTAATGCCTCACCCGCTGCCTGGTGTCAATCGTGTGCGAAGATGTGCGCAGTGATCGGCACGACGTACAGGGGCACACCGATGCGTAACGTGAACATGCCAACGGAACGAGATTTCGAGCGGGCACGCGTGGCGGTGCGACAGCACCTGCGGCCCACACCCCTGGTCTCGTTACCGGGCAACCGCTGGCTGAAACTGGAATCGCAGCAGCCGAGCGGCGCCTTCAAGGTGCGCGGGGCGGTGGCAGCGCTCAGCCGGTTACCGAAGGGCACGCGCATCGTTACGGCCAGTGCGGGCAACCACGCCATCGGGATCGCCTGGGCGGCATCGACGCTCGGCCAGCAGGCGACCATCGTGGTGCCAGCCAACGCCTCGCCACGCAAGCTCGATATCCTGCACGATATGGGCGCCAATGTGGTGCCGATCGGCGAAAGCTACGACGATGCCGAGGCCCACGCACTGGAACTGGCCGCACAGGGCGTGATGTACGTGTCTGCCTATAACGATCCCCACGTGATCTCCGGCCAGGGCACGATTATCGACGAACTGCTCCCGGAGTTCGACGGTGATTTCGCGGTGGTCGTGCCGGTGGGCGGCGGTGGGCTGATCAGCGGCGTCGCCATGCGGGCAGCGGCGATCAAGGACCGCACCATTCACATTATCGGGGTGGAGGCTGCGGCCTCGCGGGCGGTCTCCGTGGCAGTTGCAGCGGGACATGTTGTGCAGGTGGAGGTGGAAGAGACGCTGGCCGATGGCCTGGCGGGCAACCTCGAGCCAGGATCGATCACCGTGGATATCCTCGCGAAGCACAACCCGACGTTTATGAGCGTCGAGGAGTCCGAGATCATCGCGGCGATCCGGCGGCTGTACCACGACCACGATCTTGTTGCGGAAGGCGCGGCCGCCACCTCATTTGCCGGCATGCAGGCGATCCGCATGAATATGCCGGTGGTGGCGCTCCTCACCGGGCGCAATATCGCACAGGATGTGTTGGCGGGAATCGTGAGCGGCAGGACACATTAGAGGTCCATGCCTACCATCGTCATTCTGAGGCCGCAGGCCGAAGAATCTCCGCGCGAAGCGCTTCGCGAACCGGCTTCGGCGGGAGATTCTGCCGTAGGCGG
>JBHWTK010000093.1:0-5544 GCA_043427975.1 Chloroflexia bacterium | reverse complement strand
TTGTTCGTCTCGGCCATGTCCGGCTCGATAGTTCCGGTACCGTCCGGGATACGGGCCTGGTGTATAACAACCAGCAAGTGGCCACGGTGCTCGATCCGATCACAAGCGCCGCGATCATTGCGTACCGGATGGGATTCTGGATCGGTCGTTACAGCTCGGGCCAGAATCCACGCATCCGCGGCGCATTCGCCTACGCGGCCGGCGGGAGTCCGGGACGACCGGGTGATGTGATCGCCTACACCCAAGAGCTGACACCCGGCAATATCATGACCTCGTGGACTGAAGGCGGCCTGTACTTCGCCAACTTCAGCAGCCCTGTCGTGTACAGCAGTGGCCACTACGCGCTCGCAATCGGGTCTACTGCGGGCGATACCGCCTTCTCCATGATTGAGGCGCAGGATAACCCTGCCGCAGTCAACCGGAACCTCTATCGAAAGGCGATCTCGGGGAACACGCCCACCAACCCACTCGAAGGCGCTGGCTCGTATGAAGGTGTGCCGAACTTCTGGGTGGAAGGCGAGGCGAACGTTGCTCCCAACACTCCTGGGGCAGTGACAGTTATCGGTGGGCCTGGCAACCGTCGCCCGGTTCTGCGTTCCGCATTCTCTGATGCCAACGAAGTCCTCAATAACGGCGTGGAGTGGGACCAGATAACTAAAAGTGAGCATCGCATCAGCTGGGGAGGTGTGTTGCGCTGGAGCGATACCTTCAGTGCCACCTCCACCGAGAAGTCACTGGCAAAGTCTGAGCGCCAAATCGGCATCAGTGTGCCGTTCTACACCACGATCACGTACCAGGTCCGGCACAGGGACCGGCAGGGCGCGTGGTCGCCGTACCGCACAGCCACCTTTGTGGTTGCCCATGCCAACAATGCGCCGGCGACGCCAACCAACATCGGAGGGGGACAGGTACAGGGCACCCGCACGGTCACTCTAACCAGCACGTTCTCCGATCCAGACGAGATCCTTCCCGATGGTCAGGCATACGACTACCTCTCGGCGATCCAGATCATCGTGCGACGGGTGAGCGATGGCGTGGATGTCTACAACTCGGGTATCACGAATGTCACCACTGCCGAACGCGATAGTGGGACCACCAGCCGCACCTTTACCTTGCCTGCATGGGACGTGGACTACCGCTACTACATCCGCCATTTCGACCGGGCCGGAACGTCCTCACTCTATGCGAGTACCGTCTTCAAGGCAGTTTCGGGCGCATCGGTAGACAAGCCCACGAGTCCGGCCGGTCGTACTACCACTCCAGCCAACCCGGGCACGGTCTCGGCCGTCTACCGAAACTCCGCAGGGCTGAAATGCGATTACTGGCAGATTGGTCTTTTCAACAGCAACAACCAGCTTGTGGACGAATCCCCCGTCTTCGGGCCAACCAGCATTGCCCCGGACGGCACGCTCAACGCCTCGTGGGCAGCCACCACGTTTGGCACCCTGGCCGATGGTACCGAGTACAAGATCGGGGTAAAGGCGCGATCGACGAACGGCCAATGGTCGAAGTACTCCGACCTGCAAACTGTCACGACCAATGCCGCACCGCGTGTGCCGGTGCCTTACAGCCCAGCGGACAACTACGCCTCCAACACCCTGAACTATCTGGAGGTAACAGCTACTGATCCTGATCAGCCAGGCAGCCAACTGACCGTGACACTGGAAGTCGCTACGCCCGCCGAAGTCTCGCTCGGTACTGTCGCTATGGACCCGCATCCGACGATCGCAAACCGATTCCGGCGCATCCCGAGTAGCCTCATCTCCGGCTACCAGACATTCAAGTGGCGCACCCGTGCCAGCGACGGCTACCTCTCCAGTGACTGGTCGCCGTGGCGAACATATGTGTATGCCGCGTTGCCGAGCGTGACTATTACGTCGCCTGCTGGTCCCACCATTACCACCATGTCTCCCACGATTACATGGGATGCCCCGGCACAGGAATCCTGGGGCGTCATCCTGTCCCGCGAGAGCGGTGAGAATGTGTATGCGGCAACCGGGACCGGAGGAAGCACAAAACAGCACACGATCCTGACCCAGAACGTGGGCGGAACAGGCGGCGGCTGGCTGCCCGGCGAACGGTGGAACAACGGTGAAACGTTCCTGCTCACGGTCATGGTGGCTGCCAATGGCCTCACCGGCAGCAGTGCGCCTTTGACTCTCACATTGGCATATGCGGCTCCGGAGCCACTGATAGTCAGCATCGAAGCCATGTCGCTGCCCGGTGTGGCCGGTACGCAATACCACCGGCTCGAACACTCGCAGACATCGTATGACCAGGGGCAGTTCCTGGCCTACCACTACTACCGTACCGAACTGGCCGGGCCGGAAGGCCCGGAGATACCGGGAACGCGCATTCAGCTTGCCCGGAACGGTAACGCCGCCGAAACGTGGCTGGAAGACTTCGACGTTACTGCCGGCGTGTGGTACCGCTACGAGGCGTTCCAGGAAGTGCAACAGGGCGTTGACATCATCACCAGTGAGCCGGTCAGCGCCGTGATGATGTGTAGCTGGGATGGTGTACTCCTCCACATGCCATTCGACCCGCACAACACGTATGTGTACCTGCGTGTTGGTGCACCCGGAGCATCCTACGAACCGTCGTTTGCGTGGGACCGTGATCTTCAACCAGTGAGCACGATCGCGGGCCGCAAGCCCATCGGCTTCTCGGGTCCGGAGCAATCTCACACCCTGACAGGAACGTTCGGCCTCCATACCGACGACACCCTCACTGCTGATGAACGACTGGCCGCCCTCTACCGGATATGGACGTGGCAGGGCATGTGGGCATCACCCGATGGCCGTCCGCACATTATCTGTGCACGTGAGGGCCGCGGAGGACCGGCGGGTCGCCTCTATGGGCAGCTGGTGGATGTCGATGAAACGCTGTCCACCGGTGATGCGTATACCGTCGATCTCGAGTTCCGGGAGTTCTACCACGCGCTAGGTGAGGAGGAAATGTAATGGCACGTCCCGCCTATCGCTCCGGGCTGTTCGGCATGAAGCCCGAGGTCTTTCTCACCGACCGGGCCAATGGATCTGGACCGGACATCACCCGGCACGTAACCGACATCACCGTCGATGCAGATATCGATCGCACTGCTGGCAAGTCACGCTGCACCATCAAGGCAGCGCGTGAGGTTGTGCGCGATGGTGACTGGATCGCTCCATATCTGACGGTTGTGCCCGAGGTCGGGGACATCGTGCGGCAACAGATGGGGCGATTCCGGATCGAGACGCCAACCAGGTCGTTTGATGGCAGTGAGGCGGTGCACCTGTCCGCAAACGGCGGCGATATGGTCGATCAGATCGCCAAGACGACGCTCGCTGAAACCTCCTTCGTGCCCAACAAGGGCATGGTGATGGAGGAAGTAGAACTGGAGATCAGGAAGCTCGGCCTCACCAGCGTGGGACCGAACCTACTGGTGAATCCAAGTTTTGAAAGCCAGCTGACCGGGTGGTCGTATGTGGCCGCTACGGGCGGGCCGTTCACCAACGGATTCTTCGCCGGCGATAGTGGCTATCCGGTGGCGGATGGTGGTCTCATGTGGGCGCCGATCTTCGCTGCGAATGCGCCGGCCGGGTCGTATTGCTACGTGCATCAGGACGTCACTGTACCGTCTGTCTGGCGCAGGCTGTTCGTCTCCATGCGGCAGATCCAGGGTTACGCGGGCATGCACTACTGCTGGGTGTCGGTTCGGTTCGTGGACCGCGCCGGCGTAAACATGCCGAGCAACTTCAACATCGACACCATCCGGGAAGTGCCGCCCGGCGGGAAGTGGGTGCACCGGGTGGCCGTTGGTGATATTCCCGAGAACGCCGCCACAATGCGCGTCTACGTGTTCGCACGGGCTACCGGTGTCGCGTCCGGCACGGTACGCGTTCATGCAGACGATATCCAGGTGAGGGGATGTGCAGGTGATCTTTTGCCTGCATCCATGCTGTCCCTCCCGATCAGTCCCACCGTCGCGGCCAACCGCATCCAGCACATGGCTGGCACCAGTACCCTCACCGTCATCAATGAGCGCCTGGCCGCTATCGGCCACCACGCGCTGTACACCACCATGGATGGCACCATCACCACCCGACCGATCCGGGAGATCAGCCGTGATACCGCCTCCCGAGTGTTCAGTTTCGGGACGGATATGCGGCTTGTGGACAAGGTGGAGATTGTGCCATCAGCTACGAACCGTGTGAACAAGGTCGTGGCAGTCCGACAGGGATACGGCGATACCCCCAGCCTGGAGGCCGCCGCGGTCAATGACGATGACAAGGATCCCTGGTCCATCCGCAACATGGGGGAATCCTCCAAGTCGATTGTGGTGGCCGATGCCGCCGACGAGAACGCGTTGCTGATGGCCGCACGACTGGAACTCGCACGGGCATCCGAACAGGAACAACTCACATTCGCCACGGTCCCAGATATGTCGATCTCACCGTATGACGTGATCGAGATCACAGGCGATCCGGCATCTGGTGTCGTCGGCCGGTGGGCGGTGGAATCACTGCGGTGGGGCATGACCGCCCACGATCCCCTGGTAAGGATCGGGGCGCGTCGTACACGCAGCAGCACGGGGTAAGGGATGGACAAACAACTTGGCGCGGGCGCGCTTGCACTCATGATCGATATCAATGACCAGCTGGCCGAGAGGATGCCTCGCAAGGCGACCGTCCTGCGCATGCTGGGTAATGAGGTGGAAGTGCAGATTGTTGGTGGAGGCAAGGGTGTCTTCCCTTCAGTGGTTGTTCCGCTCAGTGCCGGCACCGAGGGACTGGTGATGCCGATGCAGGGCAGTGGTGGCTACTTCCAGCCACTCAGCATCCGGGCAGCAGTTCCGGTCTCGAACGGCGCGAATCAACCAGTGACGGCGACCACAACGGGAGATTATCCCGTCACAAATGCCGCGCTCACGTTCTCCGGATTGGTGCCAGGCACGGTGGTCACCGTAAAGGCAGAGGTGACGTTCCGGGTCAATGCCACGACCGGGAGTGCATCGTTTGGCTTCCAAGCTACGTCGAACGGAGCCACGGCCCTCTACAGCGGTGGCTCGATTCCGGCCACCGCTGGGTACACCACTTTTGTGTACTCAGCACCACGGACGATCGGGGCGGATGGCATCGTGTCGGTGGTACCCGCGCTTCGCTGGTCATCCGGCACGGTGACGATCGCTGGAGCCTACATAACCGCGTCGGTGCACTAGAAAGGACACACCAATGAGCAATCTCCTGAAAGAATCGCAGCTGGTCCGAGACCAGGATTTTCAGTTCCGGGTCGAGGCCGCCATGGCGTGGGCGGCAAATGATGTGATCAATGAGTCTCCAACCAGCCCGCATCATGCCGCCCGGCTGGCGCTGGCAGACATCTATTACAGCCACGGGATCGATGACCGTCAAAAGTACATCGTGGCGATGGTGCGCCGGGTGGCCCAGAACCCAACGATTCGGTTGGCGGCAACCAGTGGTGAAATGCTTGACCAAAGCGCCATCCCCGACAGCGATATCCAGTACGTAGTCAACAGCGAATGGGACCGGGTTGCCGGCGTGC
>JBHWTK010000092.1:0-27943 GCA_043427975.1 Chloroflexia bacterium | reverse complement strand
TTAGTGCCTTGGCGTCTCCAAAGCGCGGCGCGGACATGCGAGAACTGAAACAACCAGCCGGTATACTCATGCACAGATCGCGGCACAGGCGAACGTTGCTGACCATCTGTCAGAGGTTATCACTGGCCAAAACACCGATGAATCCAGCGCATCGGGGTAAATTCTCGCTCAAAACACCGAATTCCCGCCGAGCGTGAGAAAAAGCGTGAAGTCTGCAGGTCGCCTGGGTCCTCGTGAGGTCCTGTCAGTCCGGATTTAGGGGAAGAATTGGCACACTCATGAGTACAACTACTGGAACATCGCGAACTGGAATCGCAAGGCCGAGTAAAGCGGTCACGGAGGCCAGGCGCGGGAGCGTGAATCTCTCCACCCCACGGAGCCGGATTGCATGCCCTCGCATCTGGTGACCTGCAAACACGAAGCCCGGAGCGCAATGCTCCGGGCTTCGTGATGCTCACCATGGAAGGATATCCACCATGACCCTTACACCACCGCGCGCTGGCACTCACATTCTCGATCGTCGGCGCCTCATGCAGGCGGGGTCAGGGGCAGTCCTCGCCACTCCCCTCGTCCCCGGCAACCTCTTCGCAATGCACCAGGCCACGCCCGTGGCTCCGGCGGTCGTCCCGGCCACCGGTGAAGCGGTTCCCGACCTGGCGGCGTTTGACGCCGCCCTCACCTCGGCCATGACCACGTGGAGCATCCCGGGCGCCCAGCTCGCGATTGCCAGCAATGACCGGCTTGTGTACAACCGTGGCTTCGGCTACGCGAGCCTGGACGACGGAACCGTTGTTACGCCAGATATGCTGTTCCGCATTGCCAGCACGAGCAAACCGATCACCGCTGTCGCGATCCTGATGCTGGTGGATTCCGGGGATATCACGCTGGACACCCCGGTTTTCCCGCTGCTCGGCTACGAGCTCCCGCCCAATGCGTCTTTCGATTCGCGACTGGATAGTGTCACCATCGAGCACCTGCTCGTTCACGCCGGTGGCTGGAACAGCGTGGACAGCTTTGATCCGCAATACCAACCGTGGAGCCTGCTTGCCGCGCACGCCCTCAACGCCAATGTACCGGCCGAAGCGGAAACCATCATCCGGTTCATGCTTACCCAACCACTGGATTTTGATCCCGGTACGCAAAGCGCCTACTCAAACTTCGGCTTCAATGTGCTTGGCCGGGTGATTGAGCATGTTTCAGGTCTCAGCTACGAGCAGTTCGTGATCGACAACATCCTGAAGCCGGCGGGCATCACGGATATGGCGATCGGAGGCACGACCCTGGAGGAGCAGATGCCAAACGAGGTGCAGTACTACTCGCCGCCGGGGCTCGATCCCCGTCCCGGTGTGTTCCCCGGTGGCGGATTCGTGCCCGTGGGGTATGGATCGTTCTACATGCCAGCCGTGGATGCGCACGGCGGGTGGATCGCTTCGGCCGAAGACCTCGTTCGCTTCACGCTGGCAATCGATGGCACGAAGGGGCCAGCCCTGCTGAAACCCGAGACCGTGACGGCCATGGAAGCAACGCCGCGACCAGCCTCTGCGGCGGCCGGGGCTGGCAATGTGGAAGAAGCCCTGGGGCTTGGCTGGAACAGCGTGCCACGGGACGACGGGTACGAATGGTCGCACGCCGGTGCCCTGGAAGGGTCAAACGCCTCGTGGCTGGTGCGCACACCGGAAGGCATTACCCTCGCGGTAGTGCTGAACTCTTTGCCCGAAGACTACGGTTCGTTCTTCGGCGACCTGATCCCGGCCCTGCAGACGTTACTGGCCGAAACCGCTACCTGGCCCGATCACGACCTGTTTGGGTGACCAGCCCAAGACCCGGCTTCGGTCGCCCTACTGACGGATGTGTCCCCATCGTGTGAAATAAGGGCACGCCCAGGCGAGTGACGGTCGGGCCCGTCTACGCAATCCATCAGCCCCACGATCCGGAGGAGCGTTCATGTTGCGGGTTCTGCGTCAACGGAATTTTGCACTCCTCTGGCTCGCGGGCCTCATCTCCATGATGGGCGACTGGATGCTGATCGTTGCGCTTCCCATCACCGTCTACCAGCTCACCGATTCGCCAGTGGCCACCAGTGGCATCCTGATTGCTAACCGCATCCCGTCGCTCTTCCTTGGCTCTATTGCTGGCGTCTTTGTCGATCGCTGGGATCGCAAGCGCACGATGGTGATTGTTAACCTGCTGCGGGCACCGGTTCTCCTGCTGTTGCTGGCGGTAGATTCGGCCGACACGGTATGGATCGCGTATGTGGTGACGTTTGTCGTCTCCACCATGAGCCAGTTCTTCGGACCCGCCGAAAACGCCCTGCTCCCTACCTTGGTCGACAGGGACTATCTTGTTCCAGCCAATGCGCTTAATGGCCTCAATAACAACCTGGCCCGCCTGGCGGGACCGGCCGTGGGCGGATCAGTTGCGGGGCTGTACGGGCTCCGTGGGGTGGTGATCGTCGACGCCCTCTCGTTTCTCGTTGGGGCGGCACTCATCGCTGCGATTGCCACCGACGCGGTCCTGGCACGGGAACCACATTCCGCACCTGGCCCGGAACGGAACCTGGGCAAGGAATGGGTGGCCGGGCTGCGCCTCATCCGTAGCAGCCGTGCCCTGCTGGTGGTTTTCGGCGTCATGGCAATAAGCGCGTTGGGCGAAGGATTTTTCGGCTCCCTTTTCTGGGTATTCGTCGATGAAACCCTGGGAGGTGGGACGCTGGAGGCCGGATGGCTGATGAGCGCACAGGCCGTGGGCGGGCTGCTTGGATCGCTAGTGGTTGGCAACTGGGCGCGGCAGGTATCACCGATGCGCCTCCTCGGCTGGGGAGCCATCGGACTGGGCATCACTGATCTCGCGCTCTTCAACTACCCGGCATTCACATCCGGTATCTGGCTGGGGCTGCTCTTCCTCTGCCTGGCGGGTTTTCCGGTGTCGGCGTTTAGTACCGGTTTCACCACCGTCATCCAGACCGAAGCCGAGGATGCGTATCGAGGCCGGGTCTTCGGCGCGCTCAGCACCACCATGGGCCTGGTTATGATTCTCGGGGCTTCGATAGCTGGACCCCTGACTGAGCGATTTGGCGTCGTGCCTGTCCTGTCGGTTCAATCGGCGTCGTATCCTGTCGCGGGAATCTTTGCATTGACCGCGATGCAGGAATGGGGGACCGGCAGCACCTCCCGGCTACGCAGGAGGGATCTTCCACTGGATTCGGGCCCACGCCATTGAACGATGGAGCTGCTATTCAGGGTACCGCCTGTCCCTGGCTACTACGGATCGCCATCCGACGGCCTGGAATCCTCATCTCCTGGGGCAACCTTTTCAGACACCGCGGCCAATCCCGAGATTAACGCGCGCGAGGCCTGCTCGATCATGCCAAGGACACGCAACATCTCTTCGTCATCCATCGTCGCTCCCCGGCGCACACGTCGTTGGAATAACTGCGTGTAGCCCAAAATAACCGACATAGGGTTGGCGATTTGCTCCAGGTCACGCCTGGTCAGGGTGTCGTTCGTACCCGGTTCTTCGGGAGTTGACGGGCGCTGTGGATTCATATCATTTGCTGCCGTTCCATTAACACGCGAATGTCCTCCCGCAGGTGCTAACGCAACATCCGAGCCGCGCCTCGCACGCCCCGAAAACGTTCTGGTATGCCGGGTCCGTCCAATCATCAACACAACCTGAATAAGGCATCAGGGAGGCGGGAACCTTCCTCCCAGCTATCGAAAAGCGCCCCCTCGCAATACGAACGTTGCCATTCGGCATGGTATTTGCAATGCGTGATGAAACAACTGTATTGACCGGTAACAGGAGAGCACACGATGGACAACGATAGTGACCGCGAGTTTGGCAAGGTGTTCCGCGACAAGGCTTCATCGGAAACCGGGGAAACCGGGCAGGTAGGCCACGCCGCAGAGGGGCTCCGCACCCGGGCAACCCGTCAGGTTCGCTCCACAGAGGATCGTGGCGGGCACATTGATCCACCACGAGCCGACAACTCGGGCACCGTGCGCGATGACGGTATAGGGAACTCCAGCGAAACCGGCGTTGGGACACCCGAGGTCGGCGGGCCGAGCAGCACCAATCCCACCGCGCCACGCTCACCGCTTGGCCCGGGTATGGGTTGCTCCCGCCCCGCGGGTACCATGTTCATCGCCTCCGTGTGGTTTGTGGCAGCCGTGCTGCGCCACAGGCGACACTAGGGGTGATGCCGGGACGGCCCGGCTTGGCCACAAAGGAGACTATTGCCGTGGATATCGGGTTCCTTGCGCTGGTGTTGTTGGCGATTCTTGCTGTCGGGATCGTGCCGTAACAGCTACCCGAACCACTTCTGGTACAGCTTCGGGATAACAAGCACAAACACCACGGCTCCTGCCACATCCGTGAGGACATCCAGCACATCCGGCTGCCGACCAGGCACGAAATGCTGGTGGATTTCGTCGAGCACGCCGTACGCCGCGGCGATGCCTATGGCGTACCACTGCCGTTCGCGGTGGAGCAGCCGGTTGTTCATACCGAGACCCCACCAAAGGAAGAGACCCAGCAAGCCAAACGCCACGAAATGCCCGAGGATGCTCCAGATCTCGAAGCTGAACCCGGGCGGCCGGGGCAGGGTTTCACGATCGCTGAGCCACCAGATCGTCGCCATGGCCCACGCAGCGGGAAGAATGCGAACAATGGGCCAATCGGTTATCGAGCGCTGGTAATTCATGAATCTCCTCTAGGGAATTGGGCTTTGCAATACCAGCGAACCGGTAACTCCCAGGATCACTATCAGGGCGGCCACCTCGATCATGGTGGTACGGCGCAGGCTGTCCCAGGCCGCATCGGATTCGGTATCCCCGGTGATCCGGGGCACCAGCCGGTACCGGTTCCACACAGCCAGGGCAAGCGGAATCAGGAGCAGCAGCAGTTTCACGATCAGGGTGCGGGCGAACGCCGATTCGGTTTCCAGCGGGTCGTCCTTAATGACCGTCGACATCACCGCACCGGAAATCGCCAGCGCAATAACGCTGTACAGGGCATAGGTGCTGAAATCGGTGAGCACCCGCGCAGGCGCTACCGCATTCTCACGCTGCCGGAACGCTGTGCGCAGGTACAGCACCAAGCCCAGCAAGCCACCAAACCACAACGATGCACCGACACCATGCACGAAATCCATGCCGTGGGATATCCACGTTGGCGGCTGGTAGGCCGTGTGGCCCACCACGGTAAGGGATCCGAGGGCGATGAGGCCGCCCAGGATCACACCCCAGCGGTTCTTCTCCACGTTCATATTTCGGCGGGCAAACCAGTGCTGGATCGGGAGGCCGAGCACCAGGCAAATCACGGCACGTACCGAACTCGCGCTGGATGGCACATCCCACGCCTCGGCGGTAAACAGCTGCGAAACCGGCTTGTCCAGTTCCCACAGGCGGATGTAGCCGATCAGCAGGATGTGCAGCACGATGGTGACCAGCGACAGCACCAGGGAAATACGATGTGACTGCCCATCCACCTGTTTCACCACAAAGGCACGGAACCACATCAGCCCGACGGAGCCAAGCATGCTGATATAGGCCAGGCTCACCACAAGGCCCATGCCCGCAGGCGGCGTTGTGAGGGGAAACGAATCGAGCCCCCAAAGCAGGTTATCGCCCGAGATAATGGAAGCAATTGAAAGAACCGCAAACACAAGGCCGATGATGGCCAGCAGCAGGCGAACAGAGAACTTCATGGACTGGTACAACTCCGTGGCATTGCGAGGTGGTGTATCCGCGGGCCGTAGCCGGGCGGTTCCGCAAGGCAGCGTACCAGATTTGGCCTACGCCGGCCCGGGAGAACTGGCATACTTCCCGGGTGGAGGGGAAGTGCCCCGGGATGATAGAGCCCGGAGGTCCGTGCGATAATGAACGTTCAGGCGTTGCATTACCCCTGCAACCGTTGGCCATGGAAAGGAACCGCTCCCTATGGAGCCACGACCACAAAAACCACGTCCGCAGCCGGCGCAGAATGGCGCGCCCACCCAGGGTGTGCCTGTGGCTCCTCATATCGGGCCCGATCCCTCGCAGCAAACCCAGCCGTACCAGCCCCAGCCAGGGTTCGATCCCTCGGCATTTGTCGCACCACCACGAGCGGAATACGATTACAGCCCGCTGGATTTGCAGCCTCCCGGCCAGCGTCGCAAGCGGCAGATCATTGCCGGCATCATTGGCGCACTGGTCGTGGTGGCAATCGGTGCCCTTATCGTGGCGGGATGGATGGCGCTGCGCGACGATGACGAGAGTGTCGATCCCACACCGGCAAACAACCGCGTAGCCGAGCTGAACTCCACGCCGACCGAACCGGCAGCGTCCACCGGCGCTACCACCCCTGCCGCGCAGCAAACCACCACCGAAGTCGCCGCGCCGCCGCCCGTTCCCACCGCAACCACTGCAGCGCCCACCACGGTGTACGACGCCACCACCATTCGCACCACCCTGCCGGTGGTCGAAAGCATGCCAGGTCCGTTTACCGAGGGCGGAGACACCCCGCAGGACCTCGCCGCGGTCACCGAGGCACTGGGTGGCACAAGCGACGTGGAAACCATGCTGGCCACCACCGGCTGGCAGGCCGCAATGACGCGCACCTTCGTCTCGGCCGACCCCGCCACAACCGGCACGACCACGATTAATGTCAGTTCGCACGCATTCAAGGACGAAGCATCAGCACAGGCTGCCCTGCCGCAGTACGCCACTATCCTGGAAGGCTTCGGCTGGGTGCCGGTGGAAGGTGAGCAGCTGGGCGATGGCTCCCGCACGTTGGCGCGGACCAATCCCGATACCGGCGAGGATGCTGTAACCATCTATTTCGTGGATGGCCAACTCCTGTACCGCGTG
Organism: Chloroflexia bacterium; assembly: GCA_043427975.1. Lineage (GTDB taxonomy): Bacteria > Chloroflexota > Chloroflexia > Thermomicrobiales > UBA6265 > UBA6265. The sequence goes on along the minus strand of JBHWTK010000092.1, from coordinate 21,095 downwards.
TTCGCTATCGGCCCTTCGGGATTCGATTCCACGCCGAACGCGATCCACGTCGTGCGCCAGATCCTGGGTTCATAGCCAGTGTTCGGGCGCGAGAACATCATCGGTATCCTGCTGCTGCTCTTTTGCGCTGTGGTGGCGGTCATCATGGTGACCGCCATCATCACCGGCGAAACACCCACGGTGCCACCGGCCCTGCGCATCCCAATCACCGTTATCGGCATTGGTGCGGTCTTGCTGATGTTGTGGCAACGGTTCTCGGGCAGGTTCCGGCGCAAGTAGCCCGCGCCTTTGTACACTGGTAACCAGAACCGGATACATTCAGCGCATGGGGAGAGGACATCACGTGGCGGACGAGGTTCACGAGCCAACACAGCATACGCGCGAGGAACCCGGGCGAACGAGCCGATTCAAACAGCGCTTTGGCAGTGGCTCATCGGATGATGGCCGGCCAACCGCGGTGTACGTAATCCTGTTCGGCGGCGTGGCCGCGCTGGTGATCCTGCTGTTCGTGGTGTACCTCTCGTCCGACCGAAGCATTCCGGACCAGCCGATCTGCTCCACCATTTCTGTCGACCAGGCACAAACCGCCGTGCTGGAAGGCCGTATTCGGGGCATCACCATCGCCTACGACGATACTGCCGAGCCACCGTCTGCGCCGAACTGGGGCCCGGTGCTGGTGCGCGTGAACTATACGGATGGCCAGTGCGCCAACCTGCCCCAGGGCATCATGCAGCAAGACCGGCTCTACCAGCTGATTGGCACGGTGACTATGTATAACGATGCCACCGAGAACCAGAAGGTGGAGATCAAATACGACCGCTCGACCGAACTGGCGGAATCGCTGTTCCACACCCCGACACCCTTGCCGACCCTGGTGCCGGATGTAACCCCAACGCCCACCGAGGAACCGACTCCTGCAGTCACCCCGGTTCCGACTCCGCCGGGCATGATCGGCCCGTCGCTGAACTACGCCACACCGGAAGCGGCGCCGTAAGAGCCACGTTCCAACAACATGATCCCGGCACGGCTGCCTCATGAGCCGCCTGGCCGCCGCACTGTCCCTGCGTTGCGGAACGGAGATTGCGGTTACCAGGTATCTGAGGGGAGCATTCGTGCTCCCGGGAGGAGCGCCGCCTGGCTGCAATGTGAAGGGATACAGTGTGGAGAACAGCATTCACGGTGGTGAGTACGCGCCCCATGGCGAGGAAAGCGGCGTTCAGGACTCCTTCGGCCTGGAGCAAATTGCCCGTGCCTTTGAGGTAGAACCCGAACGCGTGCAACGGGCCATGCTTGGTGAGTTTGGCTCGGACCAGCAGCATGTCGATTCGAAACAGGCGCAACACCTGGCCGAAGTGCTCATTGGCGACCAGCCGCAGGATCACCAGATGGCTGCCCTGATGAGGCTGGGCGCGTTTACCCCTCGTACCGATCACGCCGAAGGCATCGGTGAAAAGGACCCGGACGAGGAAAGCGACAAACTCGCAGAGACCGTTGAAGAGCGCAAGGAAGGCCTTGGCCAGCCGCTCATGGACGAACGGGTCGAGGAGTAACCCGGACGCAGGCGAATCGACGTTGGAACGGAACCTGCATGGCAACGTCCAGCGCGTAGTGCGCCAAAACCAAGGAGGATAACCATGCCAAAGCAATGGGGCGACCTGAGCAAGGAAGAGCAGGAAGAATTCCTGGAACGCGATATCCGTGGTGACCAGGGTGGCGACACCGGGAACTCCGCCTATATCGATGATGGCGAGCAGGCCGAAAAGGGCGATGCCCGCCGCGATAAACCCACCCATAGCGGCCCGACCCGGAACGGTCCCGCAGGAAACAAAAACCAGAATTCCTGACATCCGACGCAGTACAGGCGCTGCCGACCCGCATGCTGCCATGACCCGGGAAGGCAGCGCCTGCCGCCGACACTACCCGTGCCCGGTTTCCTTCGACGTTCATCGGGAGGGTATCGGGTGGCACCTCTCCCCATCCATCGATACAGCATGCTCCGCGCCCACACCGGCACCGCTTTCCCGGCGGCACGGGGCTATTCGTTACACCGAGGGAGTCCCGATATCGGCCGGGATTCCACATCTTTCCTTGCAACTCCTATACACTGATTGTGGCTGGGCAGGCACCAACGCCAGCCATCTTGTTGTGCGTGCACTAACCGGTTCTGCCTGAACCCGTTTTTCCCAGGAGACACCATGGCCGACGACGCTGACCAGAAAAAGCACATCCTCGTTGTTAACGATGACCCCGCCATCCTCGACCTGTTCGAAGAAATTCTCACCGACGAGGGGTATACGGTCACGCTCGATAACTTCCGCCGGTCGACATCCGACCTCATGGACGCAGTCCGTGAGATTCACCCCGACCTTGTGGTAATGGACTTTGTTGTCGGCGGGGAACTGAAGGGGTGGCAACTGCTTCAGGCAACCCAGATGGATCGCAGTGTCCGTGATATCCCGGTGATCATCTGTACCGCAGCCGTGAAGCAGGTAACGGAACTGGGCGGGCACCTCCAGAGCCTGGGCGTGCATGTGGTGATCAAGCCTTTCGACATCGATGACCTGCTGGACGTTATCACCAAGGTGTGGGAAACGCATGAATCGGACGGAACGCTTGTTCCCGGGCCGGAAACCAATGAGCTCACGGTGTCGGATCTGGAAAACACCGTTTAGACGAGTGATTCCGGGCGGAACCGCTTTCAGCCCATGCGTTCCCTTGATTAGCCGAAACTAAACGAATTAGCATGCTCCTCCCGGCGGGTTGCCGGCAAAGGGGCAGGCATGGCAGCAACGCAATCCAACTCGTCACTCACATCGTTCGCCTGGCTCTCCATTGCTGCGGCGCTGGTAACCATTGTCCTGAAGATGGTCGCCTGGCAGTTGACCGGCTCGGTCGGCCTGCTTTCCGACGCGCTCGAATCGGTGGTGAACCTCATCGCTGCAATCGCCGCCCTGATCGCCCTCAACGTGGCCGCACGGGAGCCGGATGAAGAGCACGCCTATGGCCACGGCAAGGCAGAGTATTTCAGCTCTGGATTCGAGGGCGGGCTTATCTTCCTTGCGGCGCTCGGCATTTTCTACTCGGCCTTCCCCCGCCTGATTGATCCTGAACCACTGGAAGATGTTGGCATCGGCCTCGTTATTGCCCTCGTGGCGTCGGCCATTAATGGGCTGGTTGGAATGCGCCTCATGCGCGCCGCCCGGGAATACCGCAGTGTCACCCTGGAGGCCGACGCCCGCCACCTGTTCACCGATGTCTGGACCAGTGTCGGCGTGGTGGTGGGGATCGGTGTTGTCACAGTCACGGGCTGGAACCGCCTTGATGCCCTCCTCGCCATTGCCGTGGGCATCAATGTGCTGGTTACCGGGTACCAGCTTGTGAACCGCTCGATCCACGGGTTGCTCGATACCGCGATCTCTGCCCGGGATCTCGAGGCGCTCCAACGCGTGCTCGATGGATGGCAACAGGAGCACGGTATCCTCACCCACGCCCTGCGCACCCGGCAGGCTGGCCGGCGACGCTTTGTCTCCATGCATGTGCTGGTGCCCGGCCACTGGACGGTCGACCAGGGCCACGATGTGGTCGTTGAGATCGAGCGCGATATTCGCCGGTCCCTCCCCGATACCACCGTGTTCACCCACCTGGAGCCGCTGGAAAACCCGGTGAGCTGGAACGATTCCGGGCTCGACGGCTAGCAGACGGGGACACTCGGCGCCTCCCCTGCAACCTGGACAAGTTACTGAAGATAGCGCCATTACCAGTAGCTTCTCCCGGCTCACGTAGTGGTGGCATGAGAAGTGCTCCAAGAATCATCAACCCGGGAGTTCATGCACGGCCTGGCGCATTTGTGTGCCATCGTTATGCCCGCAGGTTCTGGTGGCCGTTTCACCGCCGTGGTGTCTTGGTTTACAGAAGGAGTGCTTTCATGGACCGCAAGACTTTCCGACCACTATCCCGACGCCGGTTCGCCGGCCTGGCAGCTGCCGGTGCCGCATCAACAGTGTTCAGCGTGCCTAACCTTAACCTTGCCGGTGCTCGCCAATCCGGTTCTGCCTCTGGTGAACTGGTGGAATGGGGCTTCGGCGTGCAGGAAACCAATCCGCTGGCCCGCGCCCGCGTCCTGGCATTCCAGGAAGCCTACCCCGATGTCAACCTCACCATCGTCGAGAGCTTCGACGAGCAGAAACTGCTAACAGCGGCAGCCTCAGATTCGCTTCCCGACGTCATCTGGCTCTCCCGCTTTGAAACAGCTACCTGGGCAGCCCGCGGCGTGCTGATGCCCCTCACCGAATACATCGAGCGCGACAGCTACCCTATCGAGGACTTTTATGAGAACTTCGTTGAAGAGGCCTCGTACGAGGGCGAGGTGTACGGTATCCCCGGTGGTGCCGATGTACGCGCCCTGTTCGTCAACCTCGATAGCCTCGAGGCCGCTGGCGTGAGCGCCGACGACCTGGACACCTCCGATTGGGAGCGCCTGGCGGAACTGGCAGGTGAGCTGGTTGTCCGCGATGGCGATACCATTTCGACCTGGGGCTTCGACCACAAGGTCCAGGCCGATAACTTTTGGCTGTGGGGCCAGGGCAACGGTGGCTCGTTCATGAACGAGGATGGCACCGAGGCCACCTTTAACCACGAGAAGAACGTGGAAGCGCTCGACTGGGCGTTCCGCACGTATGAAAACCAGGGCGGCTTCACCGACTACCGCACGGTTGCCTCCAGCTGGCAGGGCGACGAGCAGTTTGCCCGTGGCCAGGTGGCGATGACCATTTACGAGCAGTGGATGCTCGGCGGCCCGGTGGCCACGGTTGCACCCGACCTCAACTTCAAGGTCCTCCCGGTACGCGCCAATGGCTCCGGCCCGGATGGCGATATCGTCAGCTACTCCGGTGGTAACGCCTGGTACATCACCAGCGGCGCCAAGAACCCGGATGCCGCCTGGGAGTTCATTGCCTATATGCACAGCGATGACACCTGGAAGATCGGCGCCGACGCCGTGATGGCGCTGCGCAAGGAGCAGGGTCGGCCGTACTTCCCGTCCTTCACCGGCAAGAAGACCGCCGACGACTACCAGTTCAATGAACTGTACGAGTCCGTAGGCCCGGCGTTTGATGATGCCGTGGCGCTCTTCTCCGAGATCGCCGAGGTCAGCCAGTCGCGCGAGATCTCGAAGTCACCGGTCGCCGGCCAGCTGCAGGATATCCTCCGCCAGGATGGTATCGAGCCGGCACTCTCCGGCAACATGCCTGCCCAGGATGCGCTGGACCAGGCCAATGATGCCGCCCAGGACGCGATCGATTCGTTCTAGTACGCAGCAGGACCGGGCCCTAACCGGGCCCGGTCCCCTGTATGTGGGGGGGATCCATGCAGTTCGCGGCACCACGTACCACAACAACAAAACGCGAGGAGTCACTTGCCGGCCTGCTCGCGATCAGCCCGTGGTTCATTGGCTTCCTCATTTTCACGCTTACACCGTTTGCGGCGTCGCTCTATTTCAGCTTCACCGATTACGATGTACTGAGCCCGCCCGAGTGGGTTGGCCTGGACAACTACGAGCGCCTTTTCACTCGGGACCGGCTGTTCCCACTGGCGCTGCGAAACACGTTTTTCTACGCAGCCCTGTATGTTCCCCTCCACGTCATTAGCGCCCTTGCGGTAGCGCTGCTGCTCAACCAGGCGCGCAAGGCCCAGGGTATTTTCCGCACGGCCTTCTACCTGCCCTCAGTTACCCCGGCGGTCGCCACCGCCTACCTGTGGATTTGGCTGCTGAACCCGAACGACGGCGTGGTGAACACCGTGCTGCGTTGGCTGCACCTGCCGGCCCCGGCCTGGACCGCCGACCCCATGTGGACCAAGCCCACCATTATCATCTCGTCGCTGTGGACCATGGGCGCCGCCATGATCATGTTCCTTGCGGCATTGCAAGGCGTTCCACAGGATTTGTATGAAGCCAGCAAGCTGGATGGATCCACCGCCTGGCGACGGCTGCGCGATATCACTTTGCCGCTCATCTCCGGCGTGACCTTTTTCGTCGTCACCGTCAGCGTGATCTCCAGCCTGAATGTGTTCACCCAGGGCTACGTGATGTTCGATGCCGATGGTGGCCCGGATAACTCAGCCCTGTTTGTGGTGATGTACCTGTTCAAACGCGCGTTTGGATCGGGGTATTTCCAAATGGGATACGCATCGGCCATCGCCTGGATCCTGTTCCTCATCATCCTGGTGATTACCTTCATCCAGTTCAAGTTGGCCGACCGCTGGGTCTACTATGAAAGCGGGACGAAATAATGTCAGTGGCACAGGCAACAGAAATCAAACCTCGCGCCCAGGCGGCGGCAAGCCTCATGGCGTCGGAAGCACCGCCGAAGCAGGACCATAGGCAGCGGGAAAGCCCCCTGCTCATGATCGTGCTGATCCTGGTTGCGGCCGCGTTCACCTTCCCTTTTGTATGGCTGCTCCTGGCGTCGTTCAAACCGGCGAATGAGGTGTTTAGCGGCGATATCCTGCCCAGCGAATGGACGCTGGAGAACTACCGCCAGATTTTCAAGCAGGTACCGATTTGGGAGTGGATGCTGAATACGCTGATCGTTTGCGCCCTGGGCGTGGTCAGCGTGGTGCTGTCATCGTCGCTGGTGGCCTATGGCTTCGCGCGGTTGCGCTTCCCTGGGCGCAGTCTCTTCTTTGCCCTGGTGATCGGCACCTACATGCTGCCGGGATCAGTGATCATGATCCCAACCTTCCTTATCTGGAACGAACTCGGGCTGGTGAACACGCTCTGGCCCCTCTGGGCGGGGAACCTCTTCGGCTCGGCGTTCTACATCTTCATGATCCGCCAGTTCATGATGTCCATCCCGCAAGACCTGATGGATGCCGCCCGCATCGACGGCGCGGGATTCTTCCGCATTTACTGGACAATCATGCTGCCGCTGGTGAGGCCGGCGCTCGCGGCTGTGGCGATTTTTGAGTTCAACGCCAAGTGGAACGATTTCATGACGCCGCTGATCTACCTGAACGATCCCAATCGCTACACACTGGCGCTCGGCCTCGCAACGCTGAAGAGCAACTTCCAGGAACTTGGCACCAGCTGGTCGCTGTTGCTGACGGCATCGGTGATTTTCACCATCCCGATGATCATTATCTTCTTTATGTTCCAGCGCTATTTCATCGAAGGTATCGCCCACTCCGGCATCAAGGGATAGCAGGGATATACCGCGGTCAAGCGGCATCCGGTATGATTCGGTTACTGTCCAATCTATCTGCGAACGAGGAGTAACCGATGTCCCAGACGTCCCTTGGTTCACTGTACGCCGCGTTTAAGGCCGGCGATATCAATCGGCGTGCGTTCCTGCAGCGCGGGGCGGCGCTGGGAATAAGCGCCGGCCTGCTCACCACCCTGGCCGCCAATACGGCGTCCGCGCAGGATGCCACCCTGGCCGCAACGCCCGAAGGAAGCATGTTCCCGGATGCGGGCACCGCGAACCAAACGCGCGGCGAGGCCGGTGAACTGCGGGTGCTGGCCGTGCAGGCTGCCAGTAGCCTGAGTGTGCACAATGCCACCGGCGGCAAGGATATCTCCGCCGGCATGGTCATCTCCGAGCCGCTGCTCACCTACGATGGCGATGGTGCCCTCGTGCCAGTGCTGGCGCAGGAAGTACCAAGCCTGGAGAACGGCCTGCTGGCCGACGACCTCAGCACCGCCACCTTTAACCTCAAGCCGGATGTCGTGTGGAGCGATGGCACACCCTTCACCGCCAACGATGTGAAGTTCACTTGGGAATGGAATATCGATCCTGCCAACCAGAGCATCGACCAGGTGAGCTGGGAGATCATCAGCAACGTCGAGGTGGTGGACGACCTCACCTGCAAGATCACCTTCGATCCGCCAACCTACGGCTGGTTCCAGCCCTGTGCCGGCAACATCGGCGCCATCTATCCGGCCCATTTCTGGGACGGCTCAACCGACATGGCCCAAACCAATATCGATTTCGGCCGGAGCCCCATTGGCACCGGCCCATACGTGTTGCAGGAGTTCAAGCCGAACGAGGAAGTGGTGTACGCCGCCAACGAGAACTACCGCGAGCCCAACAAGCCGGCGTTCAGCACCATGGTCCTGCGGGGCGGTGGTGAGGTATCTACCAGCATTCAGGCGGTGACGGTGGGTAGCGAGTGGGACCTGGCATTCACCCTGATGATCGATCCGGAAACGCTGGAGTCAATTGTTGGCGACCAGGGCGAGGTGCTGGGCGCGCTCGGCACCGGCGTGGAGAAGATCCAGCTCAACTTCAGCGACCCGAACACCGAGGTGAATGGCCAGCGCAGCGAGGTAAACACCCCGCACCCGTTCCTCACTGACGATGCCGTACGCCAGGCCATGGCCATGGCGATTGACCGCGAGCAGATCGCCGAGCGGCTGTACGGATCGCCGGCGACATCGAACATGCTGGTTGGCCTGAAGGCATTCGAATCGCCCAATACATCATTTACCTACGATCCCGAAGGGGCCAAGACGCTGCTGGACGAGGCCGGCTGGGTACTGGACGGCGATGTTCGTGCCAAGGATGGCGTGGAACTCGCGATGGTGTTCACCTCCACCGTCAACCAGCGTCGCCAACGCACCCAGGCTGTGGTGCAATCCAACCTGCAGGCGATTGGCTTCAAGGTGGAACTGAACCAGGTGGACGGCTCGATCTTCTTCGATGGCGATATCGAGAACGAGCAGAACTTCACCCACTTCTACAGCGATATGCAGCTCTACACCGATGGTGCCACCAGCGCCTACCCGGTGAACTACATGAAGTACTGGTACGCCGGTCCCGATAACGAGAATGTGGCTCAGCAGGAGAACGGGTACAGCGGCACAAACAAGACCCGCTGGGTGAACGCGGAATACGATGCCGCATTCGATGAACTGGTGGCCCTGGTCGACCCGGAAGAGGTGGCCGCGCAGTTCATCAAGCTGAACGATATGGTGGTGGAGAACGTTGTCGAGATCCCGCTGGTGCAAACATTTGCCGACCTGTACGCCATCAACAACCGAATCCGCAAGGAGAACGTGGTGGTGAACCCGTTCGGCGACCTGTACTGGAACCTCGCCAATTGGAACGAGGCCGAGTAGGAATCACACACGTAAATGCCCCGGTCGAGTTGCTCGACCGGGGCATTTGCCATTGTGGTTCATTGGAACCACGAAGGTCAGGCGATGTCCTTGACGCCACACACCAACGCGTCGCCATGTTGATCGGTCCAGCGCTCCAGCGCGCACAAATCATCCTCATCGAGCCGGTACCTGGCGCCGCAGCTTGGGCACGTTACCAGGTGCACGCAATCGTTGCGCGATTCGCACCAGCTCAATACCGATCCGTAGGTGAGGCAATCGCCCTCGCACAGGTGGGCAATCACCTCGGCCGCGGCCGGGGTCAGGTTCTCTACGGTTGACTGATCAACGCGAACGAAATCACTCATGGAAGGGATTCCTCCTTTCGAAGGCTACAAACGAGTGGTGCATGCGGCAGTGCGTGTATGGATGTGCATCGTTGCAGTGGGCCTATGGTAGGCAACGCGAACGCCAAATGCAACACAGTCGGCAGAATACACGCCGTGAACATTTTCACAGCTTGGTCCCCCGCACCGGCCCGTGTTGGGCACGGGTCACAAACGCGCCTTTAGGCACCGGCCCGCTGCCATAGCGGCCATCCGGGGTCAAACCGGGCGTGATACCTCGAGAATTCGCCGGCCAAACGGGTATGCTACAGGGCAGGACAACGCTTGATGCCCTGCACGAGAGGATGCCCATGCAATCGAAAACCGAAGATGTCCACCAGGAAGTCCGCCGGCCACTGCACAGCGAGCAGAACACCATCGGCCGCCGCGAGGTGGAGCTCTACATCCGCACGTATATGACCCTGCTGGAAAGCAGCAGTCCCATCGCGTTGCGATCGCTGGAGCCCGCGCACCTCACTGCCGGGGCATCGCTCCATGCCGGTGCTGAAGAGCCCGAACCCGATATGAACGCCTTCCTGTACAGTGCCAACCGCCTCCCGGCCGGTATCGTGCATGTGAACCACGTCATCCTCGGGCAATCGCACAAGAGCTTCGTCGAAGCCGGGTTCGAGAACTTGCTGGAGTGGAAGCTGGTGAGCTCGCCCGGCCGTCGACGTCGCTGGTACTGGGACGGCGGTGAGGTGCTGGCGGCCTACATTGCTTCGGCATCGGACCTGGACGACCTCATTCCCTCACTGGTGGCCTACCAGATCGAGTGGAACAAGATGAGCCGCCTGCTCCGCGACGTGAAAGTGGCGCACGAGGGCCTGCTGGCCAGCGAGGGCGACATTACCGACACGAACCTGGAGCGCGAGATCCGCCGCGCCATCCTGATGGGCAAAAAGGACTGGCAACGCCTCAAGGACGTGTGGGGGACGGAGTTCTGGAACAACCTCCGCCTGGTGGCGAAAGACCGCAAGCGCATGGATGTGCGCATGTTCGGTGGCACCTACCTCGGCTATGCGCGGTCGGCCCGCAGCTGGTGGCGGCCCGTAGTGCAAAAGGTGGGTATCGAGGAACTGCGCGAGCGCCCGGTGTATTTCATCAGCAGCAACACCCACAGCTTCGTGAACGTGCTCAGCGGTGTGGCCAACCGGCGTCGCGATGACCTGATGAAGTTTATCGATGATACCCGCCACCCCGAGCTCTACCCGGAACTGAACTGGTGGCGCGAGGGCAAGAGCCGGTCGTCGCTGGAAAACCTGCTCTACTTCGCCGCCCGCCCCTACTTCCACGGACCGGATAAAGAGGCCGAGCGCCAGAAACGGCAGCAGGAAGAGGAAGAGATCGGCATTATCCACATCGAACCAACCGACGCCGTCGATGTCGGCATCCAGGTGATCGACATGGCGCGGCTGGATCCGTCGCAGTTCGATCCGCGTCTCTCGGCGCGGGATATATCCGGCACCGACGCACTGATCGTGAACATCAACTACCCGCTCGGGCTGGCTGCGTACCACATCATGAGCCAGGTGGCGATTTCGGTCGATAACCTGCTGGGGGCGTATGTACTTGGCAAGGCAGCCACGCTGAACGGTCGTATTGGCGACATCATGATGAGCGATGTCGTGTACGACGAGCACAGCGGCAACACCTACTGGTTCGATAACTGCTTCGGCTCTGCCGATGTCGCGCCCTTCCTGCGCTTCGGGGCCGCGCTGGATAACCAGAAAGCGGTGACCGTGAAGGGCACGTACCTGCAGAACCAGGGCTACCTCGACTTCTTCTATCGCGAGAACTACACCGTGGTGGAAATGGAAGCCGGGCCGTACCTGAGCGCGCTGTTTGAGGACCTGACGCTGGAGCGCCACCCGCAGGATTCCGCGATTAACCTCATGCAGCGGCAGGCGCGATTCGACCTCGGGATCATCCACTACGCATCGGATACGCCGTACACCCGGGCCCATACGTTGGGTGCCCGCGGCCTGAGTTTCTACGGCATGGATAGCACCTACGCCAGCACCATCGCGATTTTGCAGCGCATTTTCACCATGGAGAGCAAACGACTGGGCCACACCACATGAGCGAGGTAAAAACGGCCTACGTGTCGCTGGTACGGGTGCGGTTCAGCGAGTGCGATCCGCTTGGCCATGTGAACAACGCGGTGTACCTGAACTACCTGGAGCAGGTGGCTATCGACCACGCCGCAGCGATGGGCTGGAGCAGCAAGGCGCTCACCGAGTTGGCCGGGGCCCTGTTTGTCGCGCGCAGGCACGAGATCACCTATCACCAGCCCGCGTTCGAGAACGACTGGCTGCTGGTGTGCACCTGGCCGACCGAGATGCGCGGCGCGCGCGGTATGCGCAGCTACACCATCAGCCGGTTCTCCGGTGATCGGGAAGGGTGGATCGATCGGGCGGTGCCGTTCGCGGACCTCCCGGTGGTGGACAAACGCGACCTGGTGGTTTCGGCGCAGACGGAATGGGCGTTCATGAACGTCACCACCGGCCGCCCGGCCCGCATCCCGGTCGAGGTTGCGAGGGATTTCATCGAGGTGGAATGAACCTGGATGCATTGGCCCGTATGACGTAGGCCCGGGTTTTATACCCGGGCGATGCAACCGGCAACAATCGTACGCCCGGGGTTGATCCCCGGGCGCGACAGCAGCCAGTCCTTTCCTCCAGGCTCACTTACGCGGAAGCCACGATCAGTTCCGCCGAAGCCCTCCATCGTCTTTCATGCTGCACAGTTCGTCTTCATCCCACCTCTGGGGATTCTCGAGGATGTAGCGGCGTACATTCTCCAGTTGTTCGTCCGTGCGCAAGATCTGATCGTGGAAGCTGGTCATCCACAACTTGCCGCTATACGGGCACCATCCCTGTTCATTCACCCCTCGACGATATTCCGCCAAACTCTGTCCCTTGAGCCACCGCACCACATCGGACGAGGAGACCTCCTCATTCTTCAGGTTTTGATACAGCAGCAGGTGGATATGATTTGGCATCACCGCCGAGGCTTCGACGGACACTGTGTTGAACACCTCCGGAATCCTTGTGATCAGGGCATTCACCATCAGGCCCGCAGGCGTGTTGTGCATAATGCCGTTCTCAAATACGCCAAAGACATGTTGAAAGCGGTGCGTGGTAACGGTAAGGAAGTAGTAACCAGGCAAGGTGTAATCGAAAGTGCGGAGCCGATGACGACTGGTGAGATGGCTTCGATCGTTGCGATGCTTCAAGATAGGCTTGTCCCTTCGGCGCCCGGGGAATAAACCCCGGGCGTACGACCGCACAGGTACCTCTGCGTCATTGGTCGGGGAATGCTGTCCAACACGCCAATCCTGGTCTCTCCCTCCCCTTGAAGATTAGAACCCCTCCTCCATGTACTGGTGGGTATGAACCAGCATGATCCGGTCGACGCTGCCGGTCTGTTCGCCACCGTTCACGTACTGGATCGACGTGACGTACTCGTAGCGATATGTATTGAACACATGAATCCGCAGGCCAATGCTTCCATTCGGGGTTGGAGGCAGCCAATAGGTGAATGCCAGTGTGCCAGTTGCCTTCACCATGCTGCCGACCAGGGCAGCGGCATCTCGTGTGGAGATGGGAGTGTCGAAGGACGCATCGACCTGCGTGACGAGCCGCGGATTGGGGCCCTGGGTACCGACCAGCCACCGGCCAGCGACAGGGGGATTGTTGACCCGGTATCCGCCGTAGACCGGGTCCATTGCCCCATACCGGGCGCGCCAATCGTCCACATACTGCTCGATTCCCGGACGCGTTCCATTGGCCACCGAGGGGTTCACCTCATACGTTTCCATCGAGACGAACGTGCGCTGGATCGGCGAAGGGGTGAACCGTCCGTCACCGGAAATACCAAACTCGTCCACCACAATCGGAAAGCCTGACCGACCGGTGACAGCGGAGAGCCAATCGCTGCGATGAACACTGGCAAAGAAGGCAGAACGGGACGACTGGAGATGGCCCAGTGCTCCCCCGGCACCAATCCAGCCCCGATCAGGGGGAACAAATCGGCTTTCGCCAAGCACATCGCGTGAGAACCCGAGACCGCCGCCGGGAAGTGCGGTGAAGTCGATCTCAACATATTCCGCCTGTCCGTCGGCATCGAATCGAACCCAATAGGCAGCCTGCCCGTTGTGGCGGAAGTCATAGACGGAGAAGTTGCCCTCCTGGCGGGGCGTTCCGTACTCGGCATCAAACTCTCGCCGGGTGGCCCCGAGCACTGCGCCATAGGCACCAACCTGGAACACCGGCTGCGACCCGGCCAGTGAGGCACCCGTTAGCAACGCCGCGGGGGCCGCCAGCGACGCAAGCGAAAATGTCCGGCGCGAAAACCGAGGATTCATAACAACCTCCACCGAGCGATATGGCATTTTATTCGAAGTGGTCCCCGGTTCATTATGACGTACTGCATTTGGAATTGATACAGCACAAAATGAGGCACGGGCAAAACCCGTGCCTCAGCGTACGTATTGGAACTTGCAGCCGTTACTGCTGGAACGTGGTGGTCAGTTCCTGCGTCTGGCCTGTTTCGGCGGCGCGGAAGGATGACTCGATGATATCGATCACGTGGCGGGCGCGGTCAGCGGTCACCGGTGTGGGGATGTCGTCACGGATCCAGTCGATCAGCTGGGCGACGTCCTCAAACACATGCTGCTCGTCGATATCGCGGTGGGCGCCCTTCACGTGCGGCAGGGTCATCTGCGCGCCGAGCACGCCGCCACCGACTTCGTCCGAAAGCGGGCGCTCAGGGTAATCCAGTTCCTCGCCGTTCAGGTTGAAGCCCTCGATCTTGCCCTCGGTGCCGAAGTAGGTGCCGGTGAACCACCAGTTTGGCGAGCCCGCGGCGGTGCCAAAGCCCATCGCGAACAGGCCACCACCGAAATCAATGAGGATGCCGGTGTTGTCATCGGCTTCAGTCTTCACCGATTTGCCGGCAAACGATCGCTCCGGCACCACAATGCCGCTCACCGCGCTGACGCGTTTGGCCGGGCCGAGCACCGTGGTGAGGCCGTGGAAGGCGTACACCGACACATCGTACAGCGGGCCGCCGCCCGGCTTGCGGAAGTACCAGCTGGGGTCAATTGCCGGGGCGTTGCCCTGCTGCTGGCGCTCGGGTTCGTCGAGGTGGTAGGTGCCAAACCCGGCTCCGGCAATTGCCCACACCGGGATACCGATCTTGCCTTCCTGAATGGCGCGACGCACCGCCTGCACCTGCGGGCGCAGCACCTCGCCGGGGCTGGCCACAATCTTAAGGCCCTTCTTCTCGGCCAGGCCGATCAGCTGGTTGGCCTCGTCCACGGTGGTGGTCATGGTTTTGTTGAAGTGGATATGCTTGCCGGCCTCCAGCGCCATCATGCCCTGCTCGTAGTGCAGGCCAATTGGCGAGCAAATGGACACGGCATCGACATCACCCTTCTCCAGCAGTTCCTCGTAGCTCTCGGAATGGTGGGGCATGTCGTACTTCTCGGCCATGGCGGCAGCGCGGCCCGGCACGGGGTCACATACGCTTTGCAGCTTCACCTTGTCCTTCATGTCATCCAGCGAAAGGTGCGGCATGATGCCGCGCTGGGCAATGGTTCCCGCGCCCACGATTCCCATTCGAACGATGTTGCTCATCATTGCTCCCTCAGATTGACCCATCCACACTGCTCTGATTGTAGAGGCGAAACGCAGACTGGGAAGCCTGCGGTCCAGCGGGAACCGGAGGACATGGAGCAAGCGTTCATATAGAAACACCACAACATATGTGTGCGCCGGCCTACCGGAAAGGATCCCAGCCGTGAAACTGAATCGACGTACCTTCATTGCATCGGCCGCTTTAGGAGTGGCCGCACGCCCGATGCTCTCGGCGGCGCAACCTACCGTGACATCCGGTGGTATCGGCCTGACGCTGGCCGATGTGCAATCGCTCTACGAGGAGCTCCCACCCGGCCAAAGCTTTCGCAACTTTGCCGAGCCGCAAACGGGCTCCACGCTCTATATCGATTTTGGTGACAACGACCTCGCCCAGAGTATCTGGGTGAGTGGCGACCTGGATGAGGAAGCCGCGACGAACCTGATCGCCTGGCTCTGCCCGGACGATATCCTCACCGAGCACGCCTTCGAGCTCCTCTCGAGTGCTGGCTCAATCGCCTTCCGCGAATCGCTGGTGCTGGAAAGCCCGTTCCTGGCCGGGATTGATCCCGACCGCTCCCGCATCCTCGTCACGTATGTCGTCGCGCCGCCAGCAGGAACGCCGTCCGGATCGGTAACCGAACTCACGCTCACCGTGAACCAGCCAGCGTCGCGGGGATGAAGCGACGCCCGCAGGAGATCAATACGGTTGGCCGCCGCATGCTCTACCCGGCGCGCCGTGCGGTTCGCCAGATACTTCGGATGCTTACAGAGCTGGTTACGCTTCCATAGCGCGATCGCCAATAAGCCCATGAGCGCGGGCGAGCGCATCGTCCAGGCCCTTTTCCAGCCAGACACCTTCGCGATCGATAACCTCGGCGCGGCGGAGCTTGCCCTCGACGCGGCTGTTGGCCTCGCAGAATACCACCCATACATCGTTCTGGCGCAGGCCGGTGATCATGGTTTCCAGCGCCTGGATCCCGGTGATATCCATGAACGGCACCCGCAGGAGGCGGACGATGACCGCCTTCGGCTCGGTGTTGGAATAAACCAGCGCCCGCTCGAATTGATCGACTGCGGCAAAGAAGAACGGGCCATCGATGGCGAACACCGCCACATCGTCTGCCGCCAGCCCTTCCTGGCCTGCCGGTGCCGAGGTGACCTCCACCGAGGCCGACATCCGCCGCAGGAAGTGCAGCGTTGCCAGCAGCACGCCGACGTTGACGGCGATAACGAGGTCGGCAGCAATGGTGAGCAGGAAGGTGATGATGAGGATTGCCACATCGGCGATCGGGGCCCGGCGCGCCATGCGCACGAAGTGGCGGACATCGCTCATGTTCCACGCCACCACGAACAGGATCGCCGCCAGGGCGGCCAGCGGTACTTCACCGGCGAGCGGCGAAAGCACCACCACAATCAATACCAGGGTGAGGGCGCTGACGATACCCGCGATCGGGTTGGTGCCACCGTTGCGGATATTCGTCGCCGTGCGGGCGATGGCACCGGTTGCGGCAATGCCACCAAACAACGGCGCGGCGATATTGGCAACACCCTGGCCGATCAGCTCCTGGTTACTGTCGTGACGCGTGCCCAGCATGCCGTCGGCTACTACCGCGCTCAGCAGGCTCTCAATGGCGCAGAGCATGGCGATGGTGAAGGCCGGGCCGAGGAGATCGATAGCGTTATTCGCACTCAACGACGGCGGCTGGAAATCGGGCAATTCAGCCGAGATACCGCCAAACGTGCTCTGGATGGTGGCCACGCCATCGAACTGCGCCACCGATTGCACCAGCGTCACGATCACCATAGCGACCAGTGGCGAGGGCACGCGCTGCAGTTTCGGCACGCGTGGCAGGAAGATCACCAGCAGCAGTCCCAAGACGGCCAAGACGGTGGTGGCGATATGGGGGTGCGCCAGCGAACGGAACAGTTCCGGTAGTTTCTCGTGCAAGTGCTCGGCTTCCGGCGCGGGAATGCCGAAAAACGCCGGCCATTGGCCGATCCAGATCACCACGCCGATACCCGCCGTAAACCCGGCGATGACCGGGGCCGGGATGAAGCGGATCACCGCGCCCATGCGGAACACGCCCATGAGGATCAGGATGAATCCCGCCATGATCGTGGCCAGCTGCAGGCCGGCAAAGCCGTGGTCGTTGAGGATCCCGAGCAGGATCACCACAAACGCGCCGGTCGGGCCAGCAATCTGCACCCGGCTGCCGCCCAGCAGCGTCACGATAAGCCCGGCGATGATCGCAGTGACGAGCCCCTGGTCCGGGCTGACGCCGGTGGCGATGGCAAACGCCATCGAGAGCGGCAGGCTGACGACCCCCACGATCACGCCAGCGATCAGGTTCGCCGGCAAACTGGCACGATGGAGGGCACCTGCACGGTAGGCCTCCAGGATTGCAATCACGATCTGTTTTCCTTTTTACGATGTATGTATAACCCCCGGGATCCCCTGTTTCACATAGGCCCCGTTA
This sequence comes from Chloroflexia bacterium, assembly GCA_043427975.1. GTDB lineage: Bacteria > Chloroflexota > Chloroflexia > Thermomicrobiales > UBA6265 > UBA6265. The sequence continues at coordinate 3,496 of JBHWTK010000092.1, read as the reverse complement.
GGAGGATACGACTTTAGGCGCCCTAACGAAACCTTTAGCGCCTTCGTGTCGTTACACGGGATAACACAACAATCGACCAGGCTCCGGCCATTCGGCCCTTATCCCATGGGAGGTTCGTCATGGTGAACCGTCGTCAACTCCTCCGTTCCTCTGCGGCCCTCGGTTTGACCGCGATGACCTCGCGAGGATCAACGTTTGCACGCCAGGCCCGGCACGCCCGCGTGGGCGATGACGTGACCGACTTCACGCAAGAATTCGGACGTGGCCAGCAAGAGGGCCGGTTCATGGTGTTTGGCGACCGTACGGACCGGCTTGCGGACTACTGGGTCGCCATGAACAACGCCGGCAGCGTGGAAATGGTGGAGATCGATTTCTCGCCCATCCCTGGTGGCGGATTGGCATCGGAACCGGGGATCATCGGCTGGAGCCGGTTCCTGCGGGACGACGCCGCGCGTTTCGGGCCGATGATGCTTGTCGGCAGCCTCAATGCCAGTCGCCACAACTTCCACATCCAGCCATGGCATAGCAACAGCCTCGCCCGCGACCTCGGCCGCTCGGGCAATGTGATTGTGGTGGATGAAGACGCTGGCGACAGCAGCATCGCCGAAGTCGGCAACTGGAATATCCTGCGCACACAGGTCTCGATGGAAACGTTCAACATCCATCCCGTCAATCGCGCCGGAAGCCTGCCCGGCCCATCCAATACGCTGGAGCACTGGGCGGTGAACTACTCGTTGGTGGAGACAAGCGACCGCCTGGCCTATGTGGCGGAAAACCCGCCCGTTCCCGGCTACTGGCTGGTCGGCAAATGGGTGTACGAGGTGGATATCTCGTTCGACCAACCCATCTCGGTGCAGGCCAGTTCCGATCTCATTGGCAGCATGCTGCCGGTGGCGGGTACCGAAACCTGGACGACCTTCCTGCAGCAAACCCCAAACGGCCCGTACGGCCTGCGCCTGAACGGGTTCAATCTTGGGCTGGATGGTTGGCCGCACTACGCCCTGCGCTACGTGAAGGGCGGCGAAACCGGCGGCACGGTGGACCGCATCATCATCCGCGCCGAGAATCCGCAGCAACGTGGCCGGTGACGCCCCACAAGGAGGACTCATGAACGACGCAGATCATCGCCGGCATGTCGTGCTGGAAGGAGCGTTCAACATGCGTGACCTCGGGGGAATACCGACCGCGGATGGATACACCGTGCGAACCGGAAAGCTGTTCCGCGCCGATGCACTGCACAACCTGACGCCAGCCGACCTGCAGGTGCTGGGTATCTACGGTATCGCCAGTGTGGTCGATTTACGCCGAGAGGACGAAATCGCCCTGCTCGGCAAGGCGCGGCTCACCGATCACGGTGCTCGTCATATCCACATGCCATTGATGGGCGATGAGGCGCTTCACGATGAGACACAGCTTCCCTCCATGGGCGAGATCTACACGATGATCGCCGCCAAATGGCCGGATCGATTTGTGCGCGTGATTGAGGCTATCGCCCAGGTGGAGAACATGCCAGCGGTGTTCCATTGCGCCGCCGGTAAGGACCGCACAGGCATGACGGCAGCGCTCATCTACTCAGTGCTGGGTGTTGAGCGCGTCCAAATTGTGGCGGATTACGTGCTTACCGATGCCAATATGGACCGGATACTGAAGGCTGAGCGACAACAGGCGGCAACGCACAGTGCCGCGCCGGTCGAATACCCGGCCAGCTACAGTCGCGCCGAGGCAGTCACGATTAGCACCTTCCTTCAGTCGCTCGATGACCAGTTCGGGTCGCCGGTGGCATGGCTGAAACACCACGGCCTGCCGGATTCCGCCATTGAATCACTGCGCCGTGAGCTGCTCGGCTAACATAGGGTCGACACCCCCGCGCAGGCTGCCGCTACCGGCGCACAAACCGCGCTCTTTCCGTGCCATAATCAGGGAAGGGACCACAACACAGATGCGCAACTGGCGCGATTATCCGGAGGCTGTAATGTACCGACCGCTTTCCCGACGGATGTTCTCCAAGTCGTCACTGCTCCTGCCGGTGGCGCTGCTCTCCGGTTCCCGGTATGCCGGGGCCCAACCCATGGCTGCATCAAACCCGTTGGGCGCCAGGATCGGCGGCACGCGGGCCGCCTTCGATGCCGAATACGGTGCATCCCGCCAGGAAGCCGGCTTCACCGTCTACGACTTCCGCCACAACGGGCAGGCCGCCTACTGGGTGCGGTTCGATGCCAACGGATCCGCCGAGTACATCGAGATCGATTTCTCCGCACTGCCTGGTGGCGGGCTGGACCTGACGTCGGAATCGGCTGGCAGCAGCCGCTTCGTGCCGACAGACGCGGAGTTCTTTATGGCTGAAGGGAGCGGCAGGTATGCCCTTCATTCCGGTCTTTTCCTCAAGCAGTACAAGAGCACGCAACTGGCGGCGGCAACCGGAAGATCTGGCAACCTGATTGTGGTGGACGACTTCACGCTGGGTCCAGATGGCCTCGCCGGCCCATTTATCATCGAGCGGACATACGTCTCGCTGGAAACCTGGGAGGTCAACCCCGTGACTGCCACGGGCCGCAGGCCCGGTATCGGGGACACGCAGGCTACCTGGAGCGCTGCCTATGGAGCGATCCAGGGTGCGCAAAGCGGCTGGTACCTGGAGACGCCTCCCCTCCCCGGATATTGGGGCATCAACTTCGCCCAGGGAGAGTACGGGAACGCGACCAGCATCAGCATCAACCTGGATACGCCGATCTCCACGGTCGAAGCGGCGACCTGGGTATCGGACATGGTGAAATCCGGCGTACTGGTTTCCACGTACTGGTTGCCACCAACACCCGGTGGCCCGATTGGCCTGCGCCTGCACGTGTTCAACGTCGGGCTCGGGGGATACGTGTTCTGCGTGCAATATGTAAACGGCGGCGAACAATCAGGCACGGTGAGTCGGATCATGCTCTTCGAAAGTGCTCCGCCGCCCGTGTACTGATAGCCTAGCCCTGGATCGCGACCGGGTTACGGTCCGCATCGAGCGCGACCATGGTGAAGCGCCCCTCGGTGACCTCTACCTCCTCACCGCCCTGCACGCGTTCGGCGTGGGCGCGGACATGGATGGTAATGCTTGTGCGGCCGACGCGCTCCACCGTGGCGTAACAGAGCAGGCAATCGCCGACATACACTGGCTTGTGAAACACCACGCCATCGAGCGCCACGGTTACCAGCCGGTGTGGCGTGAGCTTGCGGGCGCACACCCATGCAGCAAGGTCCATCTGGCTCAGCAGCCAGCCGCCGAAAATATCACCAGAGCTATTGGTATCGGCGGGCATCGCCACCACGCGGATGGCCAAATCTTCCTGGTCGGGCATCACGATTTCTCCTTGTGTGGGGCGATGTCCTGATCGAGGTACGCCTGTACTCGCCCATCGGCCAGCAAGCGGGCGATATCGCCGCCGACGATTCCCGCATCGGCGGGGAGCATCGCCAGCACGCCGGTAAACAGGCGTTCGGCAGTGGCGGCGGTGGA
>JBHWTK010000091.1:0-201218 GCA_043427975.1 Chloroflexia bacterium | reverse complement strand
GCTGTGAACCTGATCGCGCTCGGTTTGACCGCGTTCCTCGTCCAGGCAATATGGGGCACCGCCGGCGGTAGCGACCGGGTACACAGCCTGCCGCGGTTTGGCGGCATGAGCATCCTCGTTTACCTGGCGTTCGCGCTGGTGCCGGTAGTGGCATTCTTCCTCTTCCGGACAAAGTACGGCCTCCGCCTGCAGGCCTGCGGCGAGCACCCGCAGGCAGCGGTGAGTGCAGGTATCAATATCACCCGTTATCGCTATCTCGCCGTGCTGGCCAGTGGCCTGCTGGCCGGTTTGGGCGGCGCCTACCTGAGCATCGGCAACCTGAACTACTTCACGCTGGATATGACAAATGGTCGTGGGTTTATTGCCCTTGCGGCAGTGATCCTGGGTGGCTGGAGCCCGTGGGGCGCACTGGCTGGTGCGTTGCTGTTCGGCGCGGCTGAGGGCATTCAGGTGCAGGGCCAGAGCACACCGGGCTTCCCGTTTTCCAGCGACCTGATGGTAGCACTGCCCTATATCGTGACATTGCTGGCGATCACGCTCTTCGTGAAGGCACGCAGTGGCCCCGCGGGGCTCGGCACCCACGCAACAACGAGCTAGCTCCAACAGCCGCGGCCTTGGGCCGCGGCTGTTGTTCTGTTGCCTTACTCCCGTGCGCTAGTATGAATGCACAGGAGGCACATCCATGATCGAACTGATCACCAACAACCTGAATGCCATCCGTAAGGCATGTGAGGACCACGATGTAGACACCTTGTGGGTGTTCGGCTCGGCGGCGAATGGTGACTGGGTCGAAGGCAAGAGTGACGTCGATTTCATCGCCCAATTTGGATCCAGTGACCTGACAATCTTCCGTCAGCACATGGGCCTGATTGTCCGGCTCGAAGACATCCTCGGCCTGAAGGTAGATGTGGTCGATGCTGAATCGATAACAAGGCCTTACTTCCGTGATGAGGTGGAGCAAACGAGGGTGCTTCTCTATGAACGCGCAGGCCATACAATCACTGCGTGACGCACTATTTGAGGCAGAGAACCTTACCGACGATTTCGAAGGTGTGGCCTATGAGGTCTTCGAGAATTCACGGCAGTCGATTCGGCTAACCGAGCGCTCACTCGAGATCGTGGGCGAAGCCATACGTCGGGCCTTGCATGCCGAGCCCGGCCTGCAGGATTCATATCCGGAAACTCGCGAATGGATCGCTCTCCGGAACGTCCTCAGCCATCAATACGAGAGAGTTCTCCCTTCCACACCCTGGTCTACCGCTAAAGATGACCTTCCAGACCTGACTGAGCAATTGCGACGCCTGCTGGAACCGTTAGGGAGCAGCTGAAGTTCGAGTACCCCCTTCCGGTTCCAATTGACGCCTTTCGCATTCTCCACCACACTGACAAGAGTTGCAGGCCGATACGGTGCATCATCGGCACCAGTCACACCGGAGCAGACACCATGGTGATGAGCAAGATGGTGGGCGCAAGCGTCCGCCGCAAGGAAGACCCCCGACTGATCACTGGTTCCTCCACCTACGTGGACGACCTCAAAATCCCCGGCATGCTGCACGCCGTTATCGTGCGTAGCATCGAGCCGCACGGTACCATCACCGGCTACCACACCGAGGAAGCGAAGGCGATGCCCGGCGTGGTGGCGGTGTACACCGCCGAAGACCTGGATACCCTCTTCGTGAATGTCGCGACGGAAGCGGTTGGCGAAGGCGATGAAGGTGACGAAAGCGAAGACGGCAAGATCCCGAAACCGCCCGTATCGCCACTCGCCCAGACCACCGTGCGCTACGTCGGCCACCCGGTCGCAATGGTGGTTGCCGAAACCCGCGCACAGGCAGTTGATGCCGCCGAAATGGTGATGGTGGATATCGATCCGCTCCCGGTGGTGACCGATGTGTACGAGGCCATGAAGGACGATGCCCCGCGCCTCTACCCCAACGTACCCAACAACATCGGTGCGCGGCACGGTGGCCATCGTGGTGGCGATGTGGGCAAGGCCTTCGCGGAGGCTGCGTACACCATCAAGGAAGTCATCCGCAGCCCGCGCCTGAATGCCGTGCCGATGGAAGGGCGCGCTGTGGCGGCCCAGCCCGATCCGGTTCACGGCCTCACCGTGTGGACCAGCACGCAGGCACCTCACTGGAACCGTAACGCCATCGCCAGCGCGCTTGGGTTGAGCCAGGCGAAGGTCCGCGTGATCGCTCCGGAAGTGGGCGGCGGGTTCGGACAGAAGATCGGCGCCTACTACGAGGATTACCTCGTGGCCGCGGCAGCGCACCATCTCAAACAGCCGGTGAAATGGATCGAAACCCGTTCCGAGAATATGCTTGCCAGCAGCCATGGCCGCAACCAGATCGCAGAAGTGGAAGCCGCCATGGCAGCAGACGGCAAGATCACGGCGCTCCGCTGCCGGATTCTTGTCGACGCCGGGGCTTGGCCAAAAGGCCTGGACCTTGGCAACTCCACCTTCATCATGGCTACCGGCTGCTACGACATCCCGGCCATGGAGTATGAATCGCTCAGTATCTACACCAACACCGGCGCCAATGGCGCCTATCGCGGTGCGGGGCGGCCGGAAGCAGCCTTCTATATCGAGCGCATTGTCGACCTGCTGGCCGATGCATCCGGCATGGACCCGGTAGAAATTCGACGCCGCAACTTTATCCAGCCGGAGCAGTTCCCGTTCGATACCCTTTCCGGGCAACAGTACGATTCGGGTGATTACGACAAGGCGCTGAACAAGGCGCTTGAAGAGGCGAACTACACTGCCCTGCGCGAAGAGCAGGCACGTCTCCGGCAGGAGGGCCGCTACATCGGCATCGGCCTGGCGAGCTACGTGGAGATTTGCGGGTTCGGCCCGTACGAAAGCAGTACGGTTCGGGTTGAGCCAGGCGGGCACGTCAGCATCTTCACCGGTATTTCGCCGCACGGCCAGGGACAGGAGACCACCTTCGCCCAGATGGCAGCGGACGAGATCGGCGCCGACTTCAACGATGTGGTGGTGCACCATGGCGATACCGCCAATACCCCGAGCGGCAACGGCACCATGGGTAGCCGCGGCCTCGCGGTGGGTGGTGCTGCCCTGATGGCCAGCCTGAAGAAGATCCAGGCCAAGGCCAAGGCGATCGCCGCGCATATCCTTGAAGCGTCCGTTGAGGATATCGAAATCGAAAACGGTAAGTACCGTGTGCGGGGCGTGCCGGATACCGGGGTCACGCTGGCCGATATCGCGGCAGAGGCCTACAGCAACAGCCTGCCTAAGGACATCGATGCCGGCCTTGAGACCACCGATTTCTTCCGCCCAAGCGGCACCACGTTCCCGTTCGGCACCCACATCGCCGTGGTGGAAGTGTTCCCGGATACCGGCGAGGTGAAGTTCCTCCGCTACATTTCCGTGGACGATTGCGGCCCGATTATGAGCCCGGTGCTGGTTACCGGCCAGGTTCACGGCGGCCTCGCGCAGGGTATCGGCCAGGCGATGGTCGAGGAAATGCACTACGACGCCAATGGCGAGTTGCTGACCGGCACGCTCAACGACTATGCGATGCCACGCGCAACCACCTTCCCGACCTTCGAAACCCACCACACCACCACGCCGACGTACATCAATGAAATGGGCGTGAAGGGCATCGGTGAGGCAGCCACCATTGGCGCAACCCCGGCGACCGCCAACGCCGTGATCGACGCGCTGGAACCGTGGGGCATCTCCCACGTCGATATCCCCATGACGCCGCCACGCGTCTGGAAGGCGATCCGGGAGGCCGAGGCCGCCCGAGGCAACTCGGCAGCGGATTAACCCCCTGGCAGCAAACGGACGGCCGTAATTGGCCGTCCGTTTCTGTTTGCGACTAGACTTCGGCGCAGATACTTCTGTTCCGTCGCTCAATGGTGAGTCCGACGCGGTATGCACCTTATGTGAGGCAACGATGCCCCTTCAAAATGCTGCCCTGCTCTTTTTCTTCGTGATCAGTCCACTCGGTATCGTGCCGGCCATGCTGGCCTCGCTGAAGGATGTGGACCCGGCCAAACACAAGCGCATTATCGTGCGCGAGTGTTTGATTGCCCTGGCGATTCTGCTGTTGTTCATGGGGTTCGGCCGCGGCATGCTGGAAATGCTGAACGTCAGCATTCCCGCGATGACGGCCGCTGGCGGCGTGCTGCTGATGCTGATCGCCCTGCGGCTGATCTTCCCGACCGACGAGCGCAACATCCGGGTGAGCGTCCCCTCCGAGCCGTTCGTTGTACCAATCGCAATCCCGTATATCGCCGGCCCGTCGATCCTCGCCACGGAGATCCTGATGATCTCTCAGGAACCGGAACGCTGGCCGGTATGGCTTGGCGCGATCCTGATCGCGTGGGTCGCCACGCTCATCATCCTGTACCTCGGGGCAGACCTGCGACGCCTGCTTGGCGATCGTGGCCTGATGGCCATTGAACGCCTGATGGGAATGATCCTCGTCCTTATCGCCACCCAGATGCTACTGAGTGGCGTGGTGGAGACCTTTAAGGACGCCGGCTTCTAGCGAAAAGGGCTATGTCCCTCGCCATTCGCGGATCAGGATGACGGGTTCTGGCGCCGCAGGACGATTGCTGTGCGTGCCGGGATCGTGGCCACCCCATCAGCCCAGAGCAGGGGCTCTTCGGCCCCACCGTAGCGCGCGTCCTGCGTGGTAAGCGCGATGCTCCAACCATCCTCCAGCACGGTGGATGTTTCCGGCCCCATATTGGCCAGCAATAGCATCTCCTCGTCCGCTGTCCAACGACGCACGGAAATAAGTTCGGCAGTCAACGCAATCGCGTCGGTACGTGAGCGATCGCCGCCTGCCAGCACCGGCTCGCCGTGGCGGAGCGCGATCAGATCGCGATAAAGCGCGTACATACCCTCATTCGTTTCCCGCTCATCCAATCGCAGTTTGGATCGCTCAAACGTGCTGACCGCCTGCGGGTCGGGAATCGAATCGCGCAACTCGGGACTGGCAAATGCACCGAACTCGCCGAACTCGCGCCGCCGCCCTTCGGTCACCAGTTTGCCGAGTTCTTCCGGCATGTCGGTAAAGAAGCAGAACGGCGTGCTGGCGGCAAACTCCTGTCCCATGAAGATCAATGGCGTTTCCGGTGCGAAGAGCATCAACGCGCTGGCAACCGCATAGCGGTCCTCATTGATCACGTGGTGCAGGCGCTCGCCAAACGGGCGGTTGCCCACCTGGTCGTGATTCTGGATGCACACAACAAAGGCATGGCCGGGATCTTCGTCCGTGACGGCGTATTCCTTGCCGCGCTTGATTGTGGTTGGCCCGAACCCCTTGTTGATGGTCTCGGCGATGCTAAGGGTGGTGCCGGCATAGTGCTTGAGCCACATTTCCCTGTCGTTTGTCAGGTGCACGCGCATCTCGTGGTGGAAATCATCCGCCCAGGTACCGTCCATGCCCTCACCATTGCGTTCCACCGGCCGGGCGCGGCGGATATCGTGGCGACCATCCTCGGCATAGAGCAGGATGGTGCGCTCTCCAGCCACCTCGCGGGCACGCTCGCCGATCTCCTGGATGATGTGTTTCGGCCCGTCGTCCACCATCGCGTGGGTGGCATCGAGGCGGAAGCCATCGAAATGGAACTCGGTGAGCCAGTAGCAGATGTTATCGATTGCCCACTGACGCACCATCTCGCTCTGCTCGCCGTCCCAGTTCAGCGCCGGTCCCCAGTCAGTTGTATGGGTGTCACTCAGGTAATGGCTGCTGAACCGGCCGGTGTAATTCCCTTCCGGGCCGAAGTGGTTGTAAACGACGTCCAGGATGACCGCCATGCCGAGCCCGTGCGCGGTATCGACAAGGCGACGGAGGTCATCGGGTTCGCCGTAATAGCTGGCCGGGGCAAAGTGATAGACGCCGTCATAGCCCCAGTTCCGGTTGCCGGGACATTCCGACACCGGCATGACCTCGATTACCGTGATACCGAGGTCCCTCAGCGCCGGCAACTGCTCCGTAAGGGCGGCAAAGGTGCCCTCCTGGGTAAACGTGCCAACATGCAGCTCGTAGATCACGGCTCGGTCAGCCGGCATTCCTGTCCACTCACCATCGCCCCAGATATATGTCGATGGGTCGACCACCTGCGAGCGGGCATGTACCCCCTCGGGCTGACTGCGACTGTAGATGTCAGGGGTTTCCGGCTCATCGCCAGGCAGGAACGCATAGCGACTCCCCGCAGCTGCCTGCGGATCAACGACGCTCCAGACGCCGCGCTGGTCGGCGGCCATATCCAGGGTGCGCTCTCCGGGGGCATCGTCTACGACCACCCGCACGAGGTCGTGATCCGGCGCCCAAACGCTAAAACGCACCCCGTCAGGCTCGATATTGGCCCCGAGCGTCATTCGCCATCGGTCGGTCATGGGTTCTCTCCTTGCCATGTCAGCAGGGCAATGGGCAGGTGGGTAAAGAGCGACGAGAGGTCGGCCGGATCATCCCCGGCGCTGCTTTCCAGCAGGTTGCTCCAGCCGGATCCCTCCATACCGGACGGCAACTGAACAGATGTGCCGTCCCACAACGCCGGGTTCCCGAAGACCGGTGCAGAGCCCGCCAGGGTGTACATCAACCGGGGCACGATCACAATCAGCTTATGCGATTCGTGTTCGCGCATGAACGCGATCACGTTGTCTGCAGCCGGCCCGGAAACACGGAGCGGTACGTAACTGCCTTGCGTGAACAGGTCCGGTTGCTCGCGACGAAGCTGCAGGATACGACGGGTGATCTCCAGCTTGATGCCGCCATCGGCGCGGTTCTCCACCAGCGCAGTCAGGTCGCGTTGATCATCCAGTAAGCCCCTGCGACGGTCGTAATCAACCGCGCGGCGGTTATCGGGATCGACAAGGCTGTCGTCCCATACTTCGGTTCCCTGGTAGATGTCCGGAATGCCCGGAGATGTGAGTTTGAGCACCTGCTGGCTGAGGCTGTTGACCAGGGCAGCATCGCGCTGCGTGGCCACAAACGCATCGATGTCCGCAAGGAAGGTGCGGTTGCGGCGTTTGTTCAGCATACCGGCCACAAACGCGCGCAGCGCTTCCTCATACGGCTCGTTCGGGCTTACCCAGTTGCTGAACCGGCCCGCCTCGCGCACCACCTTGATGATGTACTCCTGCATCCGCTCCACGTATACATCATCAATGCCGGCAACGCCGTTCAACGGCCAGGTGCCCACCAGCGTTTGGTACACCACCCAGACATCGATCCGGTTCGGAGCCAGGGCACCGTCGATCAGAACCTTGAACTTGCGATTGAGGCGGGTCCAGCGGTTGATTGCTGCCCGCCATTCGGTCGGACGCTCGCTGAGCACGCTGATCGCCGCCCGCACATCCTCTGAGCGCTTGGTATCGTGAGTGGAGGAGTTGATCATGCCCAGCGGCCAGTCGCGCAGCCGTTGCTGGTTTTGCCGGTGGAAATCCGCCACAGATGTGCCGAATTTTGCCGGGTCGCCGCCCACCTCGTTCAGGCTGGTCAGGCGGTTGAAGCGGTAAAAGGCAGTGTCTTCGAGCCCCTTGGCCATCACCGGGCCGCTCAACTGTTGCAGCTTCATGGCGAAATGACAGGGCGCGCTGCGGCGCTCCTCCACTTCCCCGGTGTGGTGAAGCAATAACGCGTTCCGGAGGAATTCGAACACTGAACGATCGAACCGCGGGTTGCGCCGCATCGCCATATCAACCGCAGCGTTGATCGTGGCGGCGTCACCGGCGGTCACATCGCCTTCGCGGCAGGTGGTGTAGGTGCGGTAAACACTGAAGTTCGCGATTACTTCCCGCAACGCGGTGCGAATCGCATTGTTGGTGAAATCGCGCGAGTGCCGGTCCGATTCGGAAATGCGATTGGCCACATTGGTGAGCACGTTCAGCTCGCTGGCGAATGCTTCTCGCACCTGCCACAGCTTCATCTCATAAACGAGCTCGTTGAAGCGGATCTTCTCGCCCGTGTAGCGCGAGTAGATGGTATCGAACATCACGCGGCTGGAGGGGTTCACCAGCACGCCGGTTGCTGCCTGCATGAACTCGTAGCCGACCGTGCCGTTGATTTTCCAGGTCTGCGGCAGTGGTTCACCATGTTCCAGGATCTTTTCGGCAACCGTCCACACCGGCCAGGCGCGGCCATTCTCATACCGTTCCTGTAGCACATCGTGGATGATACCGGTGAGTTCCGGCTCAATCTCCTGCCAGGCGGCATCGTCCTCAACGCCAAGTTCCTTCCGCGCCATTGCCCGCACGTAGGCCACCTGGAAATCATGGAAGTATCGTTCCGGATCCCACAGGCCATCGGGATGGTCGAACCGCACACCGTCCACCGCCCCACTCACCAGCAGCTCCAGCAAGAGTTCGTGCGTGGCCGCAAAGACCTCCCGCTTTTCCTGGCGGATGGCTGCCAGCGTATTGATGGCAAAGAAACGCCGGTAGTTGATCTCTTCGCTGGCTACTCGCCAGAAGCTGAGGCGATATGGCTGCTGGAACAACAGCTGGTCGAGGTCGTCGAACGATTCAGGTGAATCGGGCGTGCCGTTCAGCCGTGTCACCACCGCTTCCAGCGCAGTGCGGATATCCGCATGGCGGTCAACGAGATCCGAAAGCCGGCGCATCGTCACGATCTGCTCGCGGAATCGCGCCTCAACCGCGTCGGCGGTTGGCTCGGCATCCGTGCCGGTCTCCAGCCGGTCGAACGCGGTGATAATGCTCTCGAACTCCAGGAGATCGATATCTTCCGGATCGAGCGTGCCCTCGAGGTCGGTATGCGCCCGCCGCAAGATTGTCGGGTAGGTGGATGGGTCAATCGGGAACGGCGTATCCCAGTAGTGCAGCGTGAAGCAGCCGCTATCGTAGGCCAGCTTCAACTCGCCGCGCTCCAGGACCGCCCCGTAGTGATCGCCGAGGAACGGGAGCAGCACCTTGCCGTGCAGTTCAAACTTCAGGGGCCGCCAGTCGATATCGAAGTACTCGGCATAGCGGCTCATGCGCCCGTTCTGGAGCACATCCTGCCACCAGGGATTGGCCCCCTTCTCGATACCCATATGGTTTGGAACGAAATCCAGCACCAGGCCCATCTGGTGCTGGTGGAGGGTGGCAACAAGTTCGTCAAACTCCTCCCGCGTGCCAATCTCCGGATTAATCCGGGTGAAATCAACCACATCGTACCCGTGCATTGAGCCGGGAGCAGCAGCGAAAATCGGCGATGCATAGAGATGGCTGATGCCGAGCGACCGTAAGTACGGCACCAGCGCCGTGGCATGGGCAAACGTAAATTCGTGGTTGAACTGCATCCGGTAGGTGGCCCGGATCGGCGCCTGGTGGTCGCGCGCATGCATGATGTTGGCAACAAGCTGCCGTAACGGTATCGCGCCGGTTAACGATGTCAATGAGTACTCCCGTACCTAAGGTTTGGTGAAAATGGCATCCTGCGCGGCACGATGATCGTGAACCCACGCAGCTTCCTTATTGACCAGGCTGTGCAACTCCTCACGGGCTGCGTTAACCCGGCCGGGGGCCGTACCACCGGGGAGGTCGCGCAGCATGGTGCTGCCCAGGCCGTCCATCGGAGGGCGATTGTCTGCAAATACGGGATGAACCTCGGCCCACTCCTCGTCGGTCAGGTTCGCAAAGGTCTTGCCATCGCTTATGCAGCGCGCCACCAGGGAACCGACGATCTCGTGCGCCTCGCGGAACGGCACGCCGTTCTTCGCCAGCACATCGGCGGCATCCGTCGCAAGCGTGAAATCCATGATCGATGCTTCGGCGGTCCGTTCGCCGTGCACCGTGATGCTGCGCATCATCGGCGGGAAGACATCCAGCACGGCAAGCATGGTATCGATGCTGTCGATCAAGCCTTCCTTATCCTCCTGGCTGTCCTTGTTATAGGTCATCGGCTGGCCCTTCATGGTCACCAACAGGCCAATGAGGTTGCCGAAGACGCGACCGCTCTTGCCACGCCCGAGTTCGGCGATATCTGCGTTCTTCTTCTGGGGCATGATGCTGCTGCCGGTGCTGAAGCGATCAGCAATGGTAATGTACCCGAACTCGCCGGAGCCCCAGTACACCAGCTCCTCACTGAGGCGGCTGATGTGCATGGCAATGAGCGAGCAGGCATACAGGGCATCGAGCGCGAAATCGCGGTCACCCACTGCATCCATCGAATTCCGGCTGATACGGCTGAACCCAAGTTCGGCGGCCACCGCTTCGCGGTCCAGCGGATACGTCGCTCCCGCCAGGGCAGCACTGCCGAGGACGAGCACATCGGCACGGTCATACGCCTGGCGTACCCGCTCCAGGTCGCGCAGGAACATCTCGCAGTAGGCGTGCATATGGTGGGCGAACAACACCGGCTGCGCCCGCTGCACATGGGTGTAACCAGGCATTACCACATCGGCGTATGTTGCCGAGATGTCCAGCAGCGCCTCGACGAGATTTACCAACCCGCTGGCTACCTCAATCAACTGGCGTTTGGTCCAGAACCGGAAATCGTTGGCTACCTGGTCGTTGCGCGACCGGCCGGTGTGCAACCGGCCCGCCGTAGCGCCAATGAGTTCACGCAGGCGCTTCTCCACACCGGTATGGACATCCTCATCGGCGATGGTGAGATGGAACTGGCCTGCCTCTGCTTCATCGAGAATCGTCCAGAGCGCGTCTATAATGGACTCGGAATCGGTGGACGAAATGATGCCCTGTTTGCCCAACATGCGCGCGTGTGCGATGGATGCGCGGATATCCTCGCGCACCATGCGGATGTCGAAGCCGACCGAGGCATTGAACGCCTCCAGACGGATGTCGGGATTTTCGGAGAAACGTCCACCCCAGGCCTTGGGGGTGCCAGCCTGATCTACCATGAATTCATCTGCCTTTGTGCATGAGCCCGCCGGAAACCACCTTCACCGGCCATCGCCTCCTAGCTTAACAGCACAAGGCGCAGTACTACCCCGTGGCGGGTGGATTATACTGGCAAAATCGAACACGCGTTCTGTACGTACGGAGACGAAATGTGACGGATACATTCGCGCGCGGCACCCTTACCCAACGTGTACAACTCATCCAGGATGCAATGCGACGGGCCGGGTTGCAGCCTGTTGACATGCGCCGCGCCGGCACACTGGAAACCGACCTGCAGTTACCGCAAATGGGCAGCTGGAATATGAACGAGGTGCCCTCCATCGAACGGCTGGAAGGCGAGCACGAGGCGATTTGCCAGCGCGAGATCAGGCGACGCAACGAATCGCAGTTCAAGTGGTTTATCGATGGCAGCCAGAAAACCATGCCCGTATGGCGTGTTGGCGTGGTGCCGATTGTGGTCAGCATCGCCGTGGCCGGGTTGCTGGAGCGGCATGGTGACGGTAGCTGCGAAGTCGTGCCCGGCACGCTAATCGAATCAATGGTCTGGATTGTCCCTTGCCAAACTACCGATCGGGATATCCGAACCATCGTCGATATCCTGGAAGCCCACGACCAGGAGGTGAAGGATCCGCTGGAGGATTGCGACGAGTATCACCAGCTTTCCGGTATGTACGACCAGGTACTGTTCTACGCCAACGAGATGGCCGGGAAGCTGCGCAGCCACGCCGAATTCCAGGTGGCCAGTATGTGGCAGGAGCATCATCGGCACGCCTATCCCAACCAGTGGCTGGTTATCGACGGGCGCTTGCCCCTGGATGCACCGAACGCGATCGGCTTTATCAAGAATCCGCAGAGCCAGCACCTTGTAGGGCAGGAAGCCGTAACACTCCTGAGCCTGCCCGCGGGATACCGCACGTCGGCCTATCGCATCAGCGATCGGGCCCGCGCCCGGACGCACTGGTATCAGCGCATGTGGCCCTGCGACGGCATGGACGCCCGGCGGGCCCTGATTCGCATTGAAGCCAACGGCGACATGGCCGACCAGGATGAAATCGACGCCATCTCGAGCTGGCTCATGGCCGAGCGCGTGCCGCGTCCAACCTCGGACAGCCGCTGGCCCACCCTGCTCTATCCCGTGCATATCCTCGAACGCATCCTGAAACGACGTATCGATCAGATCACCACCGGCTGGCCGGTGTAGGAGCGCAGACATGGCAATCGATATCGATATCGACGATTTTTCCACGCTGGTTGGCGACGCCACCAACAACACCATTTGGGAGTTGCCCGATTTCACCGATTTGGTGGACCAGGCCACTGGCGCCATCGGGCGGGTGGTAAGCAGCGAGAAGGAACCTGCCGGCAGCCACACGTTCCATTTCTGGGGCGCCGATGAGGCGCTGACCCTGGATATTGGCCATATCGTGGTGGCGTTCAGCGAGGAAGCCGCCGTGATTGGTGTGGTGGACGAGCCCCGCCGGTTCAGCGATATGCGCAGCTTCCTGGACGATTACTTCGACCGCCGCATGGAGATCGCGCTGCCCGAGAATGGCCCCACAAGCCGCCCGGAGATTCTGGTGTTCCAGGTCAATGTGCTCGCAACCAAGCACCTGCGCCCCGACGTGCAGAGCAACCGCCCGGCGGTGAATGGCCCCGTCTTCTTCGCCACCAGCGAGGCGATCGGTTATGCGCTGGGTGTTGCCGGTTTCGATGGCAGTCGTGTTCCTGCCCTCATGCATACCAACGGCAACTACGTCCGTGACGAATCCGGGGACGTCGCCCTGGATACGCAGGGCCAGAAAAAGTTCCAGAAGACCCCGTTGTACCTGGACGAGAACTACCTGCTCGGCCCGGAGGCCGGTCACGCAAACTGGACCGGGCAATCCGGCCTGGCCACCAAAACCAGCCATGCGCTCTTCCTGACCAGCAGTATTTTCCAGACCCTGGAACGCGAAGGAACAACCGTCGCGGCGCTGATGTTCAACGTGAAGGGTCCCGACCTGTTGTGGCTGGATAAACCGGCCGTGCCGGAACCGGGGTTCGAAGAGGTTTATGCCGCGGCGAAGTGGAAGGGCCTCGATGACGACCAGCTCAATGCCTATGCTGCCCTTGGCCTGGAGCCTCGTCCCTTTACCAACGTCAATATCTTCGCGCCATTCAAACCGAATATGGCCCCTCCGTGCGTGAAGGGCAGGATCGACCTCTCGGGTAAGTTCGATAAGGCAAGCCTTAACACGGATCGCCACCAGCCTGGCCAGTCTGACCGCGTGTTCCCGATTGCATGGTCACTTCGTGACGCGATTGCCTATCCCCACAAGGTGTTCGGCTTCGGCGACCTGGACGACAAGTTCTTCGGGTTTATCTACGAACTCCGCGAGCGCGAGATCGACTCTGTGTCTCGCCTGATGGAATTGTTCCGCGAAATCGACGACGAACTGAACAGCACCGGCAACGACACCTGGTATGGGCATCACAAGGCCACCATCCGCAAGGCGGAGAACCGATTCAAGGGACTCATGCGGAAACTGGGCGGGTTGCTCACCGATGGCGTACCTGATTACGGTAGCAACCCGCAGGTCGATCACCGGTTTAGCCCTGGCGAGATCCGGGTAGTGGATATCAGCGCGACCAACAGCGTCGCCCGGGAATTGATCGTTACCGCAACAATCCAGAAGATCTGGGATCTGGCCGAGCAATCGGACATGGGCGTGGACAAGCTCATCGTATTTGTGGACGAACTCAACAAGTACGCCCCTGCCGGTGGCGAGGGCGGCTTGCGCGACACGCTGGTCGATATCGCCGCCCGCGGCCGACACCTAAATGTGGTGCTGATGGGTGCACAACAGTTCCGCAGCAAGGTGGATGGCGAAGTGCTGGGTAACTGCGGCACCAGCTTCTATGGCCGTATCGGCGACGAGGAAATCATCAACGCGGCCTATCGGTCTATCTCTGAGACGCAGAAGCAGGAATTGCTGGGGCTACCAAAAGGGCGATTGCTCATTCGGCACGCGCACTACCGCGCTCCACTCTTCGGCACCTTCCCACTCCCGCCAACCTTGCCGGGCATCATTGGCCAACGCGTGTTTGGTGCCGGAGCGGAAAGCAGCACGCGTGTGGGTGACATGTTGCACCGCGTGATGAAGGACATGATGGGCGACCAGGCACCGACGAAATCGGCCGTGGCCGCCCAACTCGAGGGGCTGAAGGCGAAGGACGAACAGGAGATCTGCGACACCATCACAACGCGCCTGAATGGCCGCCTGAATGCGAAATCACGCCCCTGGGAATTCGCGAAGAACGTTATCGCCACCTATAGGGATGCCCGAGGATACCAATGAGTTCGCCCATCACCATTGCCCATATCACCGATACGCACCTGGGGTATCGCGCGCTGCACAAGCTCGATCCGGAGACAGGGCGTAACGCCCGCACGGTCGATTTCGAACGGGCCTTTGAGTGGGCGGTGGATGATATCATCGCCCGCAAGCCGGATGGCGTCATTCACGCCGGCGATGTGTTCCACCAGTCGCGTCCCACCTGGCATTGCCTGCGCCACTTCATCCAGCAGATGAAAAAGATCGAGGCGGCAGGCATCCCCACGCTGGTGATCGCCGGCAACCACGATACGCCGCGCCTCCGCACCGGCGGCAGCGCCTACTCGGTGCTGGAACTTACGCTTCCGAACGTTACCTTCTACGCCGGGTATGAAACGGCACACGATGTCACCACGTTCGCGGACCTGAACCTGCATGTGCAGGCCATCCCGCACGGCGCGCTCACGAACGACGATCCTGCCTTTCCAATGATGCGCCCCGGCAAGCTCAACATGATGGTGATCCACGGCATGGTGAAGGGCATCCTCAAGCCGGGGCAGCACGCCGAGCCAGGCGAGGAGGAACTGGACACCAGCCTGCTGGACCACGGATTCGATTACATCGCACTCGGGCACTATCACCTGCATATGCAGCCACCCGGTCTGGCGAACGGCTGGTACGCCGGCAGCACCGAACGCAACGGTTGGGGCGATGTGGATGCTACCCCCGGCTACTGCATGGTGACCCTCAACGGCCCCGGGGAGGGTTTCGAGAAAACCCACATCCCCAATCCCCATGCTCGGCCGATGCTGAACACCAAAACGGTCTACGCCGATAACAAACGCGGTCCGGAAATCGCCGAGGAGGTTATTGCCGCCATCCACGCGCTCGGCAAGGACGAGGACGAGCTGACGCGGGCCATGGTACGCACGCGCATCGCCAATGCCGAACGGGGCGACAAGCGCGAGGCGGAATCGATCCTGAAACGCGAACTGCAAGATGTGGTGTGGCATTTCAGTGTCGCTGCCGATATGCCTGGAATGCTGGCCTCTGCCGATAAACCCGAACTGACGCAGGAGTTTCCCGATTTGCGAGAGTTGTTCGGCCAGTTCGTGGAAAGTCGCACCGGCACAAACTTCAATGAGCGCTTCGCCAGGGTCTTCCGCGAGCGTGGCGATGCTGCCCTCGCCGAGGCAATGGCCGCCGGCATCACCGTTACTCCCGAGGAGGACGAGCTTTCATGATCCTCTCGCGCGTGCACATCACCAACTACAAGCAATATGGGGGCAGCCACGATGTCGAGCTTCCCCAGGCGGCCACCATCGGCGTCATCGGCTCGAACGGTGTCGGTAAAACCACGCTCTTTGAGGCAATCGAATGGGCGCTCTACTCGCCATCCAGCATCAAGGCAGCGGAGGTGAAACCACGCGTTTGGCGTGGCAAAACCGAGGTGCACGTCACGCTCGAAGATCCTGCCACGGGCACGCAGTACACCGTCGAGCGTGAACTCGGCACCGGCTCGGCCAAGGCACGTATCTACCGCACCGATGCCAATGGTACCGAGGAGAAAATCGTCGATGGCGCAGCCCAGGTAACCAGCTATGTCGCCGACAAGTTGATCGGGCTCGACCATGCGGCATTTGTGGCGACATTCTTCACCCGCCAGAAGGAACTTGGCTTTTTCAACGGCTCGCCGACTGCGCGGCGGCGCGAAGTCGGCAAGTTGCTTGGGTTGGAAACCATCCGGAACGCGCAGCAGATCATCGCAGAGGACCGCAAGCAGGCCCAGGCCGCTGCCCGCAACTACCGCACGCTGAGCGAGGAAAGCACCAAGGATCGCGACCTGCCTGCCGAGATCGCCACCGCCGAGCGCGTGATCACCGATAATCGCCACCTGCTTGAGACAGCGTCGGGCGAGGTGTCCACGACGCATGCTGCAGCGGAGGCGGCGGGGACGGCGCTACGGGCGATCGAGCAGGTGCGCGACCAGGATGTCGCCCTTGCCCAGACGATTGCCCAACGGCAGCGCGACCACGACCTGGCGCAGCAGCAATCGATGCACGCCGGCCGGGAACTGGATCGGTTGGCGCAGGCTGAGGCTGAGCGCGACCGGCTGACCCCTGTGGCCAGCACGCAGGGCGCGCTTCAGCAAGAGGAAGCGACCCATGCCGCCACGCGGCAGGCGGCCTTGCGCAAGCGCGAGGTGGAACAGGCGCTGCGGGCACTGGCCCAGCGAGATGGCGATGCCATGGCAGCCATCCGGGCCGCCATTACGGGTGCGCCCGCACCGGACGGTCATGGCAGCTGGCATGTCGATACGCCGGACCAGGCGATTTCCTGGGCGAGAGGCATCGACCTGCGCTCACTGGAAGACCATGCAAACGCAATGGCCGCTGCGCTCGACACCGCCGGGCACCTGGCCAAAGAAACAGAGATGCTTGGTAAATACGACGCCCGCGTTAACGAGCTGCTGGCCGTTCGGGCATCGCTGGGTCAGCATGGCGACCCTGCTGAGCGATTGCGCGAGATCGACGATGCCATTGCCCGGCTTGACGCCAGCACCGCAGCAGCGGAAAGCACCCTCAAACGCACTGCTGCTGACATGCAACGGTCCGAACGTGTGCTCGCCAACCTCCGCAGCCAGCATGAGGGCGAAACCTGCCCCACCTGCCAGCGCCCCTTTACCGCGCAGGACACCGCACATGCGATCGGCGTGTTCGAACGCGAGATCGCGCAGCACCAGCGGGTGATGCAGGAGATCCAGCAGCAGAAGGCGGCGAACGCGCAGGAGATCCGGGCGAAGCAGGAGCAGCGGACAGCGGTCGCGGAAGCGGTGAAGAAGCTTGCCGACACCAATGCGGCCCTCGAGACCGGCCAGGGCTATATGAGCGACCAGCGGGCGAAGGTGGACAATCTCACTGCCCGGCTGAACCAGTTGCTGGCGATGTTGCAACGAAATGATGCACCCACAACCGCAGAGTGCGAATCGGTGCAGCGGAACCTGATCGCCTGGCGCAAGGTTATTGACGCCGCAAGGTCAGTCCAGGACAGCCAGCAGACCCGGGCGAAGATCGCCACTGAGCGCGCACCGCTCGCGACCGAACTGGAAACGCTCGCCAGTGTTGCCTACGATGAAGCAGCCCACCGCCTTGTCACCGAAAAGTTGCAGGAGGCGCGGCAAGCGCAGTCGACCATTGACCGCATCACCGCCGAGCTGGCCCAGCGCGACCAGGTTGTCCGCAACCGTGCAGCGGCGGAAGACGTCGTGGCTGCCGCCACGAAGGATCTTGGGGAACTGCACCGGCAGCGCGCCGACCTTGGGTTTGATGTGTCTGCCTTCCAGGCAGCGCAAGGGGCATTACAAGCGGCGCAGGAGCAGGAACGCACGGCAATCGAGCAACGCCATCGGGCCGAAGTGGCCTTGCGCGATGCCGAGCATGCCCTGAAAACCGTGCAGGCGGAAAAGGAACGCATCGACAAACTCATGCTCGACGCCGAGGCGAAGCAGCGCGAAGCCGATGACCTGGACCTGATGTACAGGGAATTCACCGAGTTCGAGCGCTACGCCGCTGCCTGGTATGCGCCCAAGTTGAGCGAGATCACCAGCGAACTTGTTTCGCAGGTCACCGAAGGCAAGTACGACCGGGTGGAGTTCGATAACAACTTCTCGATCCAGGTCTACGACGGATCCGATGAGAAGTTCCCGTACGAAACGTTCTCCGGCGGCGAACGCGACGCTATAGCACTGTGCGCCCGCATCGCCCTCAGCCGCGTTATTGGCGGGGCAAGCACAACGCCACCGGGGTTCCTTGTACTGGACGAGGTCTTCGGCTCACTGGACCTTGCCCGCCGCCAGCGCATGCTGGAGATGCTGGGCGCAATCACGGGAGCCGAGGACCATTTCCGGCAGGTGTTCCTGATTAGCCACGTCGACGACGTGCGCTACTCGCCGGTGCTGGACGATATCTGGCGCGTGGTGGAAACCGATGCGGGCACCAGCGAACTGCAGATGCTGGGAGTTGGCACGGAGATAGGTGAACTCTAGGGCGAACTAGCGCCGGTGTGTATCGGGAACGGGAAAGTGTGGCATTATCCCGCACAGGCACAACCGGTGCTATTCGTTTCCGCGTGAGTGATCGCCTGTGACGAGTACCAATACCGTTCCGATCCAAACCAGCACCACCCGGTCGGGGCCGCGCAAGGCGACCGGCTGGGACAACGTGAAGGAGCATGTCCCCTTCGCGTTCCTGGTGTGGTGGGCGCACCTGCTCATCACCCAGCTGGCGGCATTCCTCTCGTTCCGGTTCGGTGAGATCCGGTCGGTGCGGTGGGCCAAGGCTACCAACGAGTTCTTCCCGGATATCGGCCAGGACTCCCGGGCGTATGCGGGCTCGTTGCCGCCGCTGGAACCCCTTCCCGGCTGGCAGCACTGGATTGTAGAGCCGTTCCGCAGCTGGGATGGCACCTGGTACAAGCTGATCGCCGAGAACGGGTACGACGACCGGTTCAGCGCCACCGCGGCGTTCTTTCCGCTCTATCCCTGGCTGATGGACCTCGGGCACACCATCACCGGCCTGCCGGTAGAAACGGTTGGCTGGTTCATCTCCCGGCTGGCATTCCTTGGCGCGCTCATCATGGTGAGCGCGCTGGTTGCCGGCGATTTCGATATCAATATCGCCCGCTGGACCGTTGTTGCTATCTCCGTGTTCCCCACTGCGTTCTTCTTTGGCGCCATTTACACCGAATCGCTTTTCCTCTTCCTTGCAGTTACCACCCTGTGGGCAGCACGGAAGAACGACTGGCTCCTGGCCGTGATCGCCTGTTTCCTGGCGGTACTTACCCGCTCGGCCGGGATCATGCTCGGCATCCCCATGGCAGTGCTGTTCGTGCAGCAGCATGGCCGGGATCTGCGAGCATGGTTCCCCAAGGCGCTGCTCGGCATCATCCCGCCGCTGGGGCTGGTGGTGTTTGGACTTGCACTGCAACGGAACGGGCTCGGGTTTTTCGATTGGCAGGACCAGCAGTGGCAATGGAACCGGTTCTCATCCACTCCCTGGCGTACGTTTGGTTGTGCCATCCAGGGATGCGAGGCCGATGTGCGCCAATTCGGCAACCAGGCAAAGGAGTTCCCGGTACATCCGGTGAGCTTCGAATGGCTGAACCAGTTGGTCGACAACCGTTTCAGCTGGAGTTTCATTACCAGTACGGAGTTCCGCACACTCGTGGCCGATAGCCAGGTGACCGACCTGCTGGTTACCATCATCGCGTTTGCGCTCATCATTATCGGGTTCAGGAAACTGCCGCTCTATTACAGCGCCTGGACACTGGTGCCGATGATCGTGCCGCTGCTGGCGCCGAGCAGCGTCTTCCCGCTCATGAGCATGCCACGCTTCGTGCTACCGCTGGTGCCGTTGTTCGTGATGGCGGTGATCATCATCTATCCCCGCAAGAAGCTGGCGCTCACCCTGGCCGGGATATCGACCCTCCTGCTGATGCTGTACACATCGCAATTCGCCTTGTGGTACTGGGTGGCCTAGGGCCTACCCTCTTCGCCAAAACCCTCATACAATGCCGAAAGCCAGTCAACGTACCCTACAGGAGCAACGCGCGTGAACGCAGAATTGATCGATACCGATAAACAGACACTCACCGGCGGGCAGGCACTGGTGAAGAGCCTGCTGGCGCAGGGTGTCCACACCATCTTTGCCCTGCCCGGCGTGCAACTGGACGGCGCATTTGATGCGCTGTATGACGAGCAACGGGCCGGCAACCTCCGCATCGTCCACACCCGCCACGAGCAGGGCGCGGCCTATATGGCGGATGGATTTGCCCGCGCAACCGGCGACATGGGTGTGTGTATGGTGGTGCCGGGTCCAGGCCTGCTCAACGCCACCGCTGCCCTCGCTACAGCCTATGCCTGCAACCAGCCGGTGCTGTGCGTGACGGGGCAAATCCAGAGCGACCGGATCGAGCAGGGATTCGGCCAGCTGCATGAAATCCCGAACCAGCTTGAAATGATTCGCAGCGTCACCAAGTACGCCGAACGAGCCGTTACGCCGGAAGCGATTCCAGGCGCGATCGACCGCGCCATTACCGCCATGTGGGATGGCCGCGTGCGCCCGGTGGAAGTTGAGATTCCGCCGGATACGCTCTTCGCTACGGGCGATGTCGCACTGGTGGGCAAGGCAAATGGCCGCGTGCCGGTACCGGTCGACCCGGATGCGATTGAATCCGCCGCGAAACTGCTTGGCAATGCCCAGGCACCCGTGATCTTCGTCGGTGGCGGCATTCACGGCTCCGAGGCTTGGGACGAACTGCGGGAAATCGCCGAGTTGCTGCAGGCGCCAGTAGTCGCCACGCAGAACGGCAAGGGCGCCCTGAGCGACCACCATTACCTGAGCCAAACCCAGTACGCCGGCAAGGCGCTGCTGGCCGAAGCCGATGTGGTGTTTGCGGTGGGCACCCGGTTCTCCGAAGCCACATCGTTCGCCTGGGGAATCAAGCCCGGCAAGACGTTTATCCAGCTCGATATTGATGCCGATATGGTTGGCAAAACCTACCCCGCCACGGTCGGCCTCACCGGCGACGCTAAAGTGGGGCTGGCCGCACTTATCGATGCGATCCCGGCGCACAATCGTAGCCGTGCCTCGCGCGAGGACGAGATGCTGGCCCGCAAGCAGGAAGCAGCGGCGGTTATCGCCACTGTGCTGCCTCAGGCCGAGTACGCGAGTGTGATCCGCAAGGCCTTGCCAGAAGACGGTATCTTCGTCGGCGAGATGACCCAGATCGGTTACTTCAGCAATATGGCGTTCCCGGTCTACCAGCCACGTACCTACTTCACGCCGGGGTATCAGGGCACGCTCGGTTGGGGCTTCCCCACCTCGCTGGGTGTGAAAGTGGGCGCGCCGGACAAGGTGGTGATGAGCATCAATGGCGATGGCGGATTCGGATTCTGCCTGAACGAACTCGCCACGCAGGCGCAGCACGGAATCGCCAGCATCACCCTGGTGTTCAACGATGGCGCCTACGGCAATGTCCGCCGCATCCAGCAGGAGCAGTTCGACGGCCGCACCATTGCCAGCGACCTGCGCAACCCGAACTACATGAAACTTGCCGAGGCGTTTGGTGTTACGGGCCGTAGTACCGATTCGCCGGCGGGGCTGGCCACGCACCTGGACGAGGCAATCAAGGCCAATGAGCCGACGTTGATTGAGATCAAGGTTTCGGCCATGCCGCATCCGTGGCGGGCACTGGGCCTGCGATAACAGGGGAGCTTGTGCCCGGGGCCCAAATCCGACCCGGCGGCGGTCGTTTGCGCTTGCAGCGCGATTCTGTATACTCGGAATCAGCCTGCAAGTTCGTCAAGGACGAACGCCGTTGCAACAGTGGGCCCAGTGCACGATTTTCCTCATGCCCGGTCGTGGGCAAGGAGTCTGCCAGATGACATACGTCATTGCACAACCCTGTATCGGCACCAAGGACGCAAGCTGCGTTGAAGTGTGCCCTGTTGACTGCATCCACTCGGATGACGACAGCGAGATCTACCACATCAACCCGTCGGAATGCATCGATTGCGGTGTATGCGCCGAGGTATGCCCGGTGGAGGCGATCTTCTTTGAAGACGACCTGCCCGAGCAGTGGGCAGCGTTCAAAGCGCGGAATGCCGCCTACTTCGAGTAAATCTCCACATGGCGGCCCGGATCGTACGATCCGGGCCGCTGCGTTTTTCTAGGGGGTTGCCTCAGGTGTGGCAATCGGCAACGCCGGCAGGATGTAGGTAAAACTCCAGACCGCATCGCCATTGATGAGGTACATCGTGCCGGATTCTTCATCCACGACGATATCCTGCAGGTCCTCAAACGGTTCCAGCACATCGGCATCGCCGGTACTGAAACCAACCGGCAGCTCCAGCACGGTCAGGTTGTTCCCTTCGCGATCCGAAGCAATGATCCGGCCGTTGCCCTCTTCATCCTCCACAGCAACGTAGAGGTAGCCGGTGGCCGGGCCACTCACAATCGCCTTTGGCACGTCGTTCTCAAGGTCAAAACCGGGCAGGTCGAACCGGTCGATCTCGAGCCCGCTCCGGTAGGTAACCACCTGGCCGTCCGCAAGCACGACGTAGATGTTACCATCAATGGTCATATCCACCGCGATGTTCAGGTTCACGCGGTCGCCGACGGACACCCAGTCCTGGGGAGCAACCTGCTGCACGTTGGCATCGGTGGGAAAGACATAGATATTGCGGTAGTCCGGAGTCATCAGGTACAAACTGCCCGCAAAGGCGGCGATTGGCCCTGGCGGCCAGGGGCCGGAATTGTTGATTTCCTCCATGGTCATCGCCTGCCAGATTGCACCATCCGTACTGCTGGCGAAGAAGAGTGCGCGGCCATCGGTCACCATCAGGAACGTGCCATCGTAGGCCACGCCGAACAGTGGTCCCACGCGAATGCCTTCAATCTCCCGGCCCTCTTCGAGCATCATCTGCATCTGGGCTGTTTCCGGGTGCAGCCGGTAGAGGTTGCCGTTTGCGAGGAAGATGCCGCCACTGGTCATGAACGCCGAGGTTTCGCCGTCCCGGAGGTCGTCAGGCAGGCTGCCAATACGACGCACTCCGGACACACGATAGACGCTGTTCACCTCGTCGCGTTCCTGGATAATTAGTTCCTGCCTCTGCGATACGAGGTCGCCCGGGGCACCGAGGTCCCTGGCGCGGTCGAGGTCGTCCTCGGCGCGGTCGAGTTCGGTACGGATCGTATCCGGGTTGTCGGAGCCAGTGGCGACGGCGAGATGCTGGTCGACCTGGGCGAGCACCGGGACATACACGCTTTCGTCCGACATGAAGATATCCCGCTGGCTCCATACCAGCATGCCCAACAGGAATACCGCTGCCAACATCAATCCGATGAAAACCGGGCTGGAGAGGAAGGGGGCTCGTGGCACGCCGGCTTTCCATCCGGCTCCGGTGGATGCAGCCGATATCCGGCGATGCCTGCGCACACCGTGCGTGGCCGGGGCGCCAAACTGGGTCTCATACCGGCGCGGCTTCCAGGTGGCGCGCCCATCGGCCGACCGGCCTTCCGTGATACGGATCAAACGCTCCTGCAACGAAATGCGTGGCTGTGGCAGTTCGGGTTCCGAAGCTTCGTCCGCCGGTACCTCGTCTTCCGGCCGTTCCCTGCGCACCGAAGGCAGGGCCGGGATCGCGGGAACAATCGAGCGGATCGCTGCCCGGGAATGGCGGATCTGCTCGCGGGCATTGCGGGCCACATCTCCAAGCGTTTCGATCTCGGAGGTATACGGGTTCGGCGGGAATGAAATGACGGCGATGGCGGCAAACGGTTCCCCGGCATCCAGCGCTGCCGACCGCACCGTATCCAGGATCTCATCGGGATCCTGGCCGTGGAACCGCCGCATGTTTATGCCACTGCGGGCGACATCGAACCCGGTGGTAGCCAGCACACGCCCGGTAGCGTCATTACACAGGATCACCGCATCGCCGGGCATCAGTTCGGTCTGCACAAGCAGCGGAGCGGTCCAGGTGTCGAATCCCAGCGGCTCAGGTGTCGGGGCGGGATCGTCCACCTGGGCCCAGTGCGGCAGGCGAGAATCGAGTTCGGGCACGCTGTAGACCAGATGGTCCTGCACCAGCACGATTTGGCCCGGCGGTACATGGGCAATAGTGGCGGTGTGTCCCTCGAATACGATGGCCGCAGCCCCAATATGGCGCGGTGTGCCGCCATGCAGACGTGCATCCTCGTACACGATGCTGTTTGCCACCCCAAACGCGCGCGAGAGCACGGCATCGGGTGCCTGGCGCGGGTGCAGCCGCAGCTCATGCAGTAGCACGTCGCGCACCTGGCGCGCGAGTT
Organism: Chloroflexia bacterium; assembly: GCA_043427975.1. Lineage (GTDB taxonomy): Bacteria > Chloroflexota > Chloroflexia > Thermomicrobiales > UBA6265 > UBA6265. Next base: position 177,192 of record JBHWTK010000091.1, on the reverse strand, counting down.
CGCTGGTACGTCCATCGGGATCGAGTGGTTCGGTGAGTACAGCGTAGCCACGTCGGTGTACGGAAGGAGAGCCGACGATATCGACGGAGATCCATTCGCGGACATCGGTTGGCGTGCCACCACTAAAGGCGGCGGCAACGGCTGTAGGTTGCGGAAGGGTCATCCCCGAAGATACTCCAGTTGCGGCATGCACACATGAACGTACATGCAGGGGAGTATATCGCGATGTAAACGAACCGGCCCGGAACGATGCCCCGGGCCGGATGTGATGCTAAATGCTTTCCTGGTACTCTGGCTCGGCCTCGTAGGTGTAGCCGGTGGGCCGTGCCTGCTCACGGCGTGCCTGTGGCTGTCGTGGCTGCTGGCGCCGGGGAGCAACGCCCTCTTCTTCCACGACGTCGGCGAACCGGCGTCCCCCCCGCGCCTCGCGCACGAGGGTACGGGCGCGGGCAGCAATGCGTTCGCCGGCCACACCAACCGCATCCGCAAGGTGGATGGCGTGCTCCAGCACTTCCACCGAATCGCGACGGGCACCTTCGGACAACAGGCGGGCACCAACATTGGTCAGCATCATGGCCTCGCCATATTCATCCCCCACCTGCCGTGCGAGGCGCAGTGCCCGCTCGTAGGTTTCCATGTAATCAGGATGATTGGCGGTATCACGCGCCACCGCCAGGTGCTGCAGTGCCTGGTTGAGCAGGATCGGCTGGTCGATGCCCTCAGCGATATCGACCGCCTGCTCCAGTGCCAGCAAGGCGGCGTTGTGATCGCCCTGGCGCTGCGCCAACCGTGCCAGCCGGCCATAGAGCCGTACCGCAGCGGCTCGCTGGCCGGTTTCGGCGGCGATATCGAGCGCCTCGCTGTACAGCGCCATGGCATCCTTCACCTGGCCGGCGTCCATCGCCATGGTGCCAAGCTGGGAAAGCATGTTCACCTCTTCATCGCGGCGACCAAGCTCACGGTACAGATCCAGCGCCTGGTAGTAGTAATCCACGGATTTGCGGATATCGCGGTCGACGTGCGAAATCTGGCCAAGCAGGGCATACATGCCCGCCTGCAGGTCTACATCGTCCACTTTGCGGGCGGCCTCAATGGCCTGGTTGATGGAACGCAAGGCATCGTCGCGCTGGTCGTATTTCCACAGGGCCTCGCCAATGCTGGCGAGCCACTGCGCCTCGTGGGCGAGGTCGTGCGTATCCCGCGCGATTTCCAGCGCCTGCATGAGGTTATCAAGCGCATCCACCGGATGGTTCATGGCGCTCAAGGTAACGCCAAGGCCACCATAGGCCCGCTGGGCCACACGCTGGTCGTTGGCCTCGGCGGCGAGGGTAATGGCGCGCTGGAACACATCGCGCGCATCTTCCAGCCGGCCAAGGGTGAGCAGCGTGGAGCCGTAATGCACAGCATCGGCCGCGGCAGCCGGCATGTTGCCCAGGCGTTCCTCGACCGAAATAAGGTCACGCTGGCGATTGACGGCGTTATCGAACCGGCCGATTCGCTGCTCCACTTCGCTCAGCATGGCAAGGCAGGCGTTTTCCAGTTCCAGGTCGCCCATTTCGCGGGCCACTTCCAGGCCGTCTTCCAGGTGTGATACCGCATCCTCATAGCGGTTCATCGCCAAGAGGGTGCTGGCATGGCGACCGATAAGCTGGGTAAGCACGATATCGTCGCGCAGGTCGGTGGAGAGGCGCAACAGGTCTTCTTCCAAGGACGCACGCGTTTCGAGGTCGATATTGTCGCCATTGATGTCCAGGCGACGGATGAGCGCATCGGCGAGGCCACGGCGGAAGTTGATCCGGCGGGCGGATTCCTCGGCACGCGCGTACAGGGCGAGCGCGCTTTCGGAATCGCCATCGCGCAGGATGATATCGCCCAGCAAGATAGCGCTCTCGACTTCATCGCGATCATCCTGGGCAGGCGGCCCGAGGTCGATTTGCTGCTGGAACAGTGCCCGCGCCTTCTCGGAATCACCAGCGCTCATTTCCCGATGTCCCAATCGGCCAAGCGCCTTGCGTCCGCCCTGCACGTAGCCGCTCCGCTGGGCAGCCTTGTAGGCATCACGCAGCAGCTTCTCGCGTTCCCGCGCGGGGTCCTCGGCCGGAAGCAGGGTATCCAGTTTCAGGGCGGCATCAACCGTCTGCCGATCAAACCCTTTGGCGTGGGCAGCGGCATGGGTGAGCCGGGCCAGCACCTGGGCGAACTCCCGATCGGAATCGATTCGTTCATCAATGATGTCGCCGAGGATGGCGAAATCGTCGTCGGAAAGCGCATCCAGCACCGCAGGATGGCGCACTTCACTAATCGCGCCATTAATGGAACGCTTGCGCCCCACAACCTCTCGGGCAATTTGCACGAGAACACCGTTCCCGCCCTTGCGTCCCTTGTTAGCCAGTTTCTCGATCCAGCTACTCACCACGTTGCTCCCTGGTTACACAGCATGTGACATTTCTGCGCCACCTGCCGTCCAACCGTGCCTTCCCGCCATCCAGTGACTGAGTGTTGAACGGGCGCGCCAGCCACGCACCCGGTGCCCCTCTTTATCATGCCATATCTGTACATGGTGAACGTACACTCTGTACATGCCTGGTCGGAGTGTACCACGCTGCCCGGCCACTGCGAAGATGTGACCCGTTGTCAGTTCCCAACCAGCAGGGAGGTGGCTGACCCTGCCCTTCTGCTCTGGTAAACTCAGGAAAATCGCCAACCGCGGAGTTACCCCCATGTCACAACCTTCCAGCTTTCACACCCGGCTTCGTGCGCGCGAGCGTTCGGCCAATTCCCTGGTATGCGTCGGGCTTGATCCGGTGCCGGCAAAGCTGCCTGCCGGGTTCGCTGCCACGGCCAACGGTGTGGCCGATTTCTGCATCGAGATCGTCCGGGCAACCCAGGATATCGCCAGTTGTTACAAGCCCAACCTGCCCTTCTACCTCAGCCTGGGTGATGAAGGTGCCAGGGCATTGCGCCGGGTTCGCGAAGCAATCCCTTCGGACATCCCCGTGTTGCTCGATTGCAAGGTAAACGACATGGGTGAAACCGCGCTGGCATGGGCCCGAGTGGCGTTCGATTACCTCGAGGTGGATGCCATCGTCACTGCGCCCTACATGGGCGAGGACGCCCTGGCACCCTACTTCGCCCGCGAGGGCAAGGGTGTGATCGTGCTGGTGAAAACCAGCAATCCTGGCAGCGACGATTTCCAGAACCTCCAGCTGGCGGACGGGACACCCCTGTACCTCCACGTCGCCGATCGCTGCCGGGCGTGGGAGAGTGCCTACCCTGCTGACATCGGCATGGTGGTTGGCGCCACCTACCCCGCGCAGCTGGCCCAGGTGCGCCAGCGCTGCCCGGACCAGGTGATCCTGCTGCCCGGCCTTGGAGCCCAGGGTGGCGATGTCGCGGCATCCGTGCGGGCCGGTGTCGATGCAGAAGGTGGGTCGCTGCTGTGCTCGGCCTCGCGTTCGATTATGTATGCCAGCAGTGGCAGCGATTTCGCCGAAGCCGCCCACGCCGAGGCACGACGCATGCGTGACGAGATCAATACACATCGCCACCAGGCGGCGCCCGCCTGAAAATCCGGAACGTGCTATCTATACGTAGGTATGGGTTAACCCAGCCGGGTTGTTGTTGCTTATCACCCAGGGACAGTACATGGTTGTAAATGGTATTCGGGCAATTGTGATGGTGCTCCTGGCCGCAGCGATCGCGACACCCCTCGCCCTCATGAGTTCCACCCCTCGCCTCGCTTCTGCCGCAGCCACAGCTGCCGAGCTTGGCATTCCGGAATCGAATATGCCGCCCGACCTGGGCGCCAGCAGTATCGAGGCGTATGTGCCGGAAACCGGCCATTCCGTTACCGGGTACATGCTGGATTACTGGCGTGCCAATGGGGCGTCCTCGGTGTACGGCAACCCGATTTCCCAGCCATTTGGCGCCAGCAACCAGCTCTACAGCCAGGCGTTCGAGCGTGGGATATTCCAGTATTCCGAGGTATGGCTCTATTCCGATGACGCCGCAGTGCGCCTGATGCCGATCGTGAAGGACAATTACGCCCGGGAACGCACCGAGCGGCGCTCGGATGGCCGGCGCAACGGTGCCGACCGCCGCATGGCGCACGTACCGGCTGCCTACAATGATGTCCGGGCCGCCGAGGTGTACAACGAGGGCGGGCACATCAGCACGTTTACGGGCTACAGCATCTCGGGCCAGTTCGGTGCCTGGTACGACGCCCACGAAGGCTGGTTCTACCTCGGCTCACCCGTGAGCGAACCGATGCGGATTCGCGGCGTCGAAGGCCAGGTGTTCGAGAACGGCATCCTGCTGAATCAGGAGGGTGTGGTTAATGTCGCGCCGTTGCCACGCGAACACCCGGAGCGATATGGCTTCGATACCACGCCGATCGAGCAGGGAAACCTGCCGGTGTACAGCGAGGGTATGTTCTACACCACCTACAATCCGTATGGGGTGGATCCCACGACGATTACCGGGCCGAAGCGAATAGAGGTGGATCGCGACACGCAGATGCTGCGTGCCTGGCAGGGAGATGTGCTGGTAGTAGAAACCTACGTCAGCACCGGCCTGCGACCCAACCTGACCGAAATCGGATCGTTCCACGTGCGTATCAAATACGACAGCCAAAGCATGGAAGGCTTCACCAGCAGTTCGGGAGAGGTGATCGCTGTGGGGTCCGATGCCGAACTCGGTGACGGTGAACAGGGCGAACGGTACAGCGTTGATGATGTGCCCCATGTGATGTACATCAACTACGAGGCAGAGGCCCTGCACGGCGCCTACTGGCACAACAATTTTGGCCAGCCCATGAGCCACGGCTGTATCAACCTGCCCCTGGACTACGCCGCATTCCTCTACGAGTGGGCACCGCTGGGAACACCAGTCACGGTTGTGGGCGAACCGCAGCCGGAAGACACCAAAGAGGACACCGAAGGATAGGCTTTCCCCGTGGTGCATGCACCACGGGTTGCATTGAGAAATCGATGCCATGCGCTAGAATAGGCGGAACCGCTGGCGGACAGACCGCCATCGCGTTCCGATCAGCACACCGGATCTCCATTGAGCACGAATCCCACATCTCACCCGGCGCAGACCATGCAGGTGATTGCCTTTGCCAACCAAAAGGGCGGCGTAGGCAAAACAACCAGCGCGGTAAACACTGCTGTGGTGCTGGCTGGCATGGGTGTGCGCACCCTCCTGCTCGATCTCGATCCGCAGGGCAATACCACCTCCAGCCTCGGGGTCGACAAGACAGAACTCGATGGCACCATGTACGACCTGCTGCTGCAATCGCTTGAGATCGACGATGTCATCCTCAAGGATGTCCGTCCCGGCCTCGACCTGATTGCCACGACCGCCGACCTGGCTGGTGCCGAGATCGAACTGGTGAACGAACCCAACCGGGAACGGCGGCTGGCGCAGGGCCTCCACGCGGTTCGGCACCGGTACGACATTGCCATTATCGACAGCCCGCCGTCGCTGGGATTGCTCACACTCAATGGCCTGACCGCCGCCCATTCGGTGGTGATCCCGATCCAGTGTGAGTTCCTGGCGCTGGAGGGCGTAAGCCAGCTGATCCACACCATCGACCTCACCAAACAGCACCTCAACCCGCAACTGGAACTGCTCGGCGTGCTGATGACGATGTTCGATGCCCGCACCAACCTCTCCGCCCATGTCGTGGAAGAGGTGCGGAAATACTTCCACGACCATGTTTTCGAGGCCATTGTGCCTCGCAGCGTGCGCCTGGCCGAGGCACCCAGCTACGGCCAGTCGATTACCGAATACGACCCCTCGAGCCGCGGCGGGGAAGCCTACGCGCAATTCGCCGCTGAGCTTGTCGCCCGGCTCGGCATTACCATCGCTACCACCAACAAGGGAGAAGGAACTGCATGATTAACAACTCGATGCGTGAAGACAAATTCGCCGGCCTCGGCCTGACCTTTGACGACGTGCTGCTGATTCCGGCGAAGTCTGATGTGGTGCCCAACGAGGTCAGCCTCACCACCACCCTCGCCCGCGACATCGAGCTCAATATCCCGATTGTCTCGGCAGCCATGGATACGGTTACCGAGGCGCGCCTGGCCATCGCCATTGCGCGCGAGGGCGGCATTGGCATCATCCATCGCAACCTCAGCATCGAGGAACAGGCCTCCGAGGTCGACAAGGTGAAGCGGTCGGAAAGCGGCATGATCGTGGAACCGATCACGCTCGGCCCGGATGACCATATCGCCGATGCGCTCGAACTGATGCAACGCTTCCGCATTAGCGGTGTGCCGATTACGGACGACAACGGCAAGCTCGTCGGCATCCTCACCAACCGCGACCTTCGCTTTGTCGACAACCCGGACCAGTTGATCTCGCAGAAGATGACGAAGGACAACCTCCTCACGGCGCCGGTGGGCACCACGCTCGAGGAGGCCGAGAAGATTTTCCACCACAACCGCGTGGAGAAGTTGCCGGTTGTTGATGAGCATGGCTGCCTGAAGGGGCTGATCACGATCAAGGACATCGAGAAAAAGATCAAGTACCCGCTGGCCACCAAGGACAGCCAGGGCCGCCTGCGCGTCGGCGCGGCAGTTGGCGTTGGTGCCAGTGGTGAAGAGCGCGCCGATGCTCTTGTCGAGCGTGGGGTGGACGTGATTGTGGTGGATACCGCCCACGGCCACAACAGCGGTATCCGCGATACCGTCCGCAATATCAAGCGCAAGCACGATGTCGCGGTGATCGCGGGCAACATCGCCACCGGTGCGGCCGCCGAAGACCTGATCGAGGCCGGCGCCGATGCGCTCAAGATCGGCATCGGTCCCGGCAGCATCTGCACAACCCGCGTGGTTGCTGGTACCGGTGTGCCGCAAATTACCGCCATCTACGAGAGCGCGAAGGCGGCCGAGAAGCATGGCATTCCGGTAATCGCCGATGGTGGCATCCAGTTCAGCGGCGATATCGCCAAGGCAATCGCGGCCGGCGCCAGTTCGGTGATGCTTGGGTCGCTCCTGGCCGGTTTGGATGAGAGCCCCGGTGAGGTGATCGTGTTCCAGGGCGAGCGCTTCAAGGAATACCGTGGCATGGGCAGCCTGGGGGCCATGCGCGGTCGCAGCTTCAGCAAGGATCGCTACTTCCAGGGCGATATCGGCAACGTGAACAAGCTCGTGCCGGAGGGTATCGAGGGCCGGGTGGCGTACAAGGGCCCACTCTCGCCGCTGGTGTACCAGCTAATCGGTGGCCTTCGCAGCGCCATGGGCTATGCGGGTGCGCCGGATATCGAAACCTTGCGCACCCGGTCGCAACTGATCCAGATCACCAACGCTGGCCTGCGCGAAAGCCACCCGCACGATGTAACGGTGACCCGCGAGGCCCCGAACTACCGCATGACCGGCCGATAAGGAGCCTGCCAATGGCGATTGATTTCACTACCGATCATGGCAAGCGCGTGGCGCATCAGCTGCAGCACGAAACCGTTATCTGGCTCACTACTGTGGGCACATCGGGCACGCCACAACCCAACCCGGTGTGGTTCCACTATGTGGATGGCGCTATCTACGTGTACAACCAGCCCGGGGCGGTGCGGTTGAAGAATATCGCTGCCAATAACCGGGTGTCGCTCAACTTCAACACCTCAGAGGACGGCGAGCAGGTGACCGTGATCACCGGCACGGCGGAAATCGACGAGCAGTTCCCCAAGGTGGCCGATAACCCGGAGTACTGCCAGAAATACGCCGATGGCCTGGTGGCGATCAACTCCTCGCCCGAGAAGATGTCCCGCGAGTACCCGGTTGTCCTGCGTATCACGCCTGAAAAGCTGCGAGGTTGGTAAGTGTGCGCACGCGAGGTTAAGAACGGCTGGCTCACTCCGGCTGACGACGCGCAACCATCGTTGCCGCGCGACTATCGCGCGGCGTTCCAACGCCTGGTGTGGGCCGGACTGCAGGGCCTGCTGATTTTCCTTGCCTTCCAGGTCTACAAGACCGTGCGCAAGTTCGGGATTCCCGATGATCCCGCCATCGCGTTTGATCATGCCCGTGACGTCATCCGGCTCGAGGAGCGGCTGGGGCTGTTCTTCGAACTGGACTGGCAACGCTGGGCCCTGGATCGCGGTGAAGGCTACATCCGGTTCTTCAACTACCTGTACGCCTGGTATATGTGGTGGGTTATCGGCGGCATGGTGGTGCTGGCATTCCTTGCACCTACTCGCTTCCGATTCATGCGTCGGGCGTTTTTCATCAGCATGGTCCTCGTGACGCCGATGTACCTCCTCTACCCCCTGGCGCCGCCGCGATTCCTGGATCAGTACGGCTGGCCGTTTGTGGATACGCTGGCGGTGTACGGCCCGAACTACTTCTCCGAGACAGGCCTGGTGCAGGCGAACCGCTACGCTGCCATGCCCAGCATGCATGTCGGCTGGACCACATTCGTGGCGGTAGCCGTATCACTGCTCTTCTCGTCCCCGTGGGCCAGGATGGCGCTGATCGCCTTCTTCGGGTTGCTCATGAGCTACATCGTCGTCATCACCGGTAACCATTACTGGGTGGACGGGGTAGTGGGCTGGATGTTTATCGGCACGGCGATCGTTATCAACCGGTTCATACCATTTCCCCTGGCGCGGCGATCTGCACGTGCCAGCACCGAAACGCCCGTCGGGAGCCAGTCACATCCGGCACGGGAATCGCGCACCTCATAACCCTCTCTCTTCGTGGAATCCTGCCGCCCTCGCGGAACCCGGCCCCGCCAGGTGACGTTGTATCCCCGTGCCAGTCAGCCGGCCACGACTGTTATCACGTTATCGCGATATGCTTGACATGAGATTGATTACCACCTATAGTTGATATGTGCCCGTAGGCTCCCCGCACGGTGCACCACCCAAATGACCACCGAAGCATGTGCAAACACCGACCGTTTGCCCCCGAACAGCAAAGGAGCTGCCTCATGATGCCCATTTTGACCCAACCGGACCACCTTCTCGAACACCGCGCCGATTCGCAGAGCCGCCGCCTGGCGATCCTGAATCGTGCCCGCCGTGAAGAAATAGACGCCATTATCTTCGCTACCCCGCCGCGCCACACCGTGACGCGCACCGGGAGCAGCGCCCGCAAGCGTGAGAGCTTGCTGGACCGCATGCGAGACGGAATCGGCGAGACGCTGATTTCCGCGGGGAATCGCATTCAGTCCCGCGCCTAGTGCACAACACACGTTCACGCTGAAAACGGGAGGCCCATATGGGCCTCCCGTTTCGCTGTTCGGTATCATTGCAGGCAGAACGCACCGCGCCTGTGTGAGAAGGGATTCCCCGCCCGTAATGACCCGTATCATCGCTTTTTTCAACCAGAAGGGTGGCACCGCCAAAACCACCAGCACGCTCAACGTCGCCGCTGCGCTTGCCGAACTGGGCCGCCGCGTGCTGACCATCGACCTCGACCCGCAAGCCAGCCTCAGCATGGCTATCGGCACGGATGTCGCCAACCTGCAACGCTCGGTCTACGACCTGCTGCTGGATGAGGACCTCTCCATCGCCGATGTGGTGCAACCCACCACCATCGACGGGATCGATATCGTGCCCTCGCATCCCGATCTCGCCGCCGCCGAACTGGAATTGCTCAACGTCCTTGAGCGCGAACGCCAGCTGGACCATCGCCTTAAGTCCGCCGACCTTAGTGCCTACGACTACGTCCTGATCGATTCCCCGCCAGCACTGAACATCATCAGCATCAATATCCTTGTGGCCATCGACGAACTGGTGATCCCAATTGAGCCGCACCCGCTTTCGCTCATGGTGCTCAAGCGCCTGTTCGAGACGATCCGCATGATCCACCGCCTGAACCCGGATCTCGGCGTGCTCGGGTTCCTGCCCACCAAGGTGCACCACAGTTCCCGGCTGGCCCAGGATATGTTGCTGCAACTGGAAGAGCAGTTTCCGCAGCTTCCACTGCTGCCCAGCATCCCGCTGAGCGTGCGCGGTGCCGAAAGTACGGCCGAGCGCACCAGCGTGCTGCAATACATGCCGAAATCCAATGTCGCCGCTGCCTACCGCGATGTAGGCGCCTGGCTGGAACGGAGCGCAGATGTCTGAGAAACCCACCGGCAGGCGCAGCCGCCGCTTCACGGTTAACGACCTGTTTACGGACACACGCCCGCAGGCCACCGGCGTGCAGGACCTCGTTGGCGCCAAGGAAATCGACCTCTCCCGCATCGAGCCCGATCCCGACCAGCCCCGCCGCGCGTTCGATGAGGAACGCCTGGAGGAACTGGCGGCATCGATCCGGGCCGAAGGCGTGTTGCAGCCAGTTGTGGTGCGTTACGATGAGGCCCGCGATATCTATGTGCTGGTCCACGGCGAGCGTCGATGGCGGGCCAGCAAACTGGCAGGGCAGACCACAATTCCGGCGCTGGTGCGCGATGTGCCGGAGCACCGCCGGCTCCTGCAACAACTCATGGAAAACGTGGTTCGCGATGACCTCAACGCGGTCGACCGTGCGGCCGCGTTACGGGCGCTGCGCAACCAAATGGATAACGCCCCGTGGGAACAGGTGGCAGAGGCGGTCGGGATCAAGCGGAGCCGCCTGTTCCAGCTACTCGGCACCGAGAAGCTGCCGGATACCGTTCGGGATGATATCCAGCAGGGCAAACTGAGCGAGAAGCAGAGCCGCGCCCTGCAGGGGCTGCCACCCGCGCAGCAGGAAGCACTGCGGGCGTTGATGGTGGAGAAGGATGTTTCGGCGCCGGTCGCCACCAAAATCGCGCGGGCGCTCAAGTCCATGGTGAACGGGCAGGAGATCAGCCACAGCGCGGCCCAGACACAGGTGGAACGGCTCTATTCCCTGATCGAGCCGGCAGATACCGAGGCGCTGGCGCGCCAAACCCAAACACTGCTGGTAGCCGTGCAACAGCGGAACACGGCTGACCTGGCGAAACTGCTGGGCGTGCCCCGATTCGATGAACAGCGCGTGGCCCGCGAGGTCGCCGCGCTGGCGCGATCGCTGACCCGCGCCGATGCGGGCCAGATAGCACCGAACACCACCACGAGGAAGAGCCTGGAGCAGCTTCGTGCCGCGATTGACGCCGTGCTGAACCAGGGATGAAAAACACAAAAGCCGCCTCGCACATCATTGTGCGAAGCGGCTCCTGGTCCGAGGAGAAACTAGATCTCCGGCCGGGTGCGGTTGAGGCGGCTATCAGCGCCGTAACGCAGTGCCAGCACGTCCAGCAAGACGAGGGAAGCGATGAGGGCAAGTACGATCACGAGTTCCATTGCGATTCTCCTGTCAATGGCCGGGCGTCTGTGCCCGGTACCGATATCCAAACGCCGTTGTGTGGATGGTTGACTAACTATAGATTATCACGGTATCGCGATATGCGCAAGTGTGCGCAAACGATAGACGCCGGGTTCCCTCCCGGCACGGAGTTCATGTGATCTATTTCCCATTCATTAAGCGCCTGGTGAGCATTGTGGCAGTGGCCATGGTGCTTGTCGCCTGTGGGACCAGCGATGAGGCCGAGCCCACCGCCACCCCCGCGCCTCCCACCGCCGCGCCCGGCCAACTGACGGTTGCGGATGTGGTGGCTATGGCCGAACCGGCGTGGCCCGATGTGCTCTCCATGCGCACAACATCCCAGTCCGGGCCCATCCCGCGCGAAGGTGAACAAACCGCCTTTACCGGCAGCGTGCAGGACTGGACATCGAACGGCGACCGGCACCTCATCGAGTTCGAAAACGGCTCGGCTGTGAACGAGCAGATTTCTGTAGATGGCACCGTGTACATGCGGGGCCGGTTCGTGAGTTCGACGGTTGCACCCGAACTGGATCAGAACACCTGGGTGATCCTTGATACCACCGTGGTTCCTGCCGATACGCCCGTGGGCATCCAGATCCGGTACCTCACCCGGCAACAGACAAACCCCTATGGCGAGCTGTCAACCGACCTCCTGGAGCGGCCGGTTCAGGAAGCAGGTACTGTAGCTGTGGGTGATCGCACCTGCACCGTGTACACCTTTGGCGACGAGAACAATACCGGCACCGAGATCCGGTACGAGCTTGCGGTCGATGAAACCGGGCTCCCGTGCCAGGTGGTCCAGCGGGCCGGCGATTTCCAGAACAGCACCGTGTACGAATTCAACACCGGAGTCACGATTGAGGCGCCGTTGGAAGGCACACCGGTTTCCGGCACTCCCGAGGGTTGATGCCGCACCCGGATACAAGGAGCAAGTATGGCTGCGTACCGCGAATACTCCCGCCGCATGTATGACGTGCTGGAAGATATGTTCACCACCCAGGGCGAGAAGATCGAACAGGTGGCCGGCTGGATGGCCGAATCTATTGCCGCCGGTGGCGTGGTGCACCTGTTTGGCAGCGGCCACAGCCATCTTGTTGCGGAGGAAGTCTTTCACCGTGCCGGTAGCCTGATGCCGCTCAACCCCATGCTGGATGTGAACCTGACGTTCCTCGGGAGCGTCAATGCCACCCTCCTGGAGCGCACGTCCGGCTATGCAGGCGTTGTCATGGGAAGCCACGATATCCGCGAAGGTGAAATCGTATTTGTCATCAGCAACTCGGGCGTCAACCCGGTTCCGATAGAAGCGGTGCTGGAAGCGCGCAAACGCGGCGCCCGTACCGTGGCAATCACCAGCGATGCCCGTTACGCCGGGGCACCCAGCCGGCACGAGAGTGGCAAACGGCTTGCCGACGTGGCCGACCTCACCCTCGATACCTGCGTGCCGTGGGGTGATGCCATTGTGGAACTACCGGGCGTGGAGCAGCCAACCGGCGGTATCAGCAGCATTGCGGGCATGGCGCTGATCACGGCCATTGTTGTGGAAACCACCCAGCAGCTGCTGGACCGCGGAATCGATCCGCCAGTGATCCCGACCATGAACCTGCCGGGCGGCGACGAAAAAATCCAGGGACTGCTGGAGACCTACGGGGCACGCCTGCCCCTGCTCCGTAACGCCTGACCGGTTGCTGTCAGTGGCACAGGGTTTGCTGGCTTCTTCCTGCACATAGCAAAGGAGGTTCGCCATGGACACCCGGCACGATGCCCGACCCCTGCCAGGAATGCGTGTCATCGATTGCAACAACCACCTTCTCGGAACGGTGGAGGCGGTAGAGCACGACCATTTCGTGGTGGGCGAAGGACTGTTCTTTACCGAGCCACATCGCATCCCGGATTCGGCTATCGGCGAGATTCAGGGGTCAGACCTGCAGTTGCGGATCACGCGAGAAGACGCGCTTCACAGCAGTGTCGATACGCATTGGTCAGAGTTGCCCCGGTACGGCGAGATAGTCGAACTGCCCACACCCCTCGATACACGCGGCTAACCCGACCATCCCGCGTTCACGGAAAGGGCCGCTTCGTTACGCCAACGAAGAGGCCTTTTCAGTCTGCCGAACCTGCCGGCGAGGCCGCGTGGTGGGCAACCAAACTCACCGTGGCACGTTACGTGCATGATGGACGCCAGCGAGAGGTGCGGCGCAACAGCGCGGACAAAAACCCTCTCCACGTGTGACGCCGCTACTCGCGGACAAGATTTGAAGTCCTACAAGGAGGAACCATTCTCATGAACGACGATATCTTTACGCCTCAGATGGGTATGGACGTCATCGGCTCCGACGGTGAGAAGGTCGGTGAGATTGATGCAGTTGAGCAGGATTACTTCGTAGTACGCAAGGGCTTCTTCTTCCCTTCCGACCACTACATCCCGTTCTCCGCTGTTGACTCCTACGACGACAACGCTGTGTACCTGAATGTGACCAAGGACGGCGCGCTCGACCAGCAATGGGGTGATGCACCAGTATCCTCCACGACATCGACCAATGTCGGCGTTGATGATCGCCTTGGCGTTGATGGCACTGCCGCTGCCGGTACATGGGGCCAGGCTGACGTCGAGAACGACAGCTATACCGGTGTATCCGATGTATCCGCCAATAACGATGTCCTCGATCCCGCGTACACCGACAAGGATCTCGATGGCAACACCGGAGCGTACGAAGCTGGGTATACCGATCGCAATGTCGGCACCTACGAAGGTGATGAGACCATTGAGGTCCGCGAGGAGAACCTTGCCGCCAGGACCCGCGAAGTCGAGCGTGGCGCTGTCCATGTTGACAAGCACGTGGTCGAAGAGCAGCAGACCCTCGAGGTCCCGGTAACCGAGGAAGAAGTGCACATCGAGCGCCGGGCCGTGGACCGCCCGGCCGATGGCATCGACCTCGACGAAGCCTCGTATGAGATTCCGCTGCGCGGTGAAGAGGTCGAACTTACGCGCGAAGCCCGCGTCGTGGAAGAGATCGACATCGACAAGACCGCACGCGAGCGCACGGAAACCGTTGAAGGCACCGTCCGCCGTGAAGAGGTCGACATCAACACCGACGTCGACGTGGATCGCCGCGCCGGCGACCTCGGCTACGATGACGACCGAGGCCTGTTGGACAAGGCCAAGGATGCCCTTGACCCGAACGACGACACCCGTCGCCGCTAGGCATCCGACACACTAAAAAGCAACCCGGGGGTCCGATTGGACCCCCGGGTTCTTGTATGTCCTGCGGCTAACCCCGCGGTGGGTAATTAGACGCGGGTATCTGGATCCGGCTCCATCCGGGACTCGACCACATCGACGTCCAGCACCTCGCGGCGCAGTTCGTCCTCCACGCGCTCGGTACGAACCTCGCGTCGGGTCGTAACATGGACTTCCTCGACCACCCTGTACCTGCGGGTGACAACGAGCACTTCTTCGACCACCGGAATGATGAGTGTATCGCCCTCATACCGGCTCTCGGGTGGTGTGTCGAATTCCTGGTCGAGCGGCACTCGCTGCACTTCCACCACGTCCATCTCAACGTCGATATCCTCGGCGAAGGGAACGCTTTCAACGCGCTTGTCGATACGCACGCGGCCCTGTTCGACCTCGTGCTTCTGCACCTGCAACTCTTCGGCGCGAAGCTCCAGGGTGGCATGATTACGCTCGTCCAGCAGCGTTCTGTCACCGCGACCTACGAATGCGTCCTGATCGTTGAGCAGGGTATCGTAGTAGCCCTCGACGGAGTCCTCCTGCTCGTCAATAATCGCGTCGTCGTACCTGTCGTTCCTGTCGTCTGTCATGGATGTGTTCCTTTCATGTACCGGTTAAGGAGCAACTATCGTGCCACATCCATGGAGGCAATCAGCGTCAGCTTTCCGCTGGTTCAACACGCTCATCCCAAGGGAAGTGGATCCAGTCATCTGTTTTCTTCCACACGTACTCGGGTTTAATGAGGGAACGCGATTTCTCGTATATCACCAGGCTGCGCACTTCGGCCACCTGCTGATCCACGAATTGGTGGGTTGTGTTCAGGGTGGCGCCGCTATCGGCAACATCGTCGCAAATGAGCACCTTCAGGCCCTTAAACAGGTCGGGGTCGGGAATAGGTGGCAGCATAACCGGCAACTCCATGTGCTCGCCACGTCCGGTATAGAACTCGATATTCACGACATGCAGCAGCTTCACGCCGAGCGCATAGCCCAGCGCCCCGGCCGTGAAGAGTCCGCCCCGGGCGATGCCCAGGATAAAGTCTGGCTTGTACCCATCCGCAAGCACGGCCCTGGCCAAATCCTGCGTGGCCTGGCCGAACAGTTCCCAGCTGAGAATTTCCGTGTTTTCCATGCCGCTCCTGCTTCCCTCAACCCAACATGGACTTCAGTGTACAGCGGAGCTCCTCGACACGATGGGGCATAATTGCGGCACAAGAACCCGTATTCCTGGAGGATGTATGCCTAATCGACTCGCGGATCAATCAAGCCCCTACCTCTTGCAGCACAAGGACAATCCGGTGGATTGGTATCCGTGGGGCGAGGAGGCATTCACAGCCGCCAAGAAGCGGGGGGTGCCGGTGCTGGTTAGTATTGGTTACTCCACCTGCCACTGGTGCCACGTGATGGCCCACGAAACGTTCGAGGACCCGGTCGTGGCCGAGGTCATGAACGCCAACTTCGTCAACATCAAGGTCGACCGCGAGGAACGTCCCGATGTAGATGCGCTCTACATGCAGTCGGTCCAAATGCTGGGCTACAGCACCGGCTGGCCGCTGAACGTGTTCCTCACTCCAGATGGCCTGCCGTTTTTCGGTGGCACTTACTTCCCGCCTGTTCCGCGTCATGGAATGGGCAGCTTTTCCCAGGTGCTGGCGACAATCACCGACCTCTGGCAACGCGACCGTGCCAGGGTGATCCGTGGTGGCCAGGAAGTAGCAAAGCACATCATCGCTGCGGCGGATGCTACCGGTACGCCCTCCCCGGTTCCTCCGCAGACATTACAGCAGGTTATGCGCGCCCTGTTCGAGAAGTTCGACAAAACCAACGGTGGTTTCAGCGAGGCGCCGAAGTTCCCGCAACCCGCCACGCTGGAGTTCCTGCTACGCCACTACCGGCGCACCGCCGATGTCGCTGCGCTCAGCATGACGGAACTCACCCTTGGGGCCATGGCCGAGGGCGGGATCTACGACCAGATAGGTGGCGGCTTTTCCCGGTATTCCGTCGATACCGAATGGCATGTACCGCATTTCGAGAAGATGCTCTACGACAATGCCCTGCTGCTGCCGCTCTACGTCGATACATATCGCTACACTGGCGAACCGCTGTTCCGCACCATCGCCGAGGGGATTGTGACCTGGCTTGAGCGCGAAATGCTGTTGCCACAGGGTGGCTTTGCCGCTGCCCTTGATGCCGACAGTGAGGGTGTGGAGGGCAAGTTCTACATCTGGACCGCAGCCGAGATCGACCGGCTGTTCCCTGCCGATGACGCCGACCTGGTGAAACTGCACTTCGGCATCGCCGATCCCGGCCCATTTGAGGGCGCGAATGTGTTGCGGGTCGTGAAACCGGATGAAGACCTTGCGGAAGAACTGAGCCTGCCGCTCGATTCCGTGCGAACCCGGCTGGCCGACCTGAAAGGACAGATGCTGCAGGCGCGGGCGAAACGGGTACGGCCCGGTCGTGATGACAAGGCGCTGGCAAGCTGGAACGGCCTGGCGATTCATGCCCTGGCCTATGCCGGTTTCGCGCTCCAACAGGATCATTACATCGATCTCGCCCGGAACGCCGCCCGGTTTGTCAGCCAACGCATGCTCCAGGCGGATGGATCGCTGGCGCGAAGCTGGACCAATGGCAAAACCAGCAATGCGGGCGTGCTGGACGATTACGCCAACGTGATTCGCGGGTTCCTCACCCTGTACGGAGCTACCGGCGATCAGGAATGGATGGACACTGCGTGGAACCTCACCGGATATGTGGAAGCACATTTCCGCCACGAATCGGCCACCGGGTATTACGACACGCCGGATACCGCTACCGACCTCTTTGTGCGGCCTCGCGAGTTTACGGATTCCGCCATGCCGAGTGGCAATGCCACCATGGCGGAGGTGCTGCAGATCCTTGGCATCATGCGACGCGACGAGGCCCTGGCCGACCGTGGCCGCGTGATTGTGGAATCGATGGCCGGGTTGCTGCCACGCTACCCGATCCACCTCGGCATGATGGCGAGCGCGGCAGAGCGGCTGGTTTCGCCGCCGCGTGAACTGGTGTTCGTCGGCGATGATGTCTCTGCACTCCAGGCTGCGGCCAGCCAACGTGTGGATCCGCTGGTGATTATGGGCTACGCCACGCCGGGTGCCGGGGACGAATGGGCATTCCTTGCTGACCGGCCGCGTACGGATACACCGGTTGCGTACTGGTGCACGGATTACGCTTGCCAGCCGCCGGAATCGGATCCCGAACGGCTGGCAGAAACGCTCATTAAGGCCTGACGCTAGCCCAGCACCTCGTGGAGCCAGGCAATCTTCTCGCGAGTACCAAACGCGCCGCCGCTATCGTGTCCGTTAAACTGATACACGGATATCGATTTGTCGGCGGCGTAGTGGTTATACGCAGCATAGATCGTGCTTGGCGGGCACACCGCATCCATGAGTCCCACCGAAAAGTGTGCCGGGGCATTGGCACGAACCGCGAAGTTGACGCCATCCACGTAATCGAGCGTGGCGAATGCCGTGTCCACCATATCCGCATGCTGCGACAGGTACCGTGCCAGCTCGGAATAGGGCGCGGCATCGGTGATGGTGGCAGCCCGCCGGTAGTGACAGAGGAACGGCTGATCGGCCCAGACGGCGGTAAGATCGTCCACCAGCCCAGCAACGGCGAGCGAAATGCCACCACCCTGGCTGCCACCGCTCACCACAATGCGCCCGTCGATATCGGGATGGCTGCGGGCCGCATCCACCGCGCGGACAGCATCGGTAAAGACGCGCCGGTAGTAATGATCATGGGGCGTGCTGAGGCCGCGCGTGAGGAACCCGGGAAACTGCGGCTCGCCGCTGGCACCGGCGTCCGGAGTATCACCCCGCTGCCAGGCGCTCCCCTGCCCGCGCGTATCCATGATGAAATGCGCTAACCCGGCGGAACTGATAAGCGTGTAGTTGGTTGGAAAACCGCGCCCGCCACCGTAGCCCAGGTACTCCACTACGCAAGGCACAGGTTTGGACACGTGCCGTGGTACCAGCATCCATGCGCGAATCGGTTGGCCATCGAAACCGGCGAAGGTGACATCGTACACATCCTGCGCGGTCAGGCCGGCATCGTACGGTTCAAATACCGGTGCCGTATCGTACGCGCGGGCCGCAGCAAGGGTATCGCGCCAGAACGCATCAAAATCGGCCGGTTCCTGCCTGTCGGGCACGTACTTTTCCAACTGGGACAACGGCAAATCAAATAACGCCATAAGAATCTCCTGAAACGCGACCAGCAAACCTGCGCATCACCGTAGCACAGGAGGCAGTGCCGGGAAACGACCAGGCCGCGCCATTTGACGCACGCGTGCCCACTCCCTACTGTGGATGGTGACGATGAAATCCGGACCCGGAGGACACCCATGACCGAACTGTTTTCCCTGTGCGCAACCTGTGGCGTCGAACACGCGCATCCGCTGCCAGATGTTTGCGCGATCTGCAACGACGAACGGCAATACCTGCCAGCCGACGGAGTGCAACGCTGGACCACGATGGCAGACCTGCAGCGTGACCGGAAGGTCACGATTGGCGAGGTCGAACCGGGTCTCCACGGCTTCACCATTGAACCGAAGGTCGGCATCGGCCACCGTCCCCTGCTGGTGCATACCCGTGGCGGAAACCTGTTGTGGGATCCGCCAGGATATATCGATGAGAGTGCGATTCAGCAGGTGCAGGGCCTCGGCGGGGTGCGCTGGATCGCGGCGAGCCACCCACACATGTTCGGCACGCAACTGGAATGGAGTGAGGCGTTCAATAACGCGCCGGTCCTGGTGAACGCGTGCGATCGGGAGTGGATCGCCCGCCCCGGCGATGCGATCACACCCTGGGATGACGAGTACGAACTGACAGCCGGCCTGACACTCGTTCGCCTTGGCGGGCACTTCCCGGGCAGCGCCGTTGCCCTTTGGCAAGGGCAGGATGGTGCGGGCGTCATGCTCAGCAGCGATACCATTTTCCCGGTAGAACGTAAGGGCTGGGTGACATTCCTGCGCAGTTACCCCAACCGTTTGCCACTCTCTGCCAACACGGTGCGGCGCATCGCGGACCGGGTGGAAGGCCTGGATTTTGACCGGCTGTACGGCAACTTCCCCACCCAGCCGATCACGACCGGAGCAAAAGAGGCAGTGCTGGCCTCGGCGGCGCGCCATATTGCCTGGGTATCCGGAGAGTATGACCACCTGACCTGACAGGTTAGATCAAGACGGCTATGAGCACGAGCAACGCCACGAAAACAAGCACGGCTACCGCCAGGATCCAGACCGGTACGGCAAGCTGCCTGGCAGAAGGCGCGACCGCAACGGGAGCAGGCGGTTCGGATTCGGGAACGACGACGTTGCCGCCATCGGCCTGGGCCTCTGGCCCGGATTGACGGTCAGGCGCGGGCATAAAGCCCGGGCCAACGGAATCGGGCGCGGCGCCTGTTTCGTCAAATGGTGTGAATCCCTGAGCCGGTTCCGATTGCATGGCATCCGGTTTGTGGGCAGCCTGCACTATCTCGACAGCGTGATCCACCGCGGCATCCGGCTCCGGCAGGTTAATCTCGCCGCGGGCAGCAATAGCCTGCAACCATTGCGGCAGGTCGCTTACATCCACCAATGAGCGGGGATCAATCTCACTGGTATCGGGTTCGGGCAAACTACGCTCGTGGCGCTGCCCGGCGGTGGGCAGGTCCCGCCAGGCAGGTGGGCGTTTCAACCATGAGGGCATGGCATCCTTCAGCCCGCCATCCGGGATGGGGCGCATGTGCTCAGGCTGTTTGGCATCGCTCATACGTCTACCCCCGGCGCGGCGCCTGCAACTCGTCGGAATCCAGCCAGATTGTTACCGGGCCGTCGTTCACCAGTTCCACCGCCATCTCGGCCCCAAATACCCCGGTCTCCACCCGAAAACCGAGCTGCCGGAGCGAATCACAAAAGGCCGTCACAAGCGGCTCGGCAACCGCTGGCGGCGCGGCGTGCGCCCAGCTGGGACGGCGCCCCTTGCGCACATCGGCGTAAAGCGTGAATTGTGACACAACAAGCATGGATACCGCATCCGGCGAGGTAGCGAGCACATCCAGCGCCGAGCGGTTCATGACGCCAGCATCATCGTCCAGCACGCGCAGGTTGGCGACCTTGCTGGCAAGCAGGTCTATTTCCTTCGGCCCGTCGTCTGGTGATATCCCAACCAGCAGCAGGTAGCCGGCATCAATAGCGCCAACCACCTCCCCGGCAACGGTCACGCTGGCGCGGGAAACCCGCTGCAGGCACACCCTCATACCGGCGCAATCATGGCGGTGGCGAGCGCGGCAATGCCTTCCTCGCGCCCGATCCATCCCATGCGCTCGTTGGTGGTGGCCTTGATACTGATCGCATCCGGCGGCAGGCCGGTTGCCTCGCTGATCCGCGCCTTCATGGCCGGTACATGCGGGTTCACCTTCGGTACTTCGGCGATCACCGAGGCATCGATGTTCACCAGCTGCCAGCCATGCTCGCCGAGCAGCGAGACGCTGTGGCGCACGATTTCCAGGCTATCCAGGTCTTTCCAACGTTCATCGGACGGCGGGAAGTGCACGCCGATATCACCCAGCGCCGCGGCACCGAGCATCGCATCCGCAATGGCATGCAGCAGTACATCGGCATCGCTATGGCCGAGCAGCCCCTTCCCAAACGGAATCTCCACCCCACCCAGCACCATCCTGCGGCCCTCGGCGAAACGGTGCACATCGTAACCGATGCCAGAGCGGGGCCAGTTCATGGATGTTCCTCCCGGGCGCGCAACAGCGCCTCGGCGATAACGAGGTCGTGCGGGTGGGTGATCTTGAGGTTCGTGCTATCGCTCACCACAATATGGACCGGGTACCCGAGTGCCTCCGCCAGGGAAGCCTCATCGGTAATGCTGGTTTCATTGCGGGACGCAAGCTCGGCCATTGCGCGCATCCAGTCGGCACGGAACGCCTGCGGGGTTTGGGCACCCCAAAGCGTTGAGCGATCGACAGTTTCTTCCACCATGCCATGGTCTGTGCGCTTGATCGTATCAGTAACCGGGGCAGCGAGGATTGCGCCACCATGTTCCCGTGCTGCCTCGATGCAGGCATCAATATCGCCCGGTTGCACCAGTGGCCGGGCAGCATCGTGAACCAGCACGATCTCAGCATCCCCGGGCACAGCTGCCACGCCGTTGGCCATCGATTGCTGGCGGGAGTCCCCGCCCTTCACAATCGCCTCCACCTTTGGCCACTGGCCACTGGCCACCAGGTCCATAACCCCGGTTTCCGTGTGCGGCCCCACCACCAGGACGATACCGGCGGTGCCGGTGGATGCGGAGAAGGCATCGAGCGTCCAGGCAAGTACGGGGCGACCGAGCAATGGCACGAGCACCTTGGCGGCGTTGCCAAAGCGCTCACCGGATCCGGCCGCCACGATGACGGCAACAGCGCTCATCGCATGGCCTCATGGGCGGCGAAGAGTCGCTCTGTGACCTCCTGTGGTACGGGTGCGGAACCAAGGACGCGGCCCTCGCGGAAGTGCACCCCGTGGTAATCACTGCCGCCGGTGGGGATCAGCTCCCAGGCGTCAGCGATAGAGCGAAGCTCGGCATGCTGCTCGGGTGTGTACTCGGCGTAATAGGTCTCAAAACCGCGCAGCCCAACCGGCACCAGGCGCTTCAGGGTGCCTTCGATATCCTTCGTGGAGTATGGATGGGCGAGCACCGGAATCGCGTTGTGCTCCACCAGCAAACGCACGGCATCTTCCGGGCTAAAGGGATCGCGCGGAACATACCCGGGCCGGCCAGCTTTCAGGAATCGCTCAAAGGCATCGGAGACATCTGTCGCTGCGCCAATAGCAATCAGCGCGCGGGCAACATGTGGCCGGCCAATTGTGCCAAACGCGGCCTGGGCCAGAATCGCATCGCCATCGATGTCGTAACCGAGCGACCGCACCCTTTCGATAATGCGTTGAATGCGGTTGAATCGCTTGGTAGCCTGTTCGGCCAGCGCATCGACCAGGCCCTGGTCATTGGTATCCACGAAATAACCCAGCACATGCACCTCAGCGCGGTCGACGGTGGTGCTCAGTTCCACACCGGGCACCAGCGTGATCCCGGCGTTTTTAGCATGCCGTTGCACCTCAGGGAGGGCATCGACCGTATCGTGGTCGGTGACGCCAAGCACAGAAACCCCCTGCTGAATGGCGAAATTCACCAGTTCGGCAGGGGTATCCTGACCATCGCTTGCTGTGGTATGCGTGTGCAGATCAATCTGGAGGCGGTTGGTATCAGTCATACCTGTCAGTTTAGCGCGGCTCCACCACGAGGCGAATAGCGGTGCGATCCTCGTTCTCGATGGTGACATCGATAAACGCCGGCACACAGATTGCCTCGATACCGCTTTCACTGAGGTAATCGCGCGCGATCGCCACAGCCTTGATTGCCTGGTTGGTGGCGCCGGCGCCAATTGCCTGCACCTCGGCCCGGCCAGCCTCGCGTACAACACCGGCAATAGCGCCGGCAACTGCACTCGGGCGGGATCGGGCGGACACCTTCAGGACCTCACCAATGCCGATCACGATGCCATCGGACACGATCTCGGTTACGCGCTCTTCCACCATCACGTTGGCGGTGGCGTAAAGTGCAGTCGATTCCTCGTAGCTGATCTCGTGGTTGCTGTGGCCGTTGCTGTGCACCGGCACATCCTCTACATCCTCGGTCTCGAAGCTCGCCATATCGGCTTCCTCGATTGCGGAGGCAGTGGTGCTGGCCGGTTCGGCGTCATCGTTCTTCGCTGCGGTGGGTCGGAAGAAGCTTGGAAGGGCGTCGGTATCCACCGCCTGGGTCTCTACCTCAGGGCTCACCTGTGAAGCAGTCTCCTGCCCATCGATATGATCATCATCGGCGTCCGGTGGAAAACTGTTGCCCTCGGCCTTGATTTTAATATCGTTGAGGTTGAGCTTACTGAAAAACCGGTTCATGAAACGCTACTCTCTTTCCCCACAACCCGGGATTCGGGTGCAACAATGCTGGCACGCACGGGGACGCCCGGCGACGGTGTTCGCGCGGATGGCGGTATTTCCCCCGGATGTGCCAGGAACACTACTGGTGGTCGCCATGGCCACCAGGTTCTCACCTCCCCCACAGAGGTATGCACGTAGTCTACGCTGTTTGGCCACATTTGCACACGGAACCCCGCCCCATCAACGCAAAACGCGTGTGCCCGTGTTCCGCCGAAACAGAATACAGGCACACGCGTTGCGTGTTCAGAGACAACGGGCGTGCGCGGTGGGTACCAGCGCATGCGAGCCCTGGATGTGTTAGCGCGCGTAATCGACAGCGCGCGTTTCACGAATGACTGTTACCTTGATTTGGCCAGGGTACTCGAGGGTTTCCTCGATCTTCTTCACCACATCCTGGGCCAGGCGAGTGGCCCCGGCATCGTTGACCGAATTC
This sequence comes from Chloroflexia bacterium, assembly GCA_043427975.1. Taxonomy (GTDB): domain Bacteria; phylum Chloroflexota; class Chloroflexia; order Thermomicrobiales; family UBA6265; genus UBA6265. The sequence goes on along the minus strand of JBHWTK010000091.1, from coordinate 153,239 downwards.
GGGTGGACGAGGATTCGAACCTCGCGACCAGCCTGGATGGCGAAGGATTTCTCCACGCCCTCAAACGAGTTGGCCACGCCTTCCAGCGCTTCCAGCCGTTTGATGTATGTTTCCACCATTTCGCGGCGTGCTCCCGGTCGGGCACCGGAAATGGCGTCGGCCGTTTGCACAATGAAGGCCTCAATGGTTTGCGGCTCTTCTTCATTGTGGTGCGCGGCAATTGCGTGCACGATGCGTGACGATCGGCCCAACCTGCGGGCGATATCGGCACCAATCAGCGCGTGCGGGCCTTCCACTTCGTGGTCGACTGCCTTGCCGATGTCGTGCAGCAGGCCAGCTGTCTTGGCGACGTTCACATCGGCACCAAGCTCGGCGGCCAGGTTGGCCGCAATCAGGCTGGTTTCGAGGCTGTGCGCCAGCACGTTCTGACCGTAACTTGTGCGGAACTTGAGCCGGCCCAGCAGTTTCACCAGGTCCGGGTGCAGGCCGGGCACGTTGGCATCGTAGGCCACGCGTTCGCCCTCTTCCCGCATGATCTCGTCCAGTTCCATCTGGGTTTTCTGGACGACTTCCTCAATGCGGGCCGGGTGGATACGGCCATCCTGCAGGAGCTTCTGCAGGGCGCGGCGCGCCACCTCGCGACGAACGGGATCAAACCCGCTCACCGTTACCGCCTCAGGCGTATCGTCCACAATCAGGTCCACGCCGGTTGCGGTTTCCAGCGCGCGAATGTTACGACCTTCACGGCCGATGATACGGCCCTTCATGTCGTCGTTCGGCAGCGGCACCACACTCACCGTGGTTTCCGAGACGTAGTCGGACGCGATACGCTGGATGGTGGTTGCCAGGATCTTGCGCGCGCGCTTGTCGGCCTCGTCCTTGGCTTCGCGCTCGATTTCGTGGACATGTCGCTGCGCCATGTGGCGGGCTTCGTCCTCGATATCAGCGATCAGCTGGTCGCGCGCTTCCGCGGCGGTCAGCCCTGCCACGCGCTCCAGTTCTGCGTGGTAGCGTTGGCGGGATTCTTCAACTTCCCGCATTTGCTGCTGGCGTTGTTCTTCCAGTTCACGCAATACGGACTGGCGGTGGTCTTCCAGTTCCTGGTCCTTGCGGACCTTCTCGGCCTCCCATGACTCGCGCTGGCTCTGCAGGCGCTGTTCGCCCTTGCGAACCGTCTGCTCTCGCTGCTCGAGCTTTTGGGCCTTGTCATCAATACTTTCTTCTTTTTTCTCGATCCGCCGTTCAATGCGTTCGATTTCAACACGGCGCTGGGTCAGCTCCCTGTCGAGTTCGCCACGCAGGCGAATCGCTTCATCCTTGGCAGAAAGTGCAATATCCCGCCGCTTGGTCTCGGCCTCTTCAATTACGCGATCAGCTTCCATCTGGGCTGTTTTCACGCGCGATTCAGCGCGCTTTTCCAGCCAGAACCAGGTCACGAAAAAGGTGATTCCAGCAACGAGCACTGCGCCAATGATGAAGATCATGAGATCATCCATCTCTAGCTCCTCGCTCGTGTCCCCATCTCGCGATGAGGTCTCTATTGTTAAGGTGTGACAGCCCCTCGTGAGAATCGGTATTCCCGTGTCATGGGTAGCCCGGTTTCGCACGCTCACGGCGAGCCAGTACATTGGCTAGCATACGCGCAACCACGCGGGGCGGTCAATGGATGGTTTCGCTGCCTTACGGCTCTTCCTGCGTACGTACGCAGCTCCACCTTCACCCGGTGCAGGTATCATGCTCTGGCCGTACAATGGGCATAGCAGAGTATCAACCCACCACTCACGTCCGGAAGAGACTACCCATGTGCGCGAATGCCAACGCAAAATCAAAAGCGGTACCCCAGGCCGAACCCGGCGATGTGGCGTTGCTGATTGATTACGAGAACCTGCAGGTGAGCCTGCGGAACCACTTCAACCTCACCACGCCGAAAATGAGCCTGATTATCCAGGAAGCGCTCGATCACGGCCGCCTGGTGCTGAGCCGCGCCTACGCGCCCTGGACCAATGCCGAACTCGCCATCGATGCCGAGAATCTCTACCGCCAGGGGATCGACCTTATCTACACCCCCTCCGGCAAGAACAGCGCCGACGTGCGCATGGCTGTTGATGCGGTGGACCTGACCCAACGCATGACCAACCTGGGCACGATTATTTTCGTGACCGGCGATGGCGACCTGATCCACCCGTTGAACTACCTGCGACAGGCCGGTGCCCATGTGATTGTGATTGGCGTGGATGCCGCCATGAGCCGCATGCTCAGTTCGGCAGCCGATTCTGTGCTGATCTACGAGCGCGACCTCGATCCCTCCGTCCGGTCCCGCTCGGCACGGTCAACCTATAACGGGGCCCGGCCACAGCAGGTTGCATCCCAACAACGCAGCGCGAATATCCCGCAAACAGCGTTCGACCACCTCAAACAGGTGCTGCAACAGCGTGGCGATGGCGAACCGATGCTGTACCAGGAAATCGGCCACTGGCTCGGGACAGACCACAACCTCAAGCCGCGGGCAACGTTCGGGGTGCCGTTTAGCGTCTTTATGGAAAACGCAGCCCAGGCCGGAGTGGTGAACCTGACAACCTCTGGAGGCAACAGCTACGCCAGTCTGCCGAGTTCCAATGGCGATACGGACGACGACCTGGATGACGACGACGATACAATCCAGCCAACCGGTGCGGTGCGGCTGGAATCGTTGCAGGAGGAAGAGCGGGCGGCCCTGCTGGGCGTGCTGCGGGAACTGAGCGACGACCCCAAGTTGCACTATTTCACGTTCCGCAAGGCGCTAAGCAAACTGCTGCAAACCAGTGCCCTGCCGCGCCTGAACGAATCGCAGATTCGCAGCCTGCTGAACGACCTTGCCAACCGCGAACCACCGATCCTGCTACGCGAGATCCGCCAGGGTCGCACGCCGGCCGGCCAGCCCTACAGCTTCTCGGCGTTTACCCTCTCGCCCAACCTGGAACTGTTCATGCTGCCGGACGAGGAACTGGAAGTCGCGGAATCCTGACGGCTACTGCCGATAGATCGCCCGAACGAGTTCAGGCGGGCTGGATTCCAGGATCGACCAGTCGGTAGCGCCAAGGAATGTGGCGAACTCGTCGAGCGTTTTCGCGATAGCGTTCGCCAGCGCTGGTGTCGGTTTCGCTCCGGCCAGCAGGTGGATGGACCTCACCGTGAGGTGGCCTTCCTTGCGGTTGAGGGATGGGTCAATCAGCCCCACCAGCCGGCCACGATGCAGGATGGGCATGGTGTAGTACCCGTACTGCCGTTTCGCCGCCGGAGTGTAGATCTCGATCGTGTAATCAATGTCCCACAGCTGCTTCATCCGGCCGCGGTTCCAGATGAGGTTATCGAACGGCGACAGGAAGGTGGTCTTGGTCGGCCAGCCCTTTCCCGCCCGAAGCTGTTCAAGCTCCGGCATCATGGCAGCATCCAGCCAGGCCTGTTCCTCTACACCCGAGATGCGAACAGGGAGGACAAGCTGTTCCTCCGCCAGGTGCGGCATCACCTTGCGGACAACGGCGTTCGGGACCCAGGCGTAGCCGCCGGTGCGCCAGTAGTCCGTCAACCACGGAGCGGTTGCAACTCCCAGCGCCCGCATGGCATGCAGGAGCACTGTTCGCTGGTATTCGTCGTGATCCAGCGCGGACTGGTTCCAGGTATCCGGGGCCACGCGCTCCGGCAGGTCGTACCAGCGACCGAACCCTCGATCCCGCAGGCTGACCATCAGTTGCCCCTCGCCCCAGAGGGCGAATAGCACCTCACGTTCTGGTTTGTTGCCGTACCAGCTCTCCCACTGCTCCAGCTTCTTGCGATCTTTCGGCGGTTCGAAATGCCGGGACCCCAGCGAGCCTTCCCGCTCGATGCGCTCGAGGATACGGCGGGCGACATCGGCCTTGTCGGGTTGCTGCCAATATCCGTCATGGCGCTGCGCCTGGCGTTGCATGGTAGGGCGCATCAACGGCACGTATGCAGTCGGGGTAATGGCCGCGGCGTGGGTGAGGTATTCCGTCAGTGCCCGTCGTTCCAGGAACAGATGCGTGAGGTGATCGGGATTGTAGTTTCCCAGGCGGCTCCACAACACGGTTTCGTGGCTGCGGCTGACCACCGAAATGGTGTCCAGCTGGATCATGCCGAGATGCCTGATGATATCGAGGATATCGTCCGGCCGAACAGTGCGGGACAGTGTTTTACGATCGAGCCGACTGGCGATCGTCGCCAGTGCCTGGGCCTCGCGTTTCGTGATCTCGAGCATGCGCCCTCCTCCTGCTACCGGCATAATAGATGCAGCCCTGGACGTTTCGAGTCCGCATTCCCCGCACTGAAAGGTCTGCTGTGCGCGTTACCCTGGTTCACGATTATCTCACCCAATATGGCGGTGCCGAACGCGTGCTGGAAGTGCTGCATGGCATGTACCCGGAGGCACCGGTGTTCACCAGCCTGTACGATGCCGACCACCTGCCCCCTGCCCTCCGGGACTGGGATATCCGCACCAGCCCGCTCGCGAAGCTGCCGGGCGCCGAACGCACCCACCGCATCTGGACGCCGGTATACCCGCAAATCTTCCGGCAACTGGGGCGGTCGATTCCCCACGATACCGATGTGGTGATCGCCGATTCCTCGGCGTGGAGCCACCATGCGGCCCCTCCTTCGACCGATATCCCGCTCGTCAGTTACTGTCACAGCCCGGCGCGATTCCTGTATGGCGACCGCGATTACCTCGGCGCGACAAAGCTCGGCCCGCTGCGACCGGTAGCGAACATCGTATTCCGCGCCCTGCGAGCGCAAGACCAACGGGCAGCCGGACGCGTAACGCACTTTATCGCTAATTCGAGTGCGGTACGCGAGCGAATCCGCAAGGTGTACAACCGCGACGCCGAGGTGATTTACCCGCCGGTAGATACCGAACGGTTCCGCCCGCACACGCCGGTTGAGCCCGAGGACTGGTACCTGGTGGTGAGTCGCCTGGTGCCGCACAAGTGGATCGACCGCGCCGTACGGACCAGCACGGCTGCCCAGGTGCCCCTCAAGGTAATCGGCAGCGGGCGTGCCGAAGCAGACCTGCGCGCGATGGCCGGGCCCACGGTGGAGTTCCTGGGCGAACGCACCGATGCCGAGGTTGTGGACCACATGCAACGCTGCCGGGCACTGATCCTGCCCGGCGTTGAGGACTTTGGCATGACAGCGGTGGAAGCGCAGGCGGCTGGCCGGCCGGTGATCGCCGCCGGGGCCGGTGGAGCGCTGGAATCAGTGGTGCACGGCGTTACCGGCTGGCATTTTGATCCCACGGATGAGGATGAGCTTGTATCCCTGCTCCTGAGTGAAGGGCAGTGGGATACCGACCGCATCCAGCAGCATGCGGCCACGTTCGGGAAAGACGCGTTCCAGGAGAAGATGCGGGCGACGGTTGCGAGGGTAACGGGCAGTTAGCGCCGGAAACGGAGCTTCCACACCACCAGCGCGGCTTCCAGCACCACGGCCCGGCTCAACTTGCTGGCCCCGGCGACACGGTCATGGAACACAATCGGCACCTGCTCGATCTGGGCACCGTGTTGTTGGGCGCGCCAGGTGGTCTCGATCTGGAAGCTGTATCCATCCGATGTAATTGAGGGCAGGTCGATCGCGGCCAACAGCTCACGTGTCCAGATTTTGAACCCGCCGGTAAGGTCGCGGATATGCACCCCCAGCACCTGGCCGGAATACCAGCTCCCGAAGCGACTAATCCACTGCCGATGTCGTGGCCAGCCAACGGTGCTTCCACCGGGGATGTAGCGGCTGCCCAGCACCAGGCCGGCACCCGTTGAAACCGCAGCGTTCATCATCGCCTGGAGGTCCTGCGGGCGGTGGCTGTGGTCGGCGTCCATCTGCGCGATGTGGGTCGTGCCCAGCGCCAAGGCCGTCGTAAGGCCATCGACATATGCACGGCCGAGCCCTTCCTTGAGCTGGCGGTGCTTCACATGCACGCGGCTAGGGTGAAGCGCTACCAGGCCATCTGCGATTCTGCCGGTCCCGTCGGGAGAGTTATCGTCCACAATCAGCACCTGCGGTGCGCACGGCAAGGCCAGCAACGCGGTGACCAGGGATTCGATATTGTCCGCTTCGTTGTAGGTGGGGATAACAACCACGAGCGACGCTTCGGACCGCGATGACATCATGCGTCTGTCACGCCCTCGTCAGTTCGTCCGCGATCGAGCAGGAACTGCACCTGCACCAGCAGCGCGTCGATATTGAACGGCTTTGGCAGCAGGGCATCGGCTTCCAGCTCGGTGCTGCGATCGCGCAGGGTGCGGCTGGCGCTCATGGCGATAATGGGCAGGTTCGCGGTTTCGGGTTCGCGACGGAGCCGGGAGATAAGCGTGCCGCCATCTACACCGGGCAGCATGATGTCCATGAGGATAAGGTCCGGGTCCCACTCGCGGCTGAGCAGGAGCCCCTGGGCACCATCGCGCGCGATGGCAACGGTGTAGCCCTCGCCCTCCAGCACGACATCGATGAGCTGGGCGACATCTTCCTGGTCTTCAACAACGAGGATGCGAGCAGACACGCGTTTTCATCCTTTGCCTGTACGACGCACGGTGCATTCTCGTGCGAGTATACCGTACGAACGGGCCATGCGGAGCGTGGAGCATAGCGTGTTTGCCTTGCGCATCGCCCCGGGTACACCGTTGCCTACGCAACTCTGGTGCCGATCAATTACCCGGCAGAACAAGCCCCTCACTGAGCTCCGGGATACCGGCATAGGGTCCGCACCCGGTGTGGTAGTGTGAAAGCACAGCCTGATTTCGCCACATACCTCTATTTCGGATCCCCTGTCGACACAACCGTACCGGAGATCGCCATGGCAATGAACTCCCCTTCCAGCCCGATTGAAGCAACCCGCAATGCAAGCATGATGGCAGCGGTGATGGCGGCGCATGATCGCGAGAAGGCCCATAACGCCCTCGACGAGCGGGAGCGCGACCGACTGGAGCAGGAGCAGTTGCGCCTGGAACAGGCGGCCGAACGTGCAAGGAACCATCGCAGCCTTTTTCGGCGCCTGCTTGATCGACTTCCGTTTAGCTAGGCTGGAGTGAGGGACACTCCGAATACCATGAACATAAAAAGGGGCGAGCCGGCCGGCTCGCCCCTTCTCATGTCTAGTACCGCCGCTTGTCTCTCGCTTCCTGCTCGAGTCGCTCGCGAATAGCCATCATGCGATCGTGGTAATCGTCCTTTTTCATCGCACCAGGGGTTGCATCGCCTGTCGCAGGTTCTTCGGAACCGACATTCGATGGCGTGGTGCTCGCCACCGATTGCGCTGGCGGTGCTGATACGGGCTTCGCCTGGGATTGCACCTGATACGCGGTACTGGCTTGCGGCACCGCCCGGCCCGGAGCGTTTGTCAGGCTCGCCTGGAGCTTTTCGAGGGACCGGGCGCTCCATTGCAGGTTTTCGTGCATCTTGAAAATCACGATCATGGCTTCGCATACCACTCTGGTCACTAGAAGTCCGATGACGATATACATCGCAGCCATCAAGAAACCGACAAAACCTCCTCCCGCGAACATCATCAGTAATCCGAAAATGACAACGCCAATCGAGGCCAGGATCCATATCCACTCGATCAGCTTCTCCGACACCATTTCATCGAACATCTCTTCGCTCTCCCCGTGTACCACAACACACCCCGCACGCCATGCGCACGAGGCAGATTGCCAATTCATTGGTCCCTGCATGCATGCTACCCGGCTGCCAGGGTGGTGAACAGGAAACCTTGCCGCAACCTTGCCCGAATAATCCGGACTTCGGTCCAAGGTTGCTACAAGGTTTCCGGGACAGATATGCCGCCCTGTGGCACCATGGGCATACAGAACCCGACCACAGACGTAGTTAGAGGAATAGCCGCCATGCACAGGATGAAAAGTCCGTTTGTCGCCCTTCTTGCCATGCTGATCCTGGCGGGCCCCTTGCTCGGCAAGGTGACGCAGACGGACCCGAACGATGCGCTCCAGGTATCTACGCCATCGGCATGGGAACGAAGCCGCCAGGAGACCATTCCTGTGGCGGAACCGGTGGCCCGCTTTGACCATTCCGGGATTCCGGATAACTCGAGTATGGAACAGAGGCGTTACCTGGGCGACAACCTTATCCTGGCTTCTCCCGAACAACTCGCCTATGTCGATACCCTCACCATGACGGTTCGATGGCAATTCGATCCCGCCTATGACATCGTTCGATATTCGGTGCTCAACGCCGACGCCAACCCGCAGATCCTGGTTTCCGGGGAAACAACATGCACGCTCATCAATGTCGAGAGCAATAACGTTGTCTGGCAGCAACCTGATTGCCCGTCAGGGGGGTTTACCCTGCTGGACAATGGATCGATCCTGCATCGCTCGGCCGATGAAGCTGTGATCACCGCTCGCCTGCTCGAAGCGGAAACCGGCGAGGAACTATGGGCCTACACCTATACAACCAACCTTGACCTGTCTCGCCCAAATGCGTTGAGCAGCGACCAGGCTGTTCTGTATGCCATTACCACCGAATCGGTAGAGGCACTTTCCCTGACAACGGGTGACGTCGTGTGGACAGCACCTATCACGGTGCAAGTAGATGTGATGCTCCTGGAGGACCACGTGCTGGTCCTTCAGAACGAGGAGATCATCGCCCTTGATCCGGTCTCTGGCGACGAATTGTGGTTGAGCTTCCTGGAACCGGGCTACTTCATTAACAACGACTGGGCTCAGCCAGGAACGAACGAGAAACTCATCATCACCCAGCCGTCTTCAGTTGTCATCCTCAACCTGTCGACAGGGCTGGAAGTAGCGCGGTTTGAGGATGCCGTCGTATCAGCTACCCAGTACATGGATGCTTCGGGGGAGTACGTCTATCCGGATGTGTTCGTGTTACGCATCGCAAACGATGCCGTCGGGATAGACTGGGCCACGTTGGAAGAAGCCTGGCGCGTTAGCAACACCGGCGATCTGTTTATACAGTGGACGTATAACGATGTGCAGATGCTAACCACGCCAGATTCCAGGACACTTCTGGTCGACATTCACACAGGGGAGCTCCTGCTGACGCTGGACACAACTGATTACAACAGCGCCCAGGATGGCGAGATCATCCTGTTCCTGCAGGAGCAGAGTATCCGGGCGTACGATACCGTGAACAGGCGTACCCTTTGGACATACTCCCCTCCAGAGGAACTACGTCGATGGAACACCACCAGCGATCATGTTGCCGTGACAACTCCCTATCAGGTCTACCTGCTGGATGCGCGTACGGGTGAAATTGTGGAGCAACGCTCCCACCCCGACACGTGGGAGTCGTACCGGCTCTCCAGCCGATTCATCTACTACTGGGATGGCTTCAACGTCACCGCGGTTCACCACATCACCGGCGCTACAACAACGCATGAGGGAATCTACACGTTCGACGATCTCTCGATTTCCAGCCACGAGAATATCTCCATACTCCGCTATAACACCACCGTCACGCTGCTCGACAATACCACCGGGGAATTCGTGTTCAGCACCGATAATGTCCTCGATCGGCACGCTGGAAACGGGGAGATTACCCTGCTCACCAGCGATGATGATCATCACACAGTGCAATTGGTTGAATCATCTGGAACCGTGCGATGGGCCAGGGATGTGTCCTCCGATTTCGCTTATGTGTGGTTCTACCCGGACGACAACAAGGTCATCCTTCGGGCAAGGACAAATGCCCTTGTGCTTGATGCGCAAACAGGCGACATCATCATGGAAATTCCTGTTGCCTACGACCCGGAAGGTGAGAACGATGCGCTGTATATCTCCCCGGCCAATGCAATTCTGGTCGGCTCCTACAACGAAACAGTGATCTACCAGGTCCCCGCCCAGAGGGTGGCGGAACTTGTTGATGAGACCACGATCCGGGCAGCGCCAAGCGCTTCCGGCGTGGAACGGGGCACCTTCCCGGCTGGCACACCGGTGTTCCCCACCGGGAACGAACGCCAACGCAGCGACGGCCTGTGGATTGAAGTGCGAGTGGAAGATGTAACCGGATGGGTCCGGCAGGATTCCGTGACCGGGCTGCCGGCGACACCGGTCGCTTCGCCTGCAGCGACACCATAGTCAAGCGAACCCACCCAAAAAGGCGGGCCATGTGGCCCGCCTTTTTGCTTCTCGTCGTTCCCGGTATGTCCTACTCCACCAGTGCCGTATCCACGATATCGGCACCTAGCGAGTTGAGCTTGGCCACAAAATCCTGGTAGCCGCGATCGATGTGGAACACATCGGTAACCTGTGTTTCACCCTCGGCGACCAGGCCAGCCAGCACCACGCTGACCGCACTGCGGATATCCAGGCTCTGCACCCTCGCACCGTGAAGCTTTGTGGGACCATGTACTTCGGCGGAGGTGGCGAGGAACTCGCCATTGTCACCCCAGCGCTGCACGCGGATATCGGCACCCATCTTGATCAACTCATCGGTGTACCGCAATCGATCCTCGTACACGCGCTCGTGTACATGCGCCACACCCTGTGCCTGGGTAAGCAACGGCATGAAGGTGCTCTGGCTATCCGTGGGGAAGCCAGGATACGGCAGTGTCTGGATATCCACCGCTTTCAGTTCCTTACCGGCCTTGATCAGCATGCGGGTATCGTGCTTCCACACTTCCGCGCCCGCCTCCATCAGCTTCTCGGTGATCGGCACCAGGTGGCGCGATTCCACATCTTCCAGTTCAACCTCACCACCGGTAATCACCGCCGCAACCGCAAAGGTCGCTGCTTCCAGGCGATCGGGAATAACGATATCGCTGACGCCGTTCAGGCGCTCGACCCCCTCGATGGTGATGAATGGTGTGCCGAGGCCGCTGATACGGGCTCCCATTCGATTGAGCATGTTGCCCAGCCAAACAATTTCCGGCTCGTAACTGGCGTTCATGATCATGGTGGTGCCGGCCGCCCGGGTGGCGGCCATCATCAGCGCCTCGGTGCCGGTGTGGCTGGGGTAGTCCATATAAATACGGGCCCCCTTCAGCTTGGCGACCCTGGCGTGGACCATATCGTGGCCACGTTCGATCTCCGTACCCATGCGCTGGAACCCACGCAGGTGCATATCGATCGGGCGCTTGCCAATCTGGTCGCCACCCGGGAGCGCGAAGCTGATCTCGCCGGCGCGCGCCAGCATCGGCCCGGTGACGACGACGCTTGCGCGTGTTGCCTTGAACAGGCTCGGTGGTGCATCGGTGCGGGTGATCTCGCGGGCATGGATCGTAACGCGCTCATGCTCCTTCTCAACCGCAACCTCGGCCCCAAACTCGCGCAAGAGTTCCGCCATGCTGAGCACGTCGGCAATCATCGGCACATTGTTGAGCACCACTTCCTCTTTGGTGAGGAGGCTGGCGGCAAGCGCCTTCAGGGCGGCGTTTTTCGCGCCACTGATGCGGACGTTGCCACTCAGGCGATGTCCGCCCTGGATGCGCAAAATGCGTTCGGATGTATCGGGCAAGGTGAGATTGGGAGCTGTTTGCATGCGTTCGGGTTGTCCTTTCGAGATCGGCAAGCGCGGTGGAATCCAGCCATGGTACGGCGCTTACTGTGCCTCGACAGTATACGCCAGGGCACATGGCCGTACACCGTCCAGCGGGGATTCCGGCTTTGCTACACTGGGCAAATCCGATCACCACCATTCGCCCAATTACGCCCAAAACGGCCAGAGGAGCCCGCAATGACCCGCGCCAACCGGCTGTTGATGACCTTCCTGCTGGCCCTTGTGACCGTTAATCCGCTTGCCGCTCAGACCCCGGAAACGTTCACCTGCCCGGTCACGCCGCCCGGTGAACACAGGCCACCCGCACGGATGGATCCTTTCGAGCCGACTGATGCCGTGCACTATGCGGATGGCATCTGGGTTTCAATACCGAACAACGGCGTACTGGAGCTGGGCCCGGATACGGAAATCGGATACGGGAAGTTGCAGGGTTGGCGCACAACAACCGTAACGTGGATGCGTGCCGACGGTGTGGAAGGCTGGGTGGTTGTCTCCGGCGAACGGCTGGATGCGGAATCTTCCCTTGCTCCTCGCACTCCACTCTCCCCCCAACGGCAATATGTGCAAGCGGGATTCGTGGAAACCGGCATCGCGTTCCCCGGCGAGGGGTGCTGGCAGCTCACCGGCACGGTGGGTGACCACGAGATCACGTGGGTGGTTGACGTGCGATTCGTCGACAGCATTGCTACACCGGTAGCGTGACGTACCCTGTTTGCCTGAAAACCCGGGTACGGTGATAATGCAGTTGGGGACCACGCAGACAACTGGAGATTAATCATGCTTTCGCGTCGCACCGCGCTAAAAGTTGGGGCTACCGGGCTATTACCATTTGTACTCGTTGGTTGTGGCGGGGAAGACGAGCCAACCGAACCGACAGCCACCCTTGTACCCACCGAAGTACCCGTCGCGGTCGGAACCCCATTAAGTGACACCTTCACCGTTGCCGGGACCCCGTCGCACACCGCGGACCCCGCCGTGCGGACATTCCAGGGTGCGCCCGGTCGTACAGGCAGCATGCCTGGCCCTGGCCCAAGCCTCTATTTTCCCATCATCATCAAATGGAAATACGACCTCCAGGAGAATGGCACAACGGCACCCGTAATTGTTGATGGCATCCTCTACCTTGCCGTGAGGAGGGAGATCATTGCGCTAAACTCCGCCACCGGCGAGGAGGTTTGGCGCTTTGAAACCGGGGACTCGGTCTATTGCACGCCCACCGTTGCCTCGGGAATCGTGTATGTGGGATCCAACGATGAACACCTCTACGCCATACACGCGCAAACCGGCGAAGGACTCTGGAAATCACATCTGGGCGGCGCCATGCACGGATCGCCGGCGGTGGTGGATGGCGTTGTCTACGCTACCATGATCGGCAACGGCAGGATCACGGAAGAACATTCGTCCCGGGGAGCCGAGGGCAGGCTGTTCGCCGTTGATGCCCGAAATGGCAAGGAACTCTGGCGCTTCACCATGGCCGGCCTTTCGTACTGCGCGCCTGCAGTAGCCGGAAACGAGGTGTTCACAACCTGTACCGAAGGCTACGTCTACGCGATTTCCACGACCGATGGTGCCGAGCTTTGGCGTCACCAGGTGGGATCCGGAAGCAGGATGTCTCCCCTTGTAGCCCACGGCATGGTCTACGCGTCACTCGATGCGCCCGATTTCTATGCCCTGGATGCATCTACGGGTAACGAGGTATGGCGCTTCCCCATGGGCGATACGCTCCGGTCGGCACCCACCGTGCGTGAGGGGGTCATCTACTTTGGCAGCTCGAACGCAACCATGTACGCAGTAGACGCGCGGCTGGGGCAGGAGAAATGGCGATATACGTGGAACGGCAACTTCTACACGAACTTTACCCCTGCCGTTGTCGACGACACCGTGTTCCTGGGAATGACTGCCCTGGATGCGGAAACCGGCCAACCAATCGACGGATTTGATAATCCGCTGAGGGATACGATTTCATCCACCCAGAACAGCGTTCAGGGTGTGATTGACGGCTTCATCTATGTGCCGACAAGCGAGTACCTGCTTGCGCTGGCGAACCTGAAACCGACGCTTCTCGTCGAAGGCGCAGTGATTCGTGGGGCGCCATCGCCAAGTGGAGTCCGGTACGGATCCGGTTTGGTTGGCGATGAAGTCACCAGCATCCTGGCACGGGAAGACGTCAACGGTGAAACCTGGGTGCAGGCCACGATCAACGGGACTACGGGCTGGATCCCCCTAACGGCGATTGATCCGGCAACACTGCCGCCTGAGGAGCCGATCGAGTACGTCTACACTCCCGGGCCTGGAATGGTGCCGAGCCCGACTCCTGTCCCAACTCCTGTACCCAGCCCAACGCCGTATCAGACGCCGGAGCTACCTCCCGATTTCGAATTTGCCGTTGGGGATACCGTCGTCACGATCGACAGAGCAGAACTCAAACGCCGCGCCATGAAATCGGCGTTCACCATTTCCACGCTTCCGGCCGGAACGGAACTGGAGATCCTCAGTGGGCCAAGGCGGGCGCAGGAAGAGGACTGGTATGAGGTGTCCGTCATGACAGACGGTTCAGAAGGGTTCGTGCTGCGGCGGCTGCTTCGGTACCCTGAGTAACCCACACACCGGGATCCAATGCTTCACCGGATGCACGTTGCCTCTCTCGCGCTGTTGAGATAGGCGGAAACGACGGGCACCGGGAGCCGTGCGGGAATCCAGCATATGCATCGTACAGGGGGCGGACCAACGCTATGTCCGATTCGGGCGAAGACCCAGGCAAAATCACACGCCGAAATGTTGTGGGGCTGGCGGCGGTAACTACTGCCGGCGCCGCATTGGTGGCGTCCCAAATGCGGCCGTCGCCCGATGCAAGCTCGCCAACGCCGACATCGCAGGACAGTCCAGGACCTGACGGAACCCAGGACGCTGCGGTTCCTCCAATTGATCCTGATTCGATCCTCGAAGCAGCGACCGCAACGGTTGCTGAAAACGGATTCGATATCACCGTCGGGTCGGTCCGCGTTCATGCCGCTGCAGGTGTGGCGGCAGTTGGAGTGCCCGTGGCAGTAACCACCACCAGGCACCCGGGCCATGCGGACGATTTCACCACGCCGGTAGGCGATTATGTGCATATCCTCCTCGGAGACGGAGACCAGCCTGCCACCCCGATAACAATCGTCTTCGACCTGTGCCAAACCGATATTGCGGCCAGCGTATCTGCCGAAACCCCGCTCGTGGCGTTCTCGACCATGGAGGGTGTCGACACACCCTTGCTAATGGAAGGGTCATTCGACCCGCAATCGGGCCTCTTCACCGTTGTCATGGATCATCTTTCCGGGGTGGGCGCATGGTTGGCTGACCTGAACGAGGCATTCCTTCAGTTCATGTGGGAACTGATGGGCCTTACGTTTACGGAGCCGGCCTGCGCGTATAACTCCACGGCCGTCGGGAACACCACCTATTCCGTGCCGGACATCGGCAACGACCATCTCTGGCCGTGTATCTCCAATACCGACGATGAAATACAGCTGGAGCTCCATTCCAACTCCGTGGTCTGCTGGCAAATCACCTCCACGCCCGGTGCCGCCTATGAGCAGGATTCGGATTTCCTCTCGCCAAACCCGGCCCTGGCGAGGATATACCAGGCGGGTTACGCCGCCTTTGGCGAGGACCGCTACGTGCTCATGCCAGGCAGCGCGGCAGTCCTTCGATACAAACCCGACAATCCACCCGAGCACATCGCCATGGAGCTCGCGCCCGGGCTCCAGATCTTCGTTTCCCTGTTCCACATCGTGCATAAAGCGGTCGAGACATTCCTCAAGTTCATTGGCGGCGAGATGATGCCGTCAGTGCTGGAGCATTTCGCCTGTTTCATCGATTTGGTGCGCTCGCTCAACAAGCTCACCGATGAGGGCCACTGGGTGGGCCTGATTACGGCTGGCCTGAGTTGCCTCAAAGCCCGGCTCGAGGCGGCAATGCCAAGGATGGTTGAAGAGCTTATGGAGAAGGGGCTGGTGAAATTCGGCGGCAAGTTCGCCGCCCGGGCAATCCTGGCGTCCCTGATCGCGCTTATTAGCCTGCTGATTGGCGCTGCCAGCGCGCTCACCGGCGTTATCCTGGGTGCGCTCTATACCATTGTGGATCGTGATGACTTTTCGTTCGCCATTGCCGCAAGCGGCAGTTCATCCTCCTCGACATCCGGTGCCCCGGCGTCAACTGGTGGGGGCAGTTTCCCCATGCCGGCCGGAAACACGGCGTATACACACGAAATGCCCGGGCCGGCACCGCGGCTGGATCGTCCCATTGTGGTGCGATGGACGTTCGAAACCATCGAAACCTACCGGACCCAGCCCATGATCGTGGCCGATGGCGGTGTGTTCTTCAACGTGTGGGAACATGACCATTCCACGTGGGCGGAGCTGCTCCGGCTGGACGCAGCCACGGGCAACGAGGTTTGGCGCGTGCGACTGGAAGGCGAACCCACCTCACCGGTGATCTCAGATGACCTTCTGTTCATCGGCCGATGGAGCGAGTCTTCACAGTTCCTCGTCGCACTGGACGCACAAAGCGGCGAACGTCAGTGGGAAATGACAGAACCGTTTGCTGGCTGGGCGGCACATGGTGGCAACCTCTATGTCGCCGGCGAGAATTTCCTTCGCTCCATTGACCCGCACTCCCGCGAGCAGCACTGGGAAAGCCCAACGAGCACACCCGGAGGCATCGCGATTGCCGATAACATTCTGGTCCTTACCGATGGGTACTACGGCAATCAGCAAGCGTTTGATATCCGGTCTGGACGCAGCCTGTGGACTGGCAGCGTCAGCGCCCGGCTTCGTGGCCTCGCAATGGCGAACGGACTCGTGCTGGTAACCGACAGTGGCGGAAGGCTATTTGCGCTCAACGCTCAAACCGGGGAGACGCAATGGACGTGGGAGTCCGGCTTCGGTACGTCAGCGTTCATCGAGACCGTAACCTCGGGTGCCGCGTATGTGACATCAGGCGGTCTCATTCACAAGATCAACCTCGCCACTGGAGCCCTGGAGTGGAAGTTCACCGGTTACGACACCATTTGGCCGGTGATCGTGATCGATGACATCGCCTACGCAGGAGATGTCTCCGGAATGATCTACACGATCGACGCCACCAACGGCGAGCAGCAGTGGTCCATGCACGTCGGTGAAGTAGCCAAAGAGACACCAACGGTTGTGAACGGAATTGCGTACTGCGAGTACGGCGGCACGGTGTACGCTGTTGGGAACCTTCCGGAATCCGTCCTGCGCCGGGCCACCACGCTGCGAGGTGCCCCTTCAGCCACGGCCGTCAAGCGCGGCGAGGCTGCTGCCGGCAGCCGGATTGAACACGTAGGGAGTCGCCGCGGGGAGTGGGTTGAAGTGACGATTAACGGCACATCTGGCTGGATCCCGCTGGACGATATCGACCCTGCCACCTTACCGCCGGATGGCGAGATCGAATTCCTCTATGAGCCGTAAGGAGCGACCCGGCATCAGCGTTCCCAACGAGGCTGCTGGTGAATCACCGGCATTGCGGTGGCCCGCCACTGTGGGCATAATGGCGTTGGGGACCACGTCAATACAACTGGAGCATATTCATGATTTCACGTCGTGATGCGTTGAAGTTTGGCGCGGCCGGGTTGGCAGGTTGCTCTTTAGGCACCATTGCCACCCCGCTCGTTCTCGGCCAGTCGACGCCGGAAGCCCAAGGCTCAAACCCAGGCCCCGGCATTGATCGACCTATCGTCGTGCGATGGAGGCTGGACATCGATCAAGCGATGGCAAGCCCAGCCGTCATAGCGGACGGCAAGGTGTTGGCTGGCGTAGGCCCCACGTATCCATCCTCCACCGGGGATTCAGGGAGTTTCCTCGCGATTTCTGCCGAATCCGGTGAAGTGGTCTGGAGCTTCCCGGGCCAGGCATCATGGTGGTCTCCAATTACGATTGACGACTCCACGATTTTCGTGAGCAGTGCCCTCGTTGGCTATGACTTTCATCACAGCGAGTATCACGCACTGGACCTCCATACAGGTGAGGAGCGCTGGAGATACAACCTTGAAGGTGCTGTTCGCACCGTCACCGTTGTCACAGACTCCATCGTTCTCTTTGTATCCTCTCCAGCCGATAGCTACGGACCAGGCGAGTATGCGACCTATGCCCTCAACAAGGAATCAGGGGAACTGCTATGGTCGCTTCCCTACTCCGTCTCGATCAATGATTCCTTTACGGGGTCAGGTCAGATATTCCTCTCCAACGGCTTAATCATCCACGCGGGTGACCCGGGACTGACTGCTATAGATGTAGCCACGGGCCAAAATGTTTGGCAGGCACCAGACACGTATATTCCGGTAGCTGCACAGGGTGATCTCCTGATAGCGATAAGCGACACCTTTGTTTCAGGCTTTGTGAACAGCACCGGTGAGGAACGATGGAGACTCCAGAGTCAATATTCCTGGATTGGATGGTACGGCCAAACAATATTGCTGCGGTCAAACCATGGCCCTGAAGTCATATGTCTTGATCCAGCCACTGGGCAAACCATATGGGTCAACAGGCTTGACGGCATACCAGCGGGATCCATCATTGCGAACCACGCTATCTATCAATACCTCGCACCCATGGATGAGAGTGGGGGATTTCTCTCTATATGTGCGGTGGATCCGGTTTCTGGCCAAATCATCTGGCAGGAGCGTGCCGAAGAGGGTGGAAGTGAACTCCGCTGGAATGACGGTTTCCTGTTCTCACTGGGCGGTGATACGACATTGAGTATGCGGGATGCCGCGTCGGGTCAGCTCATCTGGAGCGTATTCGTTGACGAGTTCCCCAACCACGCCCAAATGACCCCGACAGCTGACGTCGCTTTCGTGTACTCCGCATATGGTGATATGTATGCGCTCAACAACGCCGATGGCCAGACCCTGTTTACCCTTGATCTTCCCGGTGGGAGTACCGATGGCCCGACCGTTGGCGACGGTATCTGGGTATTCGGAAGTTACGACAATGGACCGATAACTGCCCTGGGCAACCTGCCCCTCATGCGTATCTCCCAGGACACCACGATGAGGGGAGCGCCGCACCCGGTAGGCGTGGCCCAACAACAGGTCGGCGCCGGCGCAACAGGTGAGTACACAGGCATAACGGAATCCCACGAGGGGCTGTCCTGGTACGAGGTGACGATTGACGGTGTCACCGGTTGGATTCCCCAGGACGCCATTGATCCGGCCACGCTGCCACCGGAAGGCGAGGTTGAATACGTGTACATCCCCGGATAGTCGCTCCTCACACGGTGGTCGGCCACAAGGGTCGACGCCACCGGTGATCGGCTGCCGGACACAAAACGGGCGAGCCACATGGCTCGCCCGTTTTGTGAAGTATGACTGCGTTGCTTGGGCGGCAGCTTCGCTGCCGGGCTCGGGCATGAAGCCCAAGCCTACGCCGCGTATGCCGATACCACTATCCCGCCGGGGTCTGGTGGCGGGTGCGGCGCTTGCCGACGCGCAGGCGCACGGCGGCGCGCTTGAGCGCGGCTTCCTCGACGGCGATGTCGCTGAGCGAACCGCGGTTCGCCAGCGATTCCTGCGCCCGCATGCGGGCACGCTCTGCGCGGTCGACATCGATTTCGTCGATGCGCTCGGCGCTGTCAGCCAGGATCAGCACCTTGTTGTTCAGCACTTCAATGAAGCCGCCAAACACCACCATGCGATCTTCCTGGCCGCCCTTTTTGATGACGAGTTCGCCGGCATCCAGCAGCGAGATGAGCGCGGCGTGGTTCGGCAGAATGCCCAGCGTGCCCTCTGCACCAGGTGCAGAGACCAGGTCCACTCCACTCTCGGAGAGGAGCGAGCGTTCGCCGGTAATTACTTCTACAGTCAGAGTTGCCACGTACTTTCTCCCTTGCAGGCCCTTGGTAGCGTCGGCCTTTATGGTCGACCACAAGGGTCGACACTACCGCGGAGGTGCAGCCCCCGGGCACAGGGCCCGGGGCTACGAACCTATGCGCGGCGGTTCTCGAATTCCAGCTTCTCGGCGGCCTCGGCCACTTCATCGATGCTGCCCTTGTAGCGGAAGAGCTGCTCCGGCAGGTGGTCGTACTTGCCTTCAGTGATGTCCTTGAAGCTGCGCACGGTATCGGCAAGGCTCACGAAGCGGCCCGGGTTACCGGTGAACTGCTCGGCCGTGAAGTACGGCTGGCTCATGAACTGCTCGATACGGCGGGCGCGAGCTACGGTCTGGCGGTCGTCATCGCTAAGTTCTTCCACACCGAGGATGGCGATGATGTCCTGCAGCTCGCGGTAGCGCTGGAGGATAGCCTGCGTGGCGCGGGCAACATCGTAGTGCTCCTGACCCACAATGAGCGGATCGAGGATGCGGCTGGTGGATGCCAGCGGATCCACGGCCGGGAAGAGACCCTTCTCGGCAATGGAGCGCTCGAGAGAAATGGTGGCGTCCAGGTGGGCGAACACCGCGCTCGGGGCCGGGTCGGTGTAGTCATCGGCGGGCACGTACACGGCCTGTACCGAGGTGATCGAACCGGTCTTGGTCGAAGTGATGCGCTCCTGCAGCTGGCCCATCTCGTTAGCGAGGGTCGGCTGGTAGCCCACGGCGCTCGGCATACGACCGAGAAGCGCAGATACCTCGGAACCGGCCTGCACGAAGCGGAAGATGTTATCGATGAACACCAGCACGTCGCGGCCTTCGTCGCGGAAGGCTTCGGCCATGGTGAGGCCGGTGAGGCTCACGCGCAGGCGGGCTCCCGGCGGCTCGTTCATCTGGCCGAAGATCAGCGCGGTCTGGTCGCGAACGCCGGACTCACCCAGCTCGCCCCAGAGCGCCGTTCCCTCGCGGGTGCGCTCGCCCACGCCGCAGAACACGGAATAGCCACCGAACTCGGCCGCGATGTTGCGGATAAGCTCGGTAATGATGACGGTCTTGCCGACGCCGGCACCGCCGAACACGCCGACCTTACCACCCTTGGTGAAGGGGGCAATCAGGTCGATCACCTTGGAACCGGTCTCGAGGACTTCCACCTTGGTGCTCTGCTCGTCAAACGCAGGGGCATCCTGGTGGATCGGGCGGTATTCAGTGGCTTCCACCGGGCCCATCTCATCGATGGCTTCACCGGTGACGTTGAAGATACGGCCCAGGGTGGCGGCACCAACTGGCACGGCGATGGCCTGGCCGGTATCGACCACGCTCTGGCCACGGCGGAGGCCATCGGTGGTGCTCATGGCAACGGCGCGCACGCGGTCGTCGCCAATGTGCTGCTGCACTTCCAGCACCAGTCGGGTACCGTCGAGCAGCTCGGTCTCGAGTGCGTTGTAGATCTGCGGCAGCGATTCTGCCGGGAACTGGATATCGACGACCACGCCGGTGATCTGCACGATCTCGCCGGTGGCGCCGGTTTTGCCCTCTGTACGGGCTGCAGTAGGTGCTGCCATGTTGCATTCCTCACCTTGGGCGGGCATCGGAGATCCCGATATCTCGCCCGTTCGAATCCTACGCGGCCCATTGCCGAGGGCCAGCCGGTTCCGCTATTCGCGGAAAGCGTTGGCGCCGGCCGAAATCTCGGCGACCTCGTTGGTAATCTGCGCCTGGCGAGCCTTGTTGTAGCTCAGGTTCAGGTCGTCAACGAGTTCCTTGGCGTTATCAGTGGCGTTTCGCATGGCCACCATCTGGCTGCTGTAGAAGCTGGCCACGGTTTCCAGCACGGCCTGATACACGATGGTTTCCAGGTAACGGGGAAGGATTTCCTTCAGCACCGTCTTCGCATCCGGTTCGAAGATGTAATCGACATTGTCGTTGCTTACGTCACCTTCGCCGTCTCCCGGTCGTTCAATCGGGAGCAGCTGGATCACTTCCGGCACCTGGCTGAGCGTGTTGATAAAGCGCGGGTACAGCATGTACACCGCATCTACCTCGCCGCTCAGGAACTCGGCCATGGCCACGTCCACAATCGGGCGGACATCATCCAGCGTCGGCTTGTCGCCCAGCTGAATGAACTCCGCCACCACGTTCTGGCCGGTTTTGTTCAGGAAATCGCGCCCCTTCTTGCCGACGGCAATGGTGTGCGGGTTCCTGTCTACCGATTCACTGCGCAGGTACTGCGCGGTACGACGGAACAGGTTGCTGTTCAGCGGACCACTCAAACCGCGATCGGGAGTCATCACGATCAGTGCCGAGCGCTGGACCTCCCGCTGCTCCAGCAGCGGGAATTCCTTGAGCTCATCGGCATCGAGATGCAACGAGGCCAGGTCGCCCAGCACATCGCGCAGCCGGTCTGCGTACGGCCGACCTGCTGTCACGCGGTCTTGCGCACGTCGCATCTTGCTCGCGGCAACCATTTCCATGGCGCGCGTGATCTGCGACATGTTCTTGACGCTGTTCATGCGTCGTTTGACTTCACGTGGGCTTGGCATGTGCCCTCATCCTCTCGCGTACTAAACGGCGTCAGCCGCAGCGAACGAGTTGGTGGCCTTGAAGTCCTTCACGGCCTTCGTCAGGCCTTCCACAATCTCGTCGGTAAGATCCTTCTTCTCCTGAAGCTCGTTCAGGAGGTCGCTGTGGCTGGTGCGCAACGTATCGAGGAACTGGGCCTCGAACTCGCGGACACGCTCGACCGGCACATCATCGATGTAACCGTTGCTGCCGGCCCACAGGATAGCGATCTGCTCGCTCACCTTCAGCGGGCTGTACTGCGGCTGCTTCAGCACTTCCACCATCACGCGACCGCGCTCAATCTGCTTGCGCGTGCTGGCATCGAGGTCGGAAGTACCGAACTGGGCGAAGGCCGCCAGCGAGCGGTAGTTAGCCATATCGAGGCGCAGCGAACCGGCAACCTTCCGCATACCGCGCACCTGCGCCGCACCACCCACACGGCTCACGGAGAGACCGGTGTTGATGGCCGGGCGAACGCCGGCGAAGAAGAGGTCGGATTCAAGGTAAATCTGGCCGTCGGTGATCGAAATCACGTTGGTCGGAATGTATGCGGAGATGTCGCCGGCCTGGGTCTCGATGAGCGGCAGCGAAGTGAGCGAACCACCACCGAGGTCGTCGTGCAGGCGCGCGGCGCGCTCCAGCAGGCGGCTATGGAGGTAGAACACATCACCCGGGTAGGCTTCGCGGCCCGGCGGGCGGCGCACCAGCAGCGATACCTGGCGGTAGGCCTGGGCGTGCTTGGTGAGGTCGTCGTACACCACCAGGGCATCGCCACCCGCTTCCATGAACTCTTCGCCCATGGCGGTACCGGCGAACGGTGCAATGTACTGCATCGGGGCCGGGTCGGATGCGGAAGCAACCACCACAATGGTGTTCGCCATGGCACCGTGGTCTTCCAGGATCTGCACCATCTGGGCAACCTGGGCACGGCGCTGGCCGATGGCCACGTAGATGCACTTCACACCGCTATCGCGCTGGTTGATGATTGCGTCGATCGCCACGGTGGACTTGCCGGTCTGGCGGTCACCAAGGATCAGCTGTCGCTGGCCGCGACCGATAGCGGTCATGGCATCGATAGCCTTGGTGCCGGTCTGCAGCGGGGTATCCACGTCCTGGCGCTTGATCACGCCCGGCGCGATGCGCTCGATCGGTCGGGTGCGATCGGTCACGATGGGGCCCTTGCCGTCAATCGGCTGGCCGAGCGCGTTCACCACGCGCCCCAGCAGGGCATCGCCCACGGGAACAGAAGCGATGGCGCCGGTGGTGCGCACTTCATCGCCCTCTTCAATGCCGGTGTACTCGCCCATAACAATGACGGACACCGCATCTTCTTCGAGGTTAAGGACGAGCCCGAGGGTACCGTCCTTGGTGAACTCCACGAGCTCACTCTGCATGGCCTGGCTCAGGCCGTGAACGGTGGCTACACCGTCGCCCACGGCGATAACCTGGCCTACGTTTGATACGGTTGCCGTATCAGAGAATCCCTGGATCTGCTGCTTGAGCAGATCACTGATTTCGGTCGCGCGTACCGCCATGATCGCTCCGTTCTGCCTCGGGTTACTCGTTGGAACGCGAATGGTCCGAGGCTCATGCCCGCGTGCGGGCTCCCGCACCGTTCTAGCGAACGGTGTTCATGCTCGCCCGAAGGCGACGTAGTTGGTTCAACACACTTCCATCGATGACCTGATCACCGATGCGCGCCACGATGCCGCCGATGATGTTGGCATCGGTATGCAGGCGTAACTCAACATCCTTGCCCACAATGCCCTTCAGCCGCTCGCGTACGAGTTGTTCACCGGCATCGTCGAGCGCATCCGCTGTGGTGACATCGACCATCACAATGCCCTTGTGTGCCAGCGCCTTCTCCCGGAAGAGAGAGGCGATATCCGGCAACAGGCGAAGCCGACGTCGGTCAATCATCATGCGGAGCAAGGTGCGAGCCTCTGGCTGGGCATCTCGCATCACCGTTTCCACGGTTGCGAGTTTCTGCTCATCCGGCACGCCGGGATTTTCGAGGAACGCAAGCACCTCGTCATCCGATGCAATTGCGGCCAGTGTGTCCAGATCCCGCTGCCAGGCATCAAAGCTATTCTGTTCCTGGGCGATATCTGTGAGCGCCTGTACGTAGCGCTTCGCTGCACTGCTTGCCATTGCACTTCCTTGCGAACCCGGGGATTGCACCCGGGCAAACCGTTCTGGGACTCCGGGCAGGGAACGAGGCAGAATCCCGGAAGGGTCCTGCCTGCGTCCGATACCGGTTTACCGGCCGTCCTCAGTGAGGGCTTGCTCAATGAGACGACGCTGATCGTCGGCGCTGATTTCCTTGCGGAGAATCTTGCCGGCGGCGTTTACGGCCAAATCGGCAACCTCCATGCGCAGCTGCTGCCGTGCCTGGGCGGTTTCCTGTCGGAGTGTTTCCTGCGCGCGGGCGAGGAACTCATCCGCGCTGGCCGCGGCCGCTTCGTTGGCGCGGTTCACAATCTGCTCGGCGTTGCGGCGGGCAGTATTGAGCACCTCTTGCGCGTCACGGCGGGCCTGGGCCATGATCTCCTCATTCTTCGCTGCACTTTCGCGCAGTTCCTGCTGCATCCGCTCGGCCGCCATCAGGCTTTCGCTGATTTTGTCCTGGCGTGTATCCAGCACTTTCACGATCGGACCGACCGCGAAGCGCCAGAGCAGGTAAATGAAGACGAGGAACGCAATCATCTGGACGGCAAAATTCCATCCATTGATTCCAAGTTCACCCACGCTCGTCTCCTCCTTCTCATGGAGAGGTGCGTCGACACAGGTGTGCCGACGCCCTCATCCGAACCTAGAGAACGATCGCGATGATGATGGCGATAACGAACGCGTAGATGGCCACGGCTTCCGCGAGGGCGGCACCGATGATCATCGAGGTCTGGATCTGTCCACCAGCCTCAGGGTTGCGGCCGATCGCCTCCATGGCGGCCCGGACGGCCATACCAATACCAAGCGCGGGGCCAAGGCCACCAACGCCAATTGCAATAGCCGAACCAATCGCCTTGGCAGCTTCAACGGCCTCAGGGCCAGTTACACCATTGAACACGTTCACGTCCTCCTGTGACGCTGACGGAGGCTCCCCCGTCGAATCTTGTTGCCGGGGGTGCACCGCGTGCGCTCCCCACCTAACCTGAGAAACCTCTCGGTTTCGAACCCAACCACCCGAACCGCTCGGGCAGTGAACTCGCGAATTTAGTCGCCCGCGACGACCGGCTTGCCGGTCTCTGCGTGGGCATCGTGTGTGTGGTCGGCGTGCTCGTCATCGTGGTCACCATGCCCGGCGGCAGCCAGGTAGATGTAGATGAGCGTCAGCAGCGCGAACACGAGCGCCTGAATGGTGCCGAAGAGCATTTCCAGGCCAAGGAACATTACCGGGAACAGCAAGGGGATTACGGCGATCTTCACCGAGTTGGCAATGGCGTACGCCACACCAAGCAGCACTTCGCCGGCGAACACGTTACCGAAGAGACGGGCGGCCAGCGAGATGATGCGGCTCAGCTCCGATACCACTTCGATCGGGAAGATAAACGGCGGGTTGGCCATGTGCTTGATACGACCACCCACACCATGGGCGCGCACACCAAAGATCTGCACGGCCACGAACGTAATGGTGCTCAGCGCCAGGGTCATGTTCAGGTCGGCTGTCGGCGGGCGCATGATCGGCACATGAACGTACCCACCATGACCATCGTCGGCAGCGTGCGCATCGGTAGCGCCGGTTTCCTCGTCAACAGTTGCGGCAGCCTCGGAGTGGTCCTCATCGGAGCCACTTACCGCGGCGGTGGCCACGGCATGCTCTTCGGATTCGGTGTGAATCGCGTCGGATTCCTCTTCGTGGGCAGCTTCGGCTTCCTTGTTGACGTAGATGCTGCCAACGCCCGGAAGCAGGCCGGTGAAGTTCGAGAGAATGATGAAGATAAAGAGGCCCGAAACCAGCGGGAAGATGGCGCGGCCGAGCTTCTTGCCGCCGGTGCCTTCGACCAGGTTCAGGAGGAATTCCAGCACCATTTCGATCAGCGCGCCAAAGCGACCGCCCTTGCGGGGATCGTTCGTGATTTTCCGGGCAGCAATGCTGAAGACAATGATAATGAGGGCCATCACAATGACCATCATGAAGAAGCTGTTGGTGATCGGAACAGGGCCCACCTTAAAGAGCGTTTCCGCACCAAGTTCAATATGGGGTTTCTCCATGCTGTGTGAACGCCTCTCTTCAGAACTGTCTTGCGCCGGCCCGGGTAAAGGCCTGGAGCGCCTCTATGCGGAAGTGAACGTGAGTTTGTTACCGATTCTTGCGGCCTTTGAGCCGGCGAACGAGAGGACCGTCTTCCGTGTGCTTCTGGCTGGCCAACACCAGTTCATACAACTGGTATCCTGCCGCCACCAAACCCAGGAACAGGCCGATGAGCGACCAAAGCGGCGCGGTATCGAACCTGCTATCAAGCCATACTCCGCCGCCTGCCAGCACAGCCAGCGATACGGCTACGCCAAAACCCAGCGTTACAGCTGTACCAATTGACTGGAGGTCTCGCCCCGACTTATCGGGATCGAAATCGCTGCTCACTGGCCTCCCCTTTGGGCAACACGCAGTGCGGCGCACGGTGTTGCTCCCTGCGGACGATTGTAGCAGCTATCCCCTCTGTGATCAAAATCACAAGCGCGTTTTTCCCGGCAATCTGACAGGTATCCGTTCCCGGCACTACAGCAATACAAATCCCTGCCCCGTAGGGTCGGCTGGATCGATGAAAAACTGATGTGTGCCGGTTACCTGGCCCCTGCCCGCTATTTCCGGAATGATGCCCTGGTAACCGGCAACCTCGGTGGTGCGGCTGATACGTCCACTCATGGTGCTGTGCATGATGCTCTCGCTCATGAACGGCTGCCCTACCTGCAGCAGGCCATCCTCTGCCATGCAGGCCATGGTGGCGCTCATGCCCGTGCCGCATGGCGAACGATCGATCAGCCCGTCCAGGTACACTGTGGCGTTCCGGCTGGTGTTCTCATCGTTGTGCGGCTCCCCGAGAATGACTGTACCGAACAGGCCACTCAGGTCGGGATCCGTTGGGTGCACAAGGTCCAGCCGTTCCCGTACAGCCCCGGCCACCGCCATACCGGCCAGCTTCACGGCCAGCGCCCGGTTGGGCTCCAGGGCCACACCGAGGTCGTCCGCACGGGCAATGGCATACCACGCGCCGCCATAGGCGATATCCACCTTAATGGTGCGGTCCTCGTAGGGAATTTCGAAATCCTTGTGGGTGCGGAAGCTGGGCACGTTCCGGAACCGGACGCCACGGACATCACCGTGGTCAACGCTTGCCCGCGCCTGGATCGGGCCGGCGAAGGTATCGAATGTAATCCGCGTATCCGGGCCATCAATCCGTACGGCACCGGTATCGATCAGCGCTGTCGCAAGGGCGATCATGCCGTGCCCGCTCATCGGCTTGTAGCCACCGCTGGACATGAAGATCACGCCGTAATCGATATCGGGATCGGGTGATTGGGTAAGAATCGCGCCGGTCATGCCCGCGTGGCCGCGCGGCTCCGCCAGCAGCCAGTTGCGGATATGGTCATATTGCGCCCGCATCTCTTCTACCTGCTCCCGTACCGGGGCAGTTTGAAGCCGGGGGACACCAAAGGTGATCAGCCGCAGTGGTTGACCCCCAACGTGCGCATCAACAGTGCTGAATATCTCTTTCCAGCGCATCCAGGATCCTCCATCATCGGGAACAGACGGCCATCGCCATCCTAAACAGGATACGCCCCTACCACCAACCGTAGGGAATATTGAAGCGTGGATCGAGCATCGGGTACCGTTGCCGTTCGCTCATCATCTTCAGGCGGTCCAGGAACGCGGTCCACTCCTCCGGCGCAATCTGCTCCCGGATCGATGCCAGCGCAGCCTCATTTTTCAGCAACGCCTGGATGTCGGCCTTGAGTTCGACGCGGATGGGTTCGTCTACAAACTGCCACATCACAGTGCGGAGCTTCGGCTCGGCGTGGAAGGTGAGGCCATGGTCGATCCCAAACGGCTTGCCCGCCTCGCTCACCAGGCAGTGAGAGAGTTTGCGGTCGGCATTATTAACGATATGGTCGAACAGGACAATCCGCTCGTTCACGACCGTATCCGCGCCCCAGAACTCCTCATCATCATCGAACTCTGCGGTGTGCGGCACGAAGATTTGCACGCTGCCCTCGCCATATGGGCCGTCGCGCAGGACGGTTGGCGGCACGATCTCCCATCCAAGCGCCTCGCTCAGCAGCCATGAGGCATATTCGCGCCGGTGCAGCGTGCCGAACGGAAAATCATGCAGCGGGCGCTCACCGGCGGCGGGTTTGTAGATACCCAGGTGCTGCCCGTCCTCGTAATCCAGCGCAACGGCAAAGGTATGGTTGCTGCCCCATGGCACCAATTCGGCCGCGACAATCTCGCCGTGCTCCAGCACCGCCAGCGCCTCGTCCCGATTCAGTTCCCGCGGCGGAACCACCTCACCTGTTTCCGGGTCTCGCAGCTCCAGCTTGAGCTCAGGCATGCCGTGCCCCTTTCCATCCACATCATAGCCGCGAAAATGATCCCCGTTTAGGATAGGGAAATGGATTTTCACCAGCCAAGGGAGAACAACGCATGAAATACATCCGCTATCAATCCGAAACCGGCCCCCAGGTGGGCGTGTACACCGACGAGGCCGACGTGAAGCAGGTCAGCGGCTCGATCGTCGAAGGGTTTACCGCCGGCGATTCGGTTGGTGCGCTCGGTTCGCTGCACCTGCTGGCACCGCTGGAACCCGGCAAGGTGGTGGCGATTGGCCTGAACTATGTGGCCCACGTCACGGAAATGGACAAATCGCGCGAACTGCCGGAGTTCCCGGTGATGTTCATGAAGCCGAACTCGGCCATCATCGGCCCCAACGAGAATATCCGCCTTGCCAACCCGGAGAACCCAACCCACTACGAAGCCGAGCTGTGCGTGATAATCGGCAAGACCGCTGTGAATGTAGATGAGGCCAACGCGCTGGACTACGTGTTCGGGTACACCTGCGGCAACGATGTGAGCGACCGCACCGTGCAGTACGCCCGGGGCCAGTGGATCCAGGGAAAGGGATACGACAGCTACTGCCCGCTCGGGCCGTGCATTGAAACCGACCTGGATGTGAGCAACGTGCGCGTTCAGAGCCGGCTCAACGGCGAACAGCGCCAGGATGAGACCACCGACAAGCTGATTTTCAGCGTTCCCTACCTGATCAGTTACATCAGCAAGGTGATGACCCTGGAGCCCGGCGACGTGATCATGACCGGCACGCCCCACGGCGTCGGCCCGATGAAGGCAGGCGATGTGATCGAGATCGAGGTCGAGGGCATCGGCGTGCTGCGCAACCCGGTGGTCAACCGGTAGGCAGCGCACAATCGGCACAGTGGGCGGTCTGCGTATACTTTCGCGTGTAACCACCCGGGCCGGAGTACGACAGTTGCCGTAACGCCGGCCGCGAACGGAGCGAACGTGCCACGATGAATATCACCATTTTTGGAACCGGATACGTTGGCCTGGTCACCGGCGCCTGCCTCGCGGAGAGCGGCAACACGGTGTACTGCGTGGATGTGGACGAGAAGAAGATCGCCGGCCTGAAGAAGGGCGTGATCCCCATCTACGAACCCGGGCTCGATGACCTGGTTCAGCAAAACACCGCTGCCGGCCGGCTGCACTTCACCACCGATGCCCAGGAAGGTATCGACCACGGTCGCTTTATCTTCATCGCCGTCGGCACTCCGCCGAAAGAGGACGGTTCTTCCGACCTGCGCTTCGTTGAGGCTGTTGCCGCCACCATCGGCGAGAAGCTGACCTTCCCGGCGATTGTGATCAACAAGAGCACCGTGCCGGTCGGCACCGCGGACCGTGTGCGCGAGATCATTGCCGAAAAACTGGCCGAACGCGGCGCGGACGTGGCGTTCGACGTTGTGAGCAATCCGGAATTTCTGAAGGAAGGCGCGGCGATCGACGATTTCCAGCGCCCGGATCGCATCATTGTCGGCGCGGAATCGCCGGAGAGTATCGAGGCGATGCGGCAGCTGTACGCGCCGTTCAACCGAAACCACAACCGCTTCATGGTGATGGATATCCGCAGCGCCGAGCTCACCAAATACGCGGCGAACGCGATGCTGGCCACCAAGATCAGTTTCATGAACGAGATCGCCAATATCGCCGAGCGGGTGGGCGCGAATATCGAATCGGTGCGCGTTGGCATCGGGTCGGACGAGCGCATTGGCTACAACTTCATCTACGCCGGCATCGGGTACGGCGGCAGCTGCTTCCCCAAGGATGTGCGCGCGTTGGTCAATACGGCGCGTTCGGTCGGCTACGACCCCCAACTCATCTCCTCGATTGAGGAAGTGAACCAGCGCCAGAAAAAGGTGATGCTGAAAAAAATCACCGAGGTGTACGGCGAGGACCTGCGCGGCAAGACCTTTGCCATGTGGGGCCTGGCCTTTAAGCCCAAGACTGACGACATGCGCGATGCCCCCAGCCGGGATATTATCGAGGGCCTGTGGGAACTGGGCGCGCGGGTACAGGCCTACGACCCGGAAGCAATGGACAGCGCCGAGCAACTCTACGGCGAAAGCGACAGGTTCCAGCTTGCCGCCAGCCGCGAGGATGCGCTTGTGGGTGCAGATGCGCTCATTATCGCCACCGAGTGGCGGCAGTTCCGCAGTCCCGATTGGGAACTGCTGCGCTCACGTCTCACGGATCCGGTGATCTTCGATGGCCGGAATATCTACGATCCCGTCCGCGTGAAGCGCGAGGGCTTCACCTACTACGGAATCGGCCTGGGCGAGCGACCGCACAGCCCCACCACAATCCAGGCACCACCGCTGGATGCCGTGATCATGGAGTAACCATGAAACTCATCCAGCAGTCCATGCTCATCCGCGATACAGCCGACAACATCTACACCGCCCTTACCTCAAAGGAGGATGTGGCGAAGTGGTGGGGCCTGGTGAACGAGGATGCCGATGGCACCAGCGTGTGGTACGGCATGGATCGCCAGTGGCCGGTGCCGATTGTCGCCATGGAGCCGGGGAAGCTGCTTGCGTTCGCCTTCGAGGCGCACCACCCGTACGAGACCGATCGCACCGAGCCGACGGAAATCAGCATCACCATTGCCGAGGCGGGCAACCACAGCATCGTCACCGTCGTGCAAAGCATGTTCGGCGACGACAAGTGGAACGAACTCATCCACGATGGCTGGGGCTATACCCTGTTGAGCTTGCAACTGTGGGTGGAACAGGGACGAACCTTTGCCGAATGGCAGGACAAGGCGAAGTTCCACACTATCAGCAAGGCGATCACGCTGAAACAGGACGCCGAGTGGACCTGGAACGCCCTCACCAACGGCACCGTTATGAGCCAGTGGCACGATGGCGAGGTGCATTCCGACCCGGTGGTGGGCGGTATGGTGCGCATCGTGCGCGATGATGCCCACACCATTGGTGGCGAATGGGTGCTGCTCAGCCAGCCACGCAACCTGGTATCGCACCAGTGGAACGCGACCTCGTTGGCGGAAGAGAACGACCCGGGGATCATCACCGTGCAGCAGTGGCTGATACTGCCGGCCATGGAGGGCAGCGTTGTGACCCTCACCGAGTACGGGCACGATCGCAAGGTGGTCACCTCAGGCTCGATCCGCAGGCTGGAACGCCGGTGGGATAGCATGCTCGGCAAACTGCAGCACCTGGCCGCTGGCAACTAAAGCACCGAACCCGGAACAGCCAAGAGGGCGAGCGTAATGCTCGCCCTCTTTATGCTTTCCGAGGTTATGGTGGCTACCCGAGGACCAGCGCATCTACCGACATGGCCAGGAAGATTCCGGCCACGTACCAGATGCTGAAGAAGAAGGTGCGGCGAGCCAGCGCCTTGCTTGGGTTCATAAGCAGTGTCAGCGCAAGCCGGATGAACCAGGCGCCTAACAGCACTGCACACACCAGGTAAATCCAGCCCATGCCGAACGGCTGAAGCAGCAAGCTCACCGCCACCATCATGATGGTGTAAAGCACGATCTGCTTGCGGGTTTCTTCCTCGCCGCTCACGTTTGGCAGCATCGGCACCCCAACCCGTCCGTACTCGCCCTGCTTCAACAGGGCCAGACTCCAGAAATGGGGCGGCGTCCAATAGAAGATAAGCGCAAACAGGATCCAGGCGGGGGCCGCGATGGAGCCGGTCACGGCCGCCCATCCCACCAGCGGTGGCATGGCACCGGCCGCACCACCGATAACAATGTTCTGGCTGGTGCGGCGCTTGAGGATCATGGTGTAGATCACAACGTAGTAGAAGTTGCCAGCAAGGGCGATGAACGCAGCGACCCAGTTGGCGCCAAGGCCAATTGTCAGGAAACCGCCGATGGTAAGCGCGCTGGCAAACAGGGCGCCGTTGAGCGCCGAAATGCGCCCGTTGGCCGTACCGCGTTTGCGGGTACGGGGCATACGGGCATCGATATCACGGTCGTACACGCAGTTGAAGGCGTTGGCACCGCCTGCCATCATCCAGCCACCGGCCAGCGTTACCACAATCAGCCAGAAGTCCGGTACGGTCGAGGCCGCCACCAGCATACCGCCGAGGGTCGTAAACAGCAGCAGCGCCATAATGCCGGGTTTGGTCAGGGCGATGTAATCGTTGATTGTGGCCACGATGCCGGTTGGCATTGCCTCATCGCCTGTGCGGGAAGGTGTGGTGAGCATGTGTCGAGGTATACCCCAGGGTTGGATCATTGAGTCATCAATGCGCTGCCAGTTACCTGGCAGGAGGCCTCACAAGTTTACCCTGTATCACCCGTGAAGACACAAACCCACCCCTTCCGAGCCGGTCCAGGAGAATATCCGGGCAAATCCGGAAAAAGGATTGACACGAGAAACGTCCCACCGGTATAAGGTGAGTATGTGAAAACATTCACGCGCCGGGGCTGTTCCCCGGTGACGGTATCGTGGGCAACGATGCCCCGAACGGCACCTGATACTGATGATCGCGACGCTGCGATCAGGATTTCGAGGAGGAAATCACCGTGGTAGCCATGCTTCCCAGCGCCGGACCGGCGCGTACCTGGCTTGTGCCAGGCCAGGTCCTGCGATCATCCGACCCTGCCTGCATCGGCGATTTCACTGTCTGCCGCATCGTGCGTGATGCCCTGGGCTTTTGCCATGCGGTGCTGCACGATGATTCGGGCCGGGAAATCTCCACGTTTGTGGATCAAATCCACTTCTCGATCGCCGAAGGCATGCTCACCCCGCTGAACCCTGAGGCATCACGGATCACGTTCAACTAGGCACTCCAGCAGGAAACGTGAAACTGGCCCGGAGGTGCGTGCACCTCCGGGCCAGTCGACTTTACGAATTCGCCTCGCCTAATTGACTGCGGCGCTGAAATCTCCCCCGAGTTCGCTGGTGCATGCGCGACAGCGGGTCGCTGCAACCGGGACATCGCTGAGGCAATACGGGCACTGCTTTTCGCTCGGGTCCGTTGGCGGGGCGTTGCGTGTGCGTTCCAGCAACGCGTTCATCGGTTTCACGATGAGGAAAAACACCACGGCCGCCACGATCAGGAAGTTGATGATGGCATTCAGGAGGTTCCCGACGCCAAAGAAGGAGTTATTAATGGTGAACCCGATGCCGCTGAAATCGGGCTGGCCACCAATAGCGGCAATGAGCGGCATGATGATGTTCTCGGTGACGGCAGTCACGATTTGCGTAAACGCGGCACCGATGATCACCGCCACAGCAAGCGAGATCACGTTCCCACGCAGGATGAATTCCTTGAACTCCCGGCCAAGGCTCTTCATAGTCCCCTCTCCTCTCCTGTTGATGCTATCTGCCTGACCCATTCTATGGCATACGGAACTATAAGTGATAGCAGGCCATCAAAAAGCCGCCCGCAGGAGTTTGCGGGCGGCTTTTCAGTATTTGTCTTGCAGGTGGCTTACTGGCCAGGCGGCGGGCAGCTGTTGGCATCAGCCGCGAGGGTGTAGAACGCATCCCCCGGCTCCTCACCCATATAGAACTGGGTGCCACAGGCATTCTCGAAGAGCGTGGCCACACCGCTCGAGGTGTACACCTCAAATGTCGTGCCGTTCATCGGTCCGGTCCAGGCCCCGGCTGGCAGGGTGCCATCGAACCAGATCACACCATCCACGGTGACCGTCAGGTAGATTTCCGATTCGGCATAGATGTTGATCTGCGCCAGGTACGGGCCGCCCTCCGGCTGGTCCTGCGGCGAGGTGGTGGCCCCGCTATCGGACGCAGGCACTTCGGCGCTGTCATCACCTTCGGCCGCGGGTGTCACTGTTGCCGTGGTCGACGTTGTGGTGGTCGCGGTCGTGCTGCTGGGCGGGTTCTGCGGCGGTGCCGATGATTCGTCGCCCACCGATTCGCCGGTGTACAGGTAGAACACTACCGTCGGCTGGCTGCCGGTATTGGAAATGGTGGTTGGCTGGCGCAGCACCTGGCCCTGGCCGAGGTCGCCCTCAAGGCCCAGCAGGCTCAGTTGCCCGCCGTGATCAACCTGCACTTCACCGGCACCCGGCATCACCATGCCAGCTCCGCTGTTGTCAGGCAGCTCGGCGGTCACGCCGGGATCCAGCACGTAGCGCACCAGGCGCAGGTCGTAGGTGCCATTTCGGAGCGATGTGAGCGCAGGACTTTCGTAAAACGCATCGCCCGCGACATCATCAGGATCGACCAGCGAGAACTTCCAGATGACCGAACCATCATCCTCGGCCATGATCGTGTAGCTATCGTCGGCGGTAATAAAGAACGCCTCGCCCGGTGTCAGCAACGCGCGCTTCCCAGTCGAATCGTTGCGGACAATAGATTGCCCTTCGCGCTGTATGACAATGGCCGGAGCGGATACCGAGCCGCTCGCCTCGGCGATAACCGGAACCTCCACCTCCTGAACCTGCCACACCAGGTCGTCGCCATCATAGAACGCGAGGCCATGAGCCAGGGTCGCCGGTGCGCCCGGCGAGGTGGCCGGATCAACCCGGCGGGCCGACACAGGGGCAGTGGTTTGCTGCGCGGGTTCCTGCGTGGGTTCCGGAGTGCTCTCCACCGGTGGCAATGCGATCTCTTCCGTCGCTTCCGGGGTTGTTTCCTGTGGAAGCGTGGGATCAACCAGCTGGGCCGGATCCTGGGTTGGCTGGGCCTCCTGTGCCCACACGCTCCCTGACATCGACCCGGAAAGCATCACGACGAAGGCGGTAACGATAAGCAATAGTCGCCATGTGCCGTGCTTTCGACTCATCATAGTGTTCTCCAGCATTTCGTGTTGTAGTTCATTCGGTACACCGCGAGCGCAGCCACAGGTGTGACCGCGGACCCGCATGCAGCATACCACCCCCTGCATGCACAGTCTGCACGTACACAGTTTACACTGGGGGCGAATAACTCCGCCACGGATGTGGCCAGGAACTGGAGAACCATGGAATCTAACCCGACCCGGCGGTCCCGCCTGGGCAGCCCGTTATCGCTGTCCACCACCATCACCCTTGCATGTATCGCCCTGGCCCTTATCACCTCCATATGGGCGGTGATCAACCACAACCGCGTCGATTCCCTGCAGGGCGAGGTGCACGATCTTCGGGCCCAAAACGCCACCCTGCGCGAGAACGCCAATTCCACGGCTTATCCCTTTGTCGCCACCGATACCGCCCCGCCAAACCTGCAGGGCGTGGCCTATATTGGCACCAGCGGATCGGGTGCCGTAGCGATCAGTAACCTGCCGCCTGCCGGTGACAACGAGGTGTACCAGCTCTGGCTGTTGGGCGACACGGATGACAGCGCCATGGCGGCGGGTACTCTCCTGGTGAACGCGCAGGGCCAGGGATTTGCGCTGCTGCCAGCCGATGCCAGCGGGTACTCACGTATTGCCATTTCCCTGGAGCCGCAGGGAAGCGAGCAGCCATCCGGTGCATTCCTGCTCCTTGCCGAGGTCAACCCCGCCCGTGGCATATATCCCGGCAGGCTAACGGTGTGTCAGAATCTCTTCGAGTAACGAGGAGCGCGCCCTTGCGCACCGTGAAGGGATCGAACCTGCCTACCCCGCCGCATGTCCACCATCGCGCCAGATTCCCCGGCCCCGTCACGGCGACGGATATCGTGTGGCTTATGGTCGCGCTCGTGCTCGGCATCGCCGTGCGGGTTTTCTTTTTCCAAACCCCCATGATTCACGATGAAGGCGGCTATGCCCTCGCCGCCCGGGGCTGGTTTGAAGGCACCGGCCAACTCTACGACGACCTCTGGATCAGCCGGCCGCAAGGCATTTTCGTCATCTACGGCATTACCATGAAAACGTTCGGCTATGGTGTGGCCGCATTCCGTGCCATGGCCTGGATTTTCGCCACGCTTACGGTGCTGGCCGTTTGGCTTTTCGGCCGTCGATGGACCTCGCCCGGAACAGCGCTGACGGCCGTGTTCGTGGCCACCCTCCTGTTGGGATCACCAACCCTTGAGGGATACACCGCCAATGCCGAGATTTTCGCCGGCATGCCGGCGGCATTTTCCGCCTTCTGGATGCTGCGCCAGGCGCAAACCGGTTATACGCGCAAGGGGCTCATCGGCATCGGGCTGCTCATCGGCATCTCTACCCTGCTCAAGCCATCGGGCATCACCATGTGGCCGGCACTGGCCCTCTTCCTTATGCTCACCACCAACGATTCCTACACCGACCGCGCCAAGCGGGCCGGCTGGTTAACGCTGGGGCTGGCGATAGCGGGTGGCATTGCGATGGTGCATGGGGCGATCCTGGGATTTGAGGATTTCTTCTACGCCACCATCCTGTACCGGTTCCGGCAACAGAGCGCAATCAGCGTTGGTTTGCTGTACAACATCCGCGCCATGGGCGGCCTGCTCTACAACGCCTCGGAGTTCTTCCTGCTCATTATCCTGGTGTGGATATTCCGGCTGCGCCTGCCGCTGGTCCCTGTGCTCAACCAGCCGCCCAAACCGGATGGGCCGTTGTGGTGGCTGCCGGAATGGCTGCGCAAGCTGCGCTCGAACGACCCCGGCGGATTGATCCTGGTGCTATGGATGGGAGCTTCGGCCGCTGGCGTGTTTATGGGTGGCGATTACTGGACACATTACCTGGTGCTGGTGGTGCCGCCCGTGGCCCTGTGGCTGGCCCGCGCGATTGATGGCATTCGCCACGCGTTGCACGGCTGGCGGCAATACCTGGCGATGCTGATGTTTACGCTGTTACTGATCCTGCCCTACGGCGTCGCCCTGGATGGCACCGATGGCCTGTACCAGCGCCTCTATCGCCACCCGGGGTACCCGGCCCAGACGGAAGTAGCGCGCTATATCCGCGGGAATACCACCCCCGAGCAGACAATCTATGTGGCCTTCGACCAGGCCTCGATCTACTACCTCGCTGATCGCAAGCCGGCCTACCGCCACCTCTACGACCAGGAGCTGCGGGCATTGCCGCATTCCTATGCCGATATCATCGGCATCCTGAATAGCGATGACCGCCCCGTGTACATCGTCAGTACCCTTCACCCTGGACCGTTCCCGGATGACAGCCGTGCCTTCTGGCGCGAGGTAAGCAGGTTTTACGACCTGGAGACGATGATCGATGGGGTGCCGATCTACCGCGTGAAGCCGGGATTACGGCATTCCGGCGATGACGCCGCTACAGGCGCCAGCCGGGATCATCGCCAACAGGCTCGCCTGATTCATCCAGCAGCGTATGGCTTTCATCTACCGCACCCGGTGTTTCCATCTGCTCGTGAAGCAGGTAGGCTGCACGCCCGATAACGTGAGATGACAGCGGCGTGGTGAGCACAACCAGCAGTGCGATCAGCCCGAGGCGCATGTTCATCTCGGATGTCGCAAGCACGCTGGAGGCGATACAGAGCATTACCACGCCGAGGAATACCGATTTACTGGCGCCGTGCAGCTTGGTGTACACATCGGGCATGCGCAGAATACCCACAATGCCCAGGGTCATCACCCCGCACGACACCAGCAGCATGATATCGAAGAAGATCTCTCGGGTAGTCATGCGCTAGAACAACCGCCTTTCGCTGTAGTACCGCGCGGCTGCAACCACCGACACGAACGAGAGCAGCGCCAGGATGAGGGCGGCATCGAGGTAGAAACTGGTGTGCGTGGTGGCCGAATACACAATCAGTAATGCCACCAGCACCAGGGTCATCGTATCGAGCGAGAGCACCCGTACGAGTCCCGATTTGGCGCGGGCAACCATCACCACGCAGATGCAGAACAACACCACCATCCAGATCATGGCGATATAAAACACAACGTCACTCATCGTCATCCTCCGGATTGGTCGAAAGGTCGGGTTCGGTGGTTTTGTGGGCGGGGTGGTAGGCCCAGAGGCTCATGTAGCGTTCCGCATCGCGCCGAATCGCCTCGGGGTCAGACGCATCCAGCACGTGGATCAACATCACTCGTTCTTCCCAATCGATATCCACCATGAACGATCCGGGTGACAGCGTAATGAAATAGCCAATGGGGCCGACCCCGTAGGCCGAGAAGTCCTTAAAGGAAACCTTGACGATACCTGGACGGCGCAGCGGCTCCAGTCCCAGCGTGACCCGAATCACCTGCCAGCTGCCCTTCAGGATGTCGATGAACAGGTAGTAGAACAGCACCGGCGCATACACAAGGATGTGCAGCGAGAGCCCAACCGGCGGCAGGGGATCCGGCAATACCTGCCGGCGGAACATGTAGAAAACGGGCGCAACAATGGCCGCGCCAACCAGCAAATTTTGCCAGCCGAAATCCCCGATCACCAGGCAGAACGCCGCCACCGACGCAGCAAAGACACCAAGCACCAGGATCATGGCGAGACCCCTCCTGGCAAGGATTCTGCCGCGACCTGTACCAGGTTCACGAGGGGATCGGGATACACGCCAATTGCCACCAGCGCAAGCGCAAGCACCAGCGCGACGGCCTGCAACGGCCGGGAATGGTCTGGCTCGGTCACCGGGGTGGCGATGCGGCGACGGTACATCTGGAACATGTACACAATGGAAAGCAGGCTGCCGATAAAGATGAGGGCGACCAGGGTGTAGTTATCGTCGCTGATTGCGAGATCAAACAGCGCGAATTTCCCGAAGAACCCGCCGGCAGGCGGAATGCCCGACACCGAGAAAGCGCCAATCGCGAGGGCGGTGGTAGCGATCCAGCCACGCAGTGGCGCGCTGAGGAACAGCACCGCCTTGTTCAGGCTGTTGAGCACCGAGTAGATAATCACGGCGGCCAGTCCGGCCGTGCCCGCGAAAGCCAGGGCGATCATGATATAGCCGACCTGGCCAATGGCACTGTAGGCCAGCACCTCGGCCGGCGCGTGCCGCGAAAGCGCCTGCACGCCGCCGTACACGATACTGGCGCTACCGAGCACGATCAGCACCATAGAGGCCGCCTGCAACTCGCGCGGGAAGATATCCAGCCCGAACCGGATGAGGCCGTACGTGCCGATATTGGCTAGCGCACCGCTCAGCATGGCAGCCACG
This sequence comes from Chloroflexia bacterium, assembly GCA_043427975.1. GTDB lineage: Bacteria > Chloroflexota > Chloroflexia > Thermomicrobiales > UBA6265 > UBA6265. The sequence goes on along the minus strand of JBHWTK010000091.1, from coordinate 113,770 downwards.
GCAGGCCTGGTACCGGTGTATACGGTGGGTAACCAGAAATGGAACGGGAAGAGCCCAAGCTTGGTACAGAACGCCACGAAGATGATGGTGGCGGTGAGAATGGCCGGGTTCTCCTGCACCAGCGGCATCTGTTCGCGGATGCGCACCATATCGAGGAACCCGGTGGTGTGGTAGATACCGGCGACGCCGATGAGGAAAAGCACCGAACCCAACAGGTTCACAGTAATAAATACAAACGCCGCCCGGAACTGGCGCGGGGTTTCACCGTAGTTCACGAGGATGTACGAGGTCATCATCGCGATTTCGAAGAAGACGTAGAAGTTGAACGCATCGCCGGTGAACGTCAGGCCGGTAAGGCCCACCGCCAGGAAAAGCACCAATGCCGGGAAGATACGGGCACCAACATCGGACGTGACTTCAAAGATCAGCGCGCCAAGCAGCACCACCTGGCAGAGCACGGCAAAGATAATGCCGATCATGTCGACCCGCATTGTGATGCCGATACCGTTCTCCCAGCCGCCAATCGCCATGGACTGGGTTCCGTGGTGATACACCTCCCAGCCCAGGCGAACGGTCGCCAGGGTAGCGGCCAGCAGGATCGCGACGGTTAACCAGCCATTGCGCCTGCGGGTACCATCCAGCAGCGCCGCGCCGAGTGCCCCGAACATGAGGATACCGAGCGGAAGGGCGATCATACCGGCGCCTCCACACGATTGCCTTCGGGTACTTCCTCCACTTCCTCCTCCACATCCTGCTCTACAAGGTCGCCGGATTTCGGTTCATCCAGCTCGCTCTGTTCTTCCTCGGCGGCTGAAAGCTCGGTGAGGTCTACGGAGTAGTGCGAGGTATAGACGCGGTAAACAATCACCAACGCCATGGCGGCAGTGGCAAAACTGATGACAATGGCGGTCAGGACCAGCGCCTGCACAAGCGGGTCGGCCAGCTCATCCCCGTTGGCGGGCAGGATCGCGGCCCGGCCACGGCGCAGCGCAGAGGCCATGATGAAGAGGTTGGCGGCGTTGCCGATCATGATCATGCCTGCAATGAGGCGGATCAGGTCGCGGCGCAACATCAGGAAGGCGCCAACGGCAAAGAGGGCAGCAATGGCAAGCGAGAAGACGAGTGTCATGCCCCGTCACCTCCCTGCGTGCTCGCCTGTTTGCGGGCACGGCGGATCAGGCGCTGATGGCGCACTTCGGCGCGGGAAACAGCCATCATGGCACCCACGCAGAAGCCGTACACCACCAGGAACACAGCGATATCGAACAACACCGGCGTAATAAACTCCAGCGCACCGAAATGGAGCACCTTGTTATTCATCATGGGGAAGTGTGCCAGCACATCGTGCCCGAACATTACCGGCACGAATGCGAGCGAATACGCCAGGCCGAGGCCGATGAATCCGCCCAGCGGCGCCAGCCGCGCGGCAGGAATGTTCTCCATCTCGTCGGCACCAAAAGCCAGGCCCTGGGTAATCACCACGAGCGCAGCAATCACGCCACCGGAGAAACCATCCCCGATATCAACATAGCCCTTCAACATAAAGGCGATGGCAATAATGAACCCGGGCACCAGGATCACCCGTGCACCCATTTGCAACATGCCGCCCTGCTGGTGGGGAATGCGATCTTTCTCCTGCATCAGCGCAGCCGTCCACTTCGCAGCAGGCTGATAATGCCGATAAGGGTGATGGCTATAACGGTGATTTCTCCCATCGTATCGAAGCCACGGAAATCGGCCAGGATCACGGTCACGATGTTCTTGCCATGCACGGCCGGCGTGAGCACGGTTTGCGACTCAATCACCTCCGTGTTCCACGCGGTGCGGCTGAGGGCGCCCCAGCTGACAAAGAACACCAGCAACCCGGCCACGGTCGCGATGATGGCATCGCGCGAGATCGAGTGGCGATCCGTATCGGCTTCTGTTTCAAACCGCAGGATCGTGCGAGGCATAAGCACCATCATGCCGATGATGAACATGGAGAGGATCGTCTCCACCACAATCGCGACCAGGGTCACATTGGGTGCGCTCATAAAGGCGTACACGGCGGCCAGGCTGTAGCCCACACTCGAGAGGCCGATGGCGAGGCGGAGGTGATCGCGCAATGTCATCACCACGAACCCGCTCACCACGGCAGCGATGAGCATGATGATGAGGGTGAAATCGGATTGTTGCAGCGGTCCGATTTCGAATGAGTTCGCGTTTGGCGTGACCAGCACTGCCAGGCCCACAAGGATACCGGCCGGCATGAGGATACTGGCGACACGGCTACGAAGATCGCGCACCTCGAAGCTGTGAATGCTGTCCGACAGGCGATTGAGCCCGTTCAGGCCACGGTAGTACCAGTGCGCCGGGCCAATCTGCTCACCGAGATGGGCGATCCCCAGGGCGATGCGCCACCAGCGGCGACGGGTCCAGTAAATCGTCAGGCCAGTTACCCAGGTGGCGATAGCCATGAGGTTCTCGGGAATAGCCTCGAACACGTAGCCGACATGGAGGTCCTGCGGCGCGTTTGCGCTCACGCTGGCTGCCGCCTCGGCGATGCGCGTGAAGGGCGTTGTCCAGATGCCACCCAGGAATGTGAGCAATCCCAGGCAGGCAACGGGCCACACCAGCCAGCTTGTCACGGGGGTGGATGGCGTCACCATGCGACCGAGGAAGAGATGGGTCCAGAAGCGGAAGATGTAGGCAAAGGTAAGCGCCGCCCCAAGCACGGCCATCACGCTGTGCAGCGCTCCGAGCTGGGACGCGCGGGCGAAGAAGAGTTCATCCTTGAAGAACCCAATCGTGAGCGGAAGTGCAATCAACCCGGCGGCTGCCAGGCCACTACCTGCGGCCAACACCGGCATGGATTTGCGCAGGCCACCAACGTCGGCAAGGGTCTTCTTGCCCGTCGCTTCGGTAACAGCCCCTGCGGTGAGGAAGAGGGCGCTCTTCACAATGGCGTGGGCAAGCACATAGAAGGAAGCGCCCTTAACGCCGTACTCACCACCCATGCCGAACATGAACACCACGTAGCCGTACTGGCTGATGGTGGAATACGCCAGGATCTGTTTGAGCACGTTGCGGGTAAGCGCAATGATGCCACCGACCAGCATGGAGGCGAAACCGATGACCTGGAAGAAATCGAGCAACCAGTCGACCTCCCGCATGAGCGGGTAGAAGCGACCGATAAGGAAAACGCCCGCGGCCACCATTGCCGCCGAGTGCAGGTAGGCAGAAACAGGAGTCGGTGCGGCCATGGCGCGCGGGAGCCAGAAGTGGAAGGGCACCTGCGCGCTTTTCGCCAGCGCGCCCACCGCTACCAGGAACAGCGCCCATGGGGCGAGGCCAGTGATTTCACCCTGCTCGATAATGGCAGGCAGGCTCCAGGTACCGTACTCACTGTGCAGCATCATGCCGCCAATCAGCACCAGCACCGCGGTCACACCAGTGACAATCAGGGCCATCATGGCGGAACTACGGCTGTCTTCCTCGTGCTGGTCGTACCCGATCAGGAAGAACGATGCGATGGCGGTGAGATCCCAGAAAACAAAGATCAGGATGATATCCTGCGCCATCACCAGGCCAACCATGGCGGCCATGAACAGCAGCAGGAAGAAAAAGAACCGGGTTTGCTCGGATAACGACCGCCCGCCATGGGCGAGGTGCAGCGGAATGTAGCGCGATGCGTACGCCACCACGAAGAAGCCGATCCCGGTAGCCAGCAACGCATACATTCGCGCCAGGCCATCCAGCTTCAACTCGAAGTGCATTCCATACACCTCGGCCCAGGTGGCATTGACGGTGGAATCGGGCTGCCAGAACGACCACACCACCGCCCCCGCTGCAATAGCGGTGACCAAAACAGCCACGGGCGACACGAACCGGGGATTGATGGCACCGGCAACCACAACAAGGAACGGCGCGGCGAATGCCACAACCAGAAGCATCATGGCAGTGTTCATAGAAGCCATGCTCCTGACATTCGTCACCCTTTCCGGTGCGGGGATAGCTGCCTGTGAGGGAGGGTGCAAACGGTCCTGCACGAACCCGCTTCGGGCTCGCGATACGCGGCACCGGGCGGTATCTCTGGTTGTATCCTAAACGAAACCACCGCCACCGTGCAGCGATTCCGCTACACTGGCCCGCAGTAATCGTTCCACTGAGGCGGCACCATGCAGGCGCGAAAACCCGATTTCGTCACCATCAACAACCGTAAGGTCAAGGTCCAGCAGTGGCAGCTTATGCCGGATCGCGCACTGCTTACCGCACTGGTCCATGGCCATGCCTCGGGAACCGAGCTGCTCGCCGAACTCGGCGCCGACACCGTGACCCTCCAGTGGGACGACTCGCCTGAGCAGACAGCGCGGCCGGAAGTCACCCATCACCGAGCAGCGGGTGCGGGCCCCGCCACCGTGCACAGGATCGAGGTCACGTTCTGGCTCACGCCAGCAACCGACACGCATCCCGACGAATCGGTCGATGCAAAGCTCGATCGTATCCTGCGGGAACTGCAGCAACTCCGGGCAGAGGTCGCCGAGCTACGCGGCGCACGGCGGACAGCGACCAGCAGCATGGCCGCCCCACTTGCCAGTGGCCGCACCATGCTGGATTTCGACATCGACGAAAACGGGTAACGCCCCGGTTGTGACACCGGGGCGCTGTGTAGGTTTTCGATGCTACTCGCCGAAGTTTCGCTCGATTGCGGGCTCATCGGTAAGCGTGGTGTTCACATCGGCGGCGGCAGATTCCGCCGGCTCGATGACCTCGTCCTGCACGAAACCGGGTTCACCAGCCACCTTGCTCTTCAGGTCACCCACGGTGGAGGTCACCAGCTCGCGGGTCTCCTCACCGGATTTCGGCGCAAACAGCAGCGCCAGGATCGCGCCCAGCACCATACCCAGCAGCAACCCGCCGACGAAGCCACCGTCGTCGTCCTGCTTTTGCACTACTGCGGGCTGGGTGGTAATCCGTACCTTGGGCAACTGCTCCAGCTGGTGGCGGGCAGATTCCAGCCCCTTGCTGAAGTCGATCTTCTTCAGTTTCTTCGCATCGACCTTGCTGAAATCGATTGAGTTGATCAGCTGTTGCAGGTCCAGCTCATCGGCGTATTTTTTCGCCTGTTTGCGAAAATCATCCATGCTGTAGCTCATGACTTCTTCTCCTTCTTCTCGACCTTGAACGTCGGCGGATCAGGAACCTTGTGCGTCTTGCCGGTGACGAACCGGCTCATGGCACGTACCTTGGCCACCTGGCCGGCTGCAGCCACAATCGGGCGGGCGGCTTCTTCGGTGACGAAGTTGGTGGTGTTCTTCACACGCGTTGCGGTGCCCTTGAACTCGCGCAGGATCTCGAGCCCCTCATTGAGCATCGGCATGACCTGGTCCTTGATCTTCATCACGAGCCAGATCAAGGCAGCCGTGATGGCCGCCAGCAGGATCACGGTCACCAGCATGAGCAGCTGGCTAAAGATGATCGCGATATCGCGCAGCTTCTCCAGCGCGCTTTGGTGATTGCCACCGAGCATAAACAGGCCAACAATGATGCCCACAAACAGAATGAGCGCCACGATGCCCGCTACGATTGCGATCTTTTTCGCTCCCCAGTCACCCAAGGTTGTTCTCCCAATACATGCGCGTGTGCGCAACTAGTGCCGATAATATACGCGCGTTTCCCATGGCCGCAGGACGATCTCCGTGCTGGCGCCCACTTGAGGATAGTTCCCGATCAACAGCGGCGCCGCACTCCACTCGGCGGCGTTTTCTACCGGAACCGGTACCTCGTCATCGCTAAAGTTCCCCAGCACGAGCAGCTGTTGATCGTCATACGTGCGCGTATACGCGAAGACGCGTTCGTCTTCTTCCAAAAGCAACTCGAACTCGCCATACACCACAATTGGCAGTTCATGGCGAAGCTGAATGAGCCTGCGGTAATAATGGAGCACCGAGTCCTCATCTGCTAGCGCATGTTTGGCATTAATCGTGCCAGCATTGGGGTTTACGGGCATCCACGGCGTGCCGGTAGTAAAGCCGGCATGTTCCGAATCGTCCCATTGCACCGGGGTGCGGGCGTTGTCGCGGCTGCTCTCCGCCAAAGCATGCATCAGGGCATCCTGGTCGAAATCTGGCAACCTTGCCGCTGCAGCAGCATAGTTGCGCGCCTCGATATCCTGGTACTCCTCCAGCGAAGTAAAGGGGTAGTTCGTCATGCCGATTTCCTCGCCCTGGTAGATGTAGGGCGTTCCCTGGAGCATGTGCAGGATGGTGCCGAGCATCTTGGCCGATTCCACCCGGTACTCGCCATCGTTGCCGAAACGGCTGACAGCGCGCGGCTGGTCGTGGTTGTTCCAGTAGAGGCTGTTCCAGCCGACGTTGTAGAGGCTGGTTTGCCAGTGGGCCAGCACCGCCTTGAGGGCGCGAAGATCCAGCTCCATGATGTGATAGCGGTCCAGCCCGCGATCCAGCATCATGTGGTCAAACTGGAACACCATATCGACTTCCTTCTCGTCAGGGTTGGTGTAACGGATGGCGTCGTCGGTGGAAACACCCGGCATCTCACCAACGGTGAGCATCCGGTCGCGGCCGGCAAAGACCTCGCGGTGCATCTCCTTGAGGAACTCGTGAATGCGCGGGCCGTTCATCACCAGGTGGAAGCCGGACGCCAGTCCATCTGGGCCGATATCGTGGCCGTCCTGGAGCGGAAGCACCTTGGAGATGAGGTTGATCACATCCATGCGGAAGCCATCGATACCACGATCCAGCCACCAGTTCATCATCTCGTACACGGCGGCGCGAACATCGGGGTTCTCCCAGTTCAGGTCCGGCTGCTTCTTGCTAAAGAGGTGCAGGTAATACTCGCCGGTGGTCTCATCCAGTTGCCATGCCGGGCCGCTAAAGAAACTGCGCCAGTTGGTGGGTTCGGCACCGGGTTCACCGGCGGTGGTGCCTTCTTTCGCCGGTCGCCACCAGTACCAGTCCCGTTTCGGGTTATCGAGGCTGCTCTTGCTCTCCAGGAACCACGGATGCTCATCCGAGGTGTGGTTCACCACGAGGTCCATCAGGATCTTGATACCGCGTTGGTGGGCATGGTTGATCAACTCGTCCACATCGGCAAGGGTGCCGAACATGGGGTCGATATCCTGATAGTTGCTGATGTCGTAGCCGTTGTCGTCTTGCGGGCTGGTAAAGATGGGTGACAGCCAGAGCACGTCAATACCGAGCTCGGCCAGGTAATCCAGCTTGCCGGTGATACCGCGCACATCCCCCATACCGTCACCGTTGGAATCGGCGCAACTGCGCGGGTACACCTGGTACACCACCGCGCTCTTCCACCAGGCGTCGCTCGCTTGGAGGGAACTGTGTCGCTGATCGGGGAATAGGGTCATCTGTCACATCCTCCTACCGAGATATCCCGGCAAGAGGCCGGGATCAGACCTGCGCGTTGCGCCGTTCCACAGCCTTAATTGTACCGCCTCCCAGAACCTGGTGGCCGGAATAGAACACCACTGCCTGACCTGGCGATGCGATGGGGCCACGCTCACCAACGAAGGTGATGGTGGCGGTGCCATCGGCACTGGCGGAAGGCTGCACCACCGCCCGGTGCGGCGTGCCGCGATAGCGCACCACCACATCGCACTCGATGGGCGCGGCCGGCCACTGGTCGACATTGAAGCTCACCGCATCGGCCTGCAGCACGCGTGCCTCGGCATCCTCACGGTCGCCGACCACCAGCTGGTTGGCGGTGGTATCCAGTTGCAGCACGAAATAGGGCTTCGGTGCCTGCACGCCGATGCCGCGACGCTGCCCCACGGTGTGGTTGACCAGCCCCTTGTGCTTGCCGATAACCTCGCCGTCACGCGTGACGATATCGCCGGGCACCGTCACGTCGGGCCGGTGTTCGGAAACGAAATCGGCGTAGGAGCGATTGCCCACGAAGCAGATTTCCTGACTCTCTGGCTTGTCGGCCACGGGCAGCCCAAAGGCGTGCGCAAGGCGACGCACTTCCGGCTTGGTCAGGTTGCCGAGCGGGAACTGGATGTAGCCAAGCTGGTCCTGGTTCAGGGTATATAGCACGTAGCTCTGATCCTTGCGATCATCCAGCGCGCGGTAGAGCCGGTGGGGTTCACCGTTCTGGCCCTTTTCGATGCGTGCGTAATGGCCGGTAGCGAGACAATCGGCACCAAGCAGCCGGGCGCGCTGCACCAGGTGCTGGAACTTCACATGCCGGTTGCACTCCAGGCACGGGTTCGGGGTGCGACCAGCGGCGTATTCATCGATGAACTTCTGAATTACGTTCGCGCCGAACTCCATCTCCATATTGATGGCGTAGAACGGCACGCCGATAGTCGCGCAGGTCTTGCGGGCATCGTCCATGGCGGGAATACCGCAGCACGGGTTGGCGCGGTGGTCTTCATCCTCGGGGCTGAACAGGCGCAGGTTCATGCCCACTACCCTGTAGCCACGCTCGCGCATCACCAGGGCGGTAACGGCGCTATCTACGCCGCCACTCATGGCCACCACCACGGTTTTGCCCTCGCCATCACGCGGGCCGATGCGCTCCTCCGAGAGGAGATCGGCAACGGCGTCGAGATCGCGGGGCTCAATAAGCGGTGCAAATGTTTCGGGCGTGATCATAGGTAGCTGCTTAACTCTGGGACGAAATCGGGATGCTCGGATGGAATGTGCTCACGAGACGTAAGCGCACGCACAGTTTAGCACGCACGCGCGTCGTGCCCGTGCGTCACGGAATGCACCCACCACGCCAGGTGTTAACATAGGAAAGGTAATTAGGGCGAACGAGGGATTCGATAGCCGCGAACAGGTTCGTTTTCGGCGAATTTGCCATTCCTGCACATCGCCCCTGCAACCCTCGCTATTGCAGCGAAAATTGGCGTAGGATACATCACCAGGATCCCTGCGCAACCGCGCCGAGGGGATCGTACGTTCGCGTCGTGTCGGGAGGGAGTGCGCCTTGAGCACCCTGAATCAGGACTCACCACGAAACAATGCAGCGGCATCAAGCATGAGCCTGCTTCAACTGTGGCAAACAGCCCTGATCGCGCTGAAGCCCCGCCTGAACGCCACCAGCTACGACCATTACCTGCTGCCAACCAGCATGCTCAGCTTCGAGAACGACATCGCCACCATCCAGGCACCCAATCCGTTTACCGTAAACACGCTGCAATCGCGCTTCGCAAACGATGTCGAGCGCGCGCTATCGGAAATCGTTGGCCGGCGGGTAAAGGTGGTGTTCGAGCTTGCTGCCGGCGCCGAGGCTGCCACCACACCGCGCCCTGCCCGTCCCCGCCCGGTCGTGGAGCGACCGCAGCCGGTAAACCAGCAGCGCGAACTTACCCCCAGCGTCGGCAACCTGCAACCAAACCTCACCTTCGATACCTATGTGGTGGGCAGCAGCAACCGCATGGCCCACGCTGCCGCAACGGCCATTGCGGAACGTCCGGGCAGCCAGTACAACCCCTTCTTCATGCACGGCGGTGTGGGGCTGGGCAAAACGCACCTGATGCACGCCATTGGCCACAAGGCGTTGGAGATCAACCCCAACCTGCGCGTGATGTACGTAAGTAGCGAGATGTTCACCAACGATGTGATCAACGCCATTCGTCACCAGCGCATGGATGATTTTCGCGACCGCTATCGCACGATCGACTTGCTGATGGTGGACGATATCCAGTTCATCGCCGGCAAGGAGAGCACGCAGGAAGAGTTCTTCCATACGTTCAACGCCCTGCAGCAGGCCGGCAAGCAGGTGATCGTCAGTTCCGACAAGCCACCCCGCGCCATTGCCGCTTTGGAAGAACGCATGCGCAGCCGCTTTGCCGGTGGGCTGGTTGCCGATGTACAAAGTCCCGATTTCGAGATGCGCACGGCCATCCTGCGGGCCAAGGCCGAGGAACGCAACGCCCATGTCGGCGACGATGTGCTGGAGTACATTGCCCGGCGTGACCAGACCAATATCCGCGAGCTGGAAGGTGCGCTTACCAAGCTGCTGATGGTGGCCCAGCTCTACAACCGCCCCATCACGCTGCAACTGGCGATGGAAGCGCTGAGCGATGGCGTGGTGCGGGCCAACCAGCAAATCACGGCCAACGATGTCATGCAGGCGGTGTGCACGCATTTCAGTATCGAAGAGAAGGAATTGCTGGGTCGCGGTCGTGCCCGCACTGTCTCCTTCCCGCGCCAGGTGGCGATGTACCTGATGCGCAAGGACGCCGACATCTCGCTCGAAGAAATTGGGCAAACACTGCGGCGCGACCACACCACCGTGTTGCACGGGATCCGCAAGATTGAGGCGGAAATGGCCCGCGATGCGACCCTTCGCAACGATGTCATGTCGATTCGGGAGCGGTTGCTCCAGCCACAGGGATAAGGAGCACCATGGCAACACTGGCAGTAATTACGGACGAGATCAGCGAAGACCTTTCCCACGTGCTGCAGGTGTGCACCGAACTGGGTATCCGCGAGGTGGAATTACGCAGCATTGGCGGCTCGTCAATCGTGGACCACTCCGATGAAAGCATCGCCACAATCCGTGCCATGTTGGACGACGGCGGCTTCCGGGTGGTGAATATCGCCTCGCCTTTCCTCAAGACCTTTGTGGACGACGAGCAAACACCGATCGGCAACGTCCATTCGGCCAAATCGCTTTCGCGGGAAGAGCACTGGGATGTGCTGAAACGCTCGCTGGAAGTTGCCCACGCCCTGGACGTGCCGATGGTGCGGGCATTCAGTTTCTGGCGCGTGGCCGATCCGGAATCCGTTCGCGACGATGTGCTGGAAACGCTCGGCCGCGCCACCGAGATCGTGAAGGACGCCGGCAAGCTGCTCGGGCTGGAGAACGAGCATGCCTGTAATATCGGCGACGGACATGAGGCGAAGTGGTACCTGGATCGCATCCCTGACCGCACGCTGGGGCTAATCTGGGATCCCGGCAATATCGCCGCGCTCGGCCACCAACCCGATTTCGCGCAATACGAGGCTATTGCCGACCGCATCATCCACGTGCATGTAAAGGATGGCAACGCCATTCCTGCCACCAGCTTCGTGCCGCCCGGCGAGGGCGTGTGCGATTGGGAAGCGCAATTGCGCTGGCTGCACCAGGGTGGCTACGATGGCCCGCTCAGCCTGGAAACGCATTTCGCGCTGGATGGATCTATTGAGGCGGGCACCCGCGTTATCGCTGAACGCATGCGCGACCTCACGGCGCGCGCTGGCATGCCGCTGGCCTAGCGTATTCCACCAGCCCAGCCTGTACACTTGCGACATGGGTTACCGGGAGCCGGTTGCGGTTTCCGTGGCGTATTTGCATGCATTAACCGGAGTAGACCACGTATGTCCGAGCACCCAGCATCACCGATCGCGTTGAACGAGACCCGTAACGACCACGAGGTGGTGGCGCTGATCGAAATCCCGCGCGGTAGTCGCAATAAATACGAATACGACAAGGAGAGCGGCAAGTTCTTCCTCGACCGCGTGCTGTACAGCTCGGTGCACTACCCGACCGACTATGGCTATATCCCGGATACATTGGCGGACGATGGCGACCCGCTTGATATCTGCGTGCTGATGACCGAGCCCAGCTTCCCCGGTTGCCATATCCTTGCCCGCCCGATCGGTGGCCTGGAGATGACCGACGAGAAGGGCGAGGATTTCAAGCTGCTCGCCGTGCCGGTAAACGATCCTCGCTTTAACCACTACCGCGACCTCAGCCAGGTGGGCCGGCACTGGCTGCAGGAGATCGAGCACTTCTTTGCTACCTACAAGATGCTGGAAGGCAAGATGACCGTCATTGACGGCTGGCACGGCCTTGATCGCGCTGTGCAGGAGATCGAGGACAGTCGCCGCATGTGGCGCGAAGCCGGCGGCAAGGCTGGCGGCCGGTAGCCCTGGCCCTGCGTGCCAGGGCATGCCGTAGGGGAGGATCTGGCCGCAGCCAGTATCCTCCCGGTACAAGACTGGCGTGCGTTTACAGATAGTATTCCTTGCCACGGGTGATATACTATCAATAGGAAAGTAATGCGATATAGCGGCCTGTTTGCCGTGTTATCGCCAGTAATGGAGCCAGCACATGACCACAAATACACGCCTGGAGGGATTCCGCCAGCGCAAGGATGCCTTCTTCAAGACCAACGAGCAGAGCCCGCTCACCGATGAGCAAAAGGAAGGGTTTGAGGCCCTGAACTACTTCCCGGAGAACCCGGACCTCAACCTCGTCGTGGAGCTGGACACCACCGGCGAGGGCATTGGCGAAGAGATCACGGTGGGCACCATGGACGGCAACGCCAAGCAATACGTGCGCATGGGCCGCTTCACGGTTAACGTCGATGGCGAGGAAGCCACCCTCACCGTGTTCCAGGACACCAAGACCGGCAAGTTCTTCCTTCCCTTCCGTGATAGCACGGCCGGAAACGAGACCTACAGCGTTGGGCGATACGTGGATCCCAAGGCACGCCCGGATGGCAAGCTGGTGGTCGATTTCAATATGGCCTACAACCCGTATTGTGCCTACAACACCGGCTGGAGCTGCGCGATCCCGCCGTTCGAGAACCGGATCAACGTGCCGCTCCGGGCCGGCGAAACCCTGCCACCCTTCGAGCACGAGGAACTGTAGGCCCGGATTTCATATCCGGGCATCAGGGCGGACCTATGTGTCCGCCCCGAACGTGGACGAGGCGCACACGCGGGTGCGCCGCTACGCAACCCTGAAATCCATAGCGACCCGGGCCCTGTGCCCGGGTTTTGCGTTGTCGCCGACCTGTTATCCGGACTCACCACATCCGTAGAGGCGGACCTATGTGTCCGCCCCGAACGTGGACGAGGCGCACACGCGGGTGCGCCGCTACGCAACCCCGAAATCCATGGCGACCCGAACCCACCACATCCGTAGAGGCGGACCTATGTGTCCGCCCCAAATGCGGGCGAGGCGCACACGCGGGTGCACCGCCACGCAACCCCGAAATCCAGGGCGACCCGGGCCCTGTGCCCGAGTTTTGCGTTAACCATTCGCCTGGCCCGTCCCACGGTCCGTAGAGGCGGACCTATGTGTCCGCCCAAGTGCGCCCCCTGATGGTGCCAAGCGGTAGGCCCGTCCTGCGATCCGCAGATCGCATGGGGCGGGCATGTCAGAAAGCACGTCTGGTGCAATCCGGCCTCTGGACCCGCCCGATGGCCGTTCCGGCCAGGACGGGTCTACATGTGCCGCCTCTCCGGTTGGCTGCATGGGAGCAATTCAGGGCGGACACACAGGTCCGCCCCTACATTTGTTCGTTGTTCCGGCGGGTTATGGGGCGGATTTCACCAACTCGCTCACATCGTTCACCACCTGGTCGATGGCAGGGATCAGGCCGTCCAGGCGATCCGGCGCGGTGTGGTAGGCCACAGCGGTGATGTGATCCGCGAATCCGACCGGCAACGCATCGCGATGCTGGTCCAGATAACGTAGCTGCCGCTTTTCGCCCGGGTGCCACATGCGTAACACCGCAAAGGTGATATCGAACACACACGCCAGGAACGCCGCCACACGATGGTTCACGGCGACAACATCGCCCAGATGCACTGCCCGCGCGGCCTGGTTACGGTAGCTGGAATGGATGGTGCACGCCACCGGGTAGTTCATGGCGATAATCGCCTGCGCCAGCGGCTCGGGGTAGTGCTGCACCTGCGCCTTCCACGAGGCCAGCACCCCGGATGGATCATAGAGCGGCTGCATGTTCGCCAAGGTATGCACGAAGCTGGTCGTGTAGCCCTGCCGGGCATTGTGGCCGTGCACAACAGACCCGATCTCGCCGAAGAACCAGTCGGCATCGAAGTACGCAAGGTCGTACCAGGTGCCGCCAATGCGGTAGGCATCCTCATCGCCCCAGTACGGGATGTCCACTTCCGCCTCGTCAGGGTCATCGGCGAGCAGATCGGCGATACGTCGCCGCACCCCTGGCTCAATTCGGCCGGTGGTGAGAATGTAAACGTCGTTGTCCGAGCCGCTGGTTGCGTAGCCGCTGGCCCGCGAGCCGCCGAGGGCGATGGCTGCGACCTTGCCGGTGGCAACCAGTTGTTCGATCAGGCGAGGATCAGGTTGGGACACTGCTACCGGCCCGTCGGATCGGGCGCCGCGGTCAGCAGCAGATCGCGCTCCTCGGCGAGGCTCTGGATCTGGTCGGCCTGTTCCATATCCAGCATGATCGCCGCCTGGATCACCTCATCCATGCTCTTCACAAAGATGAACTCCATCGCGTCCCGCACATTGGCCGGGATATCGCGCAGGTCTCGCTCATTATCCTGCGGCGCGATGATGCGGCGGATGCCATACCGGTGGGCTGCCAGCGTTTTATCACGCAAGCCACCAATTGGTAACACCCGCCCGCGCAACGTGATCTCGCCAGTCATGGCGGTATCGTTGCGGATTGGTCGCCTCGTGAGCGCCGAAATCAGCGCCGTTGCCATGGTGATTCCGGCGCTCGGGCCGTCCTTGGGCGTAGCACCTTCGCTGAGGTGGATGTGCAGGTCGGTCTTGGTCTGGAAATCGCGGTCGATCCTGAGTTCCTCGGCACGGCTGCGGGCATAGCTAAGCGCAGCCTGCGCGCTTTCCCGCATCACATCGCCCGCCTGGCCGGTAATGATGAGGTCGCCACGACCGCTGAGCGTGGCGACCTCCACCGGAATAATCGCGCCGCCGATCTCGCTGGCCGCGAGCCCAATTGCGAGGCCCACCTGGCTGTCGCCGAGGTCCTGATCGTACCCGTATTTTGCCGGACCCAGCATCTGCTCCAACGCGGCATGATCCAGCCGGATCGGCTGGCCGCGCTTGATGGTGCCGCGCACGATCTGAGTCGCAATCTTCCGGCTGAGGCTGGCGATCTCCCTATCCAGCCCGCGCACACCGGCTTCACGGGTGTAGTCGCGTACCAGTTCGTGCCAGGTCGCATCGTCCATCTGTAGTTCGATATCGCCGAGTCCGCTGGCTTCCAGCTGGCGGCGCAGCAGGTGTCGGCGACCAATCTCCACCTTCTCGTCCTCGGTGTAGCCGGAAACCGGGATCAGTTCCATGCGGTCACGCAGCGGCTGCGGGATTTGAGCGATGTAGTTGGCAGTGGTGATGAACAGCACCTGGCTCAGGTCGTAGGGCAAATCGAGGTAGTGGTCGGTGAATTGCCGGTTCTGGTTCGGATCGAGCACTTCCAGCAGCGCGGCCGTGGGATCGCCACGGAACTCACCGCTGAGCTTGTCGATTTCGTCGAGCAGGATCACCGGGTTCATCGCCTGGGCGCTCTTCATCGCATTGATGATGCGGCCCGGCATGGCGCCGACATAGGTCCGGCGGTGGCCGCGAATCTCGGATTCGTCCCGTACGCCGGCAAGGCTCACCAGCACGAACTTGCGGTTCATCGCCTCGGCGATGCTGCGCCCCAGGCTGGTTTTGCCGACGCCCGGCGGGCCAACAAGACAGAGGATCTGGCTGCTGGTAGCGGCACCCTTCTCCATGGTGAGTGAGCGCACGGCAAGGAACTCGATAATGCGTTCCTTCACCTGGTCCAGGCCGAAATGATCGCGGTTGAGCTGGTGCTCGGCATCGTTGAGGTCGATGCGATCCTCGGTGGTCTCGTGCCATGGCAGGCCAAGCACGGTTTCCAGGTAGGTGCGGGAGACGGTGCTTTCGGCGCTGACGCCCGGCATTTTCTCCAGCCGCACCACCTCGCGTTCCAGCTTCTCGGCGGCGTAGGCCGGGAGCCCGCGTTCGCGGATTTGCGCGCGCAGGGCATCAAACTCGTTGGCACCCTCGCCATCGAGCTCGCCGCGCAGGATTTCGATTTCCTTCTGGATTTCCGCCTTGCGCTGCGCCTCCAGGAATTCCTGGTTCAGCTTCTCCTTGATGCGGTCCTTGCGACGGTCACGCTCGATGATATTGGTGAAGATAGTGGCCAGTTCCAGCAGGCGCTGCAACGGATCGGCCATTTCCAGCAGCCGTTGCCGGGTGGGAATATCCTTTACCAGCTGGGTGGCCAGCAGGTCGGCCAGGTGCCCCGGGTTGGTGGCAATCTGCACGATCTCGGCCTCTTCATCGGGTACATCCACATAGGTGGTGTACTCCTGATGCAGCTCCTTGATGTGCTGCATGGCGCTTTCGGCATCATCGCGATCGTACGGTGGCTCGGGAATTTCCTCGATCTGCGCCATGAAGAACGGGCGCTTGTTCTCGATATGCGTCAGGCGGATTCGGCCAATACCCTCCAGTACCACCTGCAGGTTGCCGCCCGGCAGGCGCTCGGTGCTGATGATGCTGCCGAGGGTGGCGTACTCGAAGAGCTCATCCGGGCCCGGATCCTCAATATGTTGTTCCTTGTGGGCTGTGATGGCGATGAGGTGGCCGGTAATGGTGGCCTCTTCCACCGCATGGATGCTCCGCGGACGCCCAAGCTGGATAGTGGGCACCGTGCGCGGGAAGATAACGTTGTTACGCAGTGGCAACAACGGAACTTCGTGCGTCGCGCGGGGGCCGATGGATCGATAGGGGCGCATGGGGCAGATACTCCGGATAGAATACGGCCACGAATTCATGGACGGCCGATTCCGAATCGCGCCTCCATAGTACCGCAGATCATCCGCCGCTTTCGACTACAGTTGCCCTATCAGGTTACGAACGTACGCACACTCCCGGCAGCCTGCCTTGGGGACCGCTATTCCGTGCGTTTGGCCAGCTGGTCCTCCAGCTCGTCGTTGGTTTTATCCGTATCGTTGAGCAGCATCACCCGTTCGATCATGGTATCGGCCACGTCGTCCATATCGTCCAGCACCAGGAGAAGGTCCTCGTCGCCCGGCGAAATGTAACCACCTGCAAGCAGCTTCTCGCGGATCCAGGTCACCAGTCCGCCCCAATAATCCGAGTCGTAGAAGATCACCAGCGTGCGCGGGAGTTTGCCGGTCTGGATCAGGGTGATCACCTCGAACACCTCATCCAGCGTGCCGAACCCACCCGGCATGAACACGAATCCCTGCGAGTATTTAACGAACATCACCTTGCGAACGAAGAAGTAACGGAACTCCAGGCCGACGTTCACGTAGGGGTTGATCCCCTGCTCGAACGGCAACTCGATCCCAATCCCGATCGATTCTCCCCCCGCTTCCGACGCGCCCTTGTTGGCGGCTTCCATCACACCAGGGCCACCACCGGTGATGACGGTGATGCCGCGTTCCGCCAGGCGCCTGCCGAGGTATTCCGATGCATCGTAGGCCTTGTCGCCTTCGCGCACGCGGGCAGAGCCGAAAACACATACGGCGGGGCCAGTTTCGGCAAAGGCATCGAAGCCGGCAACGAACTCGCTGGTAATTCGCTGTACCCGCCAGGGATCGCTGTGCACGAACTCGGCGGCCCTGGCTCGGTCCTCATCGGTCCAGCTGAGAATGCGCTGGTCGGATGTCCCGCGCGATCCCTTACGCGCACCGGGTTCACCATGGGGCTGGGGTTGGAGGCTGACATCGATGTGCCGGCCAGTGGAGGTGCGATTCTGTCGTGCCATAGGTACTCCCTTCGATTCCTGAATACGTGAACAGTACTTGCGCAAGTACAATGCGAACAAGAAACGGGGGAAGGGAGATTTCATGCGGTGGGTGTGGCGGACAGGGATGGTGCTGATGTGCCTGGTGCTGGTTGCCTGTGGGAGCAGCGAGGACGGCGGGACATCAGGCGATGTGTCGGAACCTGCCGCCAGCCCCACAGCGGCTGCCCCGGAGATGACGGTCGGGAACATCGTGTGGTCGGGATCCGCCGATGAGGACACCGGTGAACCGGCCGATGTGGTGGATGTGTTTACACCGCAATCCCCGGAGATCATCGCCAGTATTGAGGTGACGGATGTGCCCGCCGGCACTGAATTCACCGCCACCTGGACGCTCAACGACCAGCCAATCTCGACAGAGGCCATGCAGGTGACCGCCGAATCCGAGGTGGATCATGGCTGGGTATCGTTCCGGTTCGTATTGAAGGATGGGGAGCAATATCCCACCGGCCAGCTGGGCGTGGTGATTACGACGAGCACCGGCACCATGCGCGAAGGCAGCATCGAAATCGCCTGGCCGTAGACAAACGAACACCGTCTAAGTCGTAGGCCCGGGGTTCATCCCCGGGCGCGGTGTACAAACGCCGATCGGTTCCAACGGAACAGGTGGCTATTTGCCCGATCAGCCGAATTGCTGCTCTGCGGACGGTCGCGCGGGGAATAAACCCCGCGCGTACAACAGCAAGGCTCTGCGGCGTGTGCTGCTCACCGGGGCGGCCTGAGGTATACGTTTCACCATGAAACTAGCCAGAACGCGTAGCGGCGCACCTGTGTGTGCGCCCCGCGCAGCCACGAGGCAACCGCGTCGCAACTGGCGGGCACAGAGGCCGCTCCGACGGAGAGGGGTATCCCTATACGTCGACGTGCTCTACATCCAGATCCCGCCCGATAAGCAACCGCACCACCCGGCGGGCGTCGTCCGCATCGCCGGTACTCGTGAAGGTGATCGTTCCCGGCTGGCCACGATCGTGCAGCAGGCGTTCATCCTGCAGCAGGTTCAGCGTTCGCCGGGCAATGGCATTGCCGCTATCGATAATGCGCACATCCGGCCCGACGTATGCCTGGATCGCATCCCGCAGGAACGGGTAATGGGTGCAGCCCAGCACCAGCACATCCACGTTATCGGCCAGCAACGGATCAAGCACGGGGCGCAGGACTTCGTCCACCGCTTGCCCCTCCAGGATGCCGGCTTCCACAAGCTCCACCATGCCGTTACCGGCGATGCTGTGCACCTGCACACCGTCGCTCCAGTGCTCGATCAGCACCCGCAGCCGATGGCCGCTCACGGTTCGCGGCGTGGCCAATACACCGACCCGGCCAGTCATGCTCATGCCAACCGCCGGTTTCACCGCCGGCTCCAGGCCGACAAAGGTGATATCCGGGAACTCCGCCCGCAGGTCGTCAATGGCAATGGCGCTGGCAGTGTTACACGCCACCACCACGAGCTTCACGCCGCGCTCGATGAGGAACCGGGCAACAGCGATGCTCCGCTCGCGAATCTCCTCGGGCGGGCGGACACCGTAGGGCACATACGCCGAATCAGCGATGTAGATCACGTTCTCGGCGGGCATCATCGCCGCGATCTCGCGCCAGACACTCAATCCGCCGAGGCCGGAATCGAAAATGCCGATGGGAGCGTTGCGACTGGCGGTCATGGCTGCGGCAATCTCCAGCCATGCAACAGTTTCCATTCCAGCGTGTGCCACCACTGGCCAGCCCAATCGTCGCTTTGGAACGCGAACAGGTGGAAATACTCGGCCAGGAACGTGGATGGCCCAATCGTGGGGATGTCCTGGATGGTGCTGCTGATCTCCTCGAAGAACGCCTCAGGCATGTCGCTCATGCTGAGGGTGAGATGCGCGAAGAACCGCTCCATCGCCCACTCGCGATGGGTGAAATCGCACTCCGGATGGACCAGCGGCAGGATCGCCTGGAAGATCGATTCGTGCAGTCTCTGCTGGGCCATGTTCACGCTGCCATCGGAGTTCTGGTGGATGTTCAACATGATCCCGCTCTTGCCGCTCGCGACCGGGCCGGCATTGTAGACGGTATAGGCATGATGGCCCTGCACCGCCACATCGCAGGCGGCGATGATGTCGTCGACCGAGGCATCCGATCGGAAGAAGCCCTTTATGGTGGCGTGGGGCATAAATACCCCGCCACCGATCATGCCGTACTGGCGCTCCAGGTACGTATGAACGCGGATTTGCGCCTCGCTCATCGCCAGCGACGGCCGCAAGTACCAGCCATAACGAATGTTCGGATTGCCCTGTAGCGTGGAGATATCGATCATCGGTTCGTCCTGGTGGAGGCAGATACACACGTCCGCCGCTAACAAACATCGTCCTGGATATGGCGGACACGTAGTTCCGCCATGACGAATGATGGCAATACGGACATTCTAGGTCCAGCCGGCGGCGGCGCGGGCTGCGTACCGCCCATGCATGGTGTGCACATCGATCGGGAAACCGAAGCACGCGCTCACAAGCTCGCTGGTCAGCATCTCCCCAATTGGGCCAGCCGCCAGGATTGCGCCATCGCACAGCAGCATGACGTGGCTGGTACTGACGGGCAGTTCTTCCAGGTGATGGCTCACCATCACCGTTGGCAGGTCAGGATGGTTGCGTGCCAGGTGGTCCAGCGATTGCAACAGCGCCTCCCGGGCGGGGAAATCGAGTCCGGTGGCCGGCTCATCCAGCAACAGCAATTCGGGATCTTTAATGAGTGCACGAGCGATGCGGATGCGCTGGCGTTCGCCATGGCTGAGATGCTCGATCTCGCGGTCGGCGAACTGGCCGGCATGAATGCTCTCCAGCATGGCCCGGGCGCGGGCGTATTCGGCTTCGCCCCAGTCGTCCCAGTGCGGCCAGGTGGTGTTGCGCAATCCCGTGAGCACCGCTTCGGCACCATGCAGCCAGTCGAGCATGCGCAGCGAGGGGTCGACCCGGGCGATGCGCTTGCGCAGCTCGCGCAGGTCGGTACGGCCGAACGTCTCCCCCAGCAGCTGCACAGTGCCGGTCGATGGATGCCGCTCGGCGGCCAGGATACTCAGCAGCGTGGTTTTTCCGGCACCATTCGGTCCGAGAATCGCCCAGTGTTGCCCCCGGTCCAGCTGCCACGTAATGTCACGCAGGATCACCTTCCCCTCGGGCGTGCGAAGCGATACGTCGGTAAGCATTGCTGGCGGTGTAACGTCCATGGAACTCCAGATACGGGATAAGGATTCAAACGGTGAGGTATTGCCCTTGCCGCACTCAACTATGACACGGGTTTTCGGGCCCGGCGAGAGGTTCAGCTCCTCCTGAACAGAGGCGAAAATGTCTTTTATTCGACTGTATTCTGTTGACATCACACGCCGGGAGTCATAGCCTTTACTCATGTACACCGGCATGAAGATGTCCGCGTTGGGCATTTGAACCCGGCGTTGATGAAAGGAATACCTCGGTATGTCCAGGTTCACACATAAACACGTGACACGACGCAGTGTGCTCAAGGGCGCTGCTGCCACAGGCCTTGGCCTTGGCGTGGCAAGCTCCGTTTACCTCCCCACCGCATTTGGCCGCCAGGAGAAGGGCAAGGTTGTTTTCTGGACCACCCATACTGGTCTCGGCTTCGAGGCCATGCAGAAGATTGGCGAGGCTTATAACGGCATGGGCGGCGCCCATGAGGTCGAGATCGTCCAGCGCCCGCCGTCCTCCTCCAACGAAACCGACTCCTCGTCCCTCATCACCGCCGTTCGCAGCGGTGAGGGACCGGACGTCTACCTGCTCGACCGCTTCATTGTCGGCGAGCGCGCCGCTTCCGGTCTGCTGGAAGACATCACCCCGCTGATGGAAGCTGCCGGTGACGACACCGACCTGGCGGCGACCTTCGCCGGCTTCGCCGCCGAGGAAGCTCAGTACAACGGTTCCATCTATGCCATGCCGTTCGATACCGACCTGCGCGCGCTCTTCTACAACGTGAAGCTGCTCGAAGAAGCCGGCGCCGACATGGATGCGTGGAACAAGGAAAACGGTCCGATGACGTGGGACTCGATTGCCGAAGTCCTGCATTCGCTTGACAAGAAGGACGCCAACGGCGCCCTTACCCAGGCCGGCTTCGTCCCGTATTTCAGCCAGGGCTGGCACTACACCTACGGCTTTGCCTTTGGTGGTGAGTTCTTCGATTACGAGAACTGCGAAGTCACCCCGGACAACGAGAAGAACCTCCAGGGCTACCAGTGGGCGCAGGATTACTGCGAAGCCTCCGGCTTCCAGGAACTCTACGACTTCCGCCAGCCGAGTTCCCGCCCGGGTTCCGCCCCGACCGACAGCCCGTTCATCCAGGGCCGCCTCGGTGCCATGATCTCCGGTAACTGGGAGTTCGCCGGCTTCAAGGAATACGCACCGGATACGGAGTACTCCTACACCTTCACACCAGTACCGAACGAGGGCGATCCCTCCATCACATGGGCAGGTGGCTGGTCCACCGTGATCCCGGCCGGCGCGAAGAACCCGGAGGGCGCGTACGACTTCATGAAGTACATGACCGGCGCCGACGGCCAGCGCACGTATGTTGAGATCAACAACAACCTGCCGACCAACCTCGAACTCCTCAAGGACCAGGAACTCCTCGGTGAGGACCTGTACTGGTTCGCCCAGCAGTTCGAGACCACCCGCAACCGCCCGGTGCTGCCGGTAGGCGCCAAGTACTGGGACGAGATGACAGCTGCGTGGGAGTTGATTTACACAGGTGCATCCAGCCCGGCCGATGCTATGGCAACGGCTAAGGAAAACACCATGATGGACATGGAAGCTGGTGGCTACTGCCCGATCGAAGCGCCGGAATAACCCGCGCAACGAACGAGATCAATGGCGAGGGGACTAGTCCCCTCGCCAACTCTTTCATGGGGATAAAAGCATGAACACATCCGCAGCAACCTCCACTACTGCGCTCTCGCAACCATCACCGCCAGTGAAGCTTGCCCGCGCCATCCCGTGGTATCGCTCCAGATCGGAACGGAAGAACCTCTGGTTGGGGTTATTGTTCATTTCTCCATGGATCGTAGGCTTCCTGGGGCTTACACTCTACCCCCTGATCTACACGTTCTATCTCAGCTTTACCCGCTTTGGCGGTTTTCTTGAACCTAGCTGGATTGGTTGGGCGAACTATGAGCGCATGCTGAACGACAGCAATTTTCACGGCGCGCTCTATAACACCTTTTATTACACGTTCCTGGCAGTACCAATAGGCGTGATCGTTGCGATGGTCCTGGCATTAGCAATGGATCAGCCGGTTCCCGAGATTCCGCTCTACCGCACCCTTCTCTACTTGCCGTCCATTCTTCCCCTGTTCGCAACAGCCTTCATCTTTATGACATTGCTGGATCCGCAGCAGGGTATCGTCAACGATCTGCTCCGCTCGATTGGTCTCAATCCGCCCAACTGGTTTGGTGACGCGAGATATTCCAAAATCGCGATAGTCGGGATGGCACAGTTTGGCGCCGGCCAGATGGCGCTTATCTACCTGGCCGGACTCAAGGGCATTCCATCATCCCTTTACGAAGCAGCCGAAATCGATGGAGCCGGGGTTTTCAATCGCTTCTTCAAAATCACGGTCCCGCTCATGACGCCGGTTATCCTATACAGCCTTATTAGTGGCATTAGCGGCGGCCTGCAGGTGTTCACCCAGAGTTTCATTATCACCAACGGTGGTCCGGCAAAGTCCACGAACTTCCTAGTTTTCTACCTGTACCAAAACACCTTCAACTACTCCAACCAAATGGGCTACGCCGCTGCAATGGGCGTCATCCTGTTCGTCATCACTGTGCTCCTCGCCGGATTAATCTTCTTCACCTCCAGTCGGTGGGTGAACTACGAGATGAACTAGCAACCCATTACTGCAGGAAGGGGAACACCCATGGCCACTATCTCTCTGCCTCACGAATCTGAACTGCGCAAGGGCGATGCTGCCCGTGCAAGTCGCGATCGCAAGTTCCGCTTTATACGTCAGCAAGTGATTCCGCGCATCATCCTCATCATCATGTGTGCGATCTTCGTGATGCCGTTTTACTGGATGGTGATGCAGGCCCTGAAGTCCAACGAAGAGCTGGTGCGCTACCCACCCACCTGGTATGTCCATGATCCACAATGGAATAACTTCAGCGAAGCGACCGACAAGATCCCGTTCTGGAAGTTCTTCCGCAACACTACTGTGATCACCGCTGCCTGTATCGTGGGCTCACTTATTTCCAACCCAATTATTGCCTATGGGTTCTCGCGCCTGCAGTGGCCTGGGCGAGACAAAATCTTCATGATCGTGCTGGCGACTGTATTCATGCCCTTCCCGGCTATTCTCGTCGCCTACGTGGACATCTGGACCAACCTCGGCCTCGTTCCAGGATTTGGTCCACTCATTATCCCGTCGTTCCTTGGCTCGGCATTCTTCGTGTTCCTACTGCGACAGTTCATGATGCAAATCCCGACTGACCTCTCGGATGCTGCCCGCATGGACGGCGCGAATGAATGGCAAATCTTCAGCAACATCATCATGCCCCTCACGAAGCCCGCACTTGGTGTCATCGCCATCCTTGCCGGCCTCGCGGCTTGGAACGATTTCCTTGCGCCATTGATCTTCCTCCTCAAGGAAGATCTATACACCCTGGCGATTGGCATGACGTTCTTCAAGAGCATGACGGATCGGGACATCCAGTTCAATCTGATGATGGCCGCCTCGGTCCTCGTAGTATTGCCCGTAGTGGCACTCTTCCTTTTCTTCCAGCGATACTTCATCTCCGGTATGACAGTCGGTTCGATCAAGGGGTAGCCCTTTCCCCGCCTCGTAACCGGGGATACAATTGAGGTGCTTTGCGAGACGGCCGGGCAACCGGCCGTTTTGCACGATACGCGATGTTGCGTGTTCCGGTTCCGATGTGGGACCAAACGAGAGGACTTACTCTTGGACGATTTCAGGAACTTCGATCACCGGCGGCTGGAGCGACTCGTTCGCTGGCTGCCCGAACTTTACGCCTGGCGCAGCGCTCGCGTGACGCCCATCGAGGACTGGAACTTCACCAGCGCCGATGGTGAAACCACCCGCCTCAAGCGTGGCGATGCCTGGCCGGTGGTCGATCCACACCGGCCCGTCACCCTCACCGCAACCGCCACAGTGCCCGCCGAGTGGGCGGGCCAGCCGGTAGATGCCCAACTCTGGCTGGGTGGCGAAGGCTTCGTGAAGTTCACCCCCGGCTACCAGCTGGGCCTGAACCCCTTCCACCACGACTGGGAACTTACCAAATCGGCAAAGGGCGGCGAGAGTTTTGAGATCCACGCCGAAGTCATGCCGAAGGGCATGTTCGGCGCGCATGTTGGAGCCCCCACTATCGGTCGGGCCCTGCTCGCCATCCCGCACAAGGAAGTGCGCGCGCTCTACATTGATATTGAAGAAATCCTCAAGCTGGCGCAGCAACTCAAGGATCACGAGATCCTGCCGCACCTGCTGGATTTGGTGGATGAAGCCTACCAGGCGATTGCGCCCTACTGGCCAAGCAATACCGATATCACCACCACCCGCCTTGCCAAGGGCGATATCAGTGGCGGCCTCACCTACAACACCGGACTGGGCGATTACGGCCAGCCAGGCTACCGGGGCGAGCTGCAGGTTGGCGGTATCTGGCACATCCCGCCGGCCAATGCGGAAATGGCGCCGCTGCCGAAGCAGGCGCTGCATGCCTGCGACACCGCCCGTGGCCTGATTGCCGAGGGCCTGGAGAAACTCCGCCAGCAGTATCCGCCGGTGGGCAGCATCCTCCTCACGGGCCATGCACACATCGACCTCGCCTGGCTGTGGCCGGTAGCGGAAACCCGCCGCAAGGCACGCCGCACCTTCAGCACCCAGCTGTGGTTGATGGATAACTACAAGGATTTCGTCTTCAACCAGAGCTCGGCCCAGGCGTACAAGTGGATCGAGGAAGACGATCCGGAACTTTTCGCCCGCATCAAGCAGGCCGTCGCCGATGGCCGCTGGGAGCCGGTTGGCGGCATGTGGGTGGAACCCGATAGCCAGGTAACCGGTGGCGAGGCCTACGTACGCCAGCTGTTCTACGGCCAGCGCTACTTCGAAGAGAAGTTCGGGGTGCGCAACTCCACCGCCTGGCTGCCCGATGTGTTCGGCTTCAGCGCTGCCGTTCCGCAAATCCTCCTGGGTGCCGGTGTGGAGAACTTCTTCACCATCAAGGTCACCTGGAGCGAGGTAAACGTCTTCCCATACGACCTGTTCATGTGGGAAGGCCTCGATGGCAGCCGCGTGCTTACGCACACCTTCAATAACCCCGAGGGCGGCTACAACGGCGTAATCGAGCCGGTATCAACCTTCAACACCTGGAAGAACTTCAGCGGCAAGCGCCTGCACGACCAAACCCTGCTCAGCTTCGGCTGGGGCGATGGCGGCGGTGGCCCAAGCGAGGACATGCTGGAGAAATACAACCGCATCAAGGACTACCCTGTGCTGCCGCGCCTGGAGATGGGCAAGGTGGAAGATTTCTTCGCCAGCCTGCCGCAGGAAGGCCTGCCGGTATACGTGGGCGAACTCTACCTGGAGCTTCACCGCGCCACCCTCACCACCCAGGCCCGGGTCAAGCAGCTCAACCGCGAGAGCGAGCACCGGCTGGTAGAAGCTGAAAGCTTCGCCGCCCTTGCCGCGCGTGATGGTGCCGCCTACCCGACCGCAGAGATTGACCAGGGCTGGCAGGACCTGCTCTACAACCAGTTCCACGATATCCTGCCGGGCAGCTCGATCAACGAGGTCTACCAGGATACCCACCCGCAACTCGAGGGTGTGGTGGCCAACGCTACCCGGGCCCGTAACGAGGCGATCGCCGCCCGTGTGGGCGAGGGCAGTGGCGCCTACGCCATCACCAACCCGGGCATCTTCAACCGGCCGCTTACCGCCCTGCTGCCGGATGGTGCCGAAGTCGGCCTCCACTCGCAGAAGGTGGACGGTGGCGTGCTGGTTCGTAATGCTGCCAATGAGATGGGCGCATTCGAGACCCAGATCATCTCTGCCGAGAGCGGATCGATGGACTCCACGTCGTCCAGCGAGAACGTCTCCGTATCCTCGCTCGGGCTGAGCAAGGTGATGGAGAACGCGCTGGTTCGCGTGGAGATCGGTGCCGATGGCACGCTGGTGAGCGTATTCGACAAGCGTGTCGAACGCGAAACCCTCAGCGACCGCGGTAACCAGCTCTGGGCGTACAGCGACAAGCCGCGCGCCTGGGATGCCTGGGATATCGACGAGACCTACGAGACGATCGGTGAGGAAATCCACAGCGTGGATTCCATCGAGATCGTGGAGGAAGGCCCGATTCGCGCCGCTGTGCGGGTGACACGCACGTTCCGCAGTAGCACGTTCGTCCAAACCTACAAGCTGATGGCGGAGAGCAGCCGTATCGATATCGAGACCGACATCGACTGGCATGAGCGCTTGACGCTGGTGCGCACACAGTTCCCCACCACCATTCACGCCCACCACGCCACGTACGAAACCATGTACGGCGTGCACCAGCGGCCGAACAACCGCAATACGGTGTGGGACCGCGCCCGCTTCGAGGTGAGCGCACATCGCTTTGCCGACCTCTCCGAGCCGGATTACGGTGTGGCACTGCTGAACAATGCCAAATACGGCCATAACGCCGTGAACGGCACCCTTGGCATGAGCCTGATCCGCGGGCCGCTCTATCCCGATCCGTTTGCGGACGAAGGCCGGCACCACTTCACCTACAGCTTCTTCCCGCACGTCGGCGACTGGATCGAGGGCGATGTGGTGGCCGAAGCGCACGCGCTCAACGCGCCAATGGTGGTGACCGAAGTGGCGGCCGATGCGAAGCCGATCGCCCCGTTCGTGGTCAACACCGGTGTGAAGCTGGGCCTTGGTACCGTCAAGAAGGCACACGACCGCGACGGCCTGACCGTGCGCGTGTACGAGCCGCACGGTGTACGCGGGCTCACCAGCCTCACGTTTGACCGCCCGGTAACATCGGTGGAGCGCACCAACCTGCTGGAGGAAGACGCCGACGGTGAAGAAATCACCCTCGATGGCGCAACCGTCAGCTTCAGGGTCCGCCCGTTCGAGATCATCACCCTGGTGGTGAATTTCGCGTAGGCGATTCCCGCTCACTCCTGGCCAGGCCACCCGTATGGGTGGCCTGTCTTGTTAACGGTGTATGCTCTGGTAGACAGATCGAACCGACCCTATATTCCATGGTGATTACCTGTATGCCGCTCAGTATCCTGCCCCGCCCACGACCAACCTGGATCGAACCGGAACCGATTCCGGCCACGTTCGACTGGAAGCAATTGCATCACCACCGGCTGGTTGCATCTCTGCTGTACCGGCGTGGTGCGCGTACCCCCGAAGCAGCCGCCAAAATGATGGATCGTAGTGATCCTGCCGCGCTGGACTACCGCAGCCTGCCAAACATGGAGGCAGCGCTGGATCGCACTGAACAGGCAATCCGGCGTAACGAGCATATCGGCATCTTTGGCGATTACGACGCCGATGGCATCACCAGTGCCACCCTGCTCACGCGGGCGCTGCGCTCCGCCATGCCCAACGGCACCGTCACCCCGTTTGTACCTGACCGTACCGATGGCTACGGTGTGAGCGAGCGCGGTGTGCGCCTGCTGGCCGATGCCGGCTGCACGCTGCTTATTGCTGTCGATACCGGCACCAACGACCGCCAGGTAGTGCACCTGGCGCAGCAGGTCGGTATGGACGTAATCGTGCTGGACCACCACGAGGTGGGGTCCAACCCGGCCGATGCTATCCTCGTGAACCCAAAACTGGACCCGGCCAACTCCATGCCGGAACTCGTTGGGGTGGGCGTCGCCTGGTTTTTCGCCATGGGGCTGCTCGATCGCGGCCATGATATCGCCCGCCTCGATGGCGGCGACGTCAGCGCCATGCTCGATCTCGTCGCCATCGGCACGGTGGCCGATGTTGGCGCGCTCCACGGGGCGAATCGCCTGCTGGTGGCCCACGGAATGGAGCGTTTGCATCGCAGTGAGCGCCCGGGCGTTCGCGCGCTGGCCCGTTTCAGCGAGAAACCGCTACACGAAGTCACCACCACTGATATCTCGTTCCGTATTGGTCCGCGGCTGAATGCTACCGGCCGTGTCGCCTCGCCAGACAAGGCACTGAAGCTGATGCTGGCCGAGGACGACGACACCGCCAACCGCTACGGCGTGTTTGTGGAACAGTGCAACGCCAACCGCAAGGCGGCTACCGACCAGATCATGCGCGAGGTCGCCCAGAAAATCCTCAATACGCCCGGCTGGGAACAGCTGCCAATTGTGGCGCTGTACGGCGAGGGATGGAGCACGGGCCTGGTTGGCCCAATAGCCAGCAAGATCACCGAGCGGCTGGGAATTCCGGCCATTGTGATGCAGCAGCAAGGCGACGTGCTGACGGGATCCGGGCGATCGGTAAGCGGTGTGAACCTGCTGAACATTATCGCGTCAGCGGAGGATCTGCTCACCCGGTACGGCGGACATGCCGGCGCCGGAGGTGTGACGCTTCCGCTCGCCAATTACCATGAATTCGTGGAGCGGATTACGGCGGCGGCATCCCAACCGGGCCTGAACCTCCCGCAGCCGCCCGTTGTGAAACTGGACGCCTGGCTGCCGGAAGAAGCATTCCGCCCCTCAATCGTGACCGATCTCACGGCCCTCGAGCCATACGGGCATGGCAACACCTATCCCATTTTCGGGGCGCAGAAAGCACGGCTCCTGCGGTACGACACCATGGGAAGGGACAACGTGCACCTGAAGCTGACGCTTGGCACGCGCGGCCGCGAACTCCAGGCGATCATGTGGGGTGGCGCGCACCGTTCCAGCGAGCTTGTCGGCGCGACCCATGTTGATGTCTGCGGGGAGCTGGGCATCAATACCTGGCAGGGCACGAGCACCCTGCAGATGATCATGCAGGATTTCCGCATTCCCGAATAGCGCGAAACGGTCCGGATCATGTGATCCGGACCGTTGTCGTTACGAATTACGCGGGCAACTACCCCTTCACCGCACATGCGGTGAGGCCGGCAATGATGCGTCCCTGAACCAGCAGCACACCGATCAGCAGCGGCACGGTCACCACCACGGCGGCCGCCATGCGCACACCGAACGGCACTTCGAACGAGGTGTTCCCCGTGAAGTCGGCAATGGCGATCTGCACGGTTTTGGATCGTTCCGAGATGGTAAACGTGCGGGCGTAGAGGAACTCACTCCACGACTGGATGAAGGTAAGCAACCCCGTCGTGACCATGCCGGGAACAGCCATCGGCAGGAGGACCTGCCGGAGTGCCACCATCTGCGTTGCGCCATCCACCAGCGCGGCCTGCTCCAGGTCGGGCGGCATTGCGCGGAAGAAGTTCGCCAACACCCATACCGTAAACGGCAAACCGAAGCTCAGGTACACGATGACCAGGCCCCAAAGGCGGTCATACGGGTGCGCATCCTTCATTGAAGAGATGAGATCGGGGAAGAGCCAGTACACCAGTGCGACAAGCCCTACCACACCACCTATGACCAGGAGGCTTGACGTCAGCAGTTGCGTGCCATCGAACCGCGACCGTACCACTACCAGTGCCAGCACCAGCAGGATACCGATAATCCCGATCGCCAGATGGTACGCGCTGAAGGTGCGCATCATGGTGAACAGCGAACCAATAATGGCGATACCGGGAAACATGGTCATGCTGAGGATGAGGTAGAAGAAGAACGTGCGACCACGGAAGTTCACGCGAGCCATCGAATAAGCCGTGAGCGTGCCCAACAGCAGGGAGAGGAAGACGACCGACGCCGAGACAATGGTCGAATTCAGCAACGCCCGCATGAAACTGTCGTCCGCAAACACCTTGCGGTAGTTATCCAGCGACGGGCTTTCCGGCCAGAACGTCTGCGGCGTCCGGACCAGTTCGTCATTGGGCTTGAGCGACGATACGATGGCCCAGTAGAACGGGAACAGCGTGTAGAACACGATCACTACGATGAGCAGCCAAAAGCCGATCTTG
The DNA here is from genome assembly GCA_043427975.1 of Chloroflexia bacterium. Classification (GTDB taxonomy): domain Bacteria; phylum Chloroflexota; class Chloroflexia; order Thermomicrobiales; family UBA6265; genus UBA6265. The sequence continues at coordinate 83,180 of JBHWTK010000091.1, read as the reverse complement.
CCGAACCGTGACCACAGCGAGCGGGCAGACGATGATCCGGCGGCGCCTGTGCGGCGTATCCTCTCCAGTTCGGCCTCGGAAGTGCGAATGTAGCTACCCATTTATGCTTCCTCCACCTTAATCAGCCGCGTATAGCCAAATACGAGCAGGGCGATACACAGGAAAATCACCACCGCCACCATCGAGCCATAGCCGAGGCGCTGGTTATTCATGAGCTCCCGCTGCGCATACACGGCAACAGACATTGTGGACGTGGAGTACGATTTCATAACGTAAATGAGGTCGAAGATCATGAACGTCGCAATGGTGCGGAAGATGAGCGCCACCAGCAACGCCGGCTTCAACAGCGGCAACGTGATCTGCCAGAACTGCTGCCACTTGCTGGCACCATCCACCCTTGAGGCCTCGTAGACATCCTCCGGAATCACTTGCAATCCTGCCAGAATAAGCAGTGCCATAAACGGTGTGGTTTTCCACACGTCCACCGCCACCACACTCATCAACGCGGTGCCAGGATCACCAACCCAGTTGAATCCGCGGAAACGCTCGAAACCTGACTGCACCAGTGCACTGTTAATCACGCCATATTGAGGCTGGAGCATCCAGCTCCACAACAGTGACGAGACCACCGTCGGGATCGCCCAGGGCACCAGCATGGATGTGCGCACGAATCCACGGCCCTTGAAGTTCGAGTGAATGGTTAGTGCCACGATCATACCGAGGATGGTTTCCAACCCCACCGCGGTGACCGTGAGGACCAACGTGTTCTTCAGCGCCGTGAGGAACGTGGAATCGTTGATCAGATCCCGGTAGTTCTCAAATCCGACGTATCGCCAGCGATCGGGTCGACTGGAGCGGTAGTTGGTAAAGCTGAGCCGGAAAGTCTCAAAAAGCGGGTACAGGGCAACAGCCGCCACCACCACGACGGTTGGCAGGATGAGCATCCATCCCAACCGCTCCTGGTCACGTCCAGCCCTGGTGGGCGGCGACGACCATTTTGAGCGTTTCTCCACCGTGGTGACACCCGGTACGACACTGGCAGTTTCGGCGCGTTCGATAGCTGACATGGCGGTAATCCCTCAACGCCCCAACCCTAACGAGTTAATCTCCGCATGCAGCCAAGTCAACGGTCCGCCCGGGAGCCAGTCACGGCTCCCGGGCGGACAAGTATCTGTTTACTCAGCCAACACGGACTAGACGTCCTGCATGATGCTGTCGAGCTGCTCGGCCAGGCTATCCATTGCAGCGGAGACGTCATCCTGCTGTCCCGTGAGCAGCTCGTTCACGGTGGTGAACACAGCCACGGAGACATCGTTGTAGAGGTCGGCGGCCACACCGGACGGGCGAGCCACGGAACCACCCTCGAAGATCGGCATGAAGTCGGCCTGGTACGGGTTGGCCGCGATCACGTCCTCGTCCTCGTACACCTCGACGATGGTCGGGTTCAGGCTTCGCTCGATGGCGCGGGCCTTCTGGACCTCGAAGGAGCACAGGTACTTGGCGAACACCTTGGCGGCATCCACGTTCTGGCTGTACTTGGAAACCATGGCATTCCAGCCACCGAGGGTAGCGGCATGATCTGCGCCTTCGCCGTCGCCCATCGGCAGCAGGCCAACGCTGAACTTGTCCTTCAGTTCGCTGTCATCGGCCTGGCTAATGGCGTACACGTATGGCCAGTTGCGCAGGAAGGCGGAGTTGCCACCCTGCCACACACCGCGGGAGTCCTCTTCCTTGTAGTTGGTGACGGCGCTCGGGGCGATACCACCAACCCAGCCCATGGCGCGCTCAACGGCGGCCTTGGCCTGGTCGCTGTTCACGGTGACGGTGCCATCGGGTTCAATGAAGGAGCCACCGCCGTTGGAGTAAATCCACTCGAGGGCATTGCAGGTGAGGCCTTCGTAGGCGGCAGCCTGGAAGACATACCCGACGAAGTCCGGATTGCCGTCGGCATTCTCGCCTTCCATGATCGCCTGGGCAGCTTCTTCCAGCTCGGCCCAGGTCATGGGAGCGCTGGCACCGTACTTCTCAAGGAGATCGGTACGGGTGTAGAGCATACCGGCATCGGTGTAGGTCGGGATCGAGACCAGTGTATCGCCAATCTTGTTGTTGGTGAGGATGCGCTCGAAGAAGTTGGCACCGGAATCGGCCAGTTCCTGCGCGGCGTCGGTGAGGTCCTCGGCGTGCACGGCGAGGATACCGGGCCAGATTACATCCACCGTGAACACATCGAAGTCGGAGCTCTGGGCGTTCAGGGTCTGGGTGTAGTAGGTAAGGCGGTCGGTGGCGGATTCAGCGCCCTGGATGTAGTTGACGGTAGCACCGGTGTGCTCGGCAAAGAAATCACAGGTGGCCTGGTCGAACGGGGCGCCCGGACCATCGGCACCCAGCACAGCGCTCAAGGTGACGCCGCTGAGGTCAACATCCAGCCATTCCGGCTTGGTCAGGGACCAACCGGCAGCTCGCTCTTCCGGAGTGGCACTCTGGGCACCAACGCTGCTGAAGCGAAGGATGCTGCCCATCAGCGCGCCAGAGAGGCCGAGCGCGGAACCGCGCCGGATGATGTCGCGACGGCTGGCACGGCCATGCATCGCATCCTGCATGAGACGGTTTACGGCATTCGGAACGAGAATATCCCTGGACATCGTGAACCTCCTGGTTCCTGCGCTCTCTTACCGAGCCATTGACCACATACGCATGTGATTACCCATCGATGGCTCCAGAGCACGATCAATTTTGCTGCCGGGCATACAAACCCGGACTTGTGCATGTCATAAGCATGCCGCGTGCGATACCGCTTCGTCAAGCACAAAGTATTCAAAATGCCATGTTCACGTGCCGGCCGGCGGGGTATGGAAGCACGTGCCCGGGGAACCAATATTGCGGGTAATGTGGCAGTGGAATGCCTGTGAGGGCTGGCTGCCATACGCCAACCCGGGGTAAAGGAGAGAACCCTATGCAAGAAGCCGTAGCGGCACGGCCCGATCTGATGCACCTCCCGCAGCCGAGGAAGCGTCGCGGGCCAACGGGATGGATCAGGAGGTACCGCCTGGAAATCGCGATGGTGCTTCCGTTCGCGATCTACATCCTCTATTTCATGCTTGTTCCGGTGATCCAGTCGATCTGGTACAGCTTTGTCCATGCAGGCACCAGCGAGGTCACGCTGGACAACTACCGCACCGTCATCAACAAGAGCTCGTTTGAGGCCGCGTTTACCAACACGCTGGGGATCACCCTGCTGGGCGTATCGCTGGAAATGGTGATCGGCCTCGGTATCGCAGTGATGCTCTCCCGCGCGTTCCGCGGGCGGGGTATCTTCCGCACCATTGTGCTGCTTCCCCTCGGCGTTCCCACCCTGGTTGCCGGTGCTGCGATGCTCTATTTCGTGGGGTTCAATGGGTACCTCAACCGCATCCTTATGGACCTCAACATTATTGACCTTCCCATCTACTGGCAGCAATCCGGCTGGCGCGGCATCGTCAGTATTGCCCTCGCCGATGTCTGGAAAGCGCTGCCGCTGGTGGTGCTGATCCTTCTGGCCGGTATTGAGGGCATCCCCGAGGATGTGTACGAGGCCGCCGGAATCGACGGTGCCACCGGGTGGCAAAAGTTTGTGCATCACACCCTGCCGCTGCTTATGCCATCCATCACGATGGCGCTTATCCTCCGCTCGATTGATGCCTTCCGCATCTTCGATATCGCGATGGTGCTGGCGGGCCAGAACGTGCAGGTGATGAGTTCGTTCGTGTACTGGGAATATGCAGCCGGTAACGTGAACGTCGCATCGGCCGCAGCGGTGATCCTGCTCATGATGATCGCCGTGTTTGTCGGGCTGTACATGATCTTTGTTGAACGCCGTTCGGAGGTTGACCGATGAGTCAGGCTGTTGTCCAGGCAGGTGGACCTACCCTTATGTCGCGCCTGCAGCGTTTCGTCTTCCCGGTCCTGGCAATTATCGTCGCGTTCATCCTGCTGGTACCGCTGTATGTGCTGCTGAAGGTGAGCGTCAGCACGCTTGCCCAGGCCACTGCGCCTATCCCGAGCTACTTTATCGATAACCCGACGCTGGATAACTGGCGCCGGCTGATGACGTGGGATAACGTCGGCCCGCCACTGATGCACAGCCTGACGGTGGCAACCTTTACCGCCATTTTCGCGATTCTGCTGGCTGCCCCGGCCGCGTACGTCATCTCGCGCATGCCAAAGGGCATCCGGTATGGCGTGATCCTTGGGGTGCTCTTCACCCGCATGTTCCCGGAAGTTATCATCGCGACTCCCATCGCGATGCGGTTCTTCAACTGGGGCCTGAACGATACGGACCTCGGCCTGATCCTTGCCCACCTGATCCGCACGCTTCCGCTGGCCGCCTGGATCCTTATCGGCACGTTTGCTGTGATCCCGTTCGACCTGGAGGAAGCGAGCAGCGTGGATGGCGCGGGCAAATTGACCACCCTGTGGCGCGTGATCGTGCCACTGGCGCTGCCTGGCATCGCCGTAGCGGCGATGTTTGCCTGGCTCGATTCGTGGAACGACCTGCTCTATGCCATCTACCTCTTCATCGCCGAAGACACCCTGCCGCTGCGAACGTACTACTACGCCAATCGCGGCAACGTCACCGATGTAGCAACGTTCTCCGTGATGATGACCATCCCGGTCGCGATCATCACGCTGTTCCTGCAGCGCTACATCAAGAGCGGGTACCTGGCCGGCTCGGTGAAGGGCTAGCGTGGCACCCATATTGCGGGTCCCTAAACGAGACGATTCGCGTTGTAGCCAAAGGAGGCAACATCTATGAACAATGATCGAATTCTGGCCAGGGACCTGGTCGATTCCTACCTTGAAGGCGGCATGAGCCGACGGGAAATGCTCCGTAAGGCTGGCCTCATGGGCCTCAGCGTGCCGGTACTTACCGCCGCCCTGGGTGCCCGTGGCGCGGTCGGCCAAAGTGCCACCCCTGCCGCCAGCCCTGCCGGCGATGAAGAGGTGACCTACGGCAATTACGATGGGCGTACCCTGCGTGTATCCATCGCCATGGCCGAAAGCGAGGCCCAGGTATTCGATGAGCTTATCGTCCAGGGCTTCAAGGAAGCTACCGGCGGTACTATCGAGGTATCCAACATCGAGGCTGCCGACGTCGTTCGCACACTGGAATCCCAGGTTGGTTCGGGCAATGTCCAGATCGACATGGTGGTGCAGGATAACAACACCCTTGCACCGCTGGTAGACGGCGGCCTGGTCGAAGAGATCCAGGATGCCGAATCGGTAATGCCGGCAAGCACCATTGAGGCGCTGAAGGAAGTGCTGCAGTTTGACGGCACCTACTACTTCCTCCCTGCACGTCCGAATGTGCAGATTACGTACTACAACTCGAACAAGTTTGAGCAGTACGGGGTGGAACCGCCGAAGACCTGGGATGAACTCCTGTCTGTTGGCCAGACCATTCAGGAACAGGCCGGCGTCGGCCAGATCTCCGTTCAGGGCGTGGCCGGCGGTGCCGTTGGTGTAACCGTTACCCAGTTCCTCTGGCAGGCCGGTGGTGATCCACTGGAACTCAATAACGAGGCAGGCCAGCAGGCCTTCCAGTTCCTGCAGGACCTGAAACCGTACCTGACACCACAGTACCCGACTGCCACGTTCGATACCACCAACACGTACCTCCTCAATGAGAGCGTGGTGTTGGCACAGAACTGGCCGTTTGGCGTGAACGTGATCGTCCAGGAGGGCGGGAAGTCTGAAATCCTCGCCTACGCTGGCTGGGAGGGCCCTGCCGGTAACGCCCTGGTTCTCGGCGGTGACGTGTTCGGTATCGTCAAGGGCAGCCAGAACTACGACATGGCCGTGGATATGGCCAAGTTCTGGATGACCCGCGATGTACAGGAGCAGCTGACTGCCCGCATCGGTTGGGCGGCAATGCGTGACGACGCCCTCGGTGCCGTGGAGGACTGGCAGCAGCCCTACTTCGAGGTCGTGAGTGAGGCACTTGCTGTCACCAAGCCGCGACCGAACGTTGTCTACTGGACCGATGTCGAGAACATCCTCACGGAAGCGTTCAGCGAGATCGTGTCCAACGGCGCGGAGGTCGCTTCCACGCTGGACAAGTACCAGGAGCAGATCGACGCCCTCAAGGGCTAGGCTATCTGCCTGATACGCACACAAGGGAACACCGGGGCAACGATGCCCCGGTGTTCGTCCTTTTCCACATATTTGGCCAAGACTTTATCGGCTGGCCCCGGCAGCGTCCTGCTCTACCTCGTATAGATGCGCTTCGTCATCTGGCACCTCGAACCGGCCCGTTTTCGCGGTGAACCGCAGCCGGTACACCACATGCTCGTCGGGAATGTGGGGGCGTTCGCGGTCGCCGAAAATCACCTGCAATCCGGCTTCGCGGGCTTCAGGAGTCGTGAGTTCTTCATAGATCCCTTCGGCGACAGCACTCTGCCATCGATCCTCAGCCTCGGCAGTGTCGACCTCGAAACTCACAAGGGGTTGCTGGCGCATGATGCGAATCTTTTGGCCCACCGGCCCAACGGCGTATGCGGCCTCACCGTCGTACCCGTAAGCGAGCGGCACAATCGTTGGCCGGCCACCGTTCACGTTCGGAGCGGCACAGGCGATCCGCCCGACGAGCGACGTGCCAAGGAGGTGCTCGATCCCCTCGGGATCCAGCGCAAAGATTTTGCCCATAATGCGCGTTGGTCCTACTGGTACGTTCCGATATCCGGCGCGCAGGGAAGGTTCATGGCAATCCCGGCGTACATGGTGGCGGTCTCCCACGCACCGCTCACCATGATACCGCCAAACCTGCACGGTCGCCGGGCGCACCCCTCAGCTGTCCGGCGCGCCCGGCGACACGCCGGAAATGATTGCATCAAAATTAAGAAACTCTAGACGGTGCGCACATATACCGGCGTACCGATGCCGGCCCAGTTCCACATGAACTCGGAATCTTCCAGCAGCATGTTTATGCAGCCATGGCTTCCGGGGCGGCCAATGGTTTCTGGTGTTCGCCACCAGGCGTAGTGCAGCGCGTGGCCACGGTTGGTGAAGTACTGCGTGTACAGCACGTTCTCCAGCTTGTAGAAGTACTCGGCACCGATGGCGCCGCTCTCCATGGTTTCGTTCTCAACGCGCGCATTGATCCAGTAGAACCCGGGCGGCGTTTCCCAGCCGGGCATCCCGGTGGTCACGACAATGGTGCGCACCGGCGTGCGGCCCTCGTACGCCACCATGATCTGCTGGGTCAGCTGGATATCGATCCACCGGCCCTCCCACGGGGCATCATCGGGCAGCGGCGTCGGGGCCACAGGGGCCGAACGGCCGACGTTGCGGGCAAACACGTAGCCGCCATCGCTCAACTGCGCCCAAATAAACGAGTTCTCTACCACTTCCTCGCCACGTACCCAGGCAACAACCGTCACCGGTTCCTGCCAGCCAAGCTCGCGGATGGTGGCCGACGCCGTGGTTGGCTCGGCACGCACGTTGGTTTCGCCCAGGGAAATACCGCTCCAGACGGAGACGTTCCAGTTCGATACATCGCCTGTATTGGTCACAGTGTCCGCGGCAGTTGGTGCGCGCAGGTATTCGCCGGCAACCCAGCCACTGTATCCATCGACATAGCCAGGGATCCACTCACCGGTGCTACCGGCAACCGCGATGAAACTGGCGTTATCGTCCAGCACGACGATAACCTCGGCGTCCAGGCTTGGCCCGCGGCGCAATCGCAGCCCCTCGGGGGAGGAAACGAGCGTAGTCTCGCCGAAGCTGGGCGGGCTCGGGACAAATGCCGCATCCTGCTCCAGCTTGTTATCGATCACCCACTGCTTGCCGAGCATGCGCAACCCGACGGTGCCGTTGGCAGCCTGGTCGATCACGGCATTCTCAAACACCTGCGTTGTGGTGCCGTTCTTCAGGAACGCCCGCGATACCGGCGCGCCAAGCAACTGCTCGCCACCGGCCGATTTCCAGAACGTCTCGATGCCGCCGGTAACCATGAAGCCGGTGCGGGCAACCCATGTGCCGCCACTGGCCTGTGTTTCCTTCTGGCGGGCCGTGGCATCGGCAATCCCCTCGATCACCTTCTTCTCCAGCGGCAGCCCGACGACGCGGGCGGCCTCTGGCAGGTCGGGATCGTAGCGGAAGGTCATCGCTTCAAACGTCTGGTGACTCTCAACGACATCAGCGATGTAGCGCAGTTCGCTCAGCGGTGCGCCGAATACCTGGATGCCGCCGAAATCGGTCCATGGCTGCAGGAACGGCACACCAAGGTTATGCCCGGTTTGGGCGAAATACTGGTCGTTTTCAGATACCCAGCTCGGCTTGTCTGCACTGGGTGGAAGAGGTGAATCGGGCTGGATTGACACCGGTTCGGTGGTGCTTTCCGGGCCGATCGGCTCGATCGGCTGGGCACCGGCGGTAAGGCGGGCAAAGTTGGTAGCAGCGGTAGCTGCAAGGGAGGCAAGAACGGCGGAGCGGCGGGTAAAGGATGAAGCTGGCATGGAATATTCTCTCCGGAGCGGAACGGTGCAGTTAACGCCTGTGACTCAACGACGCCGGACACGTATGGCGGCTACTCTCCTATACGCACGGGCACGCGATTTGGTGTCATGCCCGGATGTTGCTAGTGTACGTTCACACTTGGGCGAAAGGCAATTGTTAAGTGAAAGGGCGACCAGCTGAACACCGGTCGCCCTCAGAGATCTGACCTGGATACTGCGATTACTCGCGGCGCATGCCCATCACCATCATGACGTAGTAGAGCAGGGTCAGCAGCGAGGCAGCGAACCCGGCAACGTAGGTCCAGGCGGCGGAATCGAGCATGGCATCTACGCCCTTGCTCTCCTGGCCGTTGGCGACACCGCCATCCACAATGCCGGCCTGCACCAGCGCTACCTTGGCGCGCTTGCTGGCATCGAACTCGACCGGCAGCGTGATGAGCGCGAAGACGGTGGAGAGCGCGAACAGGGCCACGCCGAACCACGCCATGCCAGTGAAGTTCATCAGCACACCGGCAATGATCACGAAGATACCGAGGTTGGAACCAATGCTCACCAGCGGCACAATGGCCGTACGGGTTTTCAGCGGCGCGTAGCCGGTAGCATGCTGAATGGCATGGCCGGCCTCGTGGGCGGCTACCGCCACGGCAGCGATGCTGGGAACCCCGTAAATGCCTTGGCTCAGGCGCAGCACGCGCTTGCGCGGGTCGTAGTGGTCCGACAGTTCACCGCGAACCGGCTCGATCTGCACGTTATGCAGGCCGTTGTCATCCAGCACGCGGCGGGCGGCCTGCGCACCGGTCATGTTGGCACTGTTGGCGACCTTCGAATACTTGTTGTAGCTGCCCTTTACCTTGGACTGTGCCCACAGCATGAGCAGGATCCCGGGCAACATGAACATGAAATACAAGACCATTCGTGATACCTCATCTCATTGCTTCGGCCTGTGCTGCAACCTTGAATACGTGAACGACCAGTGTGGTTGCGCGTTGGGAAGCATCTCTTTTCCGACTTCCAGTTTACGCTATCCTCATTGTGTGAATCGAGAAAATGGCTCGCCCGGGCGGCCATTTTCCTGTTAGCCCTACCATGTGTGGGACAATCGATATTCCATCCATTGCCGGTTTCCTGGGGAGGAGCCCTTATTCGTGCATAACTCGATTACACATAGCGACCGCATGCAGCTGCTGGATGAGCAGCTCGCGCGATCGCTGCGCGAACTCGACGGACCATCCGAGCTCATGAACCGCATGGCCTGTTACAGCCTCGGCATGGTGAACATCCAGGGTGAGCAAACCGACGAGGACACGCGCAAGCAGGTACAGGGCAAACGGTTGCGCCCGCAAATCGCGATGCTGGTCGCCGAAGCCGTTGGTGGCTCCAGCGCCGCGGCCGCACCGGTTGCGGCAGCGATTGAGCTCCTGCACAACTTCACGCTGATCCACGACGATATCCAGGATCGCAGCCCCAACCGTCGCCACCGGCCAACGGTATGGCGGGTATGGAGCGATGCGCAGGCGATCAACGCCGGCGATGCCCTCTTCGCGGTCAGCCAGCTAAGCCTGCTGGATGCCGCCGGGCATGTCGGCTGGGACACCATGCACGCGCTCATCGCCGAATTCAATCGCTGCACCATTGAGATCGTGCGCGGGCAGGTGCAGGACCTCAACAACGAGGGGCGTGCCGGTGTCACGCCGGACGACTACCTGGAGATGATCGGTGGCAAAACCGCCGCCATCCTGCGCTACAGCGCCTGGGCCGGCGCGATGGTGGGTGGTGTCGACCGCGCCACTGCCGATCGCATCGGCGAACTGGGACATTCGGTTGGCATGGGGTTCCAGATTCGCGATGACATGCTTGGTATCTGGAGCCCGGCCGAGGAAACAGGCAAGGGCACGGCTGACGATCTCCGACGCCGCAAGCAAAGCCTGCCGGTATTGATCCTGCGGGATGCGGCAAACGAGGAAGACGCCGCCCGTATCGACCAGATTTACCTCAGCGAGGAGATCGAGGAAGCGCACATCGAGGAGTTGCTGCAGCTGCTGGAGAAATACGATGTCGAGGCCCGAACCCTGGCCCACGTCGAGGCCGAACACACCCGGGCACTCGCGATTCTCGACGACGTATTCGGCGGCAACACCAGCCCTGCAGTGACCGAACTGCGCGACCTTGTGACCCAGCTGGTTCACCGCTCGTTTTAGGACATCCTGGCATGGACGATCGTTTCCTCACCGCCGAACTTGGGCCCGAACTGCACTGGCAACCTGCCGGCGTGCCGGGCCGCACGGTATTGGAAGGGCGCTACGTCCGCCTGGAACCGCTCAGCATGCAGCGCCACACCGCCCCGCTCTTCGCGGCGCAAGCGAGTGGGAATGAGCGCCTATGGCTTTATATGGGCAGTGGCCCGTTCGAGGATGAAGGCGAGTTCCGCGAGTATATCGGCAAGATGGCCGCATCGAACGATCCCCTCGCGTTCGCCGTGGTGCCCGCGGGTGGCGAACCGGCCGGCCTGGTGACGTACCTTCGCATTGAACCGGCCACCGGCAGTATCGAGATCGGCCACATCTGGTACGGCGCCAGAATCCAGCGCAGTCCGGTTACCACCGAGGCGGTGTACCTGTTGGCCAAACACGCGTTCGATGACCTGGGCTACCGCCGCTTCGAGTGGAAATGCCATAACAGGAACGAGCGCAGCAAGCGCGCGGCCCTGCGGTTCGGCTTCACCTTCGAGGGCGTGTTCCGCAATCACATGATTGTGCGTGGGCGCAACCGCGATACCGCGTGGTTCTCCATCATTCGGGAAGAATGGCCGGCAATCCGCGATGCGTTTGAGGCATGGCTGGATCCGGCAAACTTCGACGCATCCGGGCAGCAGATCCGTACCCTCGAAGAGCTACGCACGCCATGAACCGCCGCAAGCAGGAACAACCGGCCGAACCACCGAAGCCGGGGCGGATCACGGCGATCGAGCCCCAACAGCGTGACGACGCGCGTATGAACATCCATATCGACGGCAAGTTCGCGTTCGGCCTGCACGCCGATATCGTGCTTAACCATCGTCTTTCCATCGATACCGACCTCAGCGCCAGCCAGATCGGAACATTGCTCGCCGAGGACGAGGTCAAGAAGGCGATTACCGCCGCCTTGAATCTCATCGCGTTCCGCCCCCGCGCCGGGGGCGAACTGGAACGCAAACTGCGCGAGAAGGGATACCCTCCTGCCGCCGCTGAAGCGGCCGTGCAACGCATGCGCGATTTGGGATACCTGAACGACGCCACGTTCGCCAGCCGCTGGATCGAGAACCGCCAGGAACACCGGCCACGCTCTCGCCGGATGTTGGCGCAGGAACTGCGGCAAAAGGGTATCGATTCCGACATCATCGACGAGGCGCTGGACGATACCGAGATCGATGAATTCGGCGACGCGTTGGAGCTGGCCCGCAAGAAAGCCCAGGGCATGGAGGCGCTGGACCAGCCCACCCGCCACCGGCGCATCAGCGGATTCCTCTCCCGCCGCGGCTACGGATTCGATGTGATTCGCAAGGTGCTGGAAGAGATCGAGTAGCCCCCGCGTGGTATATTAAAAGAGGCGCTGGAAAGACATCTCCGTCATCCGAGGCCATTCCTTTCCTTCCCCCAATCCTGTTTATCCGACGCTACAGAGCCAGGTCGTTGTCGAGGCTGACACCGATCGCGGTATCGCTGTTTTCAAGGAGCATGTCATGGCTGAGATTCGATGGTTGGGACACAACGCGTTCCGTATTCGTTCGCGTGAGGCGCTGGTGCTGATGGATCCGGTGGGCAAGAACACCGGTTACAGCATGGCGAAGCAGGCCGCGGATATTGTCACGATCAGCCATCCCCACCCCGGCCACAATAACCTCGACCAGGTGAAGCCCGAGTACGTGGTGCTGGATGGACCCGGGGAATACGAATTGCATGGGGTCTTTGTGTACGGGCACCGGACCTACCACGATGCGGTGAAGGGTGCCGAGCGCGGCTACAACACCGTCTTTAGCATCGTGATGGATGGCATGAAGTTCACCCACCTGGGCGATATCGGGCACACCCCGAATGATGAAGTGATTGAAGAACTCGAGGGCACCGATGTATTGCTGGCCCCTGCCGGCGGTGGCCCGCTGTTGAGCCAAACCGATATGGCCGAACTGGTCGGAATTATCGCGCCCAAGATGGTCATCCCCATGCAGTTCCGCACCTCGATGGGGGACAAGGATCGCGGTGACGTGGCCGAGTTCGCCAAGCAGCTGGGCGTGGCCCTGCCGGAGCCGGTTGAAAAGCTGGTCCTGAGATCCAGCGACCTCAGCGAACAGATGCAGCTTGTGGTGCTCACACCTGGCTCGTAGCGTATACCCGGTTCTTTCTTCTGCGCGTTTCTCTTGTGTCCAATGGAGGACCATGGATGCCAAAGTACATTTTCGTCACCGGTGGTGTTGTTTCGTCGGTTGGTAAGGGCATTACCACCGCATCCCTTGGTCGCCTTATCAAAAACCGTGGTGCCAGCGTCAGCATCATGAAGCTGGATCCATACCTGAACGTGGATCCCGGCACCATGAGCCCATACCAGCATGGTGAGGTGTTCGTGACCGATGACGGTGCGGAAACCGACCTCGACCTTGGGCACTACGAACGCTTTATCGACGAAAACCTGAGCAAGGCGTCGAACGTCACGTCTGGCCAGATTTACTCCACCGTGATCGCCAAGGAGCGCCGTGGCGATTACCTCGGTGGCACCGTGCAGGTGATTCCGCACATCACCAACGAAATTAAGAGCCGTATCCGCCTGGCTGCCCGCCAGCACAACAGCGATGTCGTGATTGTGGAAGTCGGCGGCACGGTTGGCGATATTGAGGGCCAGGCCTACCTGGAAGCGATTCGCCAGATGCGCCGTGAGGTTGGCCGGGGCAACAGCCTCAGCATTCATGTCACCCTGCTGCCACAACTCGGTGCTACCGGTGAGATGAAAACCAAGCCAACCCAGATGAGCGTGCGAGACCTGCGCGGTGTGGGTATTCATCCGGACATCATCATTGCCCGGGCCGAAACCGAAGTGCCTGACGATGTGCGCGAGAAGATTGCGCTTTTCTGTGACGTGGATACCGAAGCCGTTATCGGCATGCCCACGGCCCGGAGCATCTACGATGTGCCGCTCATCCTCGAGCGCGAAGGCCTTGGCAAGGTGATTGCCCGCCAGTTCGAGCTGCCCGAAGACGCCAACATGCGCGAATGGGAGAAAATGGTCGCCCGCATTCACGAGCATCGCCCCACGGTTCGCATTGCGCTGGTCGGCAAGTACGTGGAACTGCACGATGCCTACATCAGCGTGGTGGAATCGCTGCAACACGCCGCGCTGGAGAACGGCGTGGATGTGGAGATCGACTGGATCAACAGCGAAACCGTTACTGCCGCGGAGATGGAACAGCACCTGCGCAAGGCAAATGGCGTAATTGTTCCTGGCGGGTTTGGCAGCCGCGGTGTAGAGGGCAAGATCGCTGCCGTGCGCTTCGCGCGCGAGCACAACCTCCCCTACTTTGGCCTCTGCTACGGCCTGCACATGATGGTCATCGAGGCGGCCCGCAATCTACTGGGGTACGAGGACGCCAACACGACCGAGATCGATACCGGCACATCGCACCCGGTCATCGATATTATGCCGGACCAGAAAGACGTCGAAATGGGCGGCACCATGCGCCTCGGGCTGTGGGAGTGTAAGCTCGCCGACGATACTACGGCCCAGCGCGCCTACAACAGCCGCACCATTTTCGAGCGCCATCGCCACCGTTGGGAAGTCAACAACGCCTACCTGGAAGAACTGGCCAATGTTGGCCTGGTCGTTTCCGGCGTGAACCCTGCCAGTGGCCTGGCCGAAATTATGGAATACACTGACCACCCCTTCTTTGTCGGCGTACAGTTCCATCCCGAACTGCGCAGCCGCCCGAACCGGCCGCACCCGCTCTTCATTAAGTTCATCGAGGCCAGCAAGGCCGCCCCGGCGGAGGGTGCGCAGCGCGAACTGCCGCTCACCGGCGAGCCGGTGAAGGTTTAGGCCCAGCCACACGAAAGGCCGGTGACATCAGTGTCACCGGCCTTTTGCATAGTCTTTCTGGCTACTTGGCTACAAGCGGTGTTGGCGTACGTTGCACGCCAGGTGTGGCGATGACCGGCATGGTGATGATGAACTCAGCCCCGCCGCCCTCGGCATCCTGCACCCGCAAGCGCCCGCCGTGCTGTTTCACCAGCCGCGATGTAATGTAGAGGCCGATACCAAGGCCGCGCGAGGCATCGGTAAGCGTAGAAAGCGATTCGCCGCTGCCATCATCAAACCGATAGTACTGGCGGAACAGACGACGCCGGATTTTCGCCGGTACACCGGGCCCGTGGTCGCGCACCGAAATGCGGACCTGGTCCCCGTCCCGCCGTTCCAGTCGCAGTTCCAGCTGTGTTCCTGCCGCATAACGGTCAGCATTCTGGGTGATATTGCCCAGCACCTGGTACATACGGTCGGAATCCCATTCCACGGGGACTGAATCCGGCACGGAGCACAGCACGGTTCGTTCCGGGTCGCGGGCCTGCGCCGCCTCGGCAACATCGCGCACCAACTGTGACGCATCCATGGGTTCGGGCTGGATATCCAGTCGACCGAGGCCTGCGCGGGAAAGATCAAGCATGCGCGTGATCAGGTCGCCGATACGATCGGATTCGTTGATCGCGATACTAATGCGCCGAAGGTCGTCCTCCGTTTGCTCGTTCTGCTCCCGGCGCATCACGCGTCGTTCCAGCAGTTGCAGGTTGCCACGCAGCGATGTCAGCGGGTTACGCAACTCATGGCCGAGTACGGAGATGAACTCGTCGCGGGCAACATCCATCGAGGCGAAATCGGCCCGGTCCTGCAGCACCGTGACGCCACCGTAGATCTGGCCGCGGGCATCGCGCATCGGAACCAGGCTGGCTACCACCTCTCGTACCGTGCCATCCTGCTGTGGGAGCAGGAATGCCTCGGCCGTGAACCGCTCGCCGTTGCGGATACCGCGCAGCAGCGGGTGCTGGCTGCCACGGAGCGCCAGCCCCTCGACATCGTGCATCGGCAGGTCTTGCAGCAGCGTTCCTTCGGTAATTGTCTTGCCAAAAAGGTCGCCGGCAAGGGAGTTGGCAATTCGTACCTTCTCCTGCACGGCATCGATCAGCATAACCGCCTGCGGCATCTGGTCGATCACGCTCACGAGGCGTTCGTTGGCGGCTTCGATCTGTTCAAACAGCATGGCTGTTTCAATGCCCTGCGCGCACTGCCGGCCCCACACTGACGCAAACAGGCGGTCCGACTGGCTGAGCATATACCGGTCGCTAATGCACAGGTAGGCCAGGCCAATACGGTTACCGCGAATGCGGAGCGGAATCACGAGAATTGATTTCGCATCACCCGTGCAATTGATCACCGCCTCAGGGGCAGATAGTTCCTCGCTATCAACCACCATCGGCTGGTTACGATCCATCGCCTCCCGGGCAAACCCAAAATCATCGACATGGTATCCATCGGCCGGGAAATCGGCGCACTCTGCATTGTGCATGGCATGCACCTTGAGGCGGTTGTTCTCGTCCAGCAGCCAAAGCACGCCGGAACTAGCCTTGAACTCGCGGGCAATGCGCTCGATCGCAAAGCTGGTCATACGATCAAGGTCCAGCCGGACAGCGCTGTCGTTAATCTCCATCACGATCTCAGTGATCATGCGGGAGCGGCGCACCGCGTTTTCGAGGTGGTGGGTATAGCTGCTTTCCGGAGCTTCGCTCAGGTTGGTAAGGTCGAGCGACAGCATCGCTGCCCCGCAGAATTCCCCATCGATCATGAGCGGACGGGCATTCTGAAGAATGTAGCGGAAGTCGCCGGGAGTACGTTCCACCCGCAGGCGTTCGTCGAAAACCTCCTCGCCCTGGAGCGCGCGCATGATTGGCATGTCGTCGGGCGAAACCGGCTCGTTCAGTGTGGTAAACCACGCATTGTGCGAAAGGTACTCATGAACCGACTGGCCCAGCTCGCAGTCGCCTTCACCGCGGGCAAACAACTGCCGCTCGGAAAGGTTGGTATGAATGAGCTTGCCATTGATATCAAAGGCGGCTACAGCCGAACGCGCCACATCAAGGATGGCCGCAAGTTGAACCCCTCTTGGGCCAGACGAATCCGACATCTACTTACCTCTCGTAGACCAGGCAACAACGTCAGTTAACGTCACACCCTGATTATGCGCTATCCGCGGCGAGCTTTGCGTCTTTTTCTATTACAGCAGCGTGCATTTCGCGCTGATAGCGCAGCATTTTCTCGCGGAGGGCTGTATCGGATACCGCCAGCATACGAATCGCCAGCAAACCGGCGTTCTTCGCGTTACCAATGGCCACGGTTGCCACAGGGATGCCGGCAGGCATTTGCACCATGCTCAGCAGGGCATCCACACCGCCCAGCGTGCGCATAGAGCTGGCTACCACCGGTACACCGATAACAGGCAACGGCGTGGCACTGGCCACCATGCCCGGCAGGTGGGCGGCCCCTCCGGCCCCGGCCACGATCACTGCAATACCGTTGTCAGCAGCGGTGCGAGCGAACGCCAACATCTCATCCGGCGTGCGGTGTGCCGAAAGGATCCGCACCACCACGGGCACATCGAACTCCCGAAGGATATCGATGGCCCCCTGCATGGTGGGCAAATCAGAATCGCTGCCCATAATCACCGCTACGGTATGCTCGTTCATTCCTTGCCTTCTCCTGTCAGCTGGCGGATGGCCAGTGATGCCCGCTGGCGGGTTTCGTCACGGTCCTGGCCAAGCACGGTGACATGCCCGAGCTTCCGGCCCGGACGGGCAGATTTGCCGTACAAGTGAACGTGCGATCCGCGAATCGTGAGCGCCTGGGCCAGCATCTGCACAGGATCAGTGCCGTTCTCCGGGCCAACAAGATTCCCGGTTGCGATAACCGGTGCAGTAAGCGAGGTTTCGCCCAGCGGCAGGTTCAGCACGGCCCGCAAGTGTTGCTCGAACTGCGAGGTCACCGACCCCTCGATCGTCCAGTGTCCGGAGTTGTGTGGCCGCGGCGCGAGTTCGTTGATCAACACCTTGCCGTTTGAAACGAAGAACTCAATCGCCATCACGCCGACCGGCTGCACGTGCTCCACGATCTTGCGCGCGATGTGCACCGCCTCTGCCACAATTCTCGGCTCGGCCTGAACCGGCACCACCAGCTCGCTGAGCATGCTGTTCCGCTGCACGGTTTCCACCGGTTCCCAGATAGCGACATCGCCGTTGGGGCGGCGGGCCGTGACCACTGCAAGCTCAAAATCCAGCGGAACACGCTCCTCCACCAGCAACGTCAGGCCCGCGGCATGTGCCTCGTCCACCACCCTGGCGGCGTCATCCGGGCGCTCGATCATCCACACGCCGCGGCCGTCGTACCCGCCGCGGCTGGCCTTGAGCACAACCGGCCAGCCATGCTCCGATCCGAAGGCGATAACATCGTCGACAGTTTCCACATCGGCAAAGGCCGGCGTGGGCAGGCCGATGGCGGCAAGTTCGGCGCGTTGACGGCGCTTGTTCTGCGCCAGCGCCATGGTTGCGGCACTCGGCCACACGGTATGGCCCTCGGATTCCAGTGCGGCAAGCAGGTCGGTATCAACCAGTTCGTGGTCGAAGGTCAGCACATCGCACCGGCCGGCGAGTTCCCGTATCCGCACGGGATCATCGGGCGAGCCAACGATCACGTCAGGCACCACCTGCGCGGCGCCATCATCGGCACGTGCTGCAAGCAGGACCAGCCGAATATCAAGCGGAATGGCCGCCTGGGCCATCATTCGCGCGAGTTGCCCCGCGCCGATTACGCCAACCGTGCGGCCATTGGCCATAGATGAGCTCCTGTTGGGGACTAGCCCTGGGAGGTAAGGGCGGTGGGATCGCCCGTTTCCTGTCGGAAATGCGCGGCAACCCGGGCTTCGGCCTCCTGGCGGGCCAGTTCACCCTCGGCGCGGGCGTTCTCCACGAACGCGGCAGTATAGGCGCGAGTTTCCTCGCCACTGCGAGGCGCCATCAGTACACCGATAGCCGCCCCGAGTGCGGCACCAAAGGCCGACCCACCGGCAAATTTCACCAGACCTGCGATTCCACTCTTCATCCGAATCCCTCGTTACTTGCGGCTTATCAGGCGCGACAGCAGCACCACAATCACGCCGAAGATCGCAGCCGCCATGCCAGCGGTTTTGGCATCGACGGTCGTCGTGACATTGCCGCCGGCCTTCACATTGCCAGCCACGAGCATGAAGCTGCGCAGATCGCCGTTGGCATCCACATCGCCCGCATTCATCCAGCCAATGCGGCTGGCATCGTGGATATGCACGTTCTGGGCATTGGCCATTACGGCGCTGCTCTCATGCAGGTTAATCGTGCTCGCACTGGCCATTACAGCCGAACTCTGCCTGAACTCGGCGGTATCGGCATGCAGGGTCAGCACACCACTCTGGGTGAGTTTGGCGCTATCGCTGTGAATCTCCCGGGCACCGGAATTGGTAAGGAAGCTCTTCTGGGCATTCACGTAATCCGCACCTGACCGCTCCATGTTCACCTGCAGGGCGTTCACCGAGGAGCTGTCGCGATCGTGCATCTGCACATCGCCCTGGCCACCAATGGCCGCCTCCTCCGGGTTGGGGCGATAGGTGACGCTGCCCTCGTCGATAAACTGCCCACCCTGTTCGCGGGTGACGTTATCCACCACGGGATCAATCTGCTGCTCTGTGTTGTGGTCCATGAATTGCTGCCTCTTCTGCGCGGAATCCAGCCGTATCCTGCCGGAAGTCTACCAAATAGCCGTCATTGGCCGGATCGTGGGCTGGCGACTCGCCGCGCCATCAGGACGGTACCCACCATCCCTACGATCACCAGCAACCAGAAATCGCGCACACCATCGGCAATGGCGAAGTACAACGAGATAATGGCAGTGAGCAGGAACACGACGGCGAGGATGATATCGGCAGTGCGATAATTCTCTGGCGCAATCCGCAACCCGGCGGGGTTCTTCTCGGTCATGGAATACTTGTCCTCTCGTGCGCATGCACTAACGTCGAAAGCAGGGCCTGTGACAGATCGTATCCCTATCCCGTTCGCCAGCGCCCACCGGGCAGGTAACAGCAAAGAGGCGGCGATCCGTGCAATCGAGGCCGGTGCCGACCTCATCGAAACCGATATCTGGCTCCACAAGGGCCGGCTGGAACTGCGCCACAAACGTCGGCTGGGGCCGATCCTGTGGGAGAAATGGGCCGTTGAGCCGGGATGGAATCCTCCCTACCTGCTGCGCGACCTGCTGCAGGATGTGCCCGACGATATGTTGATCTTCCTCGATTTCAAGGGTGATGATCAAGGCCTGGGACCCGCGGTGCTGGAGGAGTTGCGCCGTTTCGCGCCTGACAGAACGGTGGCGACCTGTGGCCGTAACTACCCGCAGCTCCAGGTAATCGACCACGCGCCCAACATCATCACGTTTTATTCTGTCGGCGAAGAAGAGGAATGGCCGGTGGCCCAGGATTACATTCGCCGCAGTTCCACCCCTGCCCTTAGCCTGGCTGCCGAACTGGCCACACAGGAGCGGATCGACTGGATATCCGGCCTCGGCGGGCCCGTGGTGTGCTGGGGCGTGCAGAACCCGGCGGAGATGGAACGCCTCCGGGCTATGGGTGTGGATGGCTTCACCACTGACAGTCGTGACGTGATAGAGGATGTTCGCCGGCTGCGGGAACGCGACTAATCGCGGTCCCGCCCCAGGCGCATGCCGTTCAGCGTCACGAGGACGGATGTTCCGACATCGACGATCACGGCAATCCACAGGCTTACGAACCCGAAAACGCCCAGCACCAGCGCCAGCAACTTGGTAATCAGGCTGAGGGTGATGTTCTGGCGAATCACTTGCACCGTGCGCCGGGATAGCCGGATGACCCGCGGCAGCACCGCGAGATCGTCGCGCATCAGCGCCATATCAGCGCTATCGAGCGCGATATCCGAGCCACCCATACCCATGGCCACGCCAACATTGGCCAGTGCCAGCGCCGGGGCATCGTTGATACCATCTCCCACCACCATGATCCGCTCGCCGTTG
Source organism: Chloroflexia bacterium (assembly GCA_043427975.1). Lineage (GTDB taxonomy): Bacteria > Chloroflexota > Chloroflexia > Thermomicrobiales > UBA6265 > UBA6265. Next base: position 62,556 of record JBHWTK010000091.1, on the reverse strand, counting down.
CGCTGGAAAGCAGCAATCGCCTCGGATTTGCCCTGCGGCAGCAGGTCGGCGTGAACCTCATCGACTCCAACCGTGGCGGCAATGCGTTCCGCCACCGCGTGGCGATCGCCGGTGAGCATCGCGATGCGTTTGATGCCTTCGTCGCGCAGCTGGCCGATTACGCCTGCAGCGGTCTCCCGCTCGCGGTCGGCGATACGGATTGCCCCCAGCATGCGCCCTTCCTCGGCCACGAAGATCGCGCTGGTATCTGCCGGGGCGAATTGGTCGACCTCATCGGCTGGCACACCGAGTTCCTGCATGAGGCGCCCGTTACCGACACCAATGCGGCGGCCGTCCACAGTTGCAACCGCACCGGCACCGGGCACTGCCTGGAAGCCGTCAACCGGCAGGTGCGGGAGGTTAAGCCGGGCAGCGTGGGCGATAATGGCGTGGGCCAGCGGGTGCTCGCTGTTGCGCTCGACCGCCTCGGCCAGCGCGACCAGGTCGCGTTCAGCAACACCTTCTGCTGCCTGCACACCGGTGACCATGGGCTTGCCCAGCGTCAGGGTTCCGGTTTTATCGAACGCGATCGTGGTGATACGTCCCGCCTCTTCCAGCGCGGCGCCGCCCTTCACCAGCATGCCAAGCCGGGTCGCCTGCCCAATTGCGGAGACAATGGACACCGGCGTGCTGATAACCAGCGCGCACGGGCAGGCAATGACCAGCAACACCAGCGCCCGGTAGAACCATGTTTGGGGATCGCCAAAGATCCAGCCCGAAACAGCAATCACCGCCGCCAACGCAACGACAATCGGCGTGTAAATGGAGGCGAAACGATCCACCATCTGCTGGCTGGGCGCCCTGGACGCGCTCGCTTCTTCCACCAGCCGGATGATGGTGGCAATGGTGGAATCCTGCGGCAGGGCGGTCACCCGCACATCGACCACGCCGTGGCCGTTTAGCGCCCCGGCGTACACGCCCTCGCCAGCCGCTTTCTCTACCGGCATCGATTCGCCGGTAATCGCGGCCTGGTTGAAGGCACTGGCGCCGGATACGATGTCGCCATCCACCGGCACACGCTCGCCGGGCCGGATGCGAACGATATCATCCAACGCCAACGATGCCGCACGTACGCGCAACTCATGGCCATCACGCAGCAATGTCGCTTCTTCCGGTGCGAGTTCGAAAAGGGAACGAATAGAAGTGCGGGTACGGTCGAAGGTAAGCGCCTGCAGTGCCGTGCCGATGCTGAACAGCACCACCACCAGGGCCCCCTCGCTCCACTCACCAATGGCAGCCGCACCGATCACCGAAATGGTCATCAGCACGTTCATATCGATACGCCGTACCCGTGCCGCCTGCCATGCCGACCGGGCAATGGGATACCCACCCATGCCGATCGCCGCCAGGTAGAGCGCGATGGCGACGGACTCGTTACCGAACGCGAACTGCGTAACGAACGCCGCCAGCCAGAGCACCAGCCCCAACCCGGCATGCTGGACGACCGAATTGCGGTACCACGGCAAGCGGTTCGTATCTGTACGCTTGCCATCTTCGCGCAACATGGCCTGGTAGCCCGCCCTGTCGACATTGTGGGCAATCGAGCGCGGGAGTTCGCCAGTGGCCACGTCGTTTGGCACCACGGTAAGCGTGCCAACTGCGAAGTTCACCTGCGCCGATTCCACGCCCGGTGTCGCCCCGGCCACGCGTTCGACGGTGCGGGCACAATCGCCACAATCCATACCGGCGACATCGAAGACGAGATGAGAGTTCGCGCTCATGTGGCCTGCTCCAGGCTGATGTTGCACACGCCGGGGGCGACCAGTTCCAGCAGGTGGGTCAGCGTGTCGTTTGCGATGCTGTAGTACACCACCTTGCCATCACGACGACGGCTGACCAAGTGGTTTGTGCGCAATACGCGCAGTTGGTGGGATATTGTGGTGCGGTTTACCTCGGTGGCGGCAGCGATATCGTTGACGCAGAGTTCGCCATGCAACAGAGAGACCAGCACGCGCAGCCGGGTGGTATCGCCGAGCAGCGAGAAGAGGTCGGCCGCATCCATGATGGCGTTTTCATCTTCCAGGTGCATGCGGGCGTGCCGCACAGCGTCCGGGTGAAGGCAATCACAGAACTCGTCGGCAGGTTCTGCATCTATCCGGACGACTTTAAGGTCAATTGTTCTCGACATGTGTACACTCCTGCACGTGTTTCTGCCATGAGTATACCGTACATGTGTACCGCGGTACACATATTGGGATGCTGTATCAGAAGGTTAACTCGAAGGGTTCGTCGATGTCGTAATAGACCCAGTGCATGTAGTGATTCACGCTGATCATGAAGAGCTCGCGCAGGCTGGCCGACTCTATCTCGATCCAGAATGCGAACCATGCCGGGATAGAACCCGGCAGGTAAAACGCCACCAGCTGGCAGGCACGCCCGTCGATGTCGGCAGTCATCCCGAACTGGACCTGCTCATACCCTGCGTAGGTGGTGTCGTACCGGTCTATTGGCAGGTATTGGACAGGGGCTATCGTTTCCGGCGTGGCAGTGCCGGTATAGCGGAGAGCCTCATCGCCGATGGTGACGGAACGCGGGTTGTCATCGCGGAAGCTCGCAACAGCGCCATCCTGCGGGATGCGGCCGGCCATGAGCGAATCGCTTTCAAACGAGGGAGGCTGGCCGTTGCTTGCCGGTGTGGTGATGCTGAACCGTGCCAGGATAATGGCGCCGTTACCGCCGCTGAGCCACTCCCACCACCGCATACTGGTGCGCTGGGTGAGGTTATCCAGCGTGACTGCCAGTAACACCTGGGCATCCTGGTTCGTCTCCGGCCCCTGAGGGGTTTCGAGCCCGGTGAGGTTGGGATCCGGCATCAGGAAGGTCCAGCTGGCAACGAGGTCGCCTGCCCTAACCCGCAGTTGCCACCATCCGTCCGAGCGAATGGTGTCTTGCGAGAGCGTTGCAACCTCGCCATCACTGCTAACGGCAATGTCGCCGGTCTCCTCTCCAGTGATGAGGTTGGCAAGCGTTACCGAGATTCCCTCGGGCACCGGCATGGGCGCGGCTTCAAGGTCGTAGAAGCGCAGGTGCATCGTCGTGTTTGCCGGCATGCCACCCGTGAGCGTGAGGAGCGCAAATTGTTCCGGCACGGTCTCGTGCGGTGGGCCAGCATAAAGGCCCGCCAACAGGTCGATGCGGCTGCTGGCACCCGTTGGGTCAACATCTTCCCGCAATGCCCACCACGTTCCGCCTGCCGCAATGGCGGCGGCAGCGATGGCTCCTGTAGCGATGAAGGTGCGGCGGTTCGTGCTCAATGTCGTTCGCGCGGGTCCAGCGCGTCTCGCAAACCGTCGCCAATCAGGTTGAACGCCAGCACGGTGAGTGCAATGGCCAGGCCCGGCGCGATGGCGATATGCGGGTAATTACGGATATGCTCGCGGCCGTCGCTCAACATGGTCCCCCAACTGGGGGTAGGGCGACTTATGCCCATACCGAGGAATGACAACGCCGACTCGAAGATAATCACGCCGCCCACCGCGAGGCTGGCGAGGATAATCACCGGGCCGATCGCGTTCGGCACAATGTGGCGCAGGATCACGCGTCGGTCACTGGCACCACTGGCACGGGCGGCCAGCACATAATCGCGCTCGCGCAGGCTCAGCACCTCCGCCCGAATCACACGGGCGTAGCTTGCCCAAAAGGTAACTCCCACAATGATGATCACGTTGCGCAGGCTCGGGCCAAGCAGGGCCGAGAGCGTCAGCAGCAGCGCGAGGATCGGGAACGCCATGAGCGTATCGATGAGCCGACTCAGCACGAAATCGACCCAGCCACCGAAATAGCCCGCCATCGCCCCCACGATCACCCCGATCGAGACCGCGATGGTGGTGGAAGTGATACCGACCAGCAGGGCGATCCGCGCACCATACATGATGCGACTCAGGATATCGCGGCCGATATCGTCGTTTCCGAACGGGTGCGCCATGCTCGGCGATGCACCGCGCAGGCGCAGGTTGGTTTTGTTGGGGTCATACGGCGCAAGCCAGTGGGCGGCAAGCGCCACCACCACCAGCAGCACCACGATGCCGAGCCCGATCAGCGCGCCCTTGTGGCGGACAAACCGCTTCAGGGTCCGGCGGCGCGGGCTGGTGTAGGTCGATTGTCGATCCAGCGGGGTAGCAGCTGCCAATGGAGTCCTCATCGCACCCGCACCCGGGGATCAATCACGGCGTACATCATATCGGTGACGATATTCATCAGCACCACAATGCAGGTGAGCAACAGCACAATGGCCTGCACTACCTGCAGGTCCTTGTTGGTAATGGCGTCGAAAAACAACTGCCCCAGCCCGGGCCAGCTAAACACGGTTTCGATCACGATGGTGCCGCTGAGGATAAACGCCATGCGGTAGCCGATAAGCGTGATCACGGGCAGCAATGCGTTGCGCACAACGTGCCGGGTGAGGATCACGTTCTGCCGCAATCCCTTGGCGTGGGCGGTTTTCACGTAATCCTGTCCCAGGATTTCGATTGTGGTACCGCGCATAAGGCGCATGACGGCGGCCATTTCCTCAATGCTGAGCACCAGCACCGGCAGGATATACGCCCGCCATGAATCCGCGCCGTACGGCGGCAGCCAGCCAAGGTGCACGCTGAAAAGCACAATCGCCATGATGCCGATCCAGTAATTGGGGATAGCAACACCAAGCGTGGAACCGAAGGTACTGATGTAATCAAGGACGGAGTTACGCTTTGTGGCTGCCAGTACACCGACCGGAATCGCGACAAGGAGCGAGATCAGCATCGCCAGCGAGGTCAGCTGCAGGGTCATCCACGATGCACCCCGGATCATGTCGCCGATATCCTGGCCAGGGCGCATCATGCTGGTGCCGAGGTCGCCGGTCAGCAGGTTGCCGAGCCAGGTGACGTAGCGTTCGCGGAAGCCGTCGTTCAGGTTCCACTTCTCGCGGATGAGATCCAGTTGCTCCTCGGTCACGCGGGCCTGGCCGACCATGGTGCGGGCCGGATCGCCGGGCATGTAGTACATCACGGTAAACGTGAAGAACGTCACCAGGAAGAGCACCAGCCCGCCCTGCAGCAGCCGCTTAATGAGATACGAAATCATGCATCATCCCGCCGGGAATGCGACAACCGCCCGGGCGCATGTGTGCCCGGGCGGATTGGCGTACTGGCTACGCTTCGTCGTCGATCCAGAACTGGTACATCTTCGGGTAGAGGTTGTCGGCCTGCAGTACTTCTTCCGGCAGCCCCCGGATGCGGTTGGTGTAGAAGCTGACATTCTGCAGGTTCAACAGGAAGAGGAAGGGGACCTCCTCGGCGATGATTTCCTGGATGCGCTTGTAAATCTCGATGCGCTTCTCCTGGTCCAGCTCGCGGATGCCTGCTTCCAGCAGTTCGTCCACCTCTTCGTTGCTGTACCGGAAGAAGTTGTTGGCCGCTCCGGTCGCCAGCGTTCCACGAGCATCGGGATCGCCGCCAGTACCGCCATACACCCAGTTGAACAGGCCGGCATCGTATTCGCCCTCGCGCAACCCGGCGAGGATTTCGCTGGTGACGCCTTCCTGGAGGGTGCACTCCACACCGATCTCCTGCCACCACTGCTGGGCCACTTCGGCCTCGGGACGGCGCTGGGTATCGCCCTGGAACACCATCAGGGTAAAGGCGGCGCGCACGCCATCCTTCTCGCGGATGCCATCGCTGCCTTCAACCCAGCCGGCGCCTTCCAGCAGCTCCCGCGCCTTGTCGGGATCATAGCTGTACTGGGCCACATCCGGGTTGTAGTAGGTTTCGATCGCCGGCGAGAGGTTACTGGTAGCAACAGTGGCCTGGCCGAGGAAGATTTCATCGGCGAATGCCTGGCGATCGAGCGCCCACATCAACGCCTGGCGAACCTCTTTCTCCTTCAGGAACGGATGCTCGTTGTTCAGCGGGAAGTGATTCGTCGCTATTTGTCGCGTCTCGAACACCGTGAAGTTGCCGCTCTCCTTCAGGGTGGTGGTATCTTCCGCGTTCAGGCCCCAAATGCTGTTGTCGGCCTGGCCGGTTTCCAGGGCGCTCATGCGGCCCGCGGCTTCAGGCACCACATCAACCTGGAAGGCATCCATGTTGGCGCGGCCACGGTAGTAATCCTCGTACGCGTTCAGCACCACACGCTGTTGCGGGTTGAGTTCGCCAAACTGGAAGGGGCCGGTGCCGACCGGCTTCACCTTGAAATCGTTCTCGCCGATTTCCGAGTGGTAGGCCTCGGGATAGATAAACGTGGTGGCCACGTTCACCATGAACGTCACGTCGGCTTCTTTCAGCGTCACCACCACGGTGGTGTCATCCGGAGCTTCCACGCTTTCCACAAGCTCAAAGTTCGCGAGCCGGGTAGAAGCGTTGGCTTCATCCATAATCCAGTTATATGTGTAAAGCACATCGGCAGATGTGAACGGATCGCCATTATGGAAGGTGACGCCGGTCTTCAGCTTGAAGGTGTAGGTAAGGCCATCCTCGCTCGGTTCGTAGCTATCGGCCAGCACCGGTTCGAGTTCGTACATCTCGTTGACCATATACAGGCCCTCGAAGATGTTGCTGATCGGCACCCACTGCACGGTCTCACCGGTATCCTCCGGGCTGAGGCTTTCAATGGAATCCTGGCCCAGCACCACGATGGTTCCGCCTATTTTCGGCGTTGCCTCCTGCGCGGCGGCACGTTGGGCCACGGTCGCACTGCTGAGAACCGGGATAAGCCCGGCCGCTGCGGCAGCCTTCAGGGCAGCGCGGCGATCGGTGTAGGCGCTCATGATCGAGCCGATGGCATCAACACGAGCCTGCTCGTTCGTCACGGTACTCTCCTCCTTCAGCAATGGATACGTTCAACAATGCAGTGCCCCGGCGCACAACTGTGCCCGGAGCGCGTACCAGCATGGCTGCTGGCGACACCCTTCCAAGTTCGACCGTATTGTGACACGCGGCTCTCTGGCTGTACAGAATCAGGCCCGCTTTTCGCCCGGCTCCTGATCGAGTTCTCGCCAGATCACATCGGTTTTGGCGGCCATAATGAAATCGTTTTTGTGCAGTCCGCCGATCTTGTGCGTCCACCAGCTTACGGTCACCTTGCCCCATTCCAGCCTGATGAGTGGATGGTGATCGTTTTTCTCGGCGATCTCGGCAACCTTATTGGTGAACTCGACCGCCGGCATCCAGCCATCGAACTCGAACGATCGGCGCAGGCGCGGCACACCGTTCACGCTGGTTTGTTCCCACTCCGGAACCTGCGGTGAGTATTCGGCGATCTGCTCCTCTGTAACCGTGGGCGCACCGGCACGGCACGCCTCGCAGGTGAAATCGCTCAGGTCAAATTGGTCGTTATCGCTCATTCAGGAACCCTCCACGCCAATAACTGTTGCGGCAAAGTACCACGGGTCAGCACCGCCATCCAGCGTGCCATCCGCATTCCGGCGTACCGCAACCGGACTGGAAAAGTCGCCGGTCAGCAGCGCCTCATGTCGAACGTCCACGGTGTACCCCTTCCCGCGCAGCCCCTCCAGTACATCAGCCGGAATCCGACTGCTGGCCAACACGGTGCTGGTGCTGCAATCGATACGCGGGGTGTCAATCGCTTCCTGCGCAGTCAGGTCGCCATCGATGATATTCATCACCAGTTGGGTGTTGCAGTTCATAATCTTGCGCCCGCCGCTGGCTCCAAGGCTGGCAATAATCGCGCCATCCTTCTCAATCAATACCGGGGCCATATTGGAAAGCGGGCGCTTGCCGCCGCCCACGCTATTGGGTCGCCCGGGTTCGGGATCGAACCACATCATGCCGTTATTCATCAGCATGCCGGTGCCCGGGATGGTGACGAAACTGCCAAACAGCGAGAGCAAGGTTTGCGTGAGGGAAACGGCATTGCCATCGCCATCAATCACGCTCAGGTGGGTGGTGCTGCCGTCCTTCATATAGTCCGGTACCGATGGCTGGAGCTGATGATGCACGCCCAGCACGTCTCGCGGGGCGGCCGCAGGGACCGTTGCCCGCGCCCCAATGCCCTCCGCCGTGCGGCGGGCGTATTCATCGCTATGGAGCGCCTGCAACGGAACCTCTACCTGGTCCGGATCCCCAAGGTAGGTGAAGCGATCGGCGAACGCCTGCCGGAAAATGCTGGCGATGTTGTGCCACTGGTCGGCGGTGCGATCCTGCGGAGAGCCGGTTTCGACCATGTTCATGGCTTTCATCGCCTGGATAAGGCTCGTGCCGCCGCTGCCGTTGGTAGGGGCGTAGACCGTGTGGCCGTGGTAGCTCGCCGTAGCTGGCTGCAGTTCCCGCACGTCGTACGATTCAAGGTCACTCATTGAGAACGCTACGCCCTCCAACTGGAGGTAGGCAGCAATCGTTCGGCCAAGCTCACCACGATACAGCACATCCGCGCCACCAGCGGCAATCGCCCGCAACGTATTGGCGAGCTCCGGCTGCCGGATCACGGCAGGGCTGGCCTGCTCGGTCGTGTAGGGCGGGTCACCATCCGCATTCAGGAACGTCCGCGCCGTCTCCGGCTGCGACCGGATGGCTTTCACCGCTTTGGTGACGAGATAGGTGAACTGCCAGGTGACCGGGAAACCGTTCTCTGCCAGCGCAATCGCGGGCTCCAGCACATCGGCGAGCGACATCGTGCCGTACTTCTCCAGCGCATACGAAAGGCCCGCAAGTGTGCCGGGTACAGCAATGCTGTGCGGCCCCATCACATGCCTGTTTCCTTCCGTCACGGGCCAACCAAAGAAGCCTGCCTCGGCACTATCGGGATCGACCAGCGGGTACATATTGGCCGTGGCAGCCTGGGGCGATTTCATGGCGTAATCGATCAGCAGCGCGCGCTGTTCCTTCGCCAGCCACACCATCATGTAGCCGCCACCGCCGAGGCCACTCATCGCCGGTTCGCATACGCCAATCGCAAACGCTGTGGCCACAGCGGCATCGACCGCGTTTCCACCCCGGGCCAGGATATCGGCCCCGATTTGAGCGGCCTGCGGCATTTTGGCGGCCACCATGCCTTTACTGCTGCGGGGCGAGATACGTTTGGGCATCCACGATGTTGGCGCATACACGTCGGCGGTCATCTGTTCCTCCGGTAAGGACGGGTCGGGTTTCGGTCACCATGCCGCAGGATAGATGGTGTGTAAAGAGGCGATCCGGGCGGGTTTTACGCCATAGGCGTACAATCGGGGGCAAGATACGCCGATCCTGAAAGGTCCGTTCCATGACCGAAGCTGCACCGATACCTGAATCGACCGATTTCGAGATCACCTGCCCCAGTTGCGACGCCGACCTCGGCACTGATGCGCGTTTCCTCACCTGGCGTGTGTGCGGCACCTGCGGCCGGCATTTCTCCATGCCGGCGCTGGAGCGCGCCAACGCGACGGCAGACGCCGGCACGTTCCGGCTGTTGCACAGCACCCCGCAGGTTGACATCGCTGAGGATATGCAGGCCTCGTCGCTCGATCGCCTCGCCAGCGCCCGCGAGCGCTCGGTGGTCCAGGAAGCGATTGTGACCGGCACCGGCGAGCTCGGCGGCACCCCGGTGACGGTGATCGCGCTCGACGACCAGCTGGTGGGGAGCCAGATCGGTGCGTTGGGTGCCGAGAAAATCATTGTGGCACTGGAACATGCGCAGGCAAAACGGACCCCGGTTATCGCCATTATTGCCGGCGGCTCGTCTGTGGTTCACACGGGGCCGCTGGCCATTGTGCAGGGTGCCCGCATTGCCAATATGGCCTCGCAGGTGCAGGCGCTGGGCGTGCCGATGATCGGTATCATCACCCACCCTACTTCGGCGGCGGTGTTCAACTCGTTTGCCTCGTTGTGCGACCTCCTCTTCGCCGAGCCCGGTGCATCTGTCGGCGTGGTCTGGAGCGCCGAACGTCCGCTCGATGCGATGACCCAGGCAATTGGTGAGGCCGACCTGCTGGAAAATGGCTGGATCGATGGCGTCCTGCCGCGCCCGGTGCAGCATGATCGCCTGGCCTCGATACTCGGGCTCATTTCGCGCCATACCGTTGATATCGCCCCGGCTGATGTATCGCTGCCCACCGAACTGGATCGCCCCCTGGCAGAGTACATCGATGTGGTGCTGGCGCCGTTCACGGAACTCCGTGGCGATCGGGTGGAGCTCGACGATCGCGGCGTAATTACGGGCATCGGCGCTATCGGCGAGATCCCGGTTGCGGTGGCCGTGCAGGATTCACGCGTGTCCACCAATACCACGGCGGCGATCCGTAAAATCCAGCGCGTGGCGCGGTTTGCCGGCCGGTTTGAGCTGCCTCTCGTGATGGTGGCCGATGGCAAACAACCCGATCAGCCGTTCTGCGTCACACCGGGCGAGAGCTTTGCCGCCGCCAAGCTGAGCGCCATGATGAGCGTGCTGCCGATTCCCATCATCAGCGTTGGTGCCGGCAAGGTGCAGGGACTGGTTTCCAACATGCTCATGGTGGGGGACCGTCGCCTTATGGCTGCCCACGCCAGCTTCCGCATATCCGGCAACTCGGGGCCGTTACCCCGTGTCTCCCACACGAGCCACCTGGAGTGGACTGCACGCGAATGCCAGCGCATGGGCCTGGTCGACCAGGTGATTGACATGCCCGAGGGCGGCGTCAGTGCCGATCCGTGGCTGGCCGTGCGCATGCTGCGCGAGGATGTGCATGCTGCCCTGCTGGAGCTCAGCCGCCTTGGAACGCGCCGCCTGATCGAGCGTCGCGCCCACGCGCACCGGGAACTCGGCCATACCGAGGAAGGCATTGCCGCTGTGCTGGGCGAACTGCGCGAGTGGCAGGATGTGCAGCAATCGGTCCGCTCGTCGATTGACGACTGGCGCGAGAAACTGGAACAACGGGTGGGCAATTCCGATTGGCGCGAACGGCTGGAACAACGATCACCACGCACGAACTTCCAGCGCCCGGATCTCGGTGAGCTGGCGGCGCGGCTGAAAGCGCGCCAAGAGCAACTACGGCACGAATTGCTTGAACGCGCCGGCCGGGCCGAGCGCAACGACCGGAAGGATAACGACGAGGCATGAAGAAGCTGGCGCTGGTACAGGTTGGATACGGCACGGTCGGCGGAGCCGTGATTCGGCAGGTTAGTGAGAACCGGGCCATGTGGCGCGAGAAGCTCGACCTGGATGTCCGCATCGCTGCCGTGGCCGGCAGCAACGGTGTTGTGCTGATTGAGGACGGTGCTGAGCTGACCGACGAGCAACTGCTGGCATGTTGCCAACAGCGTGGTGCGCCAGCCACCGGCCCGGCGCTGACCGAGGTGGTGTCTGCCATTAGCGAGGCAGACGCTGTTGTACTCATGGATGCAGCAGCCGGCGATGCGACAACAGACGCGATTGTGGCGGCACTGGATGCCGGGGCCGGTGCAGTACTGAGCAACAAGGCCCCCATGGCACTGCCCCTGGGCGACAACCGTGCACAGACGCTGTGGAACCACGCCGGTATCGGTGGCCGGTTGCGCTACGAGGCGACCTGCGGTGCAGGACTGCCCGTGATCTCCACGTTGCAATCGCTGTTGGCGACGGGTGACGAGGTGATCGAGATCACCGGCGCGCTCAGCGGTACGTTTGGTGCAATCTTCTCCTCGGTTGCGGATAGCACCCCGTTCTCCGATGCCGTGGCCGACGCAAAGGCCAAGGGCTATACCGAGCCCGACCCACGCGACGACCTGAGCGGCCTCGACGTGGCCCGTAAGGCGCTCATCCTGGCGCGCACCATGGGCCGGGAGATCGACCTCGACCAGATCCAGGTGCAAAGCCTGGTGCCAGAATCGCTGGCAAATGGCAGCGTGGATGCGTTCCTCGGCGGCCTGCATATCAGCAACGACGATATCGAGGTCCAGGCCATTCGCGCCCGGCTCGATAATGCCGCACTGAAATATGTGGCCACGGTGCGGCCCGAAGGGGAAATTGCGGTTGGCCTGCGGGCGGTACCAACCAGTACCGTGCTCGGGGCGCTGCAAGGGCCCGAGAACGTGGTTAGCTTCCGCACGAAGCGGTACAACGATTACCCAACGGTGATCAGTGGCCCCGGCGCGGGAGCGGACGTGACCGCCGCCGGCATGATCGCCGATGCGCTCTCGCTCACGCTGGACATGCTCTAGGTTCGACGCCGCCCGATCGTGCGCTCTTCGAGATCCGGAGGACGGCGCTACGACCGACGTCCCGGCAAGCAGTGGCGCGCTCGTAGACCACCTCCGCCTACAGTTGGTCGTAAAGGTCACAATGTAGCGCCGTCCTTCGCCGGCCAAAGGCGACCGGACCCTAAGCGAAGCGAAGGGAAATAGCGGAGTTCCGGCGAATCGGGCGGCGTCGGGCACATTTATGCGCCCCGAACGTCTTGCCCGGGAGCGGTTGCCATACCTGGCGAGCAGGGGTTTTACAGGCGGCGTCCGGTAACGCACGCATGGCGGGATTCGGGATAGCGCCGATCAGGTATCGGGACGTTGGAGGACAGTCCTAGTCGGCCTCAGGGGCAAGATGCTTGAGGGCCTCACGCTTGCTGAGGCCACTCAGGCGATCCTCGAACTCCCGCACAAACGCTTTCACCCACTCCGGGTTTACCTGCGCGTAGTCACGTAGCGCCCAGCCAATGGCCTTGCGGCTGAAGAAATCGGTATCGTCGATGCTGGGCAGCATGCAATCGCGCAGCAGGACGGCATCCGTCTTGTCCTTGTGCTTACCCTGGCTGAGGATGCTGCACCGACGAATCCACATGTGCTCGTCGGTGCTCCATGCCCGCATGATGGTACTGGCCTCCTCGCGGTGGGCCATCAGCACCTCGCCCACCAGCTGCCGGGCGATCTCGTCGCATACATCCCACCACGCTCCCCTGCGGATCATGTGCTCGTACAACGGCAACGCATCCAGCGAGGTGCGGTAGTCGCGATAGCGACCATACCGGGCAATGCCGATGGCGGCGTACCACTCCTCGCGGTGGGTAGCGGTATCCCATAGCGAGCGGATCGCCAATTCCCATTCCGCAAACGATTTGAGGGTGTGCTCTACCAGCAGCGGCTTCAGCGTGGCCCGGGTTTCCGGGGTCTTGAGGCCGTAATACGGCAGGCTCGATTTCATGTATGCCTGCTGGTGCACGGCCACATCGGGGTTGGCGCGGACGGCGAACGCGGCGCGGATATCGTCCACCAGGGCGGTCACCGTATCGCTCATGGCCTAGCGCACCGCCAGCATGATGAAGAGGAAGATACCGAAGATGATGCGGTAGATCACGAACACTAGTGTGCTTTGTCGTTGCAGGAACCGGATGAGGCCGGAGACAGCGAAGAAGCCCACGATAGCCGCCGAGAGTCCACCGGCGATGAAGTTATTCACTTCCGAACCGGTCATGCCTTCCTGGATGGCGTCCATCAGGCTCAACAAACCCGCAGCCGCAATCAGCGGCACACCGCCGAGAAAGCTGAGGCGGGCGGCTTCCGGCCGGGTAAGGCCACGAAAAAGACCGGCCGTAATGGTCGCGCCTGAGCGGCTGGTGCCAGGGATGAGCGCGGCCAGCGCCTGGCCAATGCCCACCCAGATGGCATCCACAATGCCAACATTCCGGAGTTGCTTCTCCTGCCGACCGGTTCGCTCGGCAAGGAGCATAAAGAGGCCGACAATGATCAGCATGGATGCGATTACCGCGATCGCCCGGGTGGAGTTCTCATCGGTGTGGAAGAAGGCATCGATCTGGTCCACAAACAGCAGCCCCACGAGGCCGCCCGGGATACTCATGATCACGATGATCAGGCCAAGCCGCGCCCACATATCGCGCGGCTCGTCCCCGCTTTCCCCTTTCAGGATCGACAGCGGACGGCTGAGGGCATAGGGGATAACCCGCACGAGGTTAACCAACTCGTGTCGGAAATAGACAAGTACGGCCGCCAAGGTTCCGAGGTGGAGGGAGGCATCGAAGGCGAGGCCGCCAGTATCCCATCCGAACAGCCAGGGGAAGATGATCAGGTGGCCCGATGAGGAAATGGGAAGAAACTCCGTAAGTCCCTGCACGATACCGAGGACAATCGCTTGCCACAACTCCATTAATCTCGCTCCACACTACGAATTGGAAATCAGGATACCGGCGTGCTCACCCGCTCGTCGGCAAGGTCGCTTACCGACAGCGACCGGCGGAACCATGCCACCAGCCCGACGAGGGTGATCGGGAAATAGAGCGCCGCGTGCACCAGGATGGCATAGGCCAGCGCCTGGCTCTCCGGCACATCGAACGCACCGTTCAGCACCAGCTTCACGCCGTATTCGAACTGCCCGATGTACCCGGGTGCGCCCGGAATCAGCGTGCTGAGGTTGGCGACGCCAGTGGTGAGCAATGTCACGGCACCGTTCATCACCTCTCGCACCTGGGCACCAAACCCGACGGCCAGCAAATAGTACATGCTGGCTTCAAGGGTCCATGCCCCGATGCTCGTGCCCACTACTTTGGTGAGGTCGCCGCGCGATTTCAGCACCCCAAGGCCGCCGAGGAACGATTCGACCAGCCGCTCTACGCGCTCCCCAACCGCATTCGGCAGCGGGCCCAGCACCAATTGCAGCAGCCGGGTGACGAAATCACCCGCGTACATCAGCAGCGTCAGGCCCAGCAACAAACCTGCGAACACGAGGAACGAGATGATCGCCAGGTGCTGGAGTTCGGAGGTCAGCGAAACGAAGATCATGCTGAACGCGAGGAAGGCCAGCATGGTAACGCCATCGAAAATGCGCTCCACCGCAATGGTGGCCAGCGCACTGGTTTTGCGCACGCCAAACTCCCTGCCGATTACCACGCTGCGAACGATTTCGCCCGCGCGAAGCGGCAGGATATTGTTGGCCATGAAGCCAATCACAATGATGGGGAAGAGCCTGGCGGTGGTGGCGTGGGGTGCAACGGAACGGAGCAGGATACGCCACCGAACGGCGCGCAGGTACACGCCTGTGAAATAGAGGCCGAGGGCCGGAACCACCCACCAGGGGGACGTCTGCCGGAGTGCATCACCGATTTCGCCGAAATCCTGGCCTCGAAATGCCAGGTACAGAAAAACGGCGCTGATAACAATACCGATGCCGGCTCGCAAACCTCGGTTCATGGGCGATCAGCGCACCTTACAGGGCAGCTCACTAACGGTGTCGGAACGTAATGCGTCCGCGCGAGAGATCGTACGGGGAAAGTTCCACGACCACCCGATCGCCAGGCAGCACACGAATGTAGTTCTTGCGCATGCGGCCCCCGAGGTGGCCCAGCACTTCGTGCCCGTTCTCGAGCTTCACGGTGAACTGCGCGTTCGGCAGGGCTTCCTGCACCACGCCATCTACCGCAATCGCATCAGGATTGGTGCGGCGCGGCCCGCTGGTATCAGTACCGGCGGTGGACTGTGTGACAGCCACACGGCTGCGTTTTTGTTGTTGAGCTGGTTTCTTGGCCAATAGGTACTCCTTGATACGTTAACTGTTACGGGCACGAGAACACGCCGGGCAGGGCACCTTCAGGTGCACACGCTGCAACGGCTCCCCATACCGTCCCTAATTGTACCCCACCGTGGCAAGTCCCCATACCACCGTGTGTCACCGAATTGTGACATCTGCCTGCCGGGACAATGGCATGGTTAACGCGATGCCGAAACCAACCCGGAAAGGAGGGCTGTTACCTTGAGCACCACTGGCTGCGGGTTCCTGTTTCTCGCCGTGTTGGCCCTGCTGGCAGGCCTGGTTCCGTTCCTGGCGTGGACCAACCTGGTCGTTACGCTGCCGCTTGCCGTTATCGGCACCATCGCTATTGCCAGACGCGCCCGCAAACCGGCGGCACAGGCCGCCGACAGGGCAATGGTATGGATCGCACTCGGTTTTACCGGGGTCGTCCTCTTGCGGCTGGTGATGATGTAGGGATGGAAAGCGAGTACGTCTTCCGGAATGTGACGCCCAAGGATCTTCCAGCGTTTTGGGAACTGCGCCTGCAGGCGCTCCACGACCATCCCTCGGCGTTCGGTAGCGATTACGAGCAATCCCTCCGGGCCGGACCATCCTACGCGGAACGCGGCTACTTCGATGGTGGGGTCAATCGCCTCTTTGCCGCCTTTACGCACACTGGCCAGCTTGTTGCCCAGGCTGGAACCTATGCCGAAGCCGGCAAACGTGCCCACATCGCCCATGTCATCAGCGTCTATACGCATCCCGATCATCGGGGGAAGGGTCTCGCCACCCGACTTGTGCAGTTTGCTATCGACCACCTGTGCGGATTTCCGGAAATCACATCCATTCGAATTTTAGTGAATGCATCCAACCATGCAGCCATCCACACCTACAAGAAATTGGGCTTTGCTGCCTGGGGTGAGGAACCCGATGCGATTCGCACAGCCGACGGATCGTGTCACAATGAACTGCATATGGTGCTCGTAAAGGGCACGCGTGGCCTATAATCCCCGGAAAGGACCCCATGAGTTTCACTATCCCCACCCCGGAAGAATTCGCCGACATGACCTGGGAGCAGATTGAACCGCTCTACACCTCCCTGGCTGAACGCGAACTTACCGATGACGCCGCCACCGAACAGTGGCTGAAGGACTGGAACGACCTCGATACCAGCCTGATGGAAGCGGCCTCGGTCGCCAACGTCGAGGTCAGCTGCGACAGCCAGAACCCCGAGAAGGAAGCCCGCCACCTCAAGTTCTCCAGCGAGATCATGCCGAAAGCCGGCAAGATCATGAACGAGTTGAACGGCAAGTGGCTGGATAGCGGCTATGCGCCCGAAGGGCTTGAGCAGGTCCTCAAGCGGGCCCGCACTGATCGCGAAATCTTCCGCGAAGAGAACGTGCCGCTCAACCAGGAACTCAGCAAGCTCAGCAACGCCTACAACAAGGCTGCCGGTGCCATGACCGTCAAGTGGGACGGCGAAGACGTTCCGCTGAGCCGCCTCAACCCGTTCCTGGAAGATCCGGATCGTGATGTCCGCGAGCGCGCCTGGCGCCTGCACCTGCAACCCTACATCGACCAGCGCGACCACCTGGCCGATATCTTCGACGACCAGCTGGCCAAACGGCAGCAGGTAGCGAAAAACGCCGGCTTCGAGAACTACCGCGATTACATCTTTGCCGACAAGTACCGCTACGATTACACGCCCGAGGATTGCTACAGCTTCCACCAGGCCGTTTCCGCCACGTTCGTGCCGGCATTGCAGGAGTTCCACGCCGATCGCAAGCGGGCGATGGGTGTTGATAGCCTGCGCCCGTGGGACCTGAACCAGGATCCGGAAGGCCGGCCCGCGCTGAAGCCCTACGACACCATGGACGAGATGACCGCCATCGCCGAGCGGGTGTTCGGCAAGGTCGCGCCCGTGCTGGGCGAGCAGTTCGGCATCATGCGCAGCGAGGGCCTGCTCGATCTCGAGTCGCGCACTGGCAAGCGCCCGGGTGGTTTCTGCACCAGCTTCCCGTACCGCAAGCGCCCGTTCATTTTCATGAACGCATCCGGCACGGGCGGCGATGTGCGCACCCTACTGCACGAGGCCGGACACGCGTTCCACGGTTTCGCCACCATGGAGCACCTGCCCTACCTGAAGCAGCGCCGTTACGGCAGCGAAATGGCCGAAGTGGCCAGCATGAGCATGGAACTGCTCGCCTCGCCCTACCTGCGCAAGCGAGATGGCGGCTTCTATGAAGATGCTGATTACGCCCGCGCCCGGGTGGAGCACCTGGAAGGCATCGTCAAGCTCTTCACCTGGGTAGCCCCGGTGGATGAGTTCCAGCAGTGGGTGTACACCGATCCTGCTGCCGCCGATCGCGATGCCCGTGACGCGAAGTGGGTGGAGATCTGGGCCAAGTACGACCCGGACACCGACTGGAGCGACCTGAACGATTACCGCGTGGCCCGCTGGTACAAGCAGCTGCACATCTTCCTCTACCCGTTCTATTACATCGAGTACGCAATCGCGCAGCTTGGCGCGCTGCAGGTGTGGCGCAACGCCCTGGCCGACCAGGAACAGGCAGTTGAGGATTACCGCGCCGCGCTGGCACTTGGTGGCAGCAAGCCGCTGCCGGAACTGTTCGACCGCGCTGGTGCCCGCCTGATCTTCGACGAAGCAGGCATGGCCGAACTGGTTGCGCTGATCCAGCAGCAGCTTTCCAGCCTTGAGGATGTGACCGTTTCGTGAACCCGGTAAGCGTCATCGTCAATATCGCCATCCCGGTGGTGATCCTGCTCACGCTCAGCGCACCCGATCGATTGGGTGCGCTGCCGGCGTTATTGCTGGCGATCGGTATCCCCGCCGTTTGGGGCGTGATCCAGCTCAAGCGGGCGGGCCGGGTCGACATCTCGGCCGCCATGGGCTTGCTGAGCGTGCTGCTCACGGGCGTGATCGGCGTGCTGGGACTGAATGCGCAACTGTTGGCCGTGAAGGAAGCAGCGATTCCGATCGGGTTCGCCATTATCCTGCTGGTCAGCAACTCCACCCGCTTCCCCGTCGTGACGCTGCTTGCCGATATGGTGCAGCGGCGCGACAAGGTACGTGCAGCGCTGGACCGACCGTCGCAGCAGGAGGCCTATGACCGCCACCTGCGCCGTTCGGGTGCTGTGTGGGCAGGCATTATGACGCTGAGCGGTGTACTGAAGTTCATCCTCGCCAGCGTGGTCGTGAACTCACCGGCCGGCACCGAGGCGTTTAACCACGAACTGGCACGCTACGAACTGGTGCAGTTGCCAACCACGTTCACCCTCAGCGGCGTGCTGATCCTTAGCCTTATCTGGTACATCGCCAGCGGTACGGCCAGGATCATCGGCATGGAACCGGGAGATGTGTTGCGAGGCGGGCAGAAAGTGGAGCGGGTCGCGAAACGCTTTGCACCCATTGCCCGCGTGTTCCCGGCGACTACGCCCGGGTGAGCAGCTCCAGCCGATTACCGAACGGATCGGTGGTGTGCAGGCGGTCGTAGCCGGCCAAGGGAACATCCAACGTAATCGGGTAGCCAGCAGTTTCCAGCCGGTCGCGCATAGCGGACAGGTTATCAACCAGGTAGGCGATGTGCGCCTTTTTGGCGGGCGTGAAATCCTGCTCGACGCCAAGGTGGAGATCGAGATTACCCGTCCGGAACCAGACCCCTCCCCGACCCGCAAGCGATTGCGGTTTGGGGAGTTCCTCAAACCCCAATATCCCACCGTAAAATTCCCGCGCCTCGGCTTCGCCGCCTTCGGGCATGGCCACCTGCACATGGTGGATGGCGGGCGGGTTACTCACTGATGTAGTAGGTCATGCTCTGCAGGGCGCTTACGGGGTCGATCTCCCGCACGGTTACATGGGGTGGGACGCGCAGGATCACCGGCGCGTAGTTCAGGATCGCTTCCACACCACCGGCAACCAGCATATCGGCGGTTTCCTGCGCGTTCTTCCGGGGCGTGGCGATAATGCCCACCCGGATACGCTCGGCGCGAACCGTTTCCACCAGGTCCGTCATCGGCCGGATCGGGATATCGTTCACCACTTCGCCCACGGCAGCGGGATCGGTATCGAACAGGCCCGTAATGGCGAACGACGAGCGGCGGAAACCCCGGTAATTGGCAATGGCATGGCCCAGCTTGCCCATACCGCACAGCACCATGTCCCAGGTACGATCCAGCTTCAGGATGCGCTCGATAGTGTCGCAGAGGTACGCTACATCGTAGCCCTTGCCCTGCTTGCCGAACTTGCCGAAATAGCTGAGGTCACGACGAATCTGCGCGGCAGTGACATCGATCATGCGCGCGAGCTCCTCGGACGATACCGAGGGCTGCTCCTGGTCGAGCAACGATTGCAACGTGCGCACGTATATTGGCAGGCGGCGGATAACGACATCGGGGATATTGAGCTGCGAAAGCTCATCGGCCTCGTCATCCAGGTCCATATCCACGCCATAGCGGGTGGTGGCGTAGGTCTCGTCTTCGTCGTTGCGGCGTATCGGCGTGGTTCGTGCTATCGCTGGCATGGAGTTGTCCGATTCTGTTACGTGAATATGTTCCCTGCCCTAATGATAGCATTGTGAGTTTATTCACAACTGTTCATCGGTATTAACCCGTGCGGCTGCCGCCGGGATTGGATAGTCCATGCGAGATTTTGGAGGGCCTGGCCTAGTCCTGATCCCAGAACACGCGCTGGAACTCTGCCCCATCGTAGTAGCCGACGATGCTGACAATTTTGCCGCCGCTGACGCGGATAACAGCCATCTGCTCGCTGATACGCTCGCGGCCCTGGCGCGGGCTGTACTCGCGGATCACGTACATCACGGCACCGCGGTCGGGCTGGGCAATCACATCGGTCACATCCCAGTGGGCATTCGGGTAACTGCTCACCACGGTGCCGAAGTAGGCCACGATCTCATCCGCCGGGCGGATGGGCGCGCTGTGCGGATGCACACGGAAGGTGGCATTGGCCGCCAGGGTGTTGCGCAACCGGCGCGGATCGCGCGAATCGAGCGCAAGGAAGAACTCGCGGCCGAGCGCTTCCACGATCTCTGTTTCGGTCAGGCCAGAAGCGTGGGCTGTTGAGGAATCGGACACGAACGGCTCCTACACTTCCAGGGACTGTGGAACCAGCTTCAGCAACTCGTCCAGGCTCCACTTGTTAATCTCGGCGATTCCCTCACGAGCGCCGGAATCGGTAAGCGTGAAGTCCATGGCCCGCAGCACGCGGTAATCATGTTCAGCCAACTGCTCGGCAAGTTCGCGGAGGGTGGCATTCTGGTGAACGCGGCTGTAGCCCTGGCGGCTCCAGGCACCATCCGGCAGCTGGCGCAGCAACCCGCAGGTGGACTGGCGCAGGCGGCGGAAGCTGCTCATGAGTTCAATGGTGGACCAGTTCTTCTCGGCCATCAGGGTGTAGGTATTGGGTTCGTGGGGCGGAATGGAATCCATATCCGGATCTGCCTCGTTGGCGATCACGAACATGCGCGGGTAAATGTACTGCTCGTTATCACGCAACCGCAGCATCAGGTCGCGCACGGTCGGCTCGCCGTAGTGGCGCGAGCGCTCCAGCTTGTTGCGATCATGGATGGGGGTCAACCAACGGCTCAGGTGATGAACGGTAAAGTGCAACCGCAACACCAGCGCATTGTTATCCAGGCTCTTGATGGCCTGCAGCGCTTCCTCACTTATCGGTGCATCGACGCTGACGAAATCTGTACTCCGTGCCATAGTGCGCTCCCGAACTCATCGAACCTGCCCCGCTCCCGGCCAGCAATGGCCCGGGAACAGCTTCTATTATGGCACGAACCTACCGCAACGCTTCGCCCAGTTCAGCGATCTGCCCGGCATCGTGGCTGGCGCGCTCGTCCACCAGGGCACGCAGGGTTATTGTGCCGTGCCCCTGGAGCTGCGCCGTGCGATTCCAGGCGACATCGTCCAGTTCGGCCAGCATCGCCACCAGGTTGGCACGCGAAAGAGCGAATGCCTCCAGCGCTGCCCGGCCATCGCGCAGCATGTAGTCGTGCTCGATATTCCAGAAGGAATCATCGAAGCTTTCCAGCTCCGGCGATTCCTCGTGGAGAATGCGCCACACGCGTTCGCCGGAAATTTCATCCCAGTCCTGCAGGCGGCAGATAAGCTCCACGGCGGCGTAGCCACCATCATGCCCCGGCTGGCGGAGATCATCGCTGGATCGCTCGCCGATCATGCGGCGAATCGTATCGGGCACGGCGGCCAGGCTGGCCAGGATACCGGGTTCGCCTGCGGGCAGATCCCCCTCACGTTGCGAATCGTTAACGATCATGTTTCTCCTGTCACGGGTCTAGGATGCTGCGCTAGGGCAAGTGCTGAATGGCAACATGCTGCACCACCGCCATCCCCTGCTCTTCCACCACCCGCCATGCGCGCAGGGTGGGTGGCTGGTTGGCGAAGGAGGCGATCAGCATCAGCGCCTCGGGATAATTCCACTCGCTCACATCAGAGGTCGATGGCGTGGCCGGCCCCTTCAAGTGCGAGTGCACAATCGCACCCAGCTGCAAACCGCGTTCGCGAAACTGCCGGAACGCAGCGATCACATCGCGGGGATCCATGGTGAAATGCGTGGGCGATTGCTCGATATTCCGGCCGGGAAAGAACAGCGCCGCCTCGGCTTGCAGGCCGGTTTCGCTACGAACCGGCGGGAGCACCCCCAGCATGCCCACGCCCTCGTTAGGCGCACTGCCAAGCAAATGCACCATCAGGGCCTCACGCACCTGGCGCGGCAACACCAGGGTGTCGATTGTCGAGATGGCAACGTCAGTTTCAGCCACGCCTGCACCCCCCGACCGGCTGACCAGCGCCTACAATAGGGCCAATCCCTGTGCGGACCAACGCGCACACCGGCGGATTGTACCCGAAAATACGCCCGAAGGCGGTGGGAGGTTTGTGTTGCGCCCTTTTCTGCTGGTGGTTTCCATCCTGCTGATGCTCGTTACTCCGACCGCCGGCACGGCCCAGGTCGCTACACCGCACGCTGGCTACGATCCCGCCGAACTGCTGGCGATCAAGCCGGAATTGCGCGAGGATGTGGCTGCCTCCCTGCCTGCCGGCATGACCGAATACACCATTGACCTCACCTACCTGAAAGATTCCTCCGGCGACGGGTTCGAGATCTCCGGCCAGGTGTCAGCTACCGTCACCAACACCACCGGCGAACCGCTGGATGAGTTGCCGTTTCGGCTCTACGCCAACCGCCCTTCGGCATCTGACATGATGGTAATTACCGCCGTGACGGTAGCCGACAGGGAGGCCGACTGGGAACTTTCAGTGGATAACAGCGTCGCCACCGTGGCGCTGGCCAGCGAACTCCAGCCGGATGAGCGCATTACCGTTAGCATGGACTTCACGCTGCAGGTGCCGGTGGATGAACCCTCGCACTACGGCATCCTGAACTACTCCACGGCCAACGACACCACAGTGCTGGTGCACTGGTACCCGGTTCTGGCCGGCCGGGACCCGAACACCGGCTGGATGTTGAAACCCGTGAGCGTCTATGGCGACCCGGTGTTCACCAATGCGGCGATGTACAACGTGACAATTACCGCGCCCACAGACAGCACCTTCATTACGAGCGGCGTGGAAACTGGACGCGTGGAACGATCCGACGGCTGGATGGAAATCAGTTACAACGCCAAACCCAGCCGTGATTTCGTGATCGTCGAATCCGGCGCGCTGGAACCCGTTACCACGGAGCACGATGGCACCTCTATCACCTCGTGGCATATGCCAAACCACGCCCCGGCCGGAGAGGCAGTTGCGCAATGGACCGAGAACTCGCTGGCGGTGTTCAATCCGTTGCTGGGCGAGTACCCGTGGGTGCAGCTGCAGGCGGTGGAAGCCGATGTGTATAACGCCGCCGCTGTGGAATTGCCGCAAATGTTCATCATGGGCAGTTCCTACTACCGCAACCCCAACCTGAATGAGCAGCCGGGGTACTTCGAGTTCACGGTGGCCCACGAGGCCGTGCACATGTGGTTCTACAGCCTGGTGGGCAACAACCAGTACGACGATGCGTTTATCGACGAAGGGCTGACCAACTACCTCAGCGGCGACGTCTATTTCCGCCAGCAGTACGACGAGCGTACCGGCGACGTCGCGTACGAGGCATTCCTGTACCGCCCGTTCCAGCGCATGGTGGAGCAAAACGCCGATGTGATTGTCGATTTCCCAACCGACGATTTCCCCACTGGCAACGCCTATGTTTCGGCGGTGTATACCAAGGCACCGCTGGGGTTCCGTGCCCTGCACATGGCGATGGGTGATGAAGCCTTCTTCGGCGCCTTGCAGGAATATGTGGATACCTACCGCTTCCGCGTGGCAACGCCCGAAGCCCTGGAAGCGATCCTGCAGTCGCACACAGATGTGGATATCCGCGCCATCTGGTCGCACTGGTTCGAGCGTCGCGAGGGCGGGCTCGATATCCGGGGAGCGGTGCCCGCATGGATCGGCTAAAGGCTGCTGGGGCAAACCTCACCGTCCAGGTGTTGCTGGTGGCTGTGTTCAGCCGCCTGGCCCTGGTGACCATGACCTGGTTCACCTGGAAGGTCTTCCGCGTATTCGAGCGCGGCTACGCCAAGCTGTACGACGAGCTAATCCCCGCCGATCACCTGCTGGCTGGCTGGAGCAAGTGGGATGCCGCGTGGTACGCGCTGGTGGCGTTCGATGGGTATGTTGGCCCGAGCGGCGAGCCGGTACAGACGCGCGGGTTCTTTCCGCTCTACCCCATGCTGATGCGTGTTGCCTCATGGTTGCAGCCAGGCGAGGTGACGCGCGGCGATATGGCCGTGTGGGGCGTAGTTGTGGCCAATATCTGTTTCCTGGGCATGGTCGTTATGCTGGCGAAGCTGATTGCGATCCATCACGGGAACGAGGTGGCGCTGACCGCTGTGACGTTGCTGATGGTGTCGCCCATGGCGTTCTTCCTGAATGCCGGCTACAGCGAGAGCCTGTTCCTTCTGTGCAGCGTGGTGGCGTTCTGGTTCGCGTACAAGCGGCAGTGGATACCGGCAAGTGCGGCCATCGCGCTCGCCTCGGCCACCCGCCTGACCGGGCTGGCATTGATCCCCTGCATGCTCTGGATCGCGTGGAGGCAGCGGGCACAGATTCGCAATCTCATCATGATTCCGGTGGTGGGCGCGTTGGGTACGCTGCTGTTCGCGATGTGGACCTGGTGGAAATACGACGATGCCCTCGCCTACTGGCACGCGCAGGATGCGTTTTGGGGCGATTGGCATGACCGCGTCGGCAACTATTTCGATGTCATCCAGGCATCACCCCTGAACATGACACGCTCGCCGGAGAACTTCGTCATCCTCATTAATGTCGTACTGGCATTGGCCGCGCTGGTGACACTGCCATGGGTATGGAAACGGGTCGAACCGGGAATGGCGTTGTTCACCACCATCATTGTGGTGTTCCACAGCGCCTATACCTGGCACTCGCTGGGACGTTACCTGCTGGCGGGGATCGGCGTGTACATCGTGCTGGGGTTGTGGCTCAGTAAGCCGGCCTGGAATACCGGAGTTCGCACAGCCGTGATCGTGGCCAGCACAATGGTGTTGACCACCCTCAACATCCTCTTCGCGCACGGGTTCTGGATTGTCTAGGTAGATTAACCTCGCACGATGGCACGATTCGCCACCATGGCACCCGTTCAGCCTGCCGGTCCCATTAACCCGCCCCATGGCCGTCCCGGCCAGGACGGGTCTACATCGGAGAGCGGGCTGGTTTGCCCACAACGTGGGCCCGGGTTTTATACCCGGGCACGGCACCCGCCACGGTCGCGGGACTACAGGGCCGATACTGGCTGCGGCCAGATCCGCCCCTACGTCAGGGGATTAACCCGGTGATGCCAGGATCGTAGACCCGTCCTTCGCACCCCGAGCGTAGCGAGGGGAGAATCGGGCGGGTCAAAGGATGGCAACAGGCACCTTATGCTATGCCGGCCTGTCCGGACCCGCCCCATGCCCTCCCTCCGGTCGGCCAGGACGGGTCTACATAGGAGAATGGGCTGGTTCGCCGAAAACGTACGCCCGGGGTTCATCCCCGGGCGCCAGATGGCCACGGCGACCTTTTACCATAAATCTCTTCGGTCCCGGGCACAGGGCCCGGGACTACGAGGACCGGTCGAATCCCTCCTCAATGCCGACCGCTCCATCGCGACAGGTACTCCACCCGGTCCAACGGGTTGAGATCGGAGCGCGGGCGGCTCGGTGGCTCACCCGTAACCGGCAGCCAACCACAATGCCAATGGTCGAAATCCCCCTCGCCGCGACTAATCCCCGGCAGGTAGCGCTCGAAATCCGCTACTTCCGCCGCCGGGATCTCTCCGGTGATAACCGCGATATCACCTTCCACCCCAGACTCGGCGATCACGGCCCGGTGCTGCACCAGGTGCCGAATCGCATCCGCCAGGCACGGTTCCGGAACATCCAGCCGGAACCCCTGCAGCGGCTCACACACCTCGGTGCCTGCCCGGCGGAGGGCATCCATCAGCACCAGCGGCGTGAGGCCACGGAAATCGCCTGCAGTAGATGCGGCATCGTAGAACTCCACATGGATAAGCTCCACGTCGATATCGGTCACTTCCCAGGCATGGAGTCCTTCGGCCAGCGTAGCGATAACAGTTTCCTCGATGGCGAGATAGAACGCTGGCCGGGTACGCCCCAGCGCATGTTTGGCGCGGTGATACCGCACGCCCGAACCCGGCCCACCGGGCGATACGCGCAGCCCGACGCCGGCAACGAACGGCAGCCCGCCGAAGATCTTCTCGATTGCCTCACCTTCACTGATGGGACGTTCGATGCAGATAACCCGCGACGCCGAGAAGACTACCGGCAGGCCGTAGTCCTCCAGCAGCGTGTTTTCCAGCACTTCCCGTTGGACATCACCGAAGAGCCGCACCGAAATCACGCTCGAACGGGGATCATAGCGGAGTGAGATGAACGGGTCCTGGTCGGCGAGTTCGGCCAGCGCCATTCGGAGGGCATGACGCTGTTCCGGCCGCTGCTCGCGAACTTCGGTCTCGAACACCGGCATGAAGAAGCGCTGCTGGTCGTGCGGCGGTGCCGCACCGAGGACATCACCGATCTTCACATCGGCGAGGCCATGCGCGCGGACGATCTCGCCGGCGGTGGCCTGCTGCACGACCTCGACGCCTGTTAGAGTGCGTCGTTCCAAACGCGTGATTTTGCCGGCGGGGACTGGCTCGCTCTCGCCATTGAAGAGCGAGCATTCGCTGCGTGAATAGAGCGTCCCGCTCCAGATGCGCAACAGTACCACCCGCTCGCCGTGGGCGTCGCGCTCGATCTTGAACGCCTGGGCAGAGAGCGGATCGTTTGCCCGCTCCGTTTCGGGTACAAGCATGCCCAACGTATCGAGCAGTTCGAGCACGCCGACGCCGGTCATCGCTGAACCGAACATCACCGGCACGACTGCACCGGCCTGTGTGGTGCGCACCAACGCCTCCTGTACCGACCGGGCTTTGACCTCGCCAGACACCCATTGCTCCAGCAGGGTGTCGTCGTGTTCGGCAAGCAATGAGGCCACATCGTCACAGCAAGGATCGAGCAGATGAACCCCGGCATCGCGGGTGCCGATATCGGTCGTCGTGGCAAGCGGTACCACAGGCCAACCCAGCTTCGCCGAAAGTTCGGCCAGTAGCGATCGTTCACGCGCTCCCATGCGATCGATCTTGTTGCAAAAGATGATGCACGGCAGGCCAATAGCCCGGATCACCCGGGCCAGCCGCCGCGTCTGTGGCTGTACACCCTCCACGGCAGAGACGACGAGTATCACCGCATCGAGCACGGAGAGCGATCGTTCGACCTCGGCGATGAAATCCGGGTGGCCGGGGGTATCAATGAGATTGACCTGCACATCGTTCCAGGTAAACGGGACTACCGCCGCGCGGATGGTAATGCCGCGCTGCTGTTCGAGTGGCAGGGTATCGGTATGGGTAGTGCCGCTATCAACACTGCCAAGGGCAGCGATGGCACCGGATTCAAAGAGGAGACGTTCGGTCAGGCTGGTCTTGCCAGCATCAACATGGGCAAGCACCCCGAGATTGAGGATTCGCGACATAGAGCATTGCACTTTCGACAACAACGCGGATGCAGGTGGGGTTGGTTGTTGTCTTGCGCATGCGGGTTCTCCTCAACGTGGGGATGTGTGTTTGCGGACGTATGGTAGCAGATCGTTATGCAATGCGCGACGGCGAGTCATGCCCGGGCATAAAGCCCGGGCCTACACAGATCGGCCAGCCTGAAGTGGAGTCGTAGCGCCACCCCTTGTGGGCGACCTGCGGTCGCCTGCCCGGGCATGAAGCCCGGGCCTACATTACGAGGCGGTCTACCGTGACGCCGCCACAGCCTCTGCATAGCGGGCGATTGCTTCCGGCGTGAACGGATAGAGGTTGGTGAGCACATGCGCCACGCCTTCCTGCCGGTATTCGTTCAGGCGAGAGGCGACCTCATCGGCCGAGCCGGTGATGTAGCTGTCCGGCGTGTCCATCCACTTCGGCAGCGTGCCAAGGTCCGGATAACCGATCGTGACCCCGCCGGTGATCGCCAGCGTGGACGGATCGCGTCCCACGTCGGCGCAGGCTTCGTGCAATTTGGCGATGT
Source organism: Chloroflexia bacterium (assembly GCA_043427975.1). Taxonomy (GTDB): domain Bacteria; phylum Chloroflexota; class Chloroflexia; order Thermomicrobiales; family UBA6265; genus UBA6265. The sequence continues at coordinate 34,462 of JBHWTK010000091.1, read as the reverse complement.
CCTCCCACACCTTGCTGATCGGCCCGAGCCAGTCGGTGGTCCACATCTCGGCGTAGCGGGCGGTGAGGCGCATCATGCGTGGCGCGAACGCCGCCAGCAGGATTGGCACGCCGTCCTCGCGCGGGCCATGGGGGCGGATTTCCGTATCCTCCGCGCGGTGGAACTCGCCCCGAAAATCGACGCGACGATCGCGCAGCAGCGGCTTTATCACCTGCAACGCCTCTTCCAGCCGCGAGACGCGATGGTCGAACGGGAAGCCGAAGGCATCGAACTCCGGTTCGTGCCAACCAGCCCCCAGCCCGAGGATCAGGCGACCGTTGCTCACCTCGTCCAGCGTTTCGGCCATTTTCGCCAGCAATGCGGGGTTACGGAACCCGGCGCAGAGGACGGTGGTGCCAAGTTCGACCCGCTCCGTCACGGCAGCGAGCGCGGTGAGCATGGTCCAGCATTCGTGGAAACCGACAGTGGGATGACCCTCGAAGCGGTGCAACAGGTGGTCATACACCCAAACGGAATCGAACCCCAGGTGCTCGCTCTGGATCGCGGCGGCCTTAAGCTCCTGCCACGATGGCGCCGAACCCGATTCGTCTTCTGCCAGCGGCAGGATCATGCCGATTTTCATGGAGTGCCCTCACCTCGCCTACTACACTTGCTGGCATGAACGATACGTCACTCCGCGCCGTTGATGCGCTGGATGCCGCCCTCTGGAAGGCAACAACCGAGATCCAGACCGATGTGCTGCTGCTGGGAGGTGGCGTGGATTCCGCCCTCATCGCCGCGATGTGGCGCAAGCAGGGCCACCCCTTTCGCGCGATCACCGTCGGCCGCAGCGATTCGCTCACCTGTGTGCCCGCCCATAACCTGCTCCCCTATCCATGCAATTCCGACCTCGCATGGTCCCGCAAGGTAGCCGAGGCACTCGGGCTGGAGTGGACCCCTATTGAGCTAGACCAGCGGGATGCCATGCGCTATCTCGATTTGCTGGTGGCGCAGCAGCGCTCCTTCGATTTGGGCCAGCTCAACAACATCGCCCTTTTCGCCGCGCTCGACCGTGCCGCCGCATGGGACGAGCGCACCACCTTTGCGACCGGCGATGACGGTGACGGCCTTTTCGGCGGCTACCTCAACGCCAGCGAGCATGCCGACTGGGGCGCGTGGGTGACGGAGCGAATTCCGCACATCGATCCGCCAGCGCGCGGCATCGGCAAGGCCCTGAACTGGGAGCCGCGTTTCCCGTATCTCCATCCGGCAGTGCTCGAGGTGGCCAAGACGCTGACGCAGGACGATATTCGTCAGCCGCTCCCGGTGAGCGAGATGTCGCTATCGCCCAGTTTCATGGACCAATTCGATATCGAGGCCTACGGTGCCAGCGAACGGGTGTGGGGCAAGGTGGTATTGCGCAAGGTGGCCGAACGCTACCTGCCACGGGAACTTGCCTGGCGACCGAAAACCGACCTCGAGTTCGGCAGCGGCATGTGCGCGCTGGAGCACCCGTTGGCGATGCTACTGAGTAGCGGCAACCGAATCGCGATCCAGCAAACCGGTCTGAGCTTCTACAACGACGCCCATCGCGGCCTTTACACCCGCTTTCGCAGCGTGGGCGCAACCATCCCGCCGGTGCTGGAGGGCCAACAACCATGCCCGAATTGCGGTGCCGGCCTGCCGGTCGGCAAGAACCACTGCCACACCTGCGGGCATTGGCAACCGTATGGTCCGGCACATGCTATACACTGATTTCAATGCACCACTTTCTGAGACAGGTATATCGTGTTGGAGTGTGACGATGTTCTGGGCCGTCGAATATCGATGGACCGCAATTGGTGGACTTCACATGTCCTTGCTCAGAGAGCGTGGATGTCTGGTTGGGAATCAGACGTTGAACTGACGCTCACCAGTCCGGATAAAATCACATATGACAAAAGCTTCCCGAACCGGGAGTGTTTTTACAGAACCGGCACCCCGCTGAATCCCGCAACCCTTCTCAAGGTAGTCGTCGAATTTTCGTCTGAGGGGACTGGAAGCGTCATAACCGCTTATCCCACCCGCCTGATATCACAGAAGGAGCGGCAAAAGTGGCCATAGCAAAATCTCACTACAAACAGCCGCACCTAGAAAATCTGGAACTTCCAGATTCAGGGTTTGATGCAAGTGGATATCCCCTTCCAAGCCACAGCGAAATCGATATGGATACTGTGGAATTCGTCCTCGATGTCGATCTGGATGAATTTACGGTTTTTTTTGCCGATAGCAGTGGCCCGCATTACATCGACGACACCAACGACAAATATGCGATTGTGGTCGATGCAGAAACCGACCGGGTGATTGGTGTTGTTATCCATCAATTCTTGAGCGAAGCCGTAAAGCTCCATCCCGACCTGATCCCGGCACTCCGCAACGCGACAATTATTGCTGGCACATCAGTCCAACAGCCTGAACGCACGTTCGGGAACGCCGGTCCCGATCACGCCGGTGTGAGGGCCCGGATTGAGGAATGGGTGAGTTCCCGGGTGCGCCGCGAAGAACAACGAGAAGCGTTCGCTTCCTTCGCACATCTCATCGGGATCCACTAGACCGCGGCAATCAATGCTGTGAGGGTGACGGTGCCATCCAGGCGTTCATCGCCATATGGGAACTCCTCCGTCGCCCACTCGAGGAAACGATCCGTTGCCCGTTGCCAGTCGTTGTCGGTTACAGGGGCGTACAGCGGACGCAGGCGGGCGGCATAGTTCTCCATCGCCTGGTGCACCGTTTGCCCAAAATCCCAACTGGCAAGCTCCCGCACCTGTATTTCGGGCCAACGACGCAGGAATTCGGCATGCACATCAGCATCGGTCGGCGAAACAGCGGTGTGGGAATAACCGGTTTCCTCGATCATCTGACGCCACGCACTGCTCCACCGTGCGAGCGCCGGCCCTTCCACCGTTGGCTCGGTGAGGTGGATCACGTATCCGCCGGGTTTCACCAGTCGCGCGAGTTCGTCCAGCACTGCCGCCCAATCCGGTACGAGGTAGAGCACCTGGGCGATAACCCCTACGTCGAACGAGTGGTCCGGGAGCGGTAAATCGGTGGCATCCGCATTGTGCAATATCACGCGGTCGCCCACCTGCAACGTCCGGGCAGATTCAGCGCATGCGTCAAGCATCGGTTGGGATATGTCGGCCCCGGTGATGTGATGACCCAGCATCGCCAGCGGCAGGGCAACGCGACCCGTGCCAATACCCGGTTCCACGATATGAAGATGCCGGCCACCGGCCAGATCATCAACCAGTTCCATCCATGCCCGCAACGCCCCGTGCGGCAATCCGCGCTGGCTATCGAACTGGCTGGCAATGGCATCGAAACTGAGGTGCACGAAGTGTCTCCAGGGGCTACAGACAGATGCCGCTTTCGGCGATAGGCTGGGGTATGACAACCGCCTGACCACGGAGAAGTATGATGGCAATTATCGACCTCGCGCACCCGGCCTTCACCTGCCACGATATCGACGCCAGCCTGGCGTTCTATGAAAAACTTGGCATTACCGAGTCGTTTCGACTGCACCACGACGATGGCAGCCTGATGCTGATCTACCTGCATGTGGCAGGTGATCGCTTTATCGAGCTGTTCCCGAACGGCCCATCGCCGGAAGAACGCGCCGCAAAGCAAAGCTTCATGCACATCTGCCTGATGGTGGAGGGCCTGGAAGCGTACGTTGAAGACGTCCGCGCCAAAGGCATCACCATCGACATCGAGCCGAAGATGGGGCTGGATTTCAACATGCAGGCGTGGATCGCGGATCCCGATGGCAACAAGATCGAGTTGATGGAGATTTCGCCGAAATCGCCACAGGTGGCGATTCGCGACAACTCCGCCTTCCCCTCGAGCGAGACGCTGGTCAAGAAGGGCTAGCGCGGCGGAAACCGCTCATCCAGCCAGCCACTCACCGTTTCCAGGGCGCGTTTACGCACGGGCTCTTTGCTGAGCATCACATCATGCATCGCGCCCGGGAGCGGCACATCGGTGACGTCCTTGCCGATGCTCGGAAGCCACCGCTTCATGTGCTCAACGTCCAGCACGACATCGCTGCTATGGGCATCGTCGTGCCATTCCTTGAGGTCAAGCCGGCTCTTGTCCGAGCGCACCATCAGCACGGGCACAGGCACGTCCAATCCCTTGTGGAGCCGTGCCTGGTGCGCGCGTACGGTGGCAAGGAAGCCCATTTTCGCTGCCACCCCGGCAATGGGCTTCCAGTTCACATCGAAATCCCACTCGCCCCTGGCGCTGCGGTGCGCGCTTTCCGGGTACACCGCCTTAAGTTCGCGCGGAACAGGCATCAGGGGCCGGACTTTGGCGACAGCACGAACGACCCACGTGCCGATGGTGCGGTCGAACCATGTTCCCTGCAAATCCAGCCATGGGCTGTTCAGCACCAGCGCCGATATCGGCAGGCCCTCCCGATGGTCATGCGCCCAAATCGATGCCGTTAGCCCGCCGGTACTGTGCGCCATCATCACGATCGTGGTGTGGCCATCATTGCGGATTCGGTCGATGACCAGGTCGATCTCCTCGTAGTACTCGGTAAGTTCGCCGGTATACCAAGGCTCATCGCCCTCCCGCATCGAACGGCCATTGCGGCGGAGATCGAGCGCATACCAGGCCCAGCCGCGTTCGGCAAAATAGTTTGCCACATGGTCATGGAAGAAGTAGTCGACGAACCCGTGCAGGTACAGGATTGCACCGCGGGGTGGCACATCGGGTTTGGCCGGCATCGACACCAACGTCGCAACCTCGTTGTTAGCCAGGTTCAGCGTCTCAATGCGATAGTTCGGGGCGGCTTCATCGTTCATGACACGGGCCTTTCATCGCCAGTTTGGTATGGTGGTGCAACGATAATACTCCGGGCGGTTGGCATGAGTCATGCGACCCCCATCATCAGCAATCGACTGTTTACTGGAGGTACACATGAGCGACAAATCCATTCCCCTGGAATCCGACGAACCCGGCGCAGAGCTTCCTGCCGACGAATCGCATCAGGACCCGCGAGCCGAAGGCAACGAGCTGGCAGAACGCTCGAAGACCCACAAGGGCGAAACGAAGAATCGTGACGAGGACGAGTTCACGTACGAAGGCCTGAAGACGCCGAACGTCGTCACTGACCTGCCGGAAGTGCAGGACGACAGCGAATAGATACAGATCGCCCGGTTCTTTAACGGTAACGAAATCCTTCAGCGCCCCCCCTGGAGCCAGACTATGAACAGGCAGTACGGCACAGGGAAAGGGTGACGATGTCGAGAACGTATTCCCGGCGAACGGTCCTCACCGCCGGTTTCGGGTTGCTTACGGCACTGAGCGGAGCCGTGCTAATCGCGACATCACGGAACTCGGTTACCAGGCAACTCCAAACGTGCACAACCGGATCTGCTGCGGGAGCAACTGCAGCGCGCACGGCATCCGTCCCGGCTTCAGCTGCTCCCTCCTCCGGATTTGCGGTGGAAACCTCCCAAATCCCGGTAGGCGGCGGCGAGGTGTTTGTGGGTCAGCAGGTAGTTGTCACGCAACCGACAGCAGGCACGTTCGCGGTCCTTCACACTGCCTGTCCGCACGATAACTGCGATGTCGGAGAGGTGCGCGATGGCCAGATCATCTGCTTCTGCCATGGCAGCCTGTTCACGCTTACGGGTGGCCTCAAACGGGGCCCGGTACGTAAGGGACTGGCGAAACGACCCTTTGAGATCGTCGGAGACACCCTCATCGTCACGGATGCCGAACCCGCCGCACTCGGCTGCTGCCACTGCCGCGATTGTTCAAGATGCGGGGACAAGGCGTAACCCGGGGTCCTCCTGCGATTAGCAAAATGATCCGGGAGACGTAATGTCATCCTGACACCACATCTCCGTTCTCTATCTCAATGGTGCGGTTCCGGTGGCGGGCCTGCAGGGCGGCCCGCAATCGTGTCGCCATCCGAGCGGTTGTGAATCGCTCCAGGTCCTCCGGCGAGACAAAACGCGAGGATGCGATTTCCTCTCCGTCTACCCGAATCTGAGATGATTGCGAGAGAATCCCACCTTCGTACACCAGCATGATGGCATCGCCCTTCGGCTCAGGTTCACTCCGGTGGTCGAACACGAGCAACCGACCAACCTGCAGGTTTAGCCCGAGTTCCTCGCGCACCTCTCGTCGAGCCGTTTCACGCGGCTGTTCACCTTGCTCACACGCCCCTCCGGGGATTTCCCAGTGCTGTTTGTAGGTTGTTTCCAGAACCAGCACGCGATTCTCGGTATCCGTTATAAGCACTCCAGCACCCAAGCGCCGGCGAGGCAAACTCCGGTAATACTCATCGTGCGGCACGAAGGGGGCATTCTCCCACTCGGTTATCACTGTGTGCATTGCGGCAACCGGAGCCTGCACCACGCTGGTTAGGTTCGCCCGGGCAGCGATGGTTTCAGTGGCGCCTAGTAACGTGCGGGCGCTCATGCGAACGCCGGGAGCGCCATGGTGAACCGGTTCCGTCAGGAATGTCGCTCGGCCCGCCTCGTATCCCGGTGCGGTGCCGGTGTCAAGAATCCAGACCGCATTGGCGAGGCATTTGTCAGCGCGACGTGCATGATCTGCAGCACGCCATGTCTGTCCACGGCGAGCGTACCTTACCGAATTGCTCACCCGTAGTAGAGCAAGCACCAGGTTATCTCGGACCATGTTACAGACTACATTCGCAGGTAGCCGAGACGCCTCGACCGGAAGGGCGACGGAAACGTCACCGAACACCATCGTTGTCTCAGCCGCGCGTGTTGTACCTGTATACGGCGCGATGTACCAGTCGACTTGCTCGAACGCATCATCCACCGGTACCCAACTGCCGACAAAGGTTCCACCAACCGGACCGTTTCCAGGCACAACGGCGTGCATGACGGTGGGCACGATTGTATGGATCCAACGCAACGGATCAGCAACCACATCGTCGACCCTCGCATCATCGATCGCAATCCAGATATCGATATCGCTGTACTCGTCGGAGGCGCCGCGACCGCGCGAGCCAGCCAGCCATACGGCCTTCACATCAGCGTGCTCACGCAGGCGACCAACGATGGACTCCAGCAGCTCATTACCTCTCGTCATTTCCGCTCCATTCCCGGTCAAGCATCGCGAATACCAACTCAGTGCTCCATTGGCCATCGCGCTGGTCGTTCTCGACCAGGCGTGCTTCCTGGCGCATGCCGAGATGCTGGCAGACCCGTACCGAGCCGGTATTGTCCTCATCCACCCGGGCGTAAATCCTGTGGACGCGCCACTCCTCGAAGCCGATGCGGAGCGCCTCCCGGGCAGCCTCGGTCGCGTAGCCATTTCCAGAGAAATCCGGATGGATCACGTAGCCAAGCTCGGTTGTGCCTGCCAGTTCATCATCCTTGTTCAGGAACACGTCACCAATTACGCCGGGCGTATCGCGGCGCTCAATCATCCAGCGGGTAAAGCGCACATCATCTGCTCGCTGGAGTTCTACCCAGCGGGCGATCCGCTCCTCGGCATACGCGCGCGTCCAGATCGGCTCGTACGTAAAGCTCACCACTTGGGGCAGCGTGCGGGTGGCCAGCGTGGCGTCCACATCATCGAGGGCGATGGGCCGTAAAACGAGGCGCTCAGTGGTGTACATGACGGTGTCCTGCTCCCGGGTACAATGCCATTCAGACCGATAGGGCAATGGTAAGGCGTGAGGCGATATGAAACTGTACTCATGGAACGTGAATGGCATTCGCGCGGTTATCCGCAAGGGCGCGTGGCAGGAGTTCTTTGCGGCCCACCAGCCGGATATCCTCTGCCTGCAGGAGACCAAGGCGAAGGAAGGCCAGGCGGTGGTGGATCTCCCCGACTACCGCGAGTTCTGGAATAGCGCCGAGCGAGCCGGCTACAGCGGCACCGCCATTTTCAGCCGCACCGAGCCTCTGTCCATCGTGCGCGACCTTCCACACGACCTTGAAGTGGAGTTCGGCCTGCACGACGACAAATACGGCAACCCGAACACGGAGGGCCGCGTGCTGGCCGCCGAGTTCCCCGGGTATTGGGTAGCCACCGTCTACACCCCCAACAGCAAGGGCGACCTCAGCCGTATCCCGTTGCGCTACAACAAGTGGGATCCCGCATTCCTCGCCTATATGAAGCGACTGGAGGCCGGCCAGTACGGCACGGAACAACCCAAGCCGGTAATTTACTGCGGTGATTTCAACGTGGCGCACGAGGAGATCGATCTGTTCGATCCGGAAGGATGCCGGGGCGGACACGGCTTCACCGACGAGGAGCGCGAGCGCTTCAGCGACATGGTGTCAGCCGGTTTCGTAGACACCTTCCGCACGCTCTATCCCGATGCCCGGGAGGTGTACAGCTGGTGGAACCAGGTCACCCGGGCGCGATCCCGCAACGACGGCTGGCGTATCGATTACGTCATGGTGAGCGAGGCGCTGATGCCAAAGGTGGTTGAGGCCCAAGTGCACATGGACGTGATGGGTAGCGACCACTGCCCCGTGAGCATCACGCTGGAGATGTGATATGCCAGAGTTGCCCGAACCATTCACCCGCCAGCAATTGCTGGACGAATTCGCCACCCAGTGGGATGCGCTGATGGCGGTGATCGCCGATGCCAGCGAGGACGACCTGCTCAACCGCACCGACGATGCTGGCTGGAACGCGCGCGATCCCCTTGCCCACCTCGGCATATGGCTGCAGGGCGTGATCGGCATGATCCGCGATGGCCAGCCGCAATGGGCAGCGATGAATGTGCCGGAACGGCTGTGGAGCATGGAGGATTTCGACCCGATGAACGAGGCGATCCGCCAGCAGACGATCAACCTGTCCATTGCCGATACCCTGGCGATGCTGCGTGACCGGCACGAGACCATGGTCGGCATTGTCTCGAGTATGAGCGATGAGGAACTCCTCAAACCCGCAAACGATTTCGTCCCCGGTGCGGGTGATTTTGCCATCTGCTACAAGATCGATGGTAACGGCCCGTATCACTACGTCGAGCATGCACCGTGGATCAGCCGGATCCTGGGCAGGGACAACGTTCCCTAGCGACTCAACGGGTCACTGCCGTCAGGCAGGCGATTCGTGAACACCGGGAGTCGCCTGCGGCTCGCCGATCGTTGCGACGATATTCGGTTTCGCATCTGATGGCAACGTGATCGAGAAGATGCCCATGAAGAACTGGCATGCGTAGCCGATGAACGCGGCAAATGCGATCGTGCCGACGCCAACGGTTCCTCCCAGCACCCAGCCAATGGCGACAACCGTCAGTTCAATACCAACGCGCACTTTCCAGATCGGCAGGCCGGTGACGCGGTGCAGCCCGGTCATGAGGCCGTCACGCGGGCCGGGGCCAAAGCGCGAGCCGATATAGAGGCCGGTCGCCATGCCAACCACCCCGATGCCGAGGCCGATATACGCGATGCGAATCCAGAGCGTATCGGTTTCCGGGATCAGGGCAAAGCTCACATCCGCCGATGGGCCAACCAGCACGGAGTTCAGCACCGTACCGATACCCGGCTTCTGCCGTATCGGGATCCAGAGAAGCAACACGATGCCGCTCACGATCACGGTGATTGTGCCGAACGAAAGCGACACGTTCCGCGAGATTCCCTGGGTAAGCACGTCCCACGAAGCGGCACCGAGGTCGCTCCGGATGAGGAAGGCAATTCCCACACCGTACAGGTAGAGGCCGATCAGGAGTTGCATCACCCGCCGCACCATGAGTGCGGACCCTGCCCGCGTCTTGTGATCCATCGAGGTTGGTTTGATCATTAAGGGCTTTCATCGGAACATAACGCGGCACACGGTGATCCCTTGTAGCCTACAAATCGCGAGGGCGCAACCGGTTGGAGGCATCCAACCAGTATCACACGGCGCCTACGCCGCCCGGCTCGCCATACGGTTGCGAATGAAGCCGACGATCACCGGCGCGACAATAATGATCACCGTGATGATGAAGATGGTCAGGCTGAGCGGCCGCGTGAAGAACACGGTCCAGTCGTTCTGGTTAATCTGCATCGCCCTACGGAACTGTGTCTCGGCCAGCGGGCCAAGGATCGCGCCCACCACGCACGGCCCCACCGGGATACCGAAACGGCGCATGACGTAGCCCATAATGCCCAGGGCATACAGCACCACCAGGCCGGTAACGCTCTGGCTCTGTGCCCACGTGCCCAGCCCGGCAAACACCAGGATGCCGCTGTACAGCCATGGCCGCGGGATACTCAGCAGCTTTACCCACATGCCCACCAGTGGCAGGTTCAGCACCAGCAGCATGATATTGCCGATGTACAGGCTGGCAATAAGGCCCCACACCAGTTCCGGCGAGGTATCGAACAGCTGTGGGCCGGGGTTGAGGTTGTAGCGCTGGAAAGCGGCCAGCATGATCGCGGCGGTCGCAGTTGTCGGCAACCCGAGCGTCAGCAACGGTACCAGCGTACCCGCAGCCGAAGCGTTGTTGGCCGCTTCCGGTCCCGCCACGCCTTCGATGGCGCCGTGGCCGAACTCTTCCGGGTGGTCGCTCAGCTTCTTCTCAAGCGAATAGCTGAGGAAGGTGGGAACCTCGGCACCACCGGCTGGCAGCGACCCGATCGGGAACCCGAGTGCGGTGCCGCGAAGCCACGGCTTCCAGCTTCGCCGCCAGTCCTCTTTCGTCATCCAGCGGCTGCCCTTGATCTGCTCAACCTTGCCAGGTTTGGAACGCAATCGGGAGGCAATCCACAGCGTTTCGCCAACGGCAAACAGGCCCACCGCGATGGTGACTACATCGATACCGCCCAGCAGGTGACCGTTACCGAACGTGTACCTCGCCTGGCTGGTGAGCGAATCGATCCCGACCAGGCCCAGCGCCAGGCCGATAAACAGGCTCACGAGCCCGCGCACGCGGGAATCGCCCAGCAGGGTGCTCACCGTGGTGAACGCCAGCACCATGATCATGAAATACTCGGGGCTGCCAAACCGGCGGGCGAACTCGGCCATGGCGGGGGCGACAAAGGTAAGGCCGATGGTGGCCAGTGTCCCGGCCACAAATGATCCGATGGCGGCAGTGGCCAACGCGGCCGCGCCCCGGCCCTTGCGGGCCATTTTGTTGCCTTCCAGCGCGGTGATAATCGATGCGCTTTCGCCGGGGGTATTCAGCAGGATCGAGGTTGTGGAACCGCCGTACATGCCACCGTAGTAGATGCCGGCAAAGAGAATGAACGACGGCACGGCGTCCAGCGAATAGGTAATAGGCAGCAGCAGCGCAATGGTAAGCGCGGGCCCGATACCGGGCAGTACACCTACGAAGGTGCCGAGCAACACGCCGAGCAGCGCCCAGCCAATATTGCCGGGAGTAAGCGCAACGGCAAAGCCGTCCATCAGGGCACTAACAGCATCCATGGTCTTCCCCTCCTCTCCCGGCTACGGCAGGATAGATGCGAGCCAGCCCTCGGGAAGGCGCACACCCAACCAGGTATCGAACATCACGAACACCGCCAGCCCCAGCACCAGGCCGATACCGATATTGAGCAGGATCTTTCGCGATCCCATGGCGGTACTGCAAATGGTGAACATGGTGGCCGCCGCAATGGCGAACCCGGCCGGTTCCACCAGCAACGCGAACGATGTCAAGCCCAAACCCACCAGCAGGAGGGTGGCCCAGTTGGCGTCGGCGGTGATATCAACGTCCTCGCTGTCTTCGCCGGCGGAGAGGGGTTTCGGGCTGCGAACAATATCCACCACATACCAGACACCGGTGATCAACATGCCGATCCCCACCAGCTGGGGGAACACGCGCGGGCTGATTTTCACGCTGCGTGGTGCGCGGAAATCCTTCGCAAGCCACAGGATGGTGATGGCCACGGCGATAACGGCGATCGCCACCGCCAATTCGATCCAGCGCTCCCAGCCTTCCGGTTCTGGACCCTCGGTTAACTCATCGATATTCGGCGGATATTCGCTGTGCATTCCCCTACCCCTTAACGGAGACGGGGAGCTTGCGCTCCCCGTCCCGAACCCGGTTTGCTAGCCTTCCAGCAAGCCGAGTTCTGTGAGCACGGTATTCACGCGCTCGGTCTCTTCCTCGATGTAGGCGGCGAACTCATCGCCAGCCAGGTACTGGTCGCTCCAGCCGAAGCTCTCCAGCGTTTCCTTCCAGACATCGGATTCGTGCAACGCCTCGATGGTGGCCAACATGGCTTCCTCGTCGGCATCCTCGATTTCCGGCGGGGCCACGATACCGCGCCAGTTGGAAAGCTCAACATCGATATCGGATTCCTGCAGCGTCGGGATGGTGTCATCGCCACCCTCATCACGGCCGGATACGGCCAGCGCGCGGAGCTCGCCGGATTCGATCTGCGGCAGGAACTCGCCAAGGCCGGAAACACCGGCGGTGGTCTCGTTGCCCAGCAGCGAGGCCAGCGCCTCGCCACCGCCGGAGAACGGCACGTAGTTGATCTGGGACGGATCGATTTCCAGGGCCTGGGCGATACGGCCAACCAGCAGGTGGTCAGTACCGCCTGCAGAACCGCCGGCCCAGCTGACCGATGCCGGATCGTTCTTGAACATCTCGGCGAGGTCGGCCATAGTTTCCAGCTCGCTTTCGGCCGGCACCACAATCACTTCCCATTCGCCGGTAAGGCGGGCAATGGGGGTGGACTGGTCCAGGCCAACCGGCGCCTCGTTCAGGCCGATACCGCCGATCATCACCAGGCCCATCACCATCATCATGTGGCCATCGCCCTTGTGCTTGCTGGCAAGGTCGGCGAGGCCGATCGTGCCACCGGCACCAGGCACGTTGAACACTTCCACGGTAGAGACCAGCTCGGCTTCCTGCAGGTTGCGCTGGAGCTCGCGAGCCGTGGTATCCCAACCGCCGCCGGGGCTGGCCGGGGCCATGATCTGCAGGGTCTCCTGTCCCCACTCGTCCTGGGCGGATGCCGGGGTGCGCAATATAGCCGAAGCCAACGGGGTTGCCGCCGCAACGGCAGCGAAACGACGACGATTCAACGACTTCATGAGAGTCCTCCTTATTCGGGGCGGGTAGGCGCCTTTTACCGTGCCCTCATATTAACAGAGAAGCGGCAATAGTTCCCCTGCTCCCGTTTACATAACGACGGCTCGCCGCGATGCGGTCAGGTTCCCAACCGCAACCGGGGAACGCCCGTAGTTTGCGTCGCTATCAAACGGCGCGCCGGGAGTGCCTTCAATCGTGTCCCAAAAGGAGCAGTGGTGGCGTTCTCGTAGCGCCTCCGCTCCAACAGGAATGCTGTTATTGCCTGCATGGAGAGCCATCACGGTGCCGGAGTCGCTATATGGCATCCAGGAGAGCAATCCCTCTCCATTGGGCGATCCTGTCGCGATAAACTGGCCCCATTGAGCTTTCATCTGACGCGCCAGCACCTGCTCATCCCTATCAAACCCTGCGGCCAGCGGCGTGCCGATACCGAATGAGGGAAACAGATACGGCAACTCTGCCCCATGGGCGGCACCCCAGTTGTAATTGGGCAAGATTCCGGGATAGAGGCCCGGGCCATATTGGTGGGAGAACACGTAGACGTAGACAGCGGGTGACGCCATATCCAGCTGGTCGGCCAGATTCAACGAGTCACACGCAAACTGGTCGGATATCGCCGGGCCGAGCACAAGCACACCGGTGAAGGCAGCGGAATTGCCGTCTGGCCAGGGATAGAGCGCCTTGAATTCGTCGGCTCGGTCGCCATAGTTCTCGTTGACGGTTTCGGTATAGTCGTCCTCATTCATCCCGATGTATCCCAGCCCAAACAGGCGGCCTTCATCACGATTCCAGCCCACCACGATCGGGACAGGATGGGTTCGCGCCTCGGCGACCATGAGATTGGGATCTTCCGGAAGAATGCCCGCCCCGTACACTGGCGGAATAACTCCCCGAATCGGGTAGTCGACCAGATCCGCCACTGGCAGGTCGCGAAGGCACGAAACTACCTGCGTTCCATCACATCCCAACCACGATGCCGTGTCCTCCCCTTTCGCTTCAGCAACCGTTAACGGCTCCACCCAGCAGAATGCGCTTTGCATCATTGCCTGATGGAAAAGCCCTGCTGACGCTGGCGAAGCGAGGTGCGCGCACACTGACGCGCCTCCGGCCGATTCCCCGCCAATGGTGACCCTGCCGGGATCGCCACCAAAGGAGGTGATATGCGACTGAATCCATCGCAGCGCGGCCTGCTGATCCATGATCCCGTAGTTTCCGGAACTTCCCCCAGCCTCAGCTGTCAGGCCGGGATGGGCGAAGAAGCCGAATAATCCCAGCCGGTAGTTGATGCTCACGGTGATGACGTTGTTCATAGTGGCGATGGCGGCTCCATCCATCTGGTTCGAGTGGCCACTTACGAACCCGCCGCCGTGAATGAAGACGTACACCGGAAGCCGGTCCTCCGTGGTGGTACCGGCGGGCCGTTGGATATTCAGAAACAGGCAATCTTCCGATTCTGAGCGTTCATTGAGCGGACTTCGGCCAGCAGCACAGGTATCACCGTAGTCGGTAGCGTCAAGTACCCCTTCCCAGGGCCTTGGATTAACCGGCGGCTTCCATCGCAATGCTCCTTCCGGTGGCGACGCGTACGGTACACCCAGGAAGTACTCAACGCCATTTTCCGCGTATCCCTGGACCAGACCGAGCGAGGTTTCAACGCGGGTACTCGCTTCATCAGGAGGTGTACCTGGCGGGGGTGTTTGCAGTGCTGCCAGCATCACGATGGAGGTGGCCAATGCCCATCGAAGGAACAACATTGCTTCCCCCCTTTAACCGTGTTGAAAGTCCTGGTTCCCAATGCAGCGATTTGGGCCGGCTCGTTATGAAGCAACCGCAATGACGAAAGCGGGCCATTACGACGATGAATGACCCGCTTGCCCGTCAGGCAGGGAGTGGTTAGCGCCCGACCTTGCCGGACAGTTCGCTGAAGAATTTGCCCACAATCATGTTGGCGGCTGGCTGCACTACCCGGCTGCCAATGCGGGCCAGCATGCCACGCACGGTGGCATCACCCTCGTAGATCACCTTCGTCTCGTTCTCGCCGATCGCCTCGAACCGCACGTTGCCGACGCCGCTTAACTGGCCCTGTGGCCCCTTGGCATCGATATGCATGGAGAAACTCTCGGGGCGGTTCTCGTCGGTGATCTTTACCTTGCCGTCGTACTTGCCCTTGATCATCGCCACGCCGATCACCATGGTGGCGAGATACTCGTTGGGGCCGGTTTCCTCCAGCTTTTCGCAGCCCGGCAGGGTGGATTTCAGGGTTTCGGGATCCAGCATGGCATCGTACACGGTTTCGCGGCTGGCGGGTACAACGTGGTCACCACTCAGTTTCATGGGGATCATCTCCTGATGCGTGCGTATTCGGCAGCATGCGCCGACATCGTTGTACCCATTGTGCCAGTTTCCGGGCTGGTGTCACCAACCGGGGATTGCATATTGTTTACCGACAGTTATGTCCCATATACTCATCTCCGAAACCAGAGCCTTGAACAACGGCGATCACGGCCATGCTGGACAAGCCTTTACACACAGCAGGGGGACCTTGTCGTGGATACGAAACGCGATCTCTTTTTCGATCTTGCCAAAGGGGTAAGCGAAGGCACCATCACTCGTCGTGCCGCCATCCAACGTGGCGCAGCTGTCGGCCTTGGCACCGCCAGCCTGATGGCGCTGGGCACCATGCGTGTTGCCGCGCAGGATGCAACACCAATGTCTGCCGGAGTGGCAACACCAAACCCGAACGCGAAACCGGGCGGTGTCCTGCGGGTTGGCCTGCAGGCTGATCCGGCGGAACTGGATCCGCATAAAACCCAACTCACCGCCGCCTGGCACGTGATCGAGCATGTATACAACACCCTGGTGGCCACCAACGCCAGCCTGGAGCCGATCCCGAGCCTGGCCGAGAGCTGGGATATTTCCGAAGATGGCCTCACCTACACATTCAACTTGCGCCAGGGCGTGAAGTTCCATAACGGCCGCGAGCTGGTCGCCGAGGATGTGAAGTTCAGCTACGAGCGCATCCTGAACCCGGATACCGCATCTCCTGCCCAGCCAGACCTGGAGATTGTGGAATCAATCGAAGCCACCGATGACGCCACCGTCACCATTGTGCTGAAATCGCCGGACAGCTCGTTCCTGGCCAAGCTGATGGGCAGTTCACTGGCGATTGTTCCGTCGGAAGTGGTGGAAGCCGAAGGCGACCTGATGAACACCATGGTCGGCACTGGCCCATTCAAATTCGTGGAGTACGTGCCGAACAGCATGTTGGTGGTGGAAGCCAACCCGGATTACTGGGAAGAGGGCCTTCCCTACCTGGACGGTATCGAGTTCCAGATCGTGCCGGAGAATACTGCCCGCACCACTGCGCTCACCAGCGGCACCGTCGATTTCATCGAGTACGCCCCGGCGCAGGATATGGCGATCTTCGAGTCGGATGAGACCATCCGGGTAGCTGGCGACCAGAACACCAATATCCGCTTCCTGGCCTTCAACGTGGAGAAAGAGCCGTTCACCGATGTGAAGGTGCGCAAGGCGATCAGCATGGTGATCGATCGCGCCCCGATTATCGATGCAGCCATGTTTGGTGCGGCCCAGCCCACAAATATCATCTTCCCGGCTACGTACTGGGCGGGTTTCGAGAGCGAAATCCCCGCGCCGGATATTGAGGGCGCCAAGGCACTCCTTGCCGAGGCTGGATACGAGGATGGCTTCGAAACCGAACTGCACAGCTGGAGCCAGTACGCCTTCCTGAACAATGCCGCTGTGGTGATTCAGGAGCAACTGAAGCAGGTGAACATCGAGAGCGAACTGCGATTCGAGGAAAACGCGGTCTACCTCGAGAACTACTTCGCCTCCAACTTTGATATGTCGGTAACGGGTACCAGCGCCTACGTTGACCCGAACGATGTTATCCAGAACAACTTCCAGTCCACGTCTAGCACCAATGCCTCGCAGTACAACAATCCCGAAGTGGACGAGTTGATCACGGCGGGCATGACAGAGACCGACCAGGAGAAGCGTCGCGAGATCTACATCCAGATTCAGGAAATCCTGTCAGAGGATCTCCCCTGGATTCCGCTCTTCATCGCCAGCCAGTACGAGGCGATGAAGACCTTCGTGATGGATTATGAGCACTACCCGACTGGCTCCAATGTGAGCCTGAAGCGGGTCTGGCTGGACACCCAGAACTAGCACAGGAAAGCCCCGGTCAAGCACCTGCCCGGCCGGGGCTTTCGCGTGCACGTTGATTCTGCAAGGCCTGCAACGGGCCAGGCGACACACTCCGATCCTGAGAAAACGCATTCGCCCCGGACGCAAGGTTCCGTCCGGGGCGATGTGGTTCGTTACGCGAACGCGTACGGCATGCCAGTCATGTTATCCGGCTGGGCGCATTCCTTGTAATCCTCCAGGTCGCCCAGGAAGATGCCGGTTTGGCGCGCGGCCTCGTAGATTTTGTCTTCCCGCGTCACCAGCTTGAGCTGGTTTACGGCGTCCTCAATCTTCACAGGCACGATCTTGTCATTCTGCAGCGCCACCATGTGGCCATAAAGGCCGTTATGGTACGCCTCGACCGCCCGGGTGCCGAAGCGCTTGCTGAGGATGCGGTCGGCGGCACAGGGCGATCCACCCCGCTGGGTATGGCCGAGCACCACATTGCGCACCTCGAACTCATTCGGCGCCATCAGTTCGATACGCCGGGTGAGTTCATCGGAGATACCGGCGAAGATCACCTCGTTGGTGGCATCGCTGGCGCGAACCACCGGCTTGCCATCGATCTCAAAGGCCTCGCTCACCACAATGATGGTGGAGTTGCGATGATTATCGCGGCGATGTCGCAGGAACGCGACGATATCCTCCATGGCGGTCGGGAATTCGGGCAGGAGGATCGCGTCGGACCCTGCCGCAAGGCCGGCATACAGGCTGAGCCAGCCAGCGTTGCGCCCCATGCACTCCACCAGGAAAATGCGGTTGTGGCTGAAGGCGGTTGTCTGGATCTTGTCGATGGCATCCACCGCAACTTCCACCGCCGTGGCAAAGCCAAAGGTGTGGTCGGTTGCGTACAGGTCGTTATCAATCGATTTCGGGATCCCGACCATTTTCACGCCGGTTTCGGCCAGCTGGAGCGCGCCCGAGAGCGTGCCATCGCCACCGATCACCAGCAGCCCATCCACACCCAGGGCTTCCATGGACTCCTTGCAAGCTTGCAGGATATCGGGATCGATCACCTTCTTTTCGCCCTGGCCAACCTTGGCGGCGAACCGGCCCCGGTTGGTGGTATGCAGCACAGTGCCGCCAAGGTTCTGGATCCGGCCAGCCTCTTCGACACCTATTTTCATGTACTTGCGGTCAATCAGCCCTTCCCAGCCCAGTTCAAAGCCGACGAAGTTGTAGCCCAGGCGGGAACCGGCGATAACCGCCGAGGCGATGACGGTGTTAATGCCTGCACAATCGCCACCGCTATTGATAATGCCAAGGGTTTTGCCCTTTGAAGATGGAGTCGTGGTCATTGTTTGTCCTTCTGGCGCAGACAGGGTCGGCGCATGCAGAACCGGCCGCGATGCAATGGCAGGGCGCACCGGCACTGATTCCATGATAGGGAATTGGCGCAACAGACTCCAGACGAATGTGTGAATTTCGTAACAAAACTGCAAAACATCCGGTGCACAATCAGGGCGACCGGAACCAATCCTGTGAGGGGAATGTTCTGGTTAACAGGAAAGGCGCCACGTAGTGCCGCTGCTACACTCGCGGTAGGCCCCGCGGGCAGGCAGGGCACCGTGTAACACGAGGCACACAACAGATATGGGCGATGCCACGCAACTTGATCCTGATATCCATCCAGACGATGCGGTGATTGCCACGCGCAATTTCACCAAACGGTATGGGAAGTTCCTCGCGCTGGATTCGGTAAACCTCACCATTCCCCACGCGTCCGTCGGGCTATTGGGCGCCAACGGTGCCGGAAAATCGACCCTTATCCGGAGCCTGCTCGGCATCATCAAACCCAGCAGCGGCGATGCCCGGGTGGTGGGGTTCGATACCAAAACGCAGGGCATTAAGTTGCGTGAGCATGTGGGCTACATGCCCGAGGCCGATGCCTTGCCGATGGGCACCACTGCCGCCGATTTCGTTGGTCATATGGCCGAAATGAGTGGCCTTCCGCCCCGGCAAGCCCGCCAGCGCGCCGCCGACGTGCTCCAGCAGGTGGGCCTCGGTGAGGAACGCTATCGCCTCATCAAGGGATTCAGTACCGGCATGCGCCAAAGGGTGAAACTCGCCCAGGCAATTGTGCACGACCCCAAACTGGTGTTCCTTGATGAACCTACCGCCGGGATGGATCCGCAAGGCCGGGAGGACATGCTGGAACTGGTAGAGCGCATCTACCAGCGAATGGGCATCAGCGTGGTGTTTAGCTCGCACATCCTCGAAGATATCGAGCTGGTGTGTGATTACGTCATCATCCTCGACCAGGGCCGGGTACTGGCCAGCCAGAGCCTGAAACACTCTGATGAAAATCTCGGCGAGGTCGTTGTCCAGGTGGATGGTGATCCCAATGTGTTCGCCAACCGGTTGCAGCAACACCAGGCGCTGGCCAGGGTGGAGGAAGACCCGGCCACCGGCCAGATGGTGATCCTTGTGGATGTACACAACGAAGCCATGTACGACGTGATCCGCGACGTGGCGGTGGAGCAGCGATCGGTTATCCGCAAGCTCCGCTCCCGTTCCCGCAGCCTGGAAGACCTGTACCTCGGCCGGGTGAACGCAGCGATTGAGGAGGTGGAGCGTGTCGGCTAATCCTGTGGAATCCGACTCCCGCTACGGCGAGATTTTCGATCGCGGCTACGCGCATTACGATGGGCCACGTCGTGGCCGGCGCGGAGCCATTACCTCCCTCATTGGCTTCTCGATGAAGCGCGCCATGGGCATCCGCAAGAGCTGGACGGCCAAGGTGATGCCATTCATCCTCTACGTCGCTGCCACCATCCCGCTCATCGTCATGATTGGCGTGCTGGCCGTATTCCGCACCATGGGCAACCTGGATGAGTTCGGCAGTTTCGTCAGCTACAGCGGTTACTTCCAGGCCATTTTCACCATGCTGGGGCTGTTTGTGGCCATCTGCGCGCCTGAGATGATCTGTGTAGATCGCCACGAGCGCACGTTGCCGCTCTATTTCAGCCGGGCCATTGCCCGGGGCGATTACGTAGTTGCCAAAATTGTGGCCATGACCCTGCTCGCCATGACCATGACCGCCCTCCCCGGCGCAATCCTGTGGCTGGGGCAGCAACTTACGCAGGACAAGGCACGCCAGGCGATGGTGGATAACATCGGCGACCTGGGGAAGGTGCTGGTACTCGGCTTCCTGGTTTCGCTCATGTACGGCACCATCGGCCTCATGATCTCCAGTTTCACCAATCGCAAGGGCGTGGCAATCGCCATCATCCTCATCGGCTTCCTGGTGGTCACCGGTATTGCCCAGGGGCTTGCGGTGGCGCTGGAGGATTACGAATGGAGCAAGTGGTTCCTGCTGGCCGACCTCAACACCGTAACGCTCACGCTGAGTGACAATTTCTTCAACGATGTCCAGGGCAATACATTTGTCGACCGTCTCGCGCTCACGCAAACCGGCGCAATTCTCGTGATGCTGGGCTATGCGCTTGTTGCCTCGCTCATCCTTCGCTGGCGCTATGCCGCCCGCGATGACGTCTAGGGGAGTTCCACATGAAGTTTCGACAACAGGGTACTCCCGAGCCGACGCCAGCCGTGGTTACTGCGGCACCCGCAGTGACCACGGGGACGGGTGATTCCCCTTCGATCCGGTTCGACCAGGTGAGCCGCTGGTTTGGCGATATCGTGGCGCTGAGCGATGTCAGTTTCAGCATCGGTGCCGGTGTCACCGGCCTGCTTGGTCCCAATGGTGCCGGCAAGAGCACGGCGCTCAAGATCATGGCCGGGCTGCTGCCACCGTCGTCCGGCGAGTCGTTTATCAAGGGCAAGCCGCCGCGCAGCGATGTTTCCGCCTATGGCGAACTCGGGATGGTGGCCGAGCATGAGGTGATCTACCCCTTCCTTTCCGGCCGGGAATATGTGCACCTGAACGCGAAACTGCAAGGCCTGAAGGACGCAAAGGACGCCACCGAGCGCGCGATTGAGCTGGTCAATATGGGTGATGCCGCCAACCGCAAGGTAGGCGGGTACAGCAAGGGCATGCGCCAACGCATCAAGATTGCCGGCGCGCTGGTGCACGACCCGGATGTGATCCTGATGGACGAACCGCTGAACGGCACCGACCCGGTGCAGCGGGCAGAGATCATCCGCCTCATCCGCAAACTCGGCCGCGATGGCAAAACCGTGGTGGTCAGCAGCCACGTGTTGGTGGAAGTGGAGCGCTTTGCGCAGGACATCCTGGTGATCATCAACGGCAAACTGGCAGCCGCAGGCGATTTCCGTACGATCCGCGACCGCATTGATTCGCACGATCATGAGATCCGTATCGTGTCGTCCGATACGCGTGGCCTTGCCGGGCTGCTGTTCACGCAGCCGATGGTGAGCGGTGTTCGTATCGATCGCCAGGGACGGTTGATTGTGCAAACCACCGATGTGCGGGAGTTCTTCCGCATGGTTCCGGCAGCGGCCCAGCACAGGGATATCCGGCTGTACGAAATGCAGACAACCGACGATTCGCTGCAATCGGTCTTTAGCTACCTGGTGGAAAACTAGGTTCGCCGCACCGTACCACTGGAGAACTCCGTGACCATCACATCGCTCACTATCCGCCAGTTCCTCAAAAGCCGGTCGCTGGTGGTGATCGCCATCATCTGCCTCATTCCGCTGGCAATTGCCCTGGTTCCGCATTTCATCACGTCCGCCTCCAGTGTGTCGCGGCTGGAACGGCTGATGGCCAACACCATTTTCCTCGGGCTGTACACCACGCTGTTGCTGCCCATTTCGGTGATGGTGCTCTCATCGGCGGCGTTCGGCGACGAGATCGAGGACAAAACGCTCTACCTGCTCGCCCTGAAGCCGGTCAGCCGTTTCCGCATCGTGCTGGAGAAATTCCTTGCCGTGGTGCTGGTAGCGGTGCCGATTATCTGGCTGAGCGTGTTGGTGGTGTGGGCTGTGCTGGCATGGGGCAAGTTCGACCAGCTGGACCACATGATCTGGCCCATGCTCGCTGCCTGCCTCGTTGGCATCATCGGCTTCGGCAGCATTTTCCTCACCGTCAGCCTCTATATCCGCCGCACACTGCTGTTCGGCATGTTCTACGTCACCATCTGGGAAGGCGCGCTCGCCCGGTTCCTGCCCGGTATCCAGGGGTTCAGCATCAGCCACTACAGCCGGAGCATGTTCGTGGACCTGCTGGACAACCAGCGCATCACCATCGACAACGTCGCATCGTCCTCAAGGGTGATGGTGGTCACCTTCGTGATCATGCTCGTATCGCTCGGCATTGCTACCTGGCGACTACGCCGTATGGCGATCGACTAACCGCGACGCAGGCAGGATAAAGGCATGCACACAACACCCATCTGGTTCGATTCGCCGCGCCCCATGAGCTTTGGGCTCATGCTGCCCGTGCGTGAGGACACCATGGGTGGTGAAACCCCGCGCTACACCGATCTGGTACACATCACCCAGCTCGCCCGCGAGAGCGGATTCGAGGCGGTGTGGTTTGGCGACCATCTCAGCTACCAGCACGGCGACGAAACCGTCGGCACATGGGAGGCCTTCACCATGATGGCCGCCCTCGCCGCAGCCGTACCCGATATCAACATCGGGCCGCTGGTCACCGGTGCCGGCTTCCGCAACCCGGGGCTGGTGGCAAAGATGGCCGAAGCGATCGACGAGATCAGCAACGGCCGCTTTGTGCTCGGGATCGGCGCGGGATGGAACAAGCCGGAGTACGACCAGTTCGGGTATCCCTACGACTATCGCGCCAGCCGCTTTGAGGAAGCGATCGCCATCATTCACGACCTGCTCCGGATCGGCGAGGCCACGTTGGAAGGCCGATTCTGGCAGGCAAACGGCGCGGTGAACCGGCCGCGAGGACCGCGCCCGCATGGTGCGCCGATCCTGATCGGCAGCAACGGCGAGCGACTGGTCCACAGCATCGCCAAATATGCTGACGCCTGGAACAGCGACTGGCAGCAATCGCCCGACGACTACCTGCCCCTCCTCGCCCGGCTGGATGCCGCCTGCGATGCTATCGGCCGACCGCGTGACACCCTGGTGAAGACCGGGAGCGTGCGCTTCACCACCGATACGCCGGTTGATGATGCGCTGGCGTACATTGCGGCAGTGCGGGAACTGGGCCTGAAGCACCTCGTGATCGGGCTGGAACCGCGGGTGCCGGATGCAGTGCGCTGGTTCGGTGAGATCATCGCCGCCGACGATGCCCGCCAAACGCGGACGTGAACCGTCCAGCCAGGAGGGTAGCCTGCAAATGCCGGCTGGATATTCCAGCGGCATAAGCGAAAGGACCACCCCATGGCAGACCTCGTACTCGATAGCATCGCGGTCGATTGTCCCGAACCCGCGGCACTGGCCGCGTTCTACGCCAACCTGCTCGGTGTGACATCCCACGGCGACTGGATCAACCCGTTCGGCGACGACACCGAAATCTGGTTCCAGCGGGTGGAGGACTACCAGCCACCCACCTGGCCCACGCAGGAGCGCGGCCAGCAGGCCCACTTCGAACTTGTTACCAACGATATTGAAGCGGCAGCCCAACATGCCGAATCCCTGGGGGCTACCCGTGCGGCGGTGCAACCGGGCAAGGGCGACCCGGAAGAATGGATTGTGATGCTGGATCCGGCCGGGCATCCGTTCTGCCTGGTTCCGCCATTCACGAATGTGGATCCACGGCTCACCGCCTCGCAGCGGGAATCCGGGAACTGGATCATCTTCGGCGCGTATACCATCGATTGCCCCAATGGCGAGCAGCTCTGGCACTTCTATCGCACCCTTGCCGGCCTTAAACAGCAGGATGTCAACGGCGCGGCACCGGCACTGGTCGCCGATACCGGGTTCATGGTGCTGATCCAGCAGGTGGAGGATTACGCTGCCCCAACCTGGCCTACCCAGGCACGCGGCCAGCAAATGCATATCGATTTCCACACCAGCGATCGCGAGGGCCACGTGCAACGCGCAATCGAGCTCGGAGCCACGTTCCAGGTAAAGGAAAAGGGATTCACGGTGCTCCTGGATCCGGTGGGCCACCCGTTCTGCATTTGCGATGACGACTAGTACCGCCCACGTGTTCGCTGCGGTACCCTGAAAGCCGACACGTTGCCTTATGCATACACGAGGTACCCATGAGCGCAGTCACCACACCTGTCTGGTTCGAGTCCTCCCGTCCGATGAGCCTTGGCCTGATGCTCCCTATCGCCGAGGGCAGCCACTTTGGCGGCACCCCCCGGTTCGAACACATGGTTGAGATGGCACGTACCGCCCGCGAGGTCGGGTTCGAGGCGATCTGGCTGGCGGATCACTTCCAGTTCCAGTTCGAGGAAGACGGTGAGATACGGGGAATCTGGGAAGCCTTCACCATGATGGCAGCCCTTGCTGCCGCCGTGCCGGATGTGCAAATCGGCTCGCTGGTGGCCTGCACCGGATTCCGCAACCCTGGCCTGATTGCCAAAATGACCGAATCGATCGATGAAATCAGCGGGGGTCGCTTTATCCTCGGGCTGGGTGCTGGCTGGCACCAGCCGGAATACGATACCTTCGGCTATCCGTTCGATCACCGCGTCAGCCGCTTCGAGGAAGCGATGCAGATTATCCAGCCGATGCTGCGCGAGGGCGCAGCGACGCTGGAAGGCGAGTTCTTCCAGGCGCGAAATGCCGTCAACCGGCCGCGTGGCCCGCGCGAAACCGGCGCGCCGATCCTGGTTGGTTCCTCGGGCGACCGGATGCTGGGCATCATCGCGAGATATGCCGATGCCTGGAACACCGTCTGGCACCGCGACACCAGCAAGATTCCTGACCTGATCGCCAAGGTGGATGCAGCCTGCGAGGCAGAGGGTCGCGACCCCAAGACGCTCATCCGCACGGCCGGCGGCAATATCAGCATGGGAGAACCGTTCGGCACCCGGCCGCATGCGTTCGAGGGCACAGCCGAGGAGAAGGCACAGCACTTGCATGCCTTCCGCGAATTCGGGTTTGCGCACTTCGTGTGTGGCCTCGATGCCTGCACACCTGACACAATCAGGGAATTCGGCGAGGTGATCGAGCACTTCGATGCCCTCGCAGGCTAACAGGAGGACGACATATGGCGAAGAAACAGTACGCGATTGGCGTGGATTTCGGCGGTACCAAGGTGCTGGCGGCCGTTGTGAATACCACCAGCGGCAAGGTCGCGGGCCAGTACAAGATCGCGACCAGCGCCTTCGATACCGGTGAAGCGCTGATGGAGCGCATCTACGAGGTGGTTGAAGGCGCGACCAGTGCCGCCAAGGTGAACATCAAGGATTGTGCCGGCATTGGCGTAGGCATCGCGGGCCAGGTGGATGCCCAGCGCGGGTTGCTCATTGGCACGGCCAACCTGAGCCGCTCCGTGGTGGAACTGCCGATGGCGAAGCTGCTGAGCGAGCGCTTCGGCATTCCGGCGCACCTGCGCAACGATGTCCAGATCGCCGCTGTGGGCGAAAACCACTTCGGCGCGGGCCGGGACTGCGACGACTTCCTCTGCGTGTTTATTGGCACCGGCATCGGTGGCGCCATTGTGAAGAATGGTGAAATCCTTCCCGGCTTCAGCGGCAATGCCGGCGAAATCGGCCACACCACGATCGAGGCCCACGGCCGCATTTGTGGCTGCGGTGCCCGCGGCCACCTGGAGGCGTATGCCAGCCGCACCGCTATCACCAAGGTGATCCTCGGGGAGCTGCGACGAGGCCGGGAGAGCAAGATCACCGAACTGATGCCGGGCATCGATCCAACCGATAACGATGTGGCGATCAAGAGCGGGGTGCTGAAGAAGGCCATCAAGGCGAAGGACGTGGTGGTTACCGAAACCATCGTCGAGGCCGGCAAGTACATCGGCCTCGGGTTGGCCAGCATGGTGAACTTCGTGAACCCGCAACGTATTGTGCTGGGTGGTGGCGTGATCGATTCGGTGGACCTGCTGTTCGAAACCGCCGAGTACTGGACGCGCCACGAGGCCCTGCCCCACGCCGGCAAGGCGGTAGAGATCATGAAGGCCGAGTTGGGCGATTACAGTGGCGTCATCGGCGCGGCGGTGATTGCCGCCAACGCCGCCTAGCGTTTACAACGACATAAGCAGGACTTTAGAATGCAACGGCAGGGGACCTCGCCCCTGCCTGATTTTGTGACGTATGCGCCGATGCTGGGGAGAAAAAGGTGCTGAAGTTCATCATCCGGCGCGTGCTGTTGATGATTCCTATCCTGTTAGGTGTTTCGCTGATCACCTTCATCATTGTGCGCTTTATCCCCGGCGATCCGGTGATGGTGCTCCTCGGTGCCGATCGCCGCTCCACCCCGGAACAGATTGAGAACATCCGCCGTGCCTACGGGCTGGATCAAAGCTATCCGGTGCAGTACTTCAAGTGGCTGCAACATGTAGTAACCGGCGACCTGGGCAAGAGCCTGCGCACCGGCAGGCCGCTTACCCAGGAACTGGGCCTGCGCCTGCCAGTTACCGCGCAACTCACCGTCTTTGCCGCCGTTCTCGGCACCGTGCCAGCCATTGTTGCCGGCACCATGGCCGCCATTCGCCGCAACAGTCGGCTCGATTACGTCACCACTGTTGTCTCCCTGATCGGTATCTCGCTGCCGAACTTCTTTCTCGCCACGCTGCTGGTGCTGCTGTTCAGCTTCAAGCTGAAATGGCTGCCGAACGTGGGATATCGCAGCTTCTTTGATGAACCCTGGATGAACCTGAAATTAATGATCCTGCCTGCGCTCAGCCTGGCGCTGCCCTTCATGGCGGTGCTGATGCGCTTTACCCGCAGTGCCGTGCTGGAAACCCTGAACCAGGATTATGTGCGCACCGCCCGCGCCAAGGGGCTCCGGGCCAACCGCGTGGTTCTGCGACACGTATTGCCGAACGCGGGCATTCCGGTCATCACCGTTGCCGGTATCCAGGTGGCGAGCCTGCTGGGTGGCGCCGTGATTGTGGAGCAGATCTTCGCCCTGCCGGGTGTGGGCCGGTATATCTACGAAGCCATCCAGAACCGCGATTATCCCGTAGTGCAGGGCGTCACCCTGGTGCTGGCGACCATCTTCGTGGTGGTCAGCCTGGTGGTGGATATCCTGTACGCCGTCCTCGATCCGCGGCTGCGGCATCGGTAACCCCCTCGATCACGGAAAGGGCACACCTTGAGCGCAGCAACAGCCTTGACGGTCGGGATCGCCGCCGCAAAAGACAAGAAACGCAAACAACGCGCCTGGTGGCAGGTGCTGATGAAGCAGCGCCTTGCCCTCACCGGCCTGGTGATCATCGTCTTCTTCCTGCTCATCGCCATTATCGGCCCCATGCTGGCGCCGTACACCCCGACAGAGATGGCCCCGCAAGCAGCCCGACAGGCGCCCTCGGCCGAGCACTGGTTTGGTACCGATGAGTTCGGCCGCGATATCTTCACCCGCCTGCTATACGGCGCTCGCATCTCGTTCCAGGTTGGGGTTATCTCGGTAGGCATCGCTGCCACCATCGGCATCCTGCTCGGGCTGGTGGCGGGGTACTTCGGCGGCTGGGCGGATACGATTATCAGCCTGTTGATGGATGTGCTCTTCGCCTTCCCGACAATCCTGCTCGCCATCGCGCTGATGACCGCCCTCGGCGACGGTATCGGCAACGTGATGATCGCCATCGGCGTGGTAAACGCGCCCGCCTTTATGCGCGTGGTGCGCGGATCCGTGCTTTCGGTGCGAAACCAGACGTTTGTGGAGAGCGCGGTATCGGTTGGCGCAACATCCAACACGATCCTGCGCCGGCACATCTTCCCGAACATCACTGCCCCGCTCATCGTGCATGCCTCGCTCAACTTCGCCACGGCGGTACTCTCGGAAGCGGCGCTGGCCTACCTGAGCCTTGGCAACAAGCCGCCCAGCCCCAGCTGGGGCAGCATGGTCAGCACCGGCTACACCATCCTGCAGATCGCGCCGTGGGCGGCCCTCTTCCCCGGCCTCGCCATCGGCCTCACCGTGCTCGGGTTCAACCTGCTCGGCGATGGCCTGCGGGATGCCCTCGACCCGCGCCTGCGGAACCAGGGATAACGCGCTCCGGTACAATAGGCGCAGCATGCACCGGTACCCGCCGGTGCAAATACCCTGCCGACCACACAAAGGACCCCACGTGACTCATACCGACGAGACCCAGACGCATTCCGTTGAGGAATCGATTTCGTTGCTGCAGGATGCCGCCAATACCGACCACCCGGTTGATGCCGTGGTGGTGCTCGATTTCGGATCCCAGTACAGCCAGCTTATTACCCGGCGCGTACGCGAAATCGGCGTGTACGGCGAACTCATCGCCCACGATGCCACCTGGGATGAGGTGAAAAAGCTCAATCCGAAGGCCGTTATCCTGAGTGGCGGCCCGGCCAGCGTATACGCCGAGGGCGCACCGCAGATGCCCGACTGGATCCTGGAGCAGGACCTGCCGACGCTGGGAATCTGCTACGGCATGCAGCTGATTGCCCACGCGCTGGGAGGCAAGGTGGAGCCGGCGGACCATCGCGAATACGGTCCCGCCGACCTCACGGTGGAGCCGGTTGGCGATGCAGAAAAGCTGTTTGAGGGATTGCCGGCAACCATCAACGTGTGGATGAGCCACGGCGACCATATCAGCACCCTGCCGCACGGTTTCGATGTGCTGGCATGGAGCCCGAACTCGCCGGTGGCTGCCATGGGCAACGGCCGGATGGTAGGCATCCAGTTCCATCCGGAGGTGAATCACACCCAGTACGGCTCCGATATGATCCGCAACTTCCTCGTGAACATCGCCGATTGCGACACCAACTGGAGCGCTGAGAGCTTCGTGGATGCAGCGATCCAGGACATCCAGGAGAAGGTTGGCGATGGCCGCGTGCTGCTTGGCCTGAGCGGTGGCGTGGATAGTTCGGTAGCTGCCGCGCTGATCCACAAGGCGATCGGCGACCAGCTTACGCCCGTATTCGTCAACAATGGCCTGCTGCGTGAGGGCGAGGCCGAAGCCGTGCAGAAGGCGTTCACCGAGCACTTCAAAACCAACCTGGTTTACGTCGATGCCAGCGACCGGTTCCTTGCCAACCTCAAGGGCGTGACGGACCCGGAGCAGAAGCGCAAGATCATTGGCGAGACCTTTGTACGCGTGTTTGAGGCTGAGGCTGAGAAGGCCGGTCCGTTCCAGTTCCTGGCGCAGGGCACGCTCTACCCGGACGTGATCGAGAGCGCCACCGGCAAACCCGGCGACAGCAAGACAGCGGTGAAGATCAAGACCCACCATAACGTCGGTGGCCTGCCGGAGGATATGCAGTTCCAGTTGCTGGAGCCGTTCCGGCTGCTGTTCAAGGATGAAGTGCGGCAGGTGGGCCGGTTACTGGGCGTACCGGAAGAGATCGTGGAGCGCCAGCCGTTCCCGGGTCCTGGCCTGGCGGTGCGCCTGCTGGGCGAAATCACCGAGCCGGACCTGGCCCTGCTCCGCAAGGCCGACAAGATCGTGCGTGATGAGATTGAGGCGGCCGGCGAAAACAAGAATGTGTGGCAGTACTTTGCGGTGCTGCTGCCCGTGCAGAGCACTGGCGTGATGGGCGATTTCCGCACCTACGCCAAGGCCTGCGCTATCCGCGCCATTTCCAGCCAGGACGCCATGACCGCCGATTGGGCCCGCCTGCCCTACGATGTGCTGGCCAGGATCAGCAACCGCATCGTCAACGAGGTCGATGGCATCAACCGCGTGGTCTACGACATCACCAGCAAACCGCCCGCCACAATCGAGTGGGAATGAGCCCAGGCTCTTCTATTCGTTGGCTTTTGTCCCATCATCATGGGAAACAGGAAATACATGACCCAATTCATCGCCGAGGAATCGTTCTGGAACCTCTTCCCCACCGCCCGGCTGGGGGTGCTGGTAGTTCACGGCATCGATAACGCCGCACGGCAGGACGCAGCTATCGCGCAAGATCTCGCTGACGCCCACCAGGCCGCGCTTGCCCATGTGCCGCACGAGACGTGGACGGAGAACGAGGTTGTTCGCCGCTGGCGTGGTGCGTTCCAGAAGTTCAAAACAAAAAAGGGCACGCGGTCGTCGATCGAGGCGCTGCTCAAGCGGGTCAGCAACGGCAACACCATCGGCAGCATCAACCCGCTGGTCGATGTCTATAACGCCATCTCGCTGCAATACGGCGTGCCGGTCGGTGGAGAGGACCTCGCCCGGATCGCCGGGGATGTGCGCCTCACTCTCGCCGATGGGGGCGAATCGTTCCGCCCGCTGGGCGCAGAATCCGATGAACCCGCCCTCGCCGGGGAGTTGATCTACAAAGACGATGAGGGCGCGATCTGCCGCTGCTGGAACTGGCGCGAGGCCGAGCGGACCATGCTGACAGAAGCTACCACCGACGCCATTATGGTGCTGGAAGCGGTGGACGACACCACCGACGATGCGTTCTGGCAGGCGACCGATGCGCTGGCGGCGGCGATTCGGCTGAACCTTGGTGCGACGGTCGATGTGCACCGGGTCACGCGCGAGTCGCCCTCGGTACAAATCACTTGATACACGTCTGACGGAACCAAACCGGAGTACCATAAGGAAATCACACACGCCCCTGTGGTATTGGCGCAGATTTTGTGAGGAAGAATCCCGGTGAGCAAGCAATGGGCCGATGAGCTTGGTGCATTTTCACGGGCGTTTGCCGGTGCGGCGGTGTTTGGCATTCCCCTGGTGTTCACCATGGAAATGTGGTGGATCGGCAAATCGCTGCCGCTCAATTATCTCTTCGTGATCTTCATCATCGGCTTCGTTGCCAACTTCGCCATCGCGTATGTGGCCGGGTTCCGCGACGAACATTCCGTACGCCTGGCTTTTGACGAAGGGATCGATGCACTGGCGGTGGGCGTCGTACTCGCCGCGGTGCTGCTCCTGGGCATGAACCAGATGCGTCACAGTGATGGCCTGGAACAGGGCGTCTCCACCGTGATCCTGCTTTCCCTGCCGCTGAGCCTGGGGGTTTCCGTGGCACGCCAGGTGTTCAACGGGCGCACTGCCGCCCTTGCTGACGACGACTCGGAATCAACCCAGCTCAGCATGTGGCAGGGCCTGGTCGCCGATATCGGTGGTGCTGCGGTCGGCGGCGTGTTTATCGGCATGTCGATTGCGCCGACCGAGGAAGTAGAGATGATCGCTGCCGGGCTCCGACTGTGGCATGTCTATGTCCTCATCGCACTGTCGCTGGTGTTGTCATACATCATCGTGTTTGCGTCCGGATTCGATGAGGAGCCGCCACCCGGCCTGTTCCAGCACCCGTTACCCGAAACCATGGTGTCGTATATCGTTTCGCTGGCAGTTGCCTTCCTGTTGCTTGTGCTCTTCAAGCGGATTTCTCCGGATGACCCGGTGTACGAAATCATCCGGCAAACCGTCGTGCTGGCTGTACCCGCCTCCATCGGTGGGGCGGCCGGGAGACTGGTGATATGAACGAACCCCAACGAACAACAGCCGAGCGCATTACATCGGTTATCAGCCTGCTCGTGCTGGTTGCTACCTTTGGTCTGGCGGCATGGGCAGACGCCCACTCCGGGGACGGTCCACCCGTGATCGTGGTACAAACCCACCTGGACCAGGTGCGGGAGACCGAATCGGGGTTCTACCTGCCGGTTACCGTGACAAATACCGGCGGGCTTACCGCCCAGGATGTGGTCATCACCGGCGAACTGGTTATCGGCGAGGGCGAGCCGGAAACGGCGGAGATCACAATCACCTTCCTCTCCGGCTCAGAGGCGGAAGAGGGGCAACTCATCTTTTCGGAGAACCCGAACGACGGAGAACTGAAGGTCGGGCCGACCAGCTTCCTCAGCCCCTGATATCCCGGCCGCGGCCCACCATGCGGAGCGCCAATGCAACTGATTACGGACCTGTACGAGTTCATTGAGCGGAATCCGGATCGATTCCTGGGACTGGTATGGGCGCATACCCGGCTCAGTTTCACGGCGCTGCTGATCGCGATGGTTATCTACATTCCGCTCGGTATTCTCTTCGCCCGCCTGCGTTTCGGTGGGCAGCTGGTAGGAATCTTCTCGGCAGTTCGCGTTATCCCTTCGCTTGCCCTGGTCTTTCTCTTCTACCCCTTCCTCGGGTTTGGCGATCTCCCGGCCATCGTTGCCCTCGTTATCCTGGCGGCACCGGCGCTCATCACCAACACCTGGGCGGGCATGCGCGGCGTCGATGCATCGTATCTCGAAGCCGCCGCAGGACTTGGCATGAATCGTGCACAGATTTTCCTGCAAGTGCAGGCCCCATTGGCGATCCCTGTAGTTGTGGCCGGTATGCGGCTGGCAGCCATTGAACTGGTGGCGAGCGCAACCCTGGCCTCGTTTGTCGGCGCGAAATCTCTGGGCCAGTACATTCTCACCGGCATCTCACTGCTCGATACCACCTATCTCCTCGCCGGAGGTATTCCGATTGCGATGCTGGTGCTGGTTACTGACCTGGTGTTTTCACTGGCCGAACGTATGTTGACGCCCGCCCGCCGGGCCTGATGGAGACACGCGCATGACCCTTCACCGACGCTCTTTGATCAAAACCGTTGCCGCTGCCGGTATCGGCACGTTGGCGCTTCGTGATGCCGCTTCGGCACAGGACGAGCCGATTATTGTCGGATCCAAGGATTTCACCGAGCAGTTCATTGTTGGCAACATGTACCTGCAAGTGCTGGAGAACGCCGGGTTCACCGTTGAGGACAAACTGAACCTGGGCGGAACCCAGGTCGCCCACCAGGCACTGGTGAATGGAGACATCTCGCTTTACCCCGAGTACACCGGTACCGGCCTCACCGAGGTGCTGGGCATGACGCCCGACGACGCTGGTGCAGGAACGCCCGATGCCACCGCCGTGGCCGATGCTGCCGCTGCAACCCCTGTTGCCGGCGATATGAGCCAGGCGGTATACGACACCGTGAAGCAGGAGTACGAGACGCAATTCCAGGCAACCTGGCTGGAGCGATCGCCGGCAAACAACACCCAGGCGCTGGCTGTGAAACGCGCGTTCTCCGAGGAGAACGGCATCACAACGATCTCCCAGCTGGCTGAGGTCGCTGACCAGTACGTGATCTCGGCACCCGCCGATTTCCCCGAGCGTGAGGATGGCCTGCTTGGCCTGCAACGCGTGTACGGCGGCGGCTTCGAGAACATCGAGGTGTTGCCGGTTGCGCCGGGCCTCAAATACCAGGCGCTGCTGGATGACGATGCCCAGGTGGTGCTCGCGTTCGGCACCGATGGCCAGATCGCCGGGTACGACCTGGTGGTGCTCGAGGATGACCTGGGCTTGTGGCCGCCCTACAACCTCGCGCCGGTGGTGCTGATGAGCGTGCTGGAGGCCAACCCCGACGTTGCTGACCTGCTCAACTCCGTGACGACGCTCCTCACGGATGAGGTCCTGAGCGGCCTGAACTGGCGCGTCGATGGCGACGAGAAGGCCGAACCGGCCACGGTCGCGACCGATTTCCTCACCGAGAACGGCCTGTTAAGCTAGAACAACGACATCTTTCCCGGGCGGGAGTGCCCCGCCCGGGCTCACGAGGCGTTGGAGGCTGCAATAGGCACCGGAACTCCCGATACCGCGCCCATGCGCGGCAGCTCGATCCGTATTCGCGGGTTGACCAAACACTTCCCAGGCTCCAGTCGTCCGGCCGTTGACGCGGTGGACCTGGATATTCAGCCCGGGGAGTTCGTTGTGCTGCTGGGCCCTTCCGGGTGCGGCAAAACGACGCTCCTCAAGATGATCAACCGCATCGCCGAGCCGACTGGCGGTTCGGTAGAGATCGACGGCGTTAACATCCTGGACCAAAAGCCACCGGAACTGCGCCGGCATATCGGGTACGTCATTCAGCAAACCGGCCTCTTTCCCCATATGACGGTTGCCGCCAACGTGGCGGTGGTACCCAGGCTGCTGGGCTGGAACCGGCCACGCACCGCCAGCCGCGTCGCAGAATTGCTGACCCTGGTGGGCTTAAACCCGGATGAATACGCCGGTCGTTACCCGACCCAGCTTTCCGGTGGCCAGCAACAGCGTGTTGGCCTTGCCCGGGCACTGGCCGTCGACCCGCCCACCATGCTGATGGATGAACCGTTTGGTGCGCTGGATGCCATTACCCGCCGGCGCCTGCAGGATGAACTGCGTCGTATCCACCGGGAGATCTCGCAAACGGTCGTCTTTGTGACGCACGACATCGACGAAGCGGTGCGGCTGGCGGACAGAATCGCTGTTATGCGCGAGGGCAAAATCGAGCAGTTCGACACGCCGTTGCACATCATGCAGTCGCC
>JBHWTK010000090.1:0-5447 GCA_043427975.1 Chloroflexia bacterium | reverse complement strand
TCGCGGAGCTTGCCGCCAGCAATACACCACTCACGCCCGCGCACGCCACCGTGCCGTGCGATGTCTTCCCGCACATGGTGCCGGTCACCAAACTGCTCCAGGCGCTCGCCGAGCACGGACTCGTCCTCCACGCGCCCGATCCCGACAATGGCCAGGGCGAGCAGTGGTTCGGCATCGTCACCCCGGCCGATTGCAACCGTCCCGTCTTCCGCGCCCACGTCTACCAGGCGCTCGTCATCCTGGAAACATCGCTCGGGCAGCTGATCATGGACGAGTTCGGCGACGACTGGGGCGCGATCCGCCTGTTGAGCGACCACACGCAGGCCCGCATCCGCGAGTTCTACGACGAGGAGCGCGCCGAGGGCGTCGACCTCAGCCCGGTCACCAACGCCACCCTCAGCGATCTTTTTCATATCGCCACCACCAGCAACAATGTCTGGCGACTGATGGGATTCGAGCATCCCGATCGGCTGCAGCCCATCGCCCGGCAGATCAGTGAGCTTCGCAACACCATCATGCATCCGGTGCGGCCCTTCATTGTGAATGAGCGGGAACTGCACGAGCACGCCGCTGCCCTGCAGGCGGTGGATGCCCTGACTGCCGATATCATGAAACGTATTGGTGTCCAAACGGGTTAATATGAGCAGTGCCCGGCTCTACGTGGCCCGGCACCCGATGCCGCACGCCCCTGTTAACGCGTGCAAGACCACATACGGAGTAGCTTTTCCATGCCATCATCCTGCCCGCGCTGCCGGGCGACCGTCGACCCTGCCGATGCCTTTTGCCCCAACTGCGGTGCATCGCTTATGGCCACCAGTGGCGGCACCGCCGCCATGCCGGTCGCCTCGGCCCAGGCTACCCAGGTGCGCATGCCGGCAGCGGCACAGGCACCCCAATACCAGCCCGCTGCCCCGACCCGCACACGGCCGTGGTACCGCAAGAAGCGGTTCATGATTCCGCTCACCATGCTGCTCATTTTCGGCATGGTCGCCGCCGGTGGAGCCTGGCTGATAAACCAGCAGTTTGGGTCGTTCACCGCGGTAAGCACACCGCCACCCGATTCCGAGGCGGCAAAGGCGCTCGCAGAACCTACCGCCGAGGTAACGCCCACTGACGATGGTGCGATCACCCTGCTGATGATGGGCGTGGATGCCCGCGAAGGCGAACAGATCGATTTCGGCGTGCGGCCGGATTCGCTCGCCGTGTTGCACATTAATCCGCAAGCCAATACCTGCCGCGTGCTTTCCATCCCGCGCGATACGCGCACCGAGCTGCCCGGCTACGGCCAGAGCAAAATCAACCACGCGCTCTCGGTGGGTGGCGTGAACTACCAGGTGCTGGTGACCCAGAACCTGCTCGGCATTGAGATCGATCACTTCGCGCTGGTCGATTTCGCTGGCGTGGTCGGCACGGTGGATGCACTTGGCGGCGTGGATGTGGTGAACCAGACAGCGTTTGAGATCGATGGCGTGCAGTTCCCGGCCGGGCCGCTGCACCTCAATGGC
Organism: Chloroflexia bacterium; assembly: GCA_043427975.1. Taxonomy (GTDB): domain Bacteria; phylum Chloroflexota; class Chloroflexia; order Thermomicrobiales; family UBA6265; genus UBA6265. The sequence continues at coordinate 3,942 of JBHWTK010000090.1, read as the reverse complement.
GAGGAAGCGTTGCTCTACAGTCGTTTCCGAGGCGATGCCGAGGGCGATTTCGGACGCCAGCGTCGCCAGCAGGAGGTGGTACGGGGCATGCTGGCAAAGGCGAACAGCCTCGATGCCGCCCGCGCCATTCCGTCCATGCTCAATTCTATTGAGGGTCACTTCAAAACGGACCTCAGCGTGACCGATCTCATCGGTATGGCAGGCAAATATCGCGATTACTGCACATCGGACAAGGTCGAGAACGATGGCCTGCAAGGCACCATCGGCAACGATTACGACGAGATGATGCAGCAGGAACTCAGCTTCGTGCACGTTTCCCGCGAGGAGATCGACGCCAAGGTGCGCTGGCTGCTGGGCGAATAGCCTCACGGATTACGACGTAGTGGCGGACCTGCGTGTCCGCCACTACGTGCTCAACCGGTCGTCGTAGGCCCGGGCTTTATGCCCGGGCTTTCCCTTTAGCGATCATGTTGAGCCTTGACCAATGGCCGCATAGAAAACCGGACGCCTGCGTTGGGACGCGAGGTCCGGGTCTACACATTCGCCCAGGCACCGTAGACCCAGGCAAGGTTCTGAAAGGACTGCTCCTTCCGGGGCGGACACGCAGGTCCGCCACGACGTATTGATGCGTTCATCATAGGCACGGGTTTGATCCCCGGGCCCGATCCTGTGTGGCTGGACGGATCCCTCACGGGCGGACACGCAGGTCCGCCGCTACGCTATCTGGGGCGTCGTGGCGGCTTACCACAAGTAGCCGAACTCTGGGATACTACTGGTTGGCGCGGCCAGCGGTGGCCGCCGGAACAGGGCATGATAACCCCACGGGAGGATCTCCATGCACAACACCAACGGCAAGATCAACGTCTCACACGTCGGCAGCCTGCCGCGTCCGGAGAAGCTGCGAGAGGCCAACAAGCAGCGCCTGGCGCAGGGCGGCGAGATGGAAGGATTCGACGCAATCCTGGCCGAAGCCGTCAACGATGTCCTGGCGAAACAGAAGCAGGTCGGCATCACCATCCCGAACGATGGCGAATATGGCAAGGCCATGAGCGGCAAGGTGGATTACGGCGCATGGTGGAGCTACAGCTTCCAGCGCCTTGGTGGCCTGGAACTGCGCGATGCCACCGTTGCCACCGGCACAGCGCATGTGGAAAGCAGCCCCGGTAACGTCCGCCTTACCAACTTCGCCAACCGTCGCGACTGGGTCAAGTTCCGTGACGCCTACCAGGACCCCACCGGCGGCATCCTGATGAGCGATAGCCCCGAGGGTCCGATGGCCCAGTTCCCGGTTGCCACCGGCCCGGTCACCTACACCGGCCATGAGGCAGTCGCCAGCGATATTGCGAACATGAAGGCCGCAATGGAAGCCAATGGCTTCGAGGAGGGCTTTATCACCTCGGTCGCGCCCGGCTCGGCTGCCCGTATCGGTAACGAGTACTACGCCACGGACGAGGAGTTCGTGTACGCCTGCGCCGATGCCATGCGCGAGGAGTACAAGGCGATCGTCGATGCCGGCCTGATCCTGCAGCTGGACGATCCGTCCATCGCGGAGAACTTCGACCAGATCACGCCCGAGCCGAGCATTGAGGATTACCGCGCGTTCACCAAGATCCGCATCGATGCCATGAACTACGCGCTGGAGGGTATTCCGGCCGATCGCGTGCGCTTCCACCTCTGCTGGGGCAGCTGGCACGGCCCGCATACCACCGATATCGAGTTCCGGCACATCGTCGACCTGATGTTGCAGATCAACGCCGGCGGCTACACCTTCGAGGCGGCAAATGCCCGCCACGAGCACGAGTGGACGGTGTGGGAAGATGTGAAGCTGCCCGAGGGCAAGGTGATCATCCCGGGCGTGGTTGGCCACGCTACGAACGTGGTGGAGCACCCGGAGCTGGTTGCCGACCGGATCGAGAACTTTGCGAAGCTGGTTGGCCCGGAGAACGTGATCGCCAGCACCGATTGCGGCCTCGGTGGCCGCGTGCATGAGCAGATCGCCTGGGCCAAGCTGGAATCGCTGGCGAAGGGCGCGGAAATCGCCAGCAAGCGGTTGTTCCGGTAGTTGTTCACAGGGGCGGACACACAGGTCCGCCCCTGTGTATCGATGAATCCATCGGACGCCCGGGATTGATCCCCGGACTCGGTCGTGTGTGGACGGATGCCTCACAGGCGGACACACAGGTCCGCCTCTACGTATTGATGCGTTCGTGGTAGGCCCATGGTCGATCCCTGGGCCCGGCCCAGCAACAACCGCCTGCGTCGCACCCCCGGAAACCCGGACGACTCGCCCTGCGGATCGAGGTCCGGGTCTACGCAGACAGGTGCGTGATTACGTGGTCGTAGACCCGGGCTTCATGCCCGGGCTCGATCCCTAAGGGACGCCTGGATCGGGCACACTGGCCACCCGGACAACTCACGTTGCGTTGCGAAAATGGGGTCCACATGTACAACGGCACGGTTACGTGGCCGTAGGCCCGGCCCTGCGAAAATCCGCAGGGTTATACCCGGGCACTGTCCCAAAGGGATCGCCCGGACGGGGTATCCCGGTAACCGGACGACTCGCGTTGCGACGCGAGGTCCGGGTCTACGGTGACGGTCGTAGTAGCGTGGTCGTAAGCCCGGGGTTGATCCCCGGGCTCGGTCCGTCAGGACCACCTACCGGACGAATGCCGGCAGCAGCATCAACGCGATCCCGGCCAGGATCACACCCAGGCCGCGTAACTGCCGGGCGGCTTCATAGGCCTCGCCCTGTTCGGTGCGAACGCCGCGCATGTCGTTCGCCAGTTCATCCAGCGCGCGTACCCAGCCCGGGAAGGCCAGCATGGCCACGCCGATCAGGATGAACGCCCCACCCACTACATACACGCCAATCATCTGCCGCTCCCTGTCCTGTTCCACTCACCGGGTGTGATCGTCCGGTGATATCCATACAGGCGGGATAACGGTTTCAGGGTGAAGTTGGTTCCCGGGGTGGCCGGGGGTAGATATGTCCAGCACACCTCGCCCACAGGGGGCGAGGCTACACCCGGGCGAACGATTCACCGGTGACCGGGTCGCGTTCCGGCATCGGCACGCGCGCGATGCTGGCGACTACGGCGTCATACCGATCCTCATCGCCGTACTCCATATCCGGCGATTGACCCGGCGGGTAGGCGCCGATGATGAGGTAGTCGCTGCTGTGGCCCATGTTGCGATGCGCGGTGCCGGCCGGCAGGAAGGCGATATCGCCGGCCTTCAGCGTTACCGTTTCGCCGTTCGGGCCACCCAGCAATACATCCACCTGACCAAGGGCGCAACCAAGCGCCTCGTGGGCGGTGGCGTGGAAGTGGTGGTAATCGAAGATGCCATTTCGCCAGGTACCACCCCAGCCGTTGCGCCGAAACAGCGATTCGATCTGGGAAGCCAGGTCGTGGCCGGAGACAATCCCGCGATACAGCCGCACCGGCATAAGGTTGTTCGGGAATGGGCGATCGGCGTTCAGGTGAAGTAGTTCGGGTTGCATCATGAAGGTTCCTCTCGTTCCTCTCGCTCCTCGATCCCTGTGCGACTTCCGCCATGCTCAGTGATGATGCCCGTCATGTTGGCCTGCCGGGGTGCTTTGGGCAGACACCGCGGTGCGGCAGGCGGCTCGACCCTCGGGTGTATCGATCGAGCAGCCGGGATCAACATCCCAGGCACCGTTCGGTTCCTCGGGCTGGAGCGTCACGTGCGCGATGCCGAAATCATCCCGCAACAGGCCGGTAAGCTCTCCCAGCATGCGCGGCCATTGCTCCAGATCCGGCACTTCTACGTGGCCACTCATGGCGACGAAGCCGGAGGTAACGGTCCAGATATGCACATCGTGCACGCCGCTTACCCCGGGCACCCCGTTCATGGCACGCACCACTTCCACGGGATCGATATCGTTCGGCGTCGATTCCAGCAACACCTCCACCGATACGA
>JBHWTK010000089.1:0-2834 GCA_043427975.1 Chloroflexia bacterium | reverse complement strand
GGATCACGGAGAGTGCGGCGGCCTCCGGAAGGAGCGAAACGGCCGGTGTTGTTTGCGTAGGCTGCACGACTGCAGCCTCCTGTGTTGCCATGGTGATGCGTGTCCTTGTGATGTGCTTCGAACGTGACCTGAGGATACGCGTAACCAGCGACAGGGAGCGTCCGCAATTCGGCGCTCAAGCTAGCGAGCGTACTTTGCGGTTCGCAGTTCGCTCTCCCACGCTTCGTAGGCAGGCATGTTCATCTCGCGGGCAACCGCGAGTTCGGCTTCGATATCGTAGGGCACGCGTACAAACTCCCACTGCAACGCGCCGGTATCATCGTCCAGCACGATATAGCTGGCAGTGGGCATGTCCATCGGGTTGCCGACCGCGCCGCAGTTCAGCAGGGTTTGCTCCCCCTCCGTACGCTCGTAGGCATCGTGGATGTCGCCGTAGATCACCACCTTCGGTTCCGGGTTGGCATGGCCGGTGACATCGTTGTTCTGGAAGAGCTCGTCCCATTCGTCGCCCTGCACATCGCGGTAAATGCGGTGGAACACGTCATCGGCCGACGCATGGAAGCAGCGGATCGGCGTGCCGGCCAGTTCCAGGTCCACCGAGAACGGCAGTTGCGAAAGCCACTCCCGGTTCTCCGGTGTGATCTCATCACGCCACCAGTTCCACTCTGCCGGCCGGTACTCTGCCTCTGTGCTGAGCAGGAAAACATCCCAGTTGCCAAGCACGGTTGCCTCGCACCGGGCGCGGGTGATGTCGCAGCAGGCGTTGCCGCGCGGACCCTTGCCCGCAAGGTCGCCGAGGTGCAGGATGCGCTCGATACCCCTGGCATCGATATCGGCCAGGACCGCCTCATAGGCGGTGAGATTGCCGTGGGTATCCGAGAGAACAGCCACTTTCATGCGTGTATTACCAATCCGTCGTAGGCGAGGTGCACGTTATCGGGAAGGCCCGGGGCGATATCGTGCTCGCGCCCGAGTTCGTGGCCAATGTGGCTGAGGTACGCCTGCTTCGGGTTCACCTTCTCGATAAATGCCAGTGCCTGTGCAAGATTCATGTGGCCAAAGATTTCCTGTTGCTTCAGGGCTGTGGTTACCAGCACCTCAACGCCGTCCAGCAGCGGCCAGCTGGTATCCGGCACGGTATGCACATCGGTTAGGTAGGCCAGGTTGCCAATGCGAAACCCGAGGATCGGCAGGCGACCATGCATCAATGGGATGGGCGTGACCTCAATGCCAAGCACATCGAACGGGTGCGATTCGTCGATCACATACGCATCGAGGTTCGGCACGGTGCCATGCCGGCTGCGAATCGGCTCCAGCGTATACCCGAAGCGACGCTCGAAATCGGCCACGGCGTTTTCAGGCAGGTACGCGGGTATGCGTTGCTCCTGGCGGAAGTTGAACGGGCGCAGGTCATCCAGGCCGGCGGTGTGGTCGCTGTGCATGTGGGTGTAGAGCACGGCATCGATACGCGGCGGGTTTGCGCGCAACATCTGCTGGCGCAAATCGGGGCTGGTATCAACCAACACGTATTTGCCCTGAGTGTGGATGAGGACCGAGGAGCGCAACCGGGCATCATGCGGATCGGGAGAGGTGCAGACAGCGCAGGTACAGCCAATGATCGGGACACCGCCCGATGTGCCCGTACCGAGAAACTCCAACGTAATCGACATGCCACCTCCGGCGCATTTAAGGGTTCCCATACCCCGGACATTGTATCGCCGATATGCGCCGGTGTTTCATGCCGGAACATCCATCAGCCAACAGCCTGTTCGCACTCTCCGGGCCATGGCCCCACGGACACATACCGACGACCTGCCGAAGGAGGTCGCCGGTATACCTGACTATTCCTTTTTCACATCGTAGTGGGCGAGAGTTCTAGTTCTCCGGTATGAGCGTGAGCAGGAGGATGCACCCGGCGGTGACGATGTGCATGGCCACGAGCAGGAACTGGAACGAATCCTCCAGGTCCCGAAGGGTAAAGGGCACCATCACGGCCAGGATCAGCACCACCAGCAGGATAATTTCGAACAGGCGGGATGCCCGCGGCGCGTGGTTGCCCAGGTACACCATGAGTGCCCCAAAGATGAGCACCGGGATAACCGACATCAGGATCACGGATACAAGGCTAAATGCTTCGGTGGAAGCGGGCATCTCCTCGGGAATCCAGTTTTGGTTTATTCCCATGAAATAGAGGACCAGGTTGATCACCAGCGACGCCCCAGCCGCGATCCCGGTCCAGCGCCAGACGGCAGCATCATCCACCGTGCGATCGATATGTCCGGTCTCTTCTTCATCGGAACGGTAATTTGGATGGTCGATCATGACGATGCTTCCTTCCTGTGTTGGGTCACTTTCCCCCTAGTGTACAAAATACAAATCGCTACTGCGCTACTGCCCGGTGTTTGGTAGAATCCGGGCGTGAAACCGTTACGCCACCGATGTGGCCACCTCACCATGTTTCCCATCATGGGAGACCTGCCGCTACTCAGTTCACCTGACGCAGGTGAGTAGCGGGAGAAAGGCGTCCGCCTGCACTCCCCGGTAAGAGCGGGAGTCCTTTTTGTGTTGAATCGAAGAAAACTGCAGCCGGGCGGACTCTGGGGCCACACCGACTTCCTCCATGTCTGGGCCGCCGAAACTATCAGCCAATTCGGCGCACAGATCAGTGTTTTCGCCGTGCCCCTGATTGCCGCTATCACCCTGGACGCATCGCCACTGGAAATGGGAATCCTCGCAGCCGCCGGGCCCGCCCCGCGGCTGGCGATCGGGTTTATCGCCGGGGCGTGGGCCGACCGGCTACCGCGCCGGCCGATCATGATCGCCACCGACATTGG
>JBHWTK010000088.1:0-24990 GCA_043427975.1 Chloroflexia bacterium | reverse complement strand
GCCGCCTTCCTCGCCACTGCCCGGCATGCGCAGGCAGCAGCCGGAATCGACCCGCACGAACTGGTTGCGAATGCGCGCGCAGCCGCCCGGCTGGAATGGGAGAAAGGGCCGTTTCCGGAATGGCTCGATGGTATTGGCACCAGCGGCATTGAGGGATTGCGAGCCGAGTTCGCCGGCGAGGATGAACATTGGGCGATTATGCGCGAGTTCGGCCCCGGCTTTCGCCGCCGCACCTGGCAGCAGGCGCTGAGAGCGTTGGGAGTAGGGGATGCCGCGCTTGCTGCAGACCTCGATGCGATGTTCGCCCGCGAGCGGAGCAATACCAACCCGTGGTGCACCGGCGCAGAGGAAGCCCTGCGCCTGCTGGGCGAGCAGTATCGGCTGGGTATGGTGACCAACGGTATCCCGGATGTGCAACGCACCAAGATCAACGCCACTGACCTGGCCGATCGGTTCGATGCCATTGTCGTCAGCGGCGAACTGGCTGTCGGGAAGCCGGATTCGGCCATCTACCGGCACGCGCTGCAGCTCCTGAATGCCACGCCGGAAGAGACCATCATGGTCGGCGACAGTTTCGCCCGCGATGTCGTCGGTGCGCAGGCGATCGGGATCCGCGCCGTGTGGATCAGCATGGGACGCCCACAGCCCGATCACGCCGAACCGTGGATGGTGATCGAATCGTTGGCCGAACTGCCAGTGCGCCTGAACGATTTGGAAAACAGGATTTGAATGTGCCTTCGTAGCACCGTCCCAGGGTTCGGAACGAACCCTGGGACGGTGTCCGGGTGCGATTCCTCGCTGCCGGTTTGTCTTCACACCGCCCATACGGTCGCTGCGGCGACCTAGGACGGTGCTACGTGAGGACAACAAGGTTGAAGCCACCTAATCCCGTCACGCCAAAGCGAGAGCCTGGTCCAGCATGCCGCGGCGCAGGGGATCAATCTCCGCCGCGCGGAGGTTGCGCAACATGGTGATCAGCGCTTCCGACCGTGAGGCCACGACCTGTATCGCGACAATGCCGTACAGATCCATCACCGTGGTTGTGCGGAACCAGCGTTCCATCTCGTCGCACCACATATCCCGGGCGGCATGCCCCAGCAGCAGGTCGAACAACCCCAGGATGATCTGCTCGTCCTCGTTGTCGATATAGTGTTCCACCAGCAGGGGCAACAGGTCGGCCTGGAGTTCTGTAAGGTTCCGCAGCCCCTCGGCCAGCACATCGTTACGCCCGGATCCCCAACTCACTACCCCGAAAATCAGGGCGAGGTTGCCATGGCTTGCCAGCAGCCGGATAGCGGTCGTCGCGGGATCGCCGGAGAAGGTCACCTGCGGGTCGAGCATCAGCCGTGCTGCCCAGTTGGCAGCCAGCCCGGGGTCGATATCGTTCATCGCCAGCAGGCCCGCTGCCCGTAAATCGCCGCACAGTTCCATGGCGCCATCGATCTCGTAGGAGCTCATCGCCCGCTGGAAAAGCGTGGAATCGGATGGATCGCTTATCGGACGAAGCGCCCGCAGGATAGCGGCACGAATATAGCCACCACCATCGCGTCGTTCCGGCCGGGCATCGCACCAGCTGTATTTGGCAATCAAATCGTCCCGGCAGGCGGGGGATTCCGCGTCGCCAAGGATGCCGATTGCGGTGCGAACAACATCCAGGTCGTGACTCTCGTGCATGATTCGGGCGGCGGCGTGCAAACGCTCGTCACCCTCGAGATGGTGCAGGTCGGCCAGGGCATCGTGAGGGGATCGCTTTGGCATTGTCTCGTCCGTGTACCATGGCTGGCAGGAGGACCACCATGCGCGAATTCTTCACCGATCGTACACCACCGGATATCGCTGCCACCTACGATCGCCTCGCCCCGGCCTGGCTCTCGCGCTGGAGTGCCCTGGAGAATCGCCTGGTGGGCGTGCAGTGGCGTAACAACCTTGTGGACCAGATGCACGGCGATGTTCTGGAACTCGGGATCGCGGCTGGCGATACGTTGGTGAGGTTGCACGCGCGCCAGCACGATGTGGCCAGCTATACGGGCATCGATATCAGCACCGGCATGATCGCGGAGGCGCATCGTGCGGCCGAAGGCCTCGATATCCCCGCCGACCTGCGGGTTGCCAGCGCCGCGGATCTGGGGATGTTCCCGGACAATCGCTTCGATACCGTCGCTGCCAGCCTGGTGTTTTGCACGATCCCCGATGTCCCGGCTGCACTGGCGGAAGTGGCCCGCGTGCTCAAACCTGAGGGCAGGTTCGTGCTGCTGGAGCATGTGCTTTCGCCCAACCCGCTGGTTGCCTGGCTGCAGCGGAAACTGGCCCCGATCCAGGTGCGCCAGATGGGCTGCCACCTGGACCGTGAAACCGTGCGCGTCCTGAAGGATCACGGTTTTCGAATCGAAGAAGAACGGAAACGGATACTGGGCATCTTCCGGTTTATTGTGTCGGCACCGCCGGACGTACCGGGATAATTCAGTGTTCCGGCATGGTCTCGAAGAAGAGATCGTCCGGATAGCAGTAGACCCAATCCTCTCCGGGCTCGAATGACTGGATGATTGGGTGCTGTGTCTGGTGATAGTGGGCGGTAGCATGCCGGTTCGGTGACGAATCGCAGCAGCCAACGTGTCCGCAAATCAGGCACAGGCGCAGGTGGACCCACGAATCCCCGCTCTTCAGGCATTCCTCGCATCCATCGGCGCTCGGAGTGACGTCGTTAATCTGGTCGAGGTGCGTGCATTTGGCGTCCATGCTGTCCCCCTTTCAGGAGATGGAATAACGGCCTGACAGGGGCACATGCACCCCTGTCATATTCGCCGGTTGCCTGTGCACAGGTTACACCTTGCTTTTGGGGTTCAATTTGAGCCCGGCGTGGAAGTTTCCGTTCTCCAGCGCCAGGCCATCTTCCAGGCGTTGATGGACGTAGCGGGCAGGATCCCCATCGCCGCACTCCTGCTGGACCATGCGATCAAACCGCGCCAGGAGCTGGCTAAGTTGCTCTCCCGGTTGCATTCTCAGGCGGCTCTTGCCACTCGGTCGCATATTCCGGGGCAGGTATCCGATCACGGAATTGGCGAAGCTCCCGATAATGGGGGACGAACTCCACCGATATTCCTCCGGCACGTAAAAGCGCACGTCGCGCAGCACCATCAGCAACTGCATGGCCAGGATATCGAACTGATCCTGCTCCGGGTGGAACCTGATGGCCCGAATCGGCTTGTTGCGTACCGGGGACGGTTTATCCCTCTGGATCATCGTCACCAGGTTGGTCAGGCGTACCAGGAACTCGTCCTGCGTTTCCATCACCAGTTGCTTCGGCGCGTTGCGCTCGGCAAGGTGCACAAAGAACTCGCCGGCGCCATCGACCAGTTGAAAGCCGTAGTCCCTGAACTGGTCCTGGCTGAACTGCGCCTTTTGCGGGTTGTCGTGAATTGCCTGGTTACGAACCCGCCGCCAGAGATGCAATCGATCCTTCCACGCCATATCGATGATTCGTTGTACCAGTGCTTCATCGATGACGGTGACAATATCCGGCGATTGTGTTCCCGGCGGGAATTTCACCATGCGCTTGAGCGCATTCTCCAGTGGCTTCCATGCACAAAGAATGGCGGTATCGTAATCCCCGGATTCCCATTCAGCCCGCGCCTTGGCAAGCTTGCGGGTATCGTCTGCCCGGGGTTCCCAATCCTTGAGCCGGCCCTTTTTCACGGGTGGTGGGGCAGGCGAGGGCGGGGATGGCTGCACAATCACTGGTTCAGGCTTCGGCGCGGGCTTCGGCTCTGGCTCCACGGTGTCCGGCTGTACCGGAGTGGGCGCAGTTGCCGTTGGATTGTCCGCTTCCTCATTAACCGGTTCTGGTGCAGCCTGCACCACCCCGGCCTCAAACAGGAACCGGCTGGCACCGTTGGTGGAAACCACATCGCCCTCGGCGGTGTAATCGATGCGGTCCACCTCGCCCCCACGCACGTAGCTGATGACCAACTTCTGGCTGGCACGCGTCATTGCTACATAGAACCGGCGGCGAATTGCTTCGATTTCGCCTTTGCGAATACTGTCGTTATCAGGCAGATCCCGGTCGTTCGCGCCTGGGATAATAACCACCGGCCATTGCCGGCCCTTCGCCTTGTGGAACGAGCGAATCCACACTCCCTTGCGGGTGACTTGCTCGCCGCGGTCGACCTCGACCAGCGGGATACCCTCCCGTTCCAGCAACCGTGCGAGCGGTTGTTCCATCAGCCTCGCTTCCCGCGGGTGACAGAGGATGGCGATATCCTCGGGGTTCGTGCCAGCAGCAATCTCGTCCTTGATGCCCTGGAGCAGTTCGAGTTCATGCGCCCGTGCGGACGGCGCGGGCTTCACCAGCAACTCGCCGGGGGCGAGCACACCACTGGAAGGCGACTTTTCGATCCGCTCCACGTTGTGCGAGATGAGCTTCACGGCCGGCCCGAGGATCTCCTGCGGGGAGCGGTAGTTCAGGTTGAGGTGGATGGTTTCGAACTCGATATCCTTGAACACGATTTCCGGATGGCGCAGGTAAAGCGAATGCGCGTTGCGCCATTCATACAGCGTCTGGTCATCATCGCCGGCCAGCACCACCAGCGTCTCGGGGCCGGCGGTGTAATAGACCAGCATGGCGTCAAGCCGGCTGATATCCTGCGTTTCATCCACCACGATCTCATCGAACTCGGCCTGTAACCGCTTGCAGGCGGAACTGGATCGCCGCAGCTGTTGCACGGCCCGGGCTTTTTGATCGACGTAGTCCATCATGCCGGCGGTGCGCATGGCCTGCTCGAACTCGGAGAAATCCTCCAGGATGCTGCTGATCTGGGTGGCATAGGAATCATCCTGCGGCGTGGCGGTGGGCATGCCCCAGAAATCGTCCAGCGAGGCGCTCTCGCCCTCTTTCGGCAGCCGAAGGTATTCGTTGCGCAGCCATTGGGTTTGCCGCTCGGCTTCCTGGTCGGGGTAGTAGCCCTGTTCTTTCAGGGCGGCAAATACGTCGGTGAGCTTGCGCGGAACACCATCCCACGTCAGCGCACCGTATTCGTAGCCGCGCGCACCCATGGATCTCCGTAACGCCTTGATGTCGTCGGGAACCCGGCTGGTAACCAGGGTCGTGTTTTCGTCGGGGAAGTAGCTCTTGAGAATCTGTAGACCATGGCCATTGAACGTGCGGATCTGCGGCATTTGCCGGCGCTCCAGGATCTGCCCAAAGAAATCGCCCAGGCTTTTCTTCGCGCTGTTATCGAATGTCAGCACCAGGATCCGGCGTGGGTCCACGCCATCCTTCTCGATGCGTTTCGCTACGCGTCTGGCAAGGGTTTCGCTCTTGCCCGAGCCTGCCGGGGCCACAATGCGAATACCCCGCGCCGTGGAATCGATTGCCTGTTGCTGAAATGAATCCGGTTTATGCGTCAACTGCTTTGCCACACCACACCCCCTGCCGTCGCGCACCCCCATGCGGTATGGCTCTTTCCCGTGAACGTTGTTTTTCTATTGTGCGTTACAGGTGGGGGGTCGTGAAAGGGCAACGGGGCGAAAAGGAGCAGGATGTTTGGAAAAAGCCGCCCTAGGGTGCGATGGACACATCCGGTTCACGTTAGGCGCGTTCGAGTTCCGCCCCGGTATCTTCGGCAACAAGCGCATGGGTAATGAGGAAGCCGGCGCTGGAGCCAGACGCTGCGGCCATGATGGCGCTCTGCGATCCGGAGAGCGAATAGCTCATATCCCCGGCGGCATACACCCCCGGCACCGAGGTTTCACCGGTAATCGGGTCGATCCTGATGATGTCACCCGCACCCGAGGTATCGATCTGGCATCCCATCGTCGCCGCGATCTCCGAGCGCTGACGCTGCGGCGGCGAGCAGAAAAGCCCCTCCCGTTCCAGCGATGTGCCATCGGCGAACACGATCCGTACTCCCTGCTCGTTTCCGGGGTCGCCCTCCAGGCGGGAGAGAGGGGTTTCCCGTATCGGTACTCCCAACACCCACAGCCGTTGCCGCATGGCGTTATCCAGCCCGGACGGGCCGCCGGTGAGCAACACGATGTCGCGGCTCCAGTTGCGGATGAACTCGACCATGGAGACTGCATCCTCGCCGTCGCCGAGCACTGCCAGGGGCCTGTCCCGCATCTCCCAGCCATGACAGTAGGCGCAGTGATATACACCACGGCCCCACAGTTCATGGAATCCCGGTTGGGCAGGTAGCTCATCCGTGACCCCCGCGGCAAGCAGCAGCTTGCGGGCGCGCACCCGGCTTCCATCCGCGAGCCCTACCGAAAAATCGCCATCCCTGCCTGTCGCCGAGTCTGCCCGCATCTCGCGGAGCTCAATATCGGGATAACGCCGCAGATCTTCTCGCCCGATGCGCAGCAAATCCCCCGGCAGCATCCCGTCTCGGGAGAAGAAGCCGTGGACGCCGGACGATGGGGCATTCCGGGGCTGGCCGGTATCGAGCACAAGCGTTCGCCTGCGCGAACGGCCCAGCACCAACGCGGCCGAGAGCCCTGCCGGCCCGCCGCCGATAACCACAACGTCATACGCGGCTGATTCGTCCATTGTCTTTATCCTTGCGACATGCCGCTATATTGGGTCGTTCCCGTGCACGTGCCTGGCCAGTACGCAAGAACCACGCCTGCCTTCCGGTGCGATGCTGGTCGGCTTAACGAAAAACAGATGCGCGATCCCGAGGGATCGCGCATCTGTACGTCTGGGGAAACCCGAGGTTTAGCGAGCGCGCAAGATCGCGATCGCGCCGTGGGCCGCGTGGCCGAAGCTGTGGTTCACAGCCACGTAATCGCCCGGCTCGTCCACAATGAACTCCACCGCCACACCATCGCCAGGGCCAACCGAAATGGTCTGGAGACCTTCCAACTTGTTCTTGGGGTTGGCGTTCAGGTAGGCAGCCTGGAAGATGGCACCCACCACGTGGAACGCGCTCCACACGTTCGGGCCGTGGTTCACCATGTAGATGCGCACCAGTTCGCCCACCGGAATCTCGATCGGCTCGTCCACATACTGGCTGGCATGGCCGTTGAAGCAGACGATGTTCGGGTAGGCCGTCATCTCGAAGAGACGCTCGGCATCGGTGACGTGAACGTCACTGTCGGCACCCGGCATGGTGTAGAACTCGGACTGCGAGAGCACAATCTCGGTGGCGGGCTCAAAGCCGCCATCTGCCGGATCCACAATCATCGGGAAATACATACCGGTGGCGATGTGTACCAGGACCGGCGCGGTACCGCAGTGCACCATGTAGGCACCGGGGTAATCCAGCTTCATGTCCCATTCGAAGGTCTCGCCCGGCTGGACGAGCTTGTAGCCTTCTTCCGGTGATACACGTGCCGAGTGGAAATCCACATTGTGGGTCATTGCGGCTTCGTTACGAACCGTGACATGAATGGTATCGCCCTGCTTCGCGCGCAGCGGCTTGCCGGGAACAGTGCCGTTGAATGTCCAGGCCGCATACTGGGTCTTCTTGTCGATCCAGATCGTACGGTCGCTGGCGACAACCTCAACTTCCTTGGTGCCGTCGGCCGGGGCAAGGTACGGATCGTAGCGCTCGAATGGTGCTACCTCCGCGCCGGGGCCCGGTGTGGCATCGCCCGTGCCCTGGGTGGTTCCCTCGGAGCCAACGTAGCTGCCACCGTCCGATTCAGGAGTGCTGGCGGGTGTACTCTGCAGGTGATTGTGGTCTTGCGCAGCCGCATTCCCGATCAGCGTGGCGGCACCGAGGCCAAGCCCCAGACCCGCACCGGTGCGCAGCAGCGACCGTCGATCCGTGCGCTCCGGCATAACGAGTTGGGCGGGCATTCGAATGATGGACATTGTCGTGAGCTCCTTTGTAGTTTCGGCTGTGGAACCAGACACCGACAGCCTGGTTCCCGTTGCACATATCCTACCGATTCACTCATGATTAAGTTGACAGGATGTGTTAACGATTTTCAGGGTTCGTGTAGGAGTTTTTCGTATGGGTTCACCTCCATTCGATGCAATGACCGCAACAAGGGAATCACTGCTCAAAGAGTGGATCACCGCCCGGGCGGAACTCGACGCCGCGTTTGCGGGCCTTACGGCCGAGGACCTCGAGGAACCGGGCATGACAGGTACCTGGAGCGGCCGCCTCACACTCATTCACATTGCCCGATGGGACGAGACTACCACGGCGATGATCCTGCGTCACCATGTAGGGCTGCTGCCAGGGGAGAACGAATTCGACGATTACGAGGCCTGGAACCTCGTGTGGGCCGATATCGACGCTGATATTCCGCTGGAATCGGCATGGCAGCGATACCACAGCGCGCACGAGGCAATTGTGCGTACCATGCGCCATTTGCCGGATGAATCGTGGGATGCCTATGCCCGTGGCTGGCTGCGTGAGGCGTCCATTAACCACTATCGCCACCACGCCGAAACAACCCGCCGGTGGCGCGAGGGGCGAGGGCAGGGGAGCTAGCGCACCGGGATGCCGGTGGATACCGCCGGCAGGTCGCGCACATCGAAATCTTCGTCCAGTGGCAAGTCGGTCAGGCGCAGGCTGAGCACCTGGCTGACGCCATCGCCGCCCATGGTAATGCCGTAGAGGGTATCGGCGATTTCCACAGTGCCGCGGTTGTGGGTAATTACAATCGCCTGAGTTTCATCGGCCAGGTTGCGTAGTTCATCCCGGAAACGCATCACGTTGGCTTCATCCAGCGCGGCATCCACCTCGTCGAGTAGCACAAACGGCGAGGGATTCACCCGCAGGATCGCGAACAGCAATGCTGCGGCCGTGAGCGCGCGCTCGCCACCGCTGAGCAATGCCAGCCCCTGCAGGCGCTTGCCCGGCGGCTGCGCAACGATATCGATCCCGCCCGGTGCACCCTCATCATCGGCTGTAAGCACCAGTCGCGCCGACCCGCCACCAAACAGCCGGGTAAAGGAGTGGCTGAACTCAATACTCACCTGCTCGAACGTCTCCTCGAAGCGCGTTTGCATGGTTTCGTGGAGTTCGGCCAGCATGGTGCGTAACCGCGCGGCTGCCTGTTGAACATCGGCCAGTTGCTCGGTGAGAAATGCGAACCGCTCCGATTCCTGCTCGTATTCCTCCACGATGTTGTCGCTTACGTACCCAACGCGGTGCAGGCGTGTTCGCAGGCGCTGAATCTCGCGCTCGGTCTCATCGTGGTCTTCAGGCAGGCCGGAGAAGTCCTCTTGTTCAGTATCCGGTATCAGGCTATCTGGATCTTCAAGATTTAGGTCATCGACGATGCGCTGGTGCACGCTGGCTACTTCGGCGCGGATACGCTCCAGGAGTAGTTCTTTTTGCCCGAACGAGCGTTCCCGCTCCATGGTTTGTTGCCGGGATTGCTCAATATGCGCCTGGTGATCGCGAACGCGGGTGGCCGAACGTTGCAGTTCTTCTGAGAGTGGTGTCCGCGCCTCGTCGCCCGCTGTTACGGCAGCAGAAAGGGTGGTTGCTTCCCGGGTAAGGCGCTCCAGTTCATCGGCCAGCGCGAGTTTACGCCCTTCCATCTCGGCTTCGTCATTCTGCCGGCTCTGCATTTCGGCCTGCTGGGCCCGCACCTGGCTTTGCAGCTGGTTCCACTGTCGCTCCTCGCCACGCAGCCGCTCCTCAAGCGCAGCAAGCATGCTGTTGGCCTCGGCAAGCGCTTCGTCCTGGCCGGATGCGGCATCCCGGCGCTCGGCCAACGCCGCAGCAACGGTGCTTTCCTGCTCGCGCAGGTCCGTTAGCTGCCCGCTGGCCGCCTCGATCTCCGCCGCCAATTGGCTGATTCGTTGCTCGCGTTCACCTGACGAGATAGTCGCCGCCTGTTGGTGCTGTGCGGCGGCTTCGTGCTGTTTACGCAGGTCGGCAATCCAGCTCTGTAACCGGTCCCGCTGGGGCGTTAGCGCCCGCTGGCGGGCAGTGACATCGGATTGCCGGGCAGTGAGTTCGTTCTTGCGTTCCTGCAGCGCCTGGACCTGTGCGGCATGCTCCGACAGGGCAGTATCGGCGTCCGTCAATTGCTGCTCGCTTGCGGTTATGGCGGAAGGCAAATCGCGCAGTTCCCGCTCTCGGGCAAGCACGCCGGTATCCCGTCCCTGGGAACCGCCAGTGACCGAGCCGCCACTGCGGGCGATTTCGCCTGCAAGGGTCACCGTGCTCCAACCACCGGGCAGGGAATCCAGCAAACGCCGGCTGGTGGCGAGATCCTCCACCACCACGACGCGGCCAAGCAGCGCCCGCACCACCTCGGCGACATCATCGTCGCTGGAGACCAGGTCGCTGGCGATGCCGTGGACCCCGGGCGTGTCGATGATCTCGCGCGGAGGTGGCCGGTGGCCGCCGCGACGGCGCACGGTTTCGATCGGCTGGAACGTGGCCCGGCCAGCACGGTGCTGCTTCAGCATGCCGATCGCCGCCTCGGCATCGCGCCAGGCATCAACCACGATATCCTGCAGGTGCCCGCCAAGCGCGATTTCCAGCGCCGTGTCGTAATGCTTGCCGACGCTGATCAGTTCGGCGAGGGTACCGCGGATACCGGCCAGCTTGCCGGCTCGCTGCCATTGCATCACCTGGCGCGGACCCTGGTAGAGCCCCTCCCCGGAATCATGCATGCGCTGCAGGATGTCCAACCGATGCCGCTGCTGCGCCAGTTGCTTGTCCAACGCGGCCCGTTGTGCGGCAAGATCGCGAGATTCTGAGACCGCAGAAACAAGGCGGGACTCTACATCGGCGATTTCCTCGCGCAACAATGCCAATTGCCCTGCCAGCTCCTGATCAGTTTCCTCCTGCTGCCGAAGCTCCTCCGCCAGGGCGGCTATGCGTTGTTCGCGTTCACGTGCTTCTGCAGCCAGGCGTTCGCTATCAACCTCCTGGGTTTCCTTGCGTTGCACAAGCAGTGCGCGTTGTTGCTGGAGGTCGGCAATCCGCCGTTCCGCCTGCAGGGCGCTCCGGCCCAGGTCGGCCAGGCGCTTTTCGGCCTCTCCACGCGCAGACCGGGCCAGGTTGGCCGCTTCCTGCCGGGCACGCAACGCCTCGCGTGCCGATTCCAGTTCCGTTGTGATCTCCTTGCGGGCCGCTTCGGTTGTGGCCAGCCGCGAGGTGGATGCGGCAATCTGTTCCATCAACCCGGCGCGGGTGGATTCCGCATCGTGGGCGCGACGCTCCAGTGCTGCAAGCCGTTCTTCAACCAACTCCTTGCGGTGGGTGACATCGCTGAGTTGCTGACGCAGCTCACCGAGGCGGGCATCGTGCAGTTCCAGCGCGTGGGTCGCGGCCTGCAATGCCGCTTCCAGTGCCGGACGAGTGGACAAACGGCTTTCCAGGTCGGCCTGCGCTTCGGCCAGCGCGGCCTGCTCATAGGCCGCATCGGTTTCGATGGCAGTACGCCGCCGGGTGGCATCCAACAGCAGGCGCCGGTAATGGCCACGCTGCAGGAACACCTGGCGGTCGCGCAGGTCCTTCCACTCGCGCTGCTGCTTAGCGGCACGTTCGAGGCGCTTCAGGTTTGGTTCCACCTGCGAGAGCAGATCCTGCAGCCGGGTGACATTGGTATCTGTTTCCGCGAGGTTGCGCTCGCCCTCCACCACGCGCAGGCGCAACCCGGTAAGGTCGGCGGCGTGCTCGAAGAGCCCGCGACGTTCCTCGGCCCGCTGGCTGAGGGCAGCATCCACCAGCCCCTGTCCCACCACGGTGTAGCTGTGGCCAAGGGACGCCACCAGGTGGGCGACATCCTTCAGGCGGACTTTCCGCCCGTTAATCAGGTATTCACCACCGCCGCCACGGAACGCGCGCCGGGTAACTGTGACCTCGGCGAACTCGCTGGGCAGCCAGTGATCCTCGTTATCGAACGTGACGGTCACTTCCGCCAGGCCGCTGGCCGCCCGGCCCTTGCCGCCAGCGAAAATCACATCTTCGGTCTTGCGGCTGCGCAGTGCCGAGTGGCTGGTTTCTCCCAGCACCCATCGCACGGCATCGGCGATATTGCTCTTGCCCGATC
Source organism: Chloroflexia bacterium (assembly GCA_043427975.1). Taxonomy (GTDB): domain Bacteria; phylum Chloroflexota; class Chloroflexia; order Thermomicrobiales; family UBA6265; genus UBA6265. The sequence goes on along the minus strand of JBHWTK010000088.1, from coordinate 13,023 downwards.
CGTTCGGGCCCACCACCGCTGTGATACCCGGTTCAAACCGGAACACCGCCTTGCTGGCAAAGCTCTTGAACCCGTGCATTTCCAGCCGGGAGAGTTTTGGTTTGGGTTGTGCGGTTGGGTCGGTCATTGCAGTGTACGGGCGGGAGTACGTTACGCGCGTCCATAAAAGCGGGGCCAGGGTACAGGCGAATCGTCACGCAAACAGGCGCGGATGCACGCCGGCGTCGGCGTTCAGGATACACCGGAAGCATGCCCCCATGCGAAACGGTACAACCGTAACCTGTGTGACCTTTTGGAACATCTGCCCACACCGGTTTTCAGGTGGTAGCATCGGTATGAACCGCAGTATGGTTCCGCACCCGGGGAACGGGGGACGTACGCTGGCGTGTGCGCATAGTGGGGAGCCTGCAGGTACATGGCTGAACCGGCGCATGTCATCGTGCCGGATGTACCGGGTTCCCGCGCACATTGCCGCCGTTGGGGTACCAATACGGTGCCAACGTACACGTTCGGCGCCTTCAACGACATTAACGACACACCCGGCATGACCCCGGGAGACTGGCAGGAAAGGAGGAGGCGTGCCCGATACACCCGAGCAGCCCGAAGCGCGCGTCATTCCCCTGCTGCCACACCTGGCCCGCAAGAGAACGGTTGGGAAACGATCGCCCAATCGCTCCGAACTGCTGCTGGATGATGCCAGCGCCGACCGGCTGGTGCGCATCGACGCCGCCATGCCACCTATTGAGGGCGAACAACCCGGAATCGACCACATCGCCGCCCTGGCGCTGGGGGTCTCGTCTGGCGCGTTCTACCCTCACATCGCCACGGAGGATACGCCAGTAGCGGCAGCTGCGCTCGGTTTCACCGAGATGGAAGTCATGCTGCAAACCGCAGGCGAATACCAGCCCGACTTTGCCCGCCAGATGGCTACCAATGCGGCGGCGGCCGGAGTCCATATCCGCTCGGTGCACACGCTGGAACACTTTCACCAGGTGCTCTCACCCTACGCCCGCCGCGCCGCAGAAGCGAACGCGATGATGGATAGCGCTATCGAATTCGCCGCCATTGTTGGTGCGCAGGTGCTGGTGTGGCATGGCCCCACCCGCGCCACGGTGCAGTCCCCGGAGGCCTGGGATCGCTTCGTCGCGGTAACGAAGGCGATCGCCGTGCGCTGCGCCGAGGCCGGCATCACCCTGGCGCTCGAGAACGTCAGCCGCTGCGCGCTCGCCCAGGTACGCGATGTCGCGGCGTTTGCCCGGGCAGTGGGGGATTTCCCGAACGAATCGCTCGGGTTCGTGTTCGATCCCTTCCAGGCGGCCGAAGCAGGGGCAAACCCGTTCATGATGCTGGCGGCCATGGGCAACCGCGTGGTGAATGTGCATATCAGCGACTGGCTGGAAGCCGATCCTTCCCAGCGCCACCTGCCTCCGGGCGATGGCGACTTGCCCTGGCCGGCGCTCACACGCGCTGTTGCCGGTAGCGGCTATAACGGTCCGCTCATTATTGAGGGCAGCCTGGGAAGCAGCGATGCCGTTGCTACCCGCGTACGCGCGGCCATGGAACCGCTCGTCCGGGCGGTGCTCCCGTTCCCGCCACGCGCCTCCAAACCCGGTACCTCCGTGCCCGTACCCCCGGCGCTCCCGCCTGGTGTCCTTAAGGGAATCCAGCTGTTCAACGAGCGGAAGTTCTATGAGCAGCACGAGGTAATTGAGCACGAGTGGCATGCCGAGCGCTCGGATATTCGCCGGCTCTACCAGGGTGTGCTCCAAATCGGCGTCGGGTTTCACCACGCGCTCAACGGAAACTATCGCGGTGCGATGACGTTGTTGAACGAGGGTACCGACAAGCTCGCCGCCTTCATGCCCACAGCCCTTGGTATCGATACCGCGCGGCTTGTACGTGAAACCAGGGATTGCATCGGGCAGCTTGCCGCGCTCGGCGAGCGCGATATCTACAGGTTCGATCCCACCCGTATTCCCCACATCCACGTCGATTCCTGAGCCATCGTGCCCTCACCGGCACGGTCGTTCGGGCTCCAGCGCTCCTGATATCCATGTTCCTCGGGGCCACCTGCGTCCGATGGTATGGATGTTGCATAGACAGCTGCACGGATTCCTGCAAGGAGCAACGAATCCTTGCGCCGTGTATGTAATGAAGGAGCAGTTTTCATGAGCAGTCGCGATCCCCTCTACGGAAAGTCGGACAAGAGCGGTTCCGACGATTTGGGCTTCGATTCCACCCTTTCCGATTCGTCCACAAACCTGGGCGACTCGACCTTCACCGATGCCGACAATGTCGGATTCGATTCCACACTCTCTGGTACCGCTGACGACCGTGGTTCGTTCGGCAGTAGTGCCCAGGGATCCCTCTATGATTCCACTTCCGATAGCATCACGGAATCTGATGCCACCGAGAAGTGGGAAGAGTTCTACGACGCCACCACGTCTGACGACTCTGGCAGCACGGGCACCATGGACGATATGAAGCACAAGGCCCAGGACACCATGGGCAAGGCCAGTGAGAAGAAAGACGAAGTGATGGACAAGGCCTCCGGAATGATGGGCCAGGGCAAGGAAAAGGCCGGCGAAATGGCCGGTATGGCCCAGGAGAAAATGGACGGCGGCATGACCAAGGCCGGCGAAACCATGGAAGGTGCCGCCCAAATGCTGCGTGACAAGGGCGAGCAGGGTGGCACGGTTGGAACCGTTGCGGATACTGCCGCCAATGCCATGGAATCCGCAGGCTCGTTCCTGCAGGAAGCCAACACCGGCGAAATGATGGACCAGCTTGAGAATTACATCCGCCAGAATCCGACCCAGGCGCTCCTGATCGCGGCCGGCGTGGGCTTCGTTCTCGCCAAGGCGTTCAAGTAGCACCGCCCGGCGGTACAGGGAGCACAGTTATGGATGACAACCGTCCTGCCGGCAGGACTCCGGTCAACCGGTCTATGACCCAGGACCAGGTCCCAGCCGGGTCTGGAGGGAGCCTTGGCGATACCATCACCGGTATCATCGAGGATCTCCAGAACATCATTCGCGGCGAGGTACAACTCGCCAAAACCGAGATCAAGGAAGACGCCGGCAAGCTTGGGAAAGCGCTGGGGATGATTGGCGCAGCGGCCTTTATGGCGCTGGTTGGCTTCATCTTCCTCATGTTGGGTGTCACCTACCTTCTCAACAAATCCATCGAAATGTGGATGGCCGCTGGCCTGGTTGGCCTTGTATTGCTGGTGATCGGCGCGATTCTCGGAATTGCAGGCAAGAACCAGATGCAGGAAGCCAACATGGTGCCGGACAAGGCTATCGAATCCCTTAAGGAGGACAAGGAATGGGCAAGTCGTCAGATCAACTCCGTGAAGAAATAGACGCTCAGCGCAACGAAACCGGTCAAAAGATCGATAACCTGCAGCACCAGATCCAGGACCAGGTTGAAGGCACGCGCCAGCAGGTAACCGATACTGCCTCACAGGTAGCCGAAACGGTTACCCACGTACGGGAAGAAGCACAGGCTATGGTGACCGATACAGTGGATACCGTGAAGCACACCGTTGAATCGTCGATTCAGAACTTCGATCTTGAAAAGATGGTGGAGGAGCGACCGTTGGTGGCTGCCGGTGCAGCCATGCTGGCCGGGTTCCTCCTTGGCGGCATGCTTGGCGGTGATGACAACAACTCGCATCGCTACTCAGGCAGCCATTCCGGCCATTCCAGCGGTGCCGAGACCACCGGCAGCGGCAGCAGTGCCATGGGGCTTGGCCACAGCATGCGCGAAGCCGCACGGAAGTCCGGCCTGGAAGACACTATCTCCAATGCCGGAGCGGCCCTGATGGGAACCATGACCGACCAGCTCAAGCAGATGGTCGATCGCAACTTCCCGGGCTTTAGCGACAAGCTTGATACCGCCCTCAACCAGGACGGTTCATTCAAGGACAAGGTAAGCGCCGCCCAACAGGAAGCGCAACGGTCGTAGCTTAACCCCGGGAACCCGGGCAGGTTACAGGCTCCATACCATGGGAGGCACGGGCAGCGCGATTCGCATTGCCCGTGCTTCTCTTGAAGCACCATGAAGCATGCGGAACAGCAGGGGAGTAAGCAACGATGATCTCGGGATTCAAGGGTATGAGTCCGGTAGGTACCACCATCAAGGCGGTGAAAGATTTCGGCGAAGATGATATGACGACGCACGCGGCGGCATTGACCTACCGTATCCTGCTCGCCATGTTCCCCTTCCTGCTGTTTATCGTCACCCTGTTCGGCGCCCTGAACGCAGACAAGCTCTTCGACGCCCTGCTGCAGGAGGCACGCGTAGCCTTCGCCCCGGATGTGTATTCGCAGTTCGAATCTATCCTCGAGCAGGTTCAATCCGGAGCGAACGGCGGCCTCGCATCCTTCGGTTTGTTGCTGGCCATTTGGTCCGCCTCAGGCGGTGTACGCTCGGTAATGCACGCCCTCAACGTGGCATACGATGTTGAGGAAGACCGAAAGGCGTGGAAGAAATACCTCATCTCTATCGCCTTCACCATTGGGCTCGGCTTGCTGTTGCTTGGGGTGGTCGCCCTCATGTTCCTTGGCCCCCAGACGATTAACTGGCTTGCCGACCAGATCGGCCTCGGCACCCTGTTTGTCAATCTCTGGACCTGGCTGCGCTACCCGGTGGCAATCCTGCTGATGATCCTCGTGGTGGCGCTCATCTACTACTTCTTCCCCAATGTCCGCCAGCCATTCGTCCTGGTCTCGCCGGGCTCTGTGGTGGCCGTGGTTGTCTGGATCCTTGCGACCCTAGGTTTCTCCTTCTACATCAGCAACTTTGGCAACTACAACGCCACGTACGGATCGCTCGCCGGCGTGATCGTGCTACTGCTGTACTTCTACATCTCCGCCATGATCCTGTTATTCGGTGCGGAACTGAATGCCGTCATCTTCAAGGCGCACCCGGAAACAGACAAGAGCAATGTTGAAAACGAGAAGGTGGCCGAGGCCCAACAGAAGGCGCGCGAGGGCAGCCAGTAACCCGGTCCAACAACAACATGGTGCATCGAGACGCCGGCGGCTCCTGTCAGGGGGCCGCCGGTGCTGTGTTCCGGGCCTGGACGTTCGTGAAACAGGTCCGCCCGCGGGGCAATTCCGTGCAAGGTATTTGCGGCAACAGCAGGCTCTGGTAGCATTGGGCAACGCACCAATCGAAACGGGATCAGTCCCAAACCTGCTGCCAGTCCACTGGACTGGCGATCGTTACCTAAGGAGACAAAACATGTCACACCAGGATTCCTTGCGTCAATTGCTGGATGACGTCCAGGCGCATCGTATCGATCGTCGCTCGTTTCTGCAGCGCGGAATCGCACTGGGGATGACCCCACGGGCGCTCGGTGCCGTGCTGGTTTCTGCTGGTGTGGCGGTGCCGGGGAGCATTGCCGCTGCCGCTGCCATGCAGGAAGCTGGCGGCACCATGGCGTTCGCAGTATCGTCCGATCCCGAGACCCTCGATCCCCATATCACTTCCAATGGTGCAGCATGGGAAGTGTTTAACCAGATCTACAGCTCCCTCATCTACAAGGACCTCGACCTTACCTACAAAGGCTTGCTCGCCGAGAGCTGGGATGTGAGCGAGGACAACAAGGAGATCACCTTCAAGCTGCGCGAGGGAATCACGTTCCACGATGGCAGCGAGTTCACTGCTGATTCAGTCAAGTACACCATCGAGCGCCTGGCGGAGCTTGGGGCAAAGAGCCCGATTTACGATATGGCCCTCACGATCACGCCAGAAGTGATCGATCCCCTGACCGTGAAACTCGTCTTCGAAACCCCGAACGCGGCCTTCTTCAACGGGTTTGAAGGTGGCTATGGCGGCATGCTGAGCGAAAGCGCAGTGGAAGCCAGCGGCGATGACTATGGCCGCGCGCCGGTTGGCACCAACGCATACAAGTTCAACGAATGGGTCACCGGCTCCACGGTATCGCTGGCAGCGTTCGAGCAGTACACCACGCCAGAGGAGTACTACGAGAACAAGGGTGCACCGTACATCCAGGAACTGCTCTACCGGGTGATCGCCGAACCGTTCGCGCAGGTGGCCTCGCTGGAAACCGGCGAGGTGGATGCGGTGGAACTCACGGCCACAGACCTGCCCCGGTTCGAAAACGATGATCGCTACGAGATCTTCGAGGAGCGCAATACCTCGCTCGGCTATCTCGGCCTCACCCGCATTCGCCCGCTGATGGAAGACCCCAACGTGCGCAAGGCGATTGCACACGCCATCGACCGGGAGGAGATCGTCAGCACGCTCTTCGAGGGCGGCCTTGCCGAGGCTGTCTCCACGCCGTTGCCGCCATCCGTTCCGGGGTACAACGAAGAACTGCAAGCCAAGGCTCCGCAGTTCGACCAGGAAGCCGCGAAAACGCTGCTGGAGGAGGCTGGCTGGGTTGAGGGCGATGATGGCATCCGCGAAAAGGATGGCGTCAAAATGCAGCCCCAACTCTACACGAACACATCCGCCACCCTCGGCCAGCTGGCAACCCTTATCCAGGGCCAGCTCCGGAATGTCGGCGTTGATGTGGTTATCAACCAGTTGGAAACAGCGGCGCTGCTGGACTTCACGCCAAAGGGTGAGCACGACATGCTGCTGCTTACCTGGGGCTGGAGCGATCCGGATGTGCTCTTCCTCTTCCTGAGCACCGACCGCATGGGGTCGTCCAACCGCGTGCATTACTCCAACCCGGATTTCGACGCCCTGCTGGTGGAAGGCAAGCAGACACTGGACCAGGATGCCCGCATGGAGGTGTACTACAAGGCCCAGGAAATCCTGCTGGAAGACCTGCCGTGGGTGCCCCTCTATATGCCGATCACCAAAACCGCAGTGAACAAGCGCGTCAAGGGCCTGCAGGTGTTCCCCACCGGCGGATTCCTCAAGAACGACGCGTATATCGAGGAATAGTTCAGCGTGGCCACGGGCAGGGGAACCCTGTACGTGGCCATACCTGACGTTCCGGGGCGGATTCAGCGTTCATGCTCAGTTACATTATCCGCCGCATCATGCAGTCGTTCATCGTGCTTCTCGGCGTGTCGATTGCTGTTGCGGCCATGACCCAATTTGTACCGGGTGATCCCGCTGTGGCCATCCTCGGTGAAACGGCGTCGCCACAGGCACTGGAAGACTTGCGCGAGGAAATGGGGCTCAATGAACCCTTCTATGTGCAGTATTTCCGCTTCATCGAGCGCCTGGTAACCGAGGGAAGCCTGGGTAAGAGCATCCGCACGAACCGCGAGGTGCTGACGGAGCTTGCCGACCGATTGCCGAATACGTTCATCCTGACGTTTGGTGCGGTGGCCCTCAGCACGGTGGTGGGAGTCGCATCCGGAGTGATAGCGGCCGTGAATCGTGGCAAGCTCGCGGACGTAGGTGTGCTGGTGGCGACCACTGCGGGCCTCAGTGTCCCCAGTTTCTGGGTTGCCCTTCTCATGATCTGGCTCTTCTCGGTGAAGCTGGGATGGCTGCCCGTCACCGGGGCGGGCAGCTGGAAACACGCCATTATGCCGATCCTCACGCTGGCCATTCCCAGTGTGGCCACCAAGAGCCGCCTGACCCGAAGCGCGATGCTGGAGAGTTTGGGGCAGGATTACATCCGCACCGGACGAGCCAAGGGCCTGCGTGAAAAGCAGGTTATCCTCACCCATGCGTTGCGCAATGCCCTGCTGCCCGTGCTCACCATTATCGGGTTGCAGTTTGGCGCCCTGCTTGGTGGCGCGTTTATCACCGAAGTCATTTTCGGATGGCCGGGCGTTGGGCAGTTGGCGGTCAACAGCATCCTTCAGCGTGACTTTCCCGTTGTGCAGGGCACGGTGCTGCTGGTAACGACCGCGTTTGTGGTCACCAACCTTCTTGTCGATATCGCCTATGCGTGGGTGGATCCCAGGATTCGATACACATGAGCCAGGCAACACAGGCGCGCGTCATTGCGCACGAGACCCGCTCGATTCGGCAGTTGTACCTGCGGCGGTTACGCCGTAACCCCATGTGCATCGTTGGTCTTTTCCTTGTGGGGCTGTTGCTGTTCATCGCTATCTTTGGCCCGTACATCGCGCCCAACGATCCGATCCTGGTGAATACGCCCGACCGTTTCCAGTCTCCGGGGCGTGACTATTGGTTTGGCACGGATGAGTTCGGCCGCGATATCTTCAGCCGCATCCTCTACGGTGGGCGTATCGCCGTTCAGATTGGCCTCGTATCCGTAACTGTGGCGTTCCTGGGAGGAATCGTCCTCGGGCTGATCAGCGGGTACTACGGTGGCCTGATCGATACCATCCTGAGCCGCCTATTGGAGATCTGGTTGAGCTTCCCAGACATCCTGTTCGTCATTGCGGTGGTGGCGATTCTCGGGCCCAGCCTGAATACCGTGATCCTGGCCCTCGGCTTCCTCTCGATCCCTGCGTATGCCCGTATCGTGCGCGGCTCGGTACTCGGTGCCCGCAGCGAGTTGTATGTGGAAGCGGCCCGCTCAGTGGGGGTCAATAGCGGCCGCATCATGCTGCGCCATATCCTGCCGAATGTGGTAGCGCCGCTCATCATCCTCAGCAGCCTGCGCTTTGGCGGCGCGCTGCTGACCGGTGCCGGACTCAGCTTCATCGGCCTCGGGGCGCAGCCTCCGTCGCCAGAGTGGGGCGCCATTCTCAGTACCGGTCGTATGTACATGTACCAGGCACCCTGGATCACCGTGTTCCCGGGCCTGGCCATTGCTATTTTTGTCCTCGGTGTGAACATGCTAGGGGACGGTCTGCGGGACGTGCTAGACCCGCGCCTTACCCGATAAAGGAGAGAAGTGTGACGATATCCCAAAACGAGTTCACCGAAGCGATGGATACGTTCTTCACCGGGCTTGGCGGCCCGGTTGGCGTGTATGTGGACCACCTGGATACCGACCTGGTGCTGCACTACAACGCCGACGAGCTGTACCCCACCGCATCCACACTGAAAACGCCCTTACTGTACGAGCTCTACCGCCAGGCCGAAGCGGGCAAGGTGGACCTCGCCGATCGCGTCACCCTCTCGCACGATAACCGCGTGCCGGGAAGCGGCGTGTTGCAGGACCTGAATGAAGGCCTGCAACCTACCATCCGCGATCTCGCTGAACTGATGATCATCGTTTCCGATAACTGGGCTACTGACCTGCTCTACGGCATTATTGGCCGTGATTCCATGGCCACCACCCTGCGAAACCTGGGGTTGGGCAACACGTATATCCCCCTGAATATCCGCGAGATGTTCTGCCTGATTGCCGGCAAGGATTTCGATGACCCCGACGTTACCTACGATGTGCTGAAGGATGCCCTGAAGCACAGCAATCCTGACGATGACTGCCTCGCGTATCAGGGCGATCCGCGCAATAACGTCAGTTCGCCGCGTGATATGGGCGCACTCATGCGCATCATCCATGAAGGGCAAGGGATCTCGGCGGAGGGCCGGGAACGGGTGATCCAGACGCTGAAGAACCAGAACTTCAACACGGTGATTCCGGGACGGTTGCCGGAGGGCCGCGATATTGAGGTGGCGCACAAAACCGGTAGCCTGCGCGGCGTGAAAGCCGATGTTGGAATCGTGTATTCCCCTGAGGTGAACTACATCATTTCCTTCATGAGCAAGGGCCAGGATGATACGGCGGAGACCACGGATCGAATGGCGCATGCCAGCCGGTGGGTGTGGGACAGGCTCGCCCCAGGGGAATAATGTACCCGTACCGGAAATCTGTAGATTGTGGACAATACCTCTTGACATTGCCTTAAACCTTGCTAGGATGGGGGTACGAAGCAATGCACCGAACCTGCACCGCCCGGGAAGGGCAACAAGATTTCGGTCAATAGCACAACGGATAGCTATTGAGGAACGCCAGGTTTTCGGTACCCATTACTTCAGGAGATGGTGACCACAATCACCAGTTGGCGCGTCGGGGGTCGAATGCCCGGCAGTGCCAGCCGCAACGGATGTTCCACCGCGGCGTAGCTATTGGGTTTCCGCACGTCAGGGAGTAGTAAACCGGCGTGATGAACGGAAACCAGCGAGCAGTCAAACGGATATCCAGCCAGGAACGGTTCGGCGCATTTATGGGCCGGCGAGGAGCATAAGCTTCGAGAGCATGGATACCCAGGAGAAAGCTCCAATAGAACCGCGCTTCACTCCCCGGAACATAGGAGGTTGCAGCAGGCACCAGCCACATTAGGATCCGGCGGGAAGATTGCGGACGCAACCGGCGTTCACGTGTGGAGATAGTGCACACCCATACCGTACCAGTGCCCATGAGGTGAACCGGCGCATGACCAGACTGTCACCTGGCGCGATGCCGCACACCACAAGCACATAGACGAAACAAGGAAGCAAGACATGTGGGTGCAGCAGTATCTGGAACAAGGAGGGTATGCGTATAGACGCCCTCGAATGGCCTAGCAGCCACCGCGTCGCCCAAAACGACCTCGGTGGAGCGCCACATCTGCTTGAGTATGTGGCAAACAACCGATACACACGAGCGTAGACCGGCCCGGATGGTTACATTCGATGCCGGTCTATTGCGTTGGCATCAATCGCACGGAGTATCTGTATAGCCCGGGGCTGTGAGCCGTGGGCTTATCGCCTGGCTACGTAATCCCCGCCGCTCAGAATCATGCCCAACGGCATCACGACTGTTTCGGGCGAGAGGTACCGCGCCCTGCGGCGCGGTGACAGGAAAATACGACCGACCAGTTACGCCGGTTGCCCGGAGTTACTGAACCGGCGCCAGCCACCAGATATCTCCCCATTCCTTGTTCCTCAGGTAAATTGTTTCGCCGCATGCCAGCTCCCACGAACCATAACTCGCAGTCATTTCCCTGGCCGAAAAGTCATATGTTTGACTTGCGGTGCTGAGCGCACTCGATGTGGTTTGCCGCGCGCTTGAAGAAGCGAACACAACCTGCACGGAGCCGCTATTCACCGAAAAGGTCCCTTCGGCAACACCGCTGTAATACGAAACCCTCCCATCTACCCAATAGATCACCGTGCCATCGATTGAGAAGGTGCAGCTTCCATCCGCGTTAAACCACCACTGGAATGTACCGGCACCATTCTCGGCGTTCACACCATTCCAGATGCTTACCTTCTGGATCGAGTGCGTGTTTGCGACAAAGAAGTGCCCGCGCAAACAATGCAGGCGGTGATAGGTGACATACATGCGGGTAGATGCCGATGCCTGGACGAGACGAAGCAGATTAGTGCGCAAATCGCGCACGATTGGCTCCGTGAGTTCTCGCAGGATGTTCGCGATTACCGTCGGCAAATCGGCCAGTAGCAAATCGATCAGGTGCTCAGTGAACTCGCGGAGATCCTCCCGCTCGACGGAGGCGGAGATGTACACAACACCGATCTCCTCCTTGCCTTTCTCGACCTCTGCGATGGATTCGTTGCGGGTGGCATAGGTGACCGTCAGCCGGCCAGCGGAATCCAGGATGCGTTCTTCCTGGCCCACGTACACCAACTCTTTATCCACGGGATTCCTGATATCGAGGGCAACAGGGGAGCCGGCGGACGTTCGTGAGGGTAGGGGCAACTGCAGGGCTGCAGCGCAGTTCGTGACAATTGCCGGCCAGGGAATGTCGTCGTTTCCACCGGCGTTGACATCGATCTCACCCGTAATGGTTTCCACGGGCCCCTGGCCCAGGCGGGTTTTATCTGGCGTGGCGGCAATCGCCATCGACCACATAGAAACGGTACCCAAAATGTTCGATGCGATAGCAACTGCCGCCGCAATCGACTTCAACACCCCCATAACCGGGGCTATCACGATATCAATCGCGCGGATGATCACCCGCAGGCCGAATTTCACGATGCCAATCACGGCACCAAAGATCTGGTCGATGATCGGTACGGTCACAATCGTGCGCGTTTGCTCAAGCACTGCCAACACCCGTTGAATCACGCTGGTAACAAACATCTGCACATTGCTGCACACCTGGTTATCCAGTTCCGGCAGGGGCGGAAGCTGAAACTGTGGATCATCGCCCGGCAGGTTTGGAAGGTTCGGTAGTGAAGGAACGGTGGGCACCTGGGTAACCACCAGGGTATCGATTTGCGCCTGAAGATCGGCCAGAATCTCGCCCGAAAGGACGCTCACCGCTGCGGTTGGCGCAGGCAGAAGGCTGGCGGGCATTTCCCCATCGCCCTCGGGTGTCGTCATCAATACGGCGCGCACGAATTCCGCGCCGGGTGTAGAGACATTCAGTGCATAGCGCACGTACATATCTGAGAACGGAGGCACAGGTTCCCCGCTCTCCGAGAACTCAGGCGCAAAGGCGTCGAACCCGCCCACTGCCCGGTAGGATGCCTGCCTCAGTTCGTCGACCATTGTGGCGACCTGGGACTCGACAAACGAAAGCGGGCTCGGTGTATTCCAGAGGGGCGAAAGCATGGCCGTAACGGATTCGTCATACACGGCAATACCCGAGCGGGCAAAGATATCGATCAACGCCTGCGCCGCGTACTGGAGATCATCGGTGGTGCGGATGATCTCCAGCAATTCGGCTGCTGAATAGCGGACGAAATTCGGTTGTTGCGCTGAAAGCGGTCGAAGTCCTGACGCGAGGGCACCTCCGGTAATGCCGCCAATTAGCGCTCGTCGGGTGAAGCGATGATGTTCCCTCTGGTATCCATCCATACCGAACCCTTCGGGCGCCAGGTGCGAAGATTGAAGACATTATGTCATTTGATTCTATCGCGATGGTCCGCGCTTTCTATAGTGCGGCTTGCACAAAATGGCAGCATTCACGCTCTGAAGGACGGCCAGGGTGCCTACAGGAGAGATAATTCACGAGGGAGCAATCGCGTTTGCGTCACGTGTGCTTGCGAACGCACTCGTTCTGGCGCAAGATGTATACGTTCTACCGGCAGTCATTCGCAGATATGAGGAGGGGTCAGTTTCATGGACATGCCATCCGTTAATCGACGTTCATTGTTGAAGTCGGTTGGTGCCGCTGCGGCTATCGGCAGTTTCTGCACCATTCCATCGCGCGC